>JAHDDK010000124.1 GCA_020629375.1 Acidimicrobiales bacterium
TTGCCGGCGTTGTCCTCGTCTTCGTCGTCGAGGAACCCGATCTGCGTGATCGGCAACTGGCCCTGCTCATAGTCATTGCAGAACGCTGCGCCGCGTTCATATCCCTCCTGCGTGGCGCGCACCCGGTCGAAGCCGTTGCCGTGCGAGTCCTCGACGTTCGGGTCGACGCCGATGCCGTCGCGGGTCTCGAGCGTGGAGATGATGGCGAGATCCAGGGCTGACGCGTTGGTGAATGGCTCGATGCCGTTGTCCTCTGCCCAGCGGGCGTACGCGCCTGACCAACAGTCGGCCTGCTGCTCGGCCGTCAGCCCGTCCTGGTCGAACAGGCCGAGCTGGAACTGGATGACGTGGCCCCACTCGTGGGCGATGAGCATGGTGGTGCCCGCACCGTCGTACTTCCGCTCGAGCTCGGGGACGTACGTGATGTCGTCGTACACGACGGTGATGCCTTCGTCGCAGGGGGTGACGAAGGCGTTGTCGATCACGTCGTCCGGATCGAGGAATTCTTCGTCGCCGTCGAAGGAGCAGAGGCCCTCCGCTGTCCCGTCCTCGAGCTGGGACCGGGCGATGACCCGTTCGGCTGGGACTGGCTCGTAGTCGAGTCCGATCGACTCGCCGACCTCCACCCAGTAGGTCTCGACCGCCTGCACCTGGGCGCCAACGACGCCGTCGATCTGCGCGAGGTCGACGGCCGGTGCGTCGTCATCGACCACGGAGTGCTCCGTGTCGAGCAGCCCGCACGCCGCGAGGGTGAGTGCGAGCGCAGCGAGGAGGGTGAGGGGCTTTGTCATCGGACCACGGAGGTTACCCGGCCGACGATCGCGTTGGTCCCGACCGGCCCGAACGTGCGGCTGTCTTCGCTGTTCGGTTCGGCGCCGTTGTCGCTGGCGAGCTGCCAGCCCTCGGTTGCCGAGCCACCGCCGAGTCGTTTGATGATCTTCAGTCCGCTCCGGCGAGGGTGCATGGCCACCACCACATCGCCGAGCTGCGGCTCGGCCCGCCCATCGACCAGCACGACCTGCCCGGCTCGCAGCGTCGGTTCCATCGACGGGCCGGCCACGGCGAATCGGGTGCGCCGCCGTAGCAGCCAGCGCGCGAGCTCAGCCGTCGAGGCGACCGGAACGATGGGCGGGGCTGACACGTCATGATGCTAGGCGAGTGATGGTCAACGTTCGTTTACCAGCCGGGCGACCCAACGGGTTTCTGTAAAGGATTGTTTACGAATGAGTTGAGCGATGTGGATCGCACTTGGTAAACTATCCACTACGGATCATGGAAAAAAGGGTTGGATTGAATGCGTTCCTTTGCAGAGGAGAGTCGTGTTTGCTGAACTGTCGAACATGCAGGTCCGCGCCGTGCTCGGCCGGCGTATCCGCAGCCATCGACGAAGCCGCCGCCTAACGCAGGAGGCACTCGCTGTCGCCGCAGGGCTTTCCCGTCCGACCCTCTCCAAACTTGAACGAGGCCACGACGTGAGCCTCGACTCGTTGCTCGCAACGTTGCGAGCGCTCGACCTCCTGGACGGTCTCGAGCTTGCAATCGCGGAGCCGGCGGAGAGTCCAATCGCTGCGCTCGGCACGCCATCCACGACCCGTGGCGCCACCGCATGGACCTGGGGCGATGAAGCGTGACCGTCGAGGTAGCGGAGGTTCGGCTCTGGGGCACGCGTGTCGGAGCGGTCCGCTGGGATCCGGACCGAGGCTTGGGGAACTACGAGTACGACCCTGCGTTCCTTCGGAGCGGCATCGAGCTGGCACCGCTGACCATGCCGCTCGGCCCGGGCATCCGGAGCTTTCCAGCGTTGTCTCGCGAGACGTTCAAGGGGTTGCCCGGCATGTTGGCCGACTCGCTGCCTGACAAGTTCGGCACAGCGCTCATCGATGCGTGGCTGGTCCGTCAGGGACGTCCGGTCGACGACTTCAATCCGGTCGAGCGGCTTTGCTACGTCGGCAGTCGCGGGTTGGGTGCACTCGAGTTTGCTCCGGCGATCGCAGATACAGGCGACGATGATGCTCCCCTCGATGTCGCCGAACTCGTGTCGCTCGCGCAGAAGGCGATCGCTCCAAATGCACAGCTACGGCTCCGCAACGGTGACCCAGGGGTGGACGACCTGACCAAAATCATTCGCGTCGGCACCTCGGCTGGCGGCGCCCGCGCGAAGGCGGTGATTGCCTGGGACGAAGCGACGAACGAGATCCGCTCGGGGCAGCTGGATCAGCCGTCGTCGTTCACCCACTGGTTGATCAAGTTCGACGGAGTCGACGGCAACCGAGACCGGGAGCTCGCCGATCCACAGGGATTCGGTCGGGTCGAGTTCGCCTACTCGCAGATGGCGCAGGCTGCAGGCGTCCGCATGCCCGACACCCGTCTTCTCGAAGAGGCGGGCCGGGCGCACTTCATGACCCGGCGATTCGACCGAACGCCATCGGGTCGGCTCCACCAGCAGTCGCTGACGGCGGTGGCCCACGCCGATTTCAACCTCGCCGGTGGCTACAGCTACGAGCAGGCGTTGCGGGTGATGCGCCAGATAGGACTGCCCCACCCCGATCTCGTTGAGCAGGTGCGTCGGGCGTTCTTCAACGTCGTGGCCCGCAACCAGGACGATCACACGAAGAACATCAGCTTCCTGATGGATAGGGGCGGCCGGTGGTCGCTTTCGCCTGCCTACGACGTCACCTACTCCTACAACCCTGTGGGGGCGTGGACCTCTGCGCACCAGATGACCATCAACGGCAAGCGGGACGGGTTCGCCCGTTCGGATCTGGTCGCGTTGGGTGTGGCTGCAGACCTTTCACCGTTGGAATCGCTTGAGTTGCTCGACCAGGTAGTCGGTGTTGTCTCGCAGTGGCGCACATTCGCCGCCGAAGCACACGTGTCGGTGGAGCTCGCTGAGACGGTGTTCAAGAACCTGCGGCTCGAACTGCCCGAGGAGTAGACCGGCAAAAACGAAACGAGCGCCCGACCCCACGGGCCGAGCGCTCCATCTCGAATCGAGCGGTGGCTCAGGTGGTGTACCAGGCGACGTCGTCGCGGCCCTTGGTTGCCCAGAAGATGTTGTGGATCTCTTCGATGGCGGCCATCAGGGCGTCGGCGGCTTCCATGCTCACGTGCACCTTGACTTCGGAGCATGCCTTGGCGGCGTTCCAGAAGGTGGTGTGGAGGTCCGGGTAGGCCTCGAGGTGCGGCGGCTTGAAGTAGTCGGTCCAGAGGACGAGGAGTTCTTCCTTGGCGATGTGCGCCTGCTCTTCCTTGATGGCGATGTAGCGGGACTGCGTGTTGGCCTCTTCCACGGAGGTGGCGGGGCCGGCGTCGAGAAGCTTCTTGGTCATCGAGCGGGCAGCTTCGGCGGCGATGCGGGCCGAGGCGGGGTCGTACACGCCGCACGGTCCGTCGCAGTGTGCGCTTACTTCTTCGGCCGGAAGGCCGGCTGCGAGCTTGCGAAACATCAGATGTTCTCCTTGATCGAACGATTCTCTCGAACTCTACACCCACGGCAAGTTCGGTCGCCCACCCTTTCGGACGCTCATTCCAGCAGGTTGAGTGGAGGGTCTATCGTGCGGTCCATGACCGACGCGAAGGACCTCTACGAGCACCCGTACCCGTCGCCCGAATTGGCGGCCGAGCACCCGTTCGTTCCCTACGCCCCCGCACCGGTTGCGACGGCCGACGCAGCAGCCCGAGGGAGCGAGTTCCACGAGCTGATGGACGCACGGCGCAGCGTGCGGATGTTCTCCGATGAGCCGGTGCCGAAGGCGTTGATCGAGCAGGCGATCCTCACGGCGTCGACCGCGCCATCGGGTGCGCACAAACAACCGTGGCGGTTCGTGATGACGGACAGCGCTGCGGTGAAGTCGGCCATCCGGGAGGCGGCCGAGGAAGAGGAGCGCGTCAACTACCTGGACAACCGGATGAACGAGGAGTGGCAGGAGGCGCTGGCGCCGCTCGGCACGGATCACCACAAGGAGTTCCTCGAGGTTGCACCGTGGATCGTGGTGCTTTTCGAGGAGCGCTACGAGCAGCGGGCCGACGGCGAGCGGCGCAAGAACTACTACGTGAAGGAGAGCTGCGGTATCGCCGCCGGCCTCTTCATCGCCGCACTCCACACCATGGGGCTCGCCACGCTCACCCACACGCCATCGCCCATGGCGTTCCTGTCGAAGGTTCTCGGTCGCCCGGAAAACGAACGGCCCTTCGTGCTCTTCCCAATCGGCTACCCGCTGGCGGGCACTCGTGTGCCCGACATCAGCAGAAAGCCGTTGGCAGACGTGGCCGTCCACGTGACCGACCTGCCCTGAGGAGCCGGGCGTGGGTTCAGCTGCGCCCGGGCAGGGGAGGGCCGTCTGACTTGAAGTGGTTGTCGGGTCGGCAGAGCGGGTCGAGGTTGTCCAGCGCAGTAGGTCCCTGCTTGGAGCGGGGTTGGCGGTGGTCTTTGTGGAGCCAGGAGTGGTGGGCGTCGCATCCAGCAGCCGCACACTGGCCGCGTGATTCGACGAGCCGGATGTAGTGCATCCAGTCGGGGAACAAGCGGGTCTCGTATGACGCTTCGAGTGTGACGTTCTTTGCGGTGAGCACTTGGCGCCGGACGCGAGCCTGCATGAGGAGGACCAGCGCATACTTCGGGTGAATCGGTGTGCCGTCGATCAGCTCGCAGCGTCCGTCGGGGTCGCTCGGGTCGAGCACCGAGGTGAAGTCCTGCTCCTGCGGGTCCTTCGCCATCTGAGCGATGGCGTTCTGTAGGACCTTGAGCGACATGACCACGTGGATGAGTGGCTTGGCCGACTCGGTCGAGCGGTTGGCACCCCGACGGACGAGGTTGGCGAATGCCTTGGCCCGACGTTGTGGAACGGTGCGAGGGATGCCGTTCTCCTGATCCTCGTTGAACAGTGCGTTCTCTTCGACGCCGATCTGCTGCATGACGATCTCACCTGTGACCGGATCGAGATCGAAGGTTCCTCGGACTCGACCATCGGGCAGCCGGCGAACGTTGAACGTGTTGATGGCCTCTTCGTCGTCTGGCTCGGGGCCGTCCTGGTCGTTCACCTTGAGCCAGTACGCGCAGGCGTTCTCGAACGACTTCCATTCGAGGTCTCGGGCCCACTCGACGAAGAGGTGCTGGTCCCGTTGCATCGCCATTGCGACTCGAATGTTCTCGAGCCGGCGAAGGTGGTCGGTGTGTTGGCGGGAGAGGCGACCGTCGAGCATCGCCTCTTCGATCAGCCGGAGCGACGACACCCAGCGGCCGACCCGTTCGTCGGCGCGAATCACGGCCGGACGCTCGTGGGTACGGGAGGCGATGTACTGGGCCATGGTCCGTTGACCGACCGACGCAGGAACGCCGGCCCGGGCGGCTTCGGCAACAACAGCCGCGATCACTCCATCGAGCTGCCGGCGGGATTCGGTGAGTTCCACGCTCAGCGCCCCGAGCTCTGTCACATCCATTCCCGGCAGGTACTCGTCGGCGAGGTGCTTCAGGGCATGACGAAGGTCATCGACCACCGACTGCTCACCCGAATCCACCGTCATCGCCATACAGAAAGTGTATCGAACAAATGTTCGATCAGCAAGGCGAATCGGTATTCATCGGCGAGATCGAAAGGGTTTCGAAAGACCGGTTCGTCAGGGTGTCCGCATGGATACGA
>JAHDDK010000046.1 GCA_020629375.1 Acidimicrobiales bacterium
TTGCGCTTGCCCGCAGGCGTGCGCACGGCGTCGACGATGACTGCTTCATGCATGTGTCTCTCAGCTTTCGTGGGAGGGGTTGGTCGCGTTCGCGATGTTGGATTGCAGGGTGAGAAGAAGGTTGGCGAGGGTGTGGCGATCCTCACGGGGGATTCCGGCCCGCAGCTGGCGGCGGACGACCACGTCGATCTCGATTGCCTGCGCCGCGAGCTCCTTGCCGTCGGCGGTGAGCTGCACCAGCCAGACCCGCCGGTCACCGGGGTCGGCGATGCGTTCGACGAGGCCGCGCGCTTCGAGCTTGTCGACCTGGGTGCCGGTGACGGCGCGACCCTGTCGAAGATGGTCGGCTGCGTGGGATTGGGAGACGGGGCCGAAATCGGCCAGGTAGCAGAGCAGCATCGCCAGGCTCAGTGTCAGGTCGAGCTCCGCGTAGCGCGAGTCGTAGAGCGCCCGAATGTCATTGGCCGCGGAGATGATCGTGCTCTCCACACGCCGCCAGGGAGGTGTGTCGAGCTCGTGCGAGACCGGATCGGGAGAATCTGTAACCGTCATGACTGTATGCAAGCGTACAATCTCACCGGCGGAGGTCAACTGTGTACGTTTGAGAATGGTCTAGGAGGGACTCGCGACAGCTACCACGCAAGAAGGCACTACGCGAGAAGACACTCGTGCGAAGCAAACGCGCCGTCTCGCACGGCTGCGGTGTATCTCAAGACGACGCGTCCATCGTGAGACCGAAAGATCGGTTTCCCATCGGCGTCAGTTCGGACGGCGCCGCGAATCTCTTGCGACGCATCCAACGTCGACGAAACGGTGTCGTCGGTGTGCCATTGCACCCCGTTGAGAGTGATCGGAGGGTTTCTGCACGGCCCTTCGAGAGTGATGACGACCTCGGGTGAAGCGTTGTCCCGTGAGAAGACAAGGTCTCCGCCTGCGATGGCAGTAGCAACAACCACGAGGACAAGAGCAACGGAGAGGCCGATGGCTCGGTACGACGGTGAGCGTTCGTGGACGATGACCCAAGGGTTCGGGCCTTCTGATCAAGTTCTTGAGGTCTCACCGAAAACCTGGCCGCTTTCCGGCAGGAGCCCATCAGGTTGTTGAAGCCGAGCGACGTGGGGTCAGGCACCGATCATTAACAAGTGGTTCCAGGTGCATCGCGGAGAAGTTGTTAATGATCAGTGCCTGACCCCGGGTGAGAGCACACCTACTGGGGTAGTGCCCGGTGGCTCACAGGAGTTCCGACCGTGGCGTACGTTGATCCGATGGCAAACGGAGAACTGACTCCGCTCCGAACGCTTGGCGGGGTGTGGTTGGGAGAGCAGCGAAGCAGCCTCCGTTCGAGCCTTGGTGAACCGGACCGCACGTTTCGTCGCGGTGGTGGAGCGAACGAGACAGATGTCCGGGGTGACGTCCTGGTCACGTTCGACTTCAGCAACCAGATCGTTGAACTGATCGAAGTTGCTACAGCGGAGTCCCACCCAATCAGAGTCGGTCCAATATCGATCTCGGCGACCTCGATTGAACATCTTGCTGCTGTGGCAAGAGTCGAGGTCGTCGAGGATCCGTATGACAGTGCAATGGCCAGAGGTTCGCAGCCGTAAACGTCCCGAGAGGGCTGACAGAGCGGTCTCTCGAGGTCGACGGTCCTCGACCGAGGGTCAATCGGACAGCAAGCGAGCGGGGTGGCGGCCGTCGACGTAGCCCATGAGGTTGGAGTGGATGTTGAAGCCGAGCATCGACTGCATCTCGTCGCTGCACCTGCGCACACGGTCGAGGTCCATCGACAGGCCGAAGTTCTCGACCGTGCGGCCCCACGGTTGGCAGTACTGCACGGTCACGCCAATCCGGCCATCGTCGGTGCGGTTGGCGCCACCGCCGTGCCACAGCGTGCCGAGATAGAACAGCACCGACCCGGCCGGCATCTCGGCATGACTGATCACGTCGTCCTCGTCCGGTAGCCGCCCGTCCCAGAGATGGCTGCCGGAGATGAATCGGGTGCCGCCGTTCGTTTCGGTGAAGTCGGTGAGCGACCACATCGTCGCGACCGAGATCGGCGGGCGGGGTCGGGGGATTGGGTACAGCAGATTGTCGTGGTGCAGGTGCTGTTCGGTCTCGCCGGACTCGATGTTGATGGCGACGACCTGGGACAGCAGGTAGTTGACCTGCAGAAAGTGATCGAGCACGTCGAGGACGAGGGGATGTTCGACCAGCGGATCGAGTGCGTTCGTGTGCGCCATCACGCCGTACACCCGCTGCGTGTTGAAGCCCTCGAACTCTTGACGCCCACGTGGGCCCATGAGCGCAGTTGTTGCGTCGCGCATCTCCGCGACCTCGTCTGCCGTGAGCAGGTTCTCGACCATGACATGGCCGGTTGCCCGAAGCTGGTTGACGAGCGGTGCCACCGTGTCGGCATCGGTTCGGGGTGCGTCACGCCATTGCGACGCCGGCGGGCTACCACCCGTCTCCTCGAGCTCCAGGTAGTTCTTGTCGAGGTCGGGACGAATGACGTGACTCATCAGATGCCTATCTTCTCATCGTTGCAAGACGAGTGACGTGGGGTGACGCGAGCCGAAACGGAATCGCGTGACACCGTGACGGAGTTGACCGAATATGGCCGCCATGCTCCAGACCCCGCCCGCCTCGCTCATCGCCACCCGGCTCGCGCTCCATCGGCTCGCCGCGTATGTGATCGCTCCGGTTCGCTTCCAGTCCACGGGGCGGTTCGGACTGCGCTCCACGCCCGGTGGGTTTGGGACCCCGGAGTTCGACGGTCGTCGCATCCGGGTCGAAGGCGACCAGCTCATCGACGAACGCCCGGGCGGTACGACCCAAACGACGATCACTTCGCTCGCTGCGGCTGCGGAGTTCCTCGACACGGTGGTCGACGCAGAGACCGCGGCCGAACACGACACACCTGCGGCGGGTGACCCTGCAGCCGACCTTGGCATCGACGCTGACGGGTCGACCTGGTTGGGGGAGTGGTTTGCGATGGCGTTCGCTGCGCTCGCCCAGGTCGCCGCCGACGACGCGTCGGTCGATGCCTCCGACCCACAACTGTGGCCGGGCCACTTCGACCCGGCGATCGAGGTCGGCGACGACGATCACCGCGGCAGTTACGGCGCGTCACCGGGAGACGACGGCATCGACGAGCCATACCTCTATCTCTCCGTCTGGTGGCCCGACCGCCTCGGCATCGATGCCGACGATCCGGCATGGAACGCGCCGTCATTCGTCGGCAGCGTGCTTCGTGTCTCGGACTTCCCAGACGGCGAGGACCCCGTCGAGGTCGCCGCAGCGTTCTGGCGTAACGCCCGGGACCATCTCCACTCCGCCTCGTGATCATCCACGCACCAGTCGACGACCTCTGGGCAGCGCTGGAATCGATAGCGGATCCCGAGAGAGCCGACGACATGGCGGCGTACATGAAGCACCACTTCCGCTTTCTTGGTGTGCAGGCGGCCGATCGCCGAACAGCCTCTCGGCCATGGCTTCGAGCGGCGAAGACGGCCAGCCGCGCCGATCTGGTCGAGACGGCGCAGGCGCTGTGGGCCGAAGAGGAACGCGAGTTCCACTACGTGGGCATGGACCTGTTGCGCGCCGGCGCGAACCGGCTCGAGCCGGTTGACCTGCCTGCCATCCGCGGACTGGTCGAGGCAACCCCGTGGTGGGACACCGTCGACTCGCTCGCCGCCTGGACAGTCGGCCCGATGGTTCGGAACCATCCCGAGCTGGTTGACGACATCGACAAGTGGATCCAGGACCCGAACCTCTGGATCGCCCGGGTGGCGATCCTTCATCAACTCGGATACAAGCACGACACCGATGTAGAGCGCCTCTTCCGATACTGCGACATCCAGGCCGAACACCCGGACTTCTTCATCCGAAAGGCCATCGGGTGGGCCTTGCGGCAGTACGCCCGCATCGACGGCGACACCGTCGGCGAATGGGTGAGCGCGAACCAGAACCGACTTGCGGGTCTCACGATCCGCGAAGCGACGAAGCACCTGGGGTGACCGACGAGCGACGTGGGGTCAGGCACTGATCATTAACAAGCGGGTTCCCGGTGTATCGATGGCGAGTTGTTAATGATCAGTGCCTGACCCCGACGAAGAGGGCTTTGGCTTCGACGAACACGCGGTCGCCTTGATGGATGCGGCCGGTCACGCGGACTGACCTCGTGCCCGTCGGGCCAGCCACGGCGGTGACTTTATAGGGGCCGCCGTCGAGCATCAGCGGCTGGCGATAGCGGAGGTCCAGGGTTCCTGTCGCCACCTTCGATTCGAGAACTGCAGAGGCGACCCTCGCGCACGTGTGGTCGAGAACCGTGGCGGCGAGACCGCCGTGCACCCAGCCCGGCGCGCCACGGTGCTCGGGCTCAGGTGAGAAAACGGCCGAACCAGTCGAACCGTCGATCTGCACCGGAGGATTGAGGCCGAGCAGGACCCGTTCGACATCGCTCACCGTGGCGACCGTACGGCGCAAACAGAGTTCGCCGCCACTTCACAATGATGCAAAGTCCCCGCAACGCGGCAAAGGTACGAATGGGCGACCGCAGACAGCGGTCACGCGAAGCGGAGGAACTTCATGACCATCAATACGCGGCGGGTGCGGCATTTCGCATCCCTCCTCGGAGCGCTAGCGATCGCCGTGGGCGTGCTAGCTGCCATCAGCCCGGCCGGGGCGCAAGACGCTCCCACCTGTGTCGGCCAAGCGGCAACGATCGAAGCCAGCGGCGGCACCACGACGGGCACCGCGGGCGCGGACGTCATCGTCGGCACCGACGGCAACGACATCATCGTCGCCGGCCCTGGCAACGATGTGATCTGCGGCCTCGGCGGCAACGACATCATCGTCGGCGGCAACGGAGACGACACCATTCGTGGCGGCCCCGGTGACGACATCATCTGGGGCGGCGGCGGCCGAGATCTCATTCGCGCTCAGGCCGGCGACGACGAGGTGTACGGCGGAGGCAAGCGCGACCGCATTCTCGGGGGCTCCGGCGACGACGTCCTCGACGGCGGCGCTTCGAGCGATCGTCTCATTGGCGGCGCTGGCAACGACGAGCTCCTCGGCAGCGGTGGTCCGATCGACCGCCTCAAGGGCGGCAACGGCGCCGACACCTGCTCCGACGGCGACGCGGCCACCGAGCGAGGCACCTGCGAGGCTTCGCTCTCGCTTACCGTGCTCCACGTCAACGACACGCACTCGCACCTCGCCGACGACTCGGGCGACCTCGTCCTCGGTGGCGAAGAGACCCGCGTTCGCCTCGGCGGCTTCCCGAACGTCGTGTCGAAGATCGACGAGCTCGAAGCAGCATCCGAGAACGACGTTGTCAAGGTCCACGCAGGCGATGCCATCACCGGCACGCTCTTCTACAGCCTCTTCGACGGAGTTGCGGACGCCGCGCTCATGAACGAGGTCTGCTTCGACGTGTTCACTCTCGGCAACCACGAATTCGATGACGGCGACCAAGCGCTCGCCGACTTCATCGACGAACTCCAAGGCGCCGACGACTGCACGACAGACGTCGTGTCGGCCAACGTCAAACCTGCGGTCGGAACGCCGCTGCTCCCGACCGCGAATGACCCGGCGTTCGAGCCGTACGTGATCAAGACCTACGCCGGAGGCGAGCAGGTTGCATTCGTCGGTCTCGACATCGCCAACAAGACGAAGAACTCCTCGAATCCGCTCGACACGACCGAGTTCCTCGACGAAGCCCAGACCGCTCAAGCCGTCGTCTGGGATTTGGAGAGCCAGGGCATCGACAAGATCGTGCTCGTCACCCACATCCAGTACGCCAACGATCTCGACATCGCGGCGAGCGTCGACGGCGTCGACGTGATCGTCGGCGGCGACAGCCACTCGCTCCTCGGCGACTTCGAGGCCCTCGGCCAGTCGTCGGCAGGCGATTATCCCACCGTGGTCGCCGGTCCGAGCGGCGATGTGTGCGTCGTCCAGGCGTGGCAGTACTCGTGGGTCGTCGGCGAGCTCGACGTCACGTGGGACACGCATGGCGACGTTGCTTCGTGTGGCGGCACGCCGCACCTCATCGTCGGTGACTCGTTCCAGCGTCGTCCAGCCGAGGGCGGCGACCGGGTCGAACTCGAAGGAGCCGATCGCGACGCCGTGCTCGCCGACATCATGGCCAATCCGCTGGTCTCTCAGCCTGTTCCCGACGCCGACGCCCAAGCGCTGCTCGACAGCTTCGACGATCAGGTTGAAGTCCTCGAACAGACGGTGATCGGCACGGTCACCGAGGACCTCTGCCTCGAGCGGATCCCTGGTCAGGGCCGTTCCAGCATCTGTGACGTCGCCGACACGGCGATGAACGGCGGCGACATCCAGCAGCTCGTGACCGAGGCGTTCCGGGTCCGGAGCCGCAACTCCGACATTGCGCTCCAGAACGCGGGCGGAGTGCGCATCGACATCCCGGCTGGCGACATGACGATTGCCGATGCCTACACGCTCTTGCCGTTCGCGAACACCATCGTGAACCTGGAGATGACGGGCGAGGAAATCGCAGCTGTTCTCGAAGAGGCGCTGACGTTCACGCTCGATCCTGATGGATCGACTGGTGCGTACCCGTACGCCTCCGGACTTCGGTTCGATGTCGATCTCTCGGCTGCCGAAGGCGAGCGGGTGAGCAACCTCGAAGTCAAGCCAACCGGTGCAGCTGATTGGGCACCTCTCGACATGACCGCCACCTACAACGTGGCGACCAACAGCTTCATCGCTGCGGGTCGGGATGGCTACCTCACGTTCGGCGTTGTGTCGGACGACGGCCGGGCAGAAGACACCCTGCTCGACTACGCCCAGAGCTTCATCGACTACGTCGAGGATGAAGCAGGTGGCACGTTGTCGAAGCTCCCAACGTCGGACTACTCGACGCAGAGCTTCACGCCTGCGCCAGCTGCCGAGTAGGTCTCAACGGCTCACCTTCGGGTGTGCATGATTCGACAAACGGGCGTCGCCTTCGGGCGGCGCCCGTTTCGCGTGCGAACGCGACCGAACAGTCTCACGAAGCCTCTCGATTTTCCCACGCTCCACGCCTAGAGTCGTGAGTCGAGCTAGTTGGAGCACTTCCCGTGAGATTTCTCCGCCCCTTGCTGATCGTTTCGATCATTTCCGCGTTCGCTGCTGTGCCTGTTGCGACCCAGAATGCTGGTGCCGCGGAGATCGATGTCTGCACGGCAGTCCAGTCCGGTAACAACGTTCAGCTTCGGTGGAACGACGACGGCGGAGATCACGTGGTCCGTCGCAACGGCGACTGGCTCACGTCGCTTGGCCAAGATGTACGAGTCTTCGTCGACCGGTCGGCACCCGCCGGTGCCTCCTACGTGATTCGGACCTGGGTCGGCGACACCTATCGTGATCGGACGTGCTCGACCGGCGTCGTCGAATGCTCCCTGACCCGATCCGCCGGAGCCCTCCGACTCGAGTGGGTCGATGACGGCGGGGAACACGTGGTCCGTCGCAATGGCGAATGGCTCGCGTCGCCCGGCTCCGGAACCGGACTGTACATCGACGCCGATCCGGATCTCCGGGCCACCTACGTCGTTCGGAGTTGGGCAGGAGCCTCCTATACGGACCGGCCGTGCGCGGCAGGTGTTGTCGAGTGTCGGGCGACGATGGTCGATGGCGGGCTGGATCTTCGCTGGGTCGACAGCGGAGGTGTCCACGTCGTTCGACGCATGGATCAGTGGGTCGCAACACCGGGACCCGATACGGCAACACATCTCGTGGTCGATCCCGCCTCGACCGGCGGTTACGCCATCCGTACGTGGATCGGCGACACACCGGTCGACCGGCCCTGCTCGGGTGATGTCGAGGACGCAGTCGTCATTCACGTCAGCCTCGACGGGTTGCGATCGGATCACGTGTCGCTGATGCCGAACCTGCAGAACATGCGAGACCGCGGTGCGTCGACACTCAACGCCCGGACCGATCCCGCCTTCACCAAGACGTTGCCCAATCACTCGGCGCAGTTCACGGGTCGGCCGGTGGGCGGCGCAGGTGGGCACGGCGTCGACTACAACAACGACCTCGGGTTCACGATCCATGACGAGGCCGGCGAATACGTCTCGTCGGTGTTCGACGTTGTCCACGACCGAGGTGGCTCCACCGTCGTGTTCGCCGGAAAGTCCAAGTTCGACATGATCGACCGATCGTGGAACGCCACCAACGGTGGCTCGGACACGGTCGGTGCCGACGATGGACGCGACAAGATCGATGTCTTCGAACGGATGGACCCCTTCGCCGCAGTCGGTCCCTTCGTCGATGCGCTCGAGGATGCCGATGGCCCGACGTTTGCCTTCTACCACGTCCGTACTCCAGACGAGATCGGACACCTCCACGGCTGGGCCACGCCGGAGTACCGCGACGCCGTCCAACGGTCCGACGCCCTCTTGGGAGACCTTGTCGCTGCGGTCGAAGCCGCCGGGATCGACAACGTGTCGTGGATCATCACGTCCGATCACGGAGGGCCGACCGGTGGGTTCCTACACGACATCGCCCACCTTGAATCGAACTACACCATCCCGTTCGTGGTGGCCGGGCCCCAGGTCGCTGCCGGCGCCGATCTGTACGCGCTGAACAGCGGACGACGCATCGATCCGGGATCGGCTCAGCTCCCGACGACCGGTACGCAGCCGATCCGTGGACACGAGACCGCGAACCTCGCGCTCGAACTTCTCGGCCTTCCTCCCGTCCCGGGATCGACGTTCAACGCGGGCCAGGATCTACGCGTTCGGTAGGGTCGGCGTCGTGCTTGTCATCGGTATTGACTCCTCGACCCAGTCCACCAAAGCCCAGCTCATCGACACGGACACCGGCGCCGTGGTTGCGTCCGGTTCGGCGCCGCACCCATCGACCACTCCGCCTGTTTCGGAGCAGGATCCCGAAGCGTGGTGGAGCGCTCTCGTATCGGCGGTGACGGCGCTCGGCCCGCGCCGTGGTGACGCGGTGGCGATGTCGGTGGCCGGACAGCAGCACGGACTCGTGCTCGTCGACGGCGACGGCATGGTCATCAGACCAGCGAAGCTCTGGAACGACACGACCTCGGCCGATCAGGCCACCGCTCTCGTCGACCGGCTCAGTGGATCGTGGTGGGCTGATCGAGTCGGCGTCGTCCCGGTGGCCGCCGTCACGATCTCCAAGCTCGCCTGGGTAGCGGAGAACGAACCACACGCCATCGAACGGGCGTCGATGGTGATGCTGCCCCATGACTGGCTTACGTGGCGGTTGACCGGCGAGCACGTGACCGACCGTGGCGACGCCAGCGGCTCGGGCTGGTTCGACGCGAGCGGCGCCACCTCCGCGACATCGATGTTCGAGGCGGCCGGCCTCCCCGCCGACCTCGGCGACCGAGTTCCGCACGTACTCGATCCCGATCAGGCGGCGGGTACGATCCGCGCCGATGCTGCCGACACACTCGGGCTCCGGCCAGAGCTCATCGTCGGTCCCGGGACCGGAGACAACATGGCCGCAGCTCTCGGTCTCGGTCTCGCCTCCGGCGATGCGGTGATGTCGCTCGGGACGTCGGGCACCGTCTACCAGCGAACCCATCGACGTGCCGCCGACCCCAGCGGTGCCGTCGCCGGTTTTTGCGACGCGACCGGCGAGTATCTTCCGCTCGTCTGCACACTCAATGCCACCAAAGTCACCGACACCGTGGCCCGATGGCTCGGGACTGATGCAGCCGGACTCGCTGAGCTGGCACTCACTGCCGGTGGAGCCCCGATCGAGCCGGTGCTCGTGCCCTACTTCGACGGCGAGCGAACGCCGAATCGGCCGGACGCTCGTGGCCTCATCGTTGGTTTGTCGACAGCCACCGAACCCAGCCATCTCGCACGCGCCGCACACGATGGTGTGATCTGCGGCTTGCTGGATGGGCTCGACGCACTCGGTGGTTCGACCGGTCGGCTGCTCCTGGTCGGCGGCGGTTCGCGCTCGGCCGCCTATCGACGGCGATTGGCCGACATCGCAGGCCGAACCGTGACCACTCCCGACGCCGACGAGGCTGTCGCGGTCGGAGCCGCAGCCCAAGCGGCCGTCGTCGCCTCGCCCGGAACCGCGTTCGACGACATCGCCTCGGCGTGGTCACTCGGTGCCGGGGACGAGATCGAACCCGATGAGACCGTCGACGGCGACACCGTTCGTGCTCGATACCGAGAGGCGTCGGCCTTCGACGACGGCCTGTGCCGTCCGCTCAGCCGCTGATCTCGTCGAGCCGTCGTTGAATCTCGCGACGTTCGGCAAGGTTGTTCGTCCTGGACAGGGCGTTGCCGAAGTGCTCCCGAGCCGACTCGAACTGGCCGAGGCGTTCGGCGAGGTCCCCTCGTGCCAGATGCAGAAAGTGCCAATCATCGGCGTCGAGGATTCCCTCGATCTCCTCGAGCGCGGCCGCCGGTCCATGCAACTCGGCGAGCGCGATCGCACGATTGACCTGCACGAACGGCGATTGCGACCGTTGCAGAAGCGCGTCGTACAGGGTGACGATCTGTTGCCAATCCGTCTCGGCAAAGCTCGGCGCGGTCGAATGCAGCTGAGAGATCGCCGCCTGGATCTGATAGGGCCCGGGTCGCCCGGCTTTGAGCGCGGCCATGAGATCAAACGACACCCGGTCGATGGTCTTGCGGTCCCAACGCGCTCGGTCAGCGTGCTTGAGGTTGACGAGTGACCCGTCATCGGCGACCCGAGTTGTTCGTCGTGCATGCGTTGTTTCGAGCAGGGCCAACAGACCTCGACACTCGGGGTTTGTCGGCAGCAGTCGCACGAGTTCGCGCGCCAACCGGATCGCGTCCTCGGCCAGATCGACGCGGTAGATCGACGACCCACCCGGCGAATGATGACCAGTCGTGAACGCAACGTTGATCACGGCGAGGACAGGAGGGAGCCGCAGCGACAGTTCGTCATCGCAGGGCACGCGGAAGGCGATGCCAGCGTCGGTGATCTTGCGCTTCGCACGGGAGATTCGCTGACCCATCGTCGGTTCGGCGACGAGAAACGCTCGGGCGATCTCCGGCGTCGTGAGGCCGCACAGGGTCCGCAGGGCGAGCGCCACCCGAGACTCCGCGGGAAGACTCGGGTGGCAGCACATGAAGATCATCGCGAGCTCGTCGTCCCGAATCGCCCGGTCGGTCGGCGGTTCGGGTTCGTCATCCAGCTCGCGAAAGGCCTGCTCCTCTTTGTCAGTGCGCCGAGACTCCCGTCGCAATGTGTCGAGCGCCCGGCGGCGTGCCACCGTCGTCAGCCAGGCACCCGGCCGATCGGGCACGCCGTGGACTGGCCAGTGGTGCAACGCGTCGATCACCGCCTCGCTCAGCGCGTCCTCGGCGCGTCCGAAGTCCTTTGTCACCCGGTAGAGCGACGCAACCACCCGCCGACCCTCGACGCGGAGGAGCTCGTCGAGGGCGGCGTCGGGGGTCATGGCATTTCCATACATGGACGGATCTCGACCCGTCCGCCATCCCACGCGCACGGGATGTTCTTGGCAATGTCGATCGCGGCGTCGAGATCGGATGCGTCGATCAAGAAGAACCCTCCCAAGAACTCCTTCGTTTCGGCATAGGGGCCATCGGTCATCACGACCTCGCCTCCGAGACCATCTTCGAGATGAAACGTCGTCGAAAGCTCGTCGTTCATCAGCGCGGCGCCCCCGGAGATCGCCTCGTCCGCCGTCGACGAGAAGTTCATGTATCCGGCCATGTACTCGGCGAAGCTCGGCGCAGACGGGTCTCGAGGTTTGTCTCGACCTTCCCAGAGAAGAGCGGCATATGTCGGCATGTCAGCGTCCTTTCGTGCTGTGGTGTCACGACCACGTCGATCGGATCTCTACGATTTCGACAGTATTCACGACGATTCTGCGAGAAACGCGAGAAAGAGCCGCACGGTGAGCGACAACGTGACGATCGACGACATCGGCCGGACCCGTGTGGTCACGATCGAGCGACCCGAGGTCCGCAACGCCGTCGACCGACCGACCGCCGAGGCGCTCTACGAGGCGTTCGTCGCATTCGACGTGGACGACACGGTGGATGTGGCCATCCTCACCGGACGGGGTGGAGCCTTTTGCGCAGGCGCCGACCTGCGGGGCATCGCCGACGGCCGCGGCAACCGGATCGAGCAGCGATCCGCCGCCGAAATCGGCGGATCGATCGGGCCCATGGGGCCGACGAGACTCGACATGTCCAAGCCCGTGATCGCCGCCGTCGAAGGACACGCTGTCGCCGGCGGTCTCGAGCTGGCGATCTGGTGTGATCTTCGTGTGGTCGCCGACGACGCGATCTTCGGCGTCTACTGCCGCCGCTGGGGGGTGCCACTCGTCGATGGCGGAACGGTCCGCTTGCCGCGCCTGATCGGGCATGGCGTCGCCATGGATCTCATACTCACCGGCCGATCCGTCGATGCGAACGAGGCCCTTCGTATCGGGCTCGCCACGCGGGTTGTGCCAAGTGGCTCAGCGCTCGATGACGCGCTGACTCTCGCCAACGAGATCGCTACATTTCCACAACGGTGTGTCCAGTCCGACCGTCGATCAGCCATCGATTCGTGGTCGCTGCCACACGAGGCGGCGATGGCCCATGAGGTCGAGCTCGGGTTGATCACCGTGAATTCGGGTGAGACCGAGGCGGGAGCAACCCGCTTTCGTGACGGCGAGGGGCGCCACGGAACCGGCGTTGGCGGGTCGTTCGGCCCATAACAGAACTCCTCGATCGCACCGACTGACTAACCACAGTCCGAGTGACGCAAATGCGCTGGTCGGGTGGGGAGGTCCAGGTTCATGGTCGATTTCAGCGATCCGAGCATCATCGTCGACAACGTCTTCATCGTGATGTGTGCGGTCTTCGTGATCTTCATGCAGGCCGGTTTCGCCATGGTCGAGGCGGGCCTCACCCGCGCGAAGAACGCCGCGCACATGATGCTCAAGAACCTGCTCGACTTCGTCGTGGGTGCCACCGGCTTTGCCCTCATCGGTTACCACATCGCCTTCAGCGGCGCCGCATACCTCGGGTACTCGTGGTTGTGGGATGCACCCAACACTCCGGCTCCCGTCGCCGACAACCTGCTCCTGCCGGTCCACTTCCTCTTCCAGATGGCCTTCGCCGCCGCCACCGCCACGATCGTGTCCGGAGCCGTCGCCGAGCGGGTGCAGTTCAAGGCGTATTTTGTCTACTCGGCGATCCTCTCTGCCTTCATTTATCCCGTCGTCGTGAGCTGGGTATGGGGCGGCAACGGCTGGCTCGCCAATCTTGGATTCGTCGACCTCGCTGGCTCGGCGGTCGTCCACACCGTTGGTGGGACGGCAGCGCTCGTCGGCGCTGCCGTGCTCGGCCCCCGGATCGGCCGCTACGACGAAGATGGCAACGGCCAGCCGATCCCGGGCCACAACGTGCCCCTCGCCGTGCTCGGCGTGTTCATCCTCTTGATCTGCTGGTTCTCGTTCAACGCCGGATCGCTGCTCGGGGCCTCGGTTCAGATCGGATCGGTCGCCGCGGCGACAGCCATGGGTGCCGCATTCGGCGGTCTCGGCGGCCTCGTCGCTACCTGGATCACGATCAAGACTCCCGACGTGACCCTCATCGGCAACGGTCTCCTCGGCGGCTTGGTTGCCGTCACCGCCGGCGCACTCAACATCTCCACCCTCTCGGCAATGGTCGTTGGACTCATCGGCGGCGTAATCGCCACCCAAGGCGTGCTCCTCCTCGACAAGGTCCGGATCGATGACCCTGTCGGTGCGATCCCCGTGCACCTCTTCTGTGGTGTCTGGGGAACCCTCGCCGTCGGCATCTTCGCCGACCCCGACGCGCTCGTCGACGGCAACGGCCCCGCTGGGCTGCTGTATGGCGGCGGCGAGCTCTTCGTCGATCAGCTGGTCGGTGTGCTGACGATCGTTGGCTTCGTCACCTTCGCATCGCTGGGATTCTTCCTCGTACTGCGTGAGCTCGGATGGTTGCGAGTCAGTGTCGAGCACGAGATGGTCGGTCTCGACCTTGTCGAACACGCCATGCCGGCGTACAACGACGACTTCGTCGACTACAGCGAGACCTATATCGAGGACGAAGAATCCGACGACATCTGGTACGAGCACGACCAGGCTGCGTGAGCGGCACCACAGACGGACCAGGCGAGACCGAAGGAGCAGACATGGCACGGGACAGACGAGCCGAAGATCTCGACCTGCTCCGACGGGCGGTCGAAGCCGAACGCAAGGACAAGAAGAAGCAGCCCAAGGCCGACAAGGGCACGCTCATGTACCGAGGCCAACCCGTGGCCGGACGTGGCGGGGGCCGGGCGCCTGGCGCCCCGTCTGGCGCGCCAAAGGCAACGTCGTCTGGTGCCGGGGGGTCCGACGAGGTGCGCGATGCACTCCAGCAGCTGACAAAGCTCTACCAAGACGGTCTGATCACGACCAACGAATACGACGCGAAGCGCGCCGAGATCTTGTCTCGACTCTGATCGCACAGACATCCGGGGAATCCCATGACTATCCGCACCAAGATCTTGCTCATGTTGACGCTGCCGCTGCTTGCGTTGGCGGTCGTCGGCGCAATCGGCTTTCGCGATCAGAGCCAAGACCAGGAGATGATCGAAGATGCCCAGATCTACACCGAGCAGCTCCATGACCTCGAGGCCTTGTCGTTGGCCGTGGGGCATGAACGCCTCGTTGTGGCATCCGGCGATGGCCTGACCGCGCAGACTGCCGCCCAGCAAGACACCGATGCCGCCCTGACCGCGTTGGCCGACCCTGACGGGTCGTGGGCAGATCAGCTCGCCATCCTCCGGCCGATGTCGAATCCCAGCCGGCAAGTCGACGCGTACACCCAATTGCTCTGGGATCTCGACGTGGCGATTCAGGCTGTTCCGACAACCGGTCTCGGTTCGGATTCGGTGACGCGGGTTATCGCCAATCGTGCCTCGTCGCGTGGCGTCCTCGCGCAAGAAGAAGCGTGGATTTCGTTCCTGGATGCTGCGGAGTTCGACCAGGGGACCATGCTCGACACGGCGGGTTCATTCACCGATGCTGAGTCCCGGTTGTCCGAAGCCGCCTCGCTGCGCTTGCAAGACGGTGATGCGCCCTTCGCGAGCGCCGCTGGTGGGCCGGCCTCGATCGAGCTCGCCCGTCTCCAGGAGCTCGCCCGAGAAGATCTGATCGACGGCACACCCGGCCAGATTCCACCTGATCGAGTCTTCGCAGCCTTGGTGGCATCACGATCCGAATGGAGCCGGACGATCCTGGCCAACTCCGATGAGGTCGTCGACGCCGCCATCGGGCGAGCGGACGGCATCTCCGACCGCCGATCCTTGTTCACCTTGCTGGGTGTGCTCGGCGCTGCACTCCTCGCCGCTCTCGTGTTCGTGATCAGCCGGTCGATTCTCGGACCACTCGAGCGTTTGATCCATGATGCCGACAAGATGACGCAAGAGCGGCTCCCGTTCGCGGTTGCGTCGCTCCGGACCATCGGTTCCAACGACGAACTTCCGACCGTGCCCGCTATCCCGAAGGAGTCCGACGACGAGATCGGCTCGCTCGTCGACGCCTTCAACGATGTGCAGGTGACCGCCCTGCGAGTCGCCACAGATCAGGCGCGATCTCGACGAAACGTCGCCGAGATGTTCGTCAGCCTCGGCCGACGCAACCAGCAGCTCCTCCAGCGCATGCTCCGTCAGATCTCCGAGCTCGAAAACGACGAAAGTGATCCCGAGACGTTGCGTGGGCTGTACCAGCTTGACCACCTCGCTACTCGCATGCGTCGCAACGCCGAATCGTTGCTCGTGCTTGCGGGCAACCGCACGCCCCGTCAGTGGAGCCGCCCGGTGCCGGTCGAAGAAGCCGTCCGTTCGGCAATCGCCGAGGTCGAGCACTACAACCGGATCGAAGTGGGCGACCTCAACGACGTCGCATGGGCCGGTGCCTCGGTCGCGGACATCACGCACCTCTTGGCGGAGCTTCTCGAGAACGCGACGCAGTTCTCCGAACCGTCGACAACAGTGACGATCTCGACGCGCAGCGTCGACGGCGGAACCTCGGTCGAGATCGCCGACAGCGGATTTGGTATGAGCGCCGATGACCTGGCCGCGAACAATGATCGAATCGCCAATCCGCCGATGCTCGATGCCGCACCCGCTCGTCTACTCGGCCTGTTCGTGGTCGGTCGGCTGGCCGAACAGCATCACATCACCGTGCACCTCGACAGCCAGCCGGGCCTTGGCACCGTTGCGCACATCTTCGTACCGCCGAACCTGCATGCAGAGATCGTCGACGCTCCGGTCGCCGAACCCGAGACCGAACCGGAATCTGTTGACACGTTCGCCCGCTCGGTGAACCCAGAGCTCGCCGACGTCATCGGAGCGGTTGTCGACGAATCGCAGAATCAGACTTTCGAGTCCTACGCCGAATCGCCGGTCGCTGCCTCGCCTCCGCCCGTCCCGCAACCCGTCGTTCCGCAACCGGCCGCAACGGTCGACGAGCACCCAGCCGTCGAGCCGGGCTTCCCGTCGGTCGTTCCCGACGTCCCAGCTGCTGTACAGCCAGCCCCCTCGCTTGGCGATCTTCCGGTTCGAGACCCGCAGGCGAGTCTGCGCGGTCAAGAACTTCAGCCGATGCCCGAGACGTCGATAACTCCACCAGCGGTCGAATCTGCCGATGGACCTGCAGCGGAGGCAGCCGCGACGTCGGTCTCGGCCTTCGTTGGAGGCGTCACTCGTGGCCTCCAAGAAACCCGCAACGAAGCGCAACCCGGCCACACGACGGAGGATGAAGAATGAGCGAGTCGACCGAAGCCTTTACGTGGCTCCTGAACAACTTCGTCGAAACGACCGACGGGGTGCTCCATGCATTGGCAGTGTCCGCCGACGGCATCAAGCTCGCGTCGTCGCAGAGCCTTCCATCGGCCAATGCCGATCAGTTCGCGGCGATCACCGCGGGCCTGTCGAGCCTGATCCACGGCGCAGCGACGTGCTTCGGTGAAACCCACGTCGAGCGCGCCATGATCGAGATGGGCGGGAGCTTTCTGCTGATCTCGAACATCAGCCACGGCGCCGTCTTCGGTGTGCTCGCGGCGAAGACTGCGGATCTCGGAGCGGTCGCCTACGAGATGACCGTGTTTGCCGAGCGGGCCGGAACCGTGCTGACCCCGCAACTGATCGCCGACCTCCAGAACACGATCTTGGCCTGAGCAGGACGCAATGGTTGGAGACTCACAGTGGGAGGATGGAGTCGAACTCGACGCCGATGAGGCGTCGATACGTCCGTACCTCGTGACCGGAGGTCGTACGGAGGTCCCTGTCGAGGATCTGCAGTACGAGACACTGGTCGAGCGGACGTCGCCGTGGCCGCCGAAGACACGTTTCGAGTCGGCTCGCCTGTTGGACCTGACGTCGCGACCGACGTCGATTGCCGAGCTGTCGGCGCACCTGTCGATTCCGATCGGAACGACGATGGTGCTGGCTGGAGAATTGATCGAGGACGGGCACCTGCGTGCCCACACTGTCCGGGGGGCGGCGAGTCGCCTAAGTGACCTGGACATCATGGAAAGGATCATCCGCCGTGTCCGCGCACTCTGAATCCGAAGGACGGTCCGCCGACACGGTGTCGGCGAAGTTCGTCGTGGCGGGCGGTTTCGGTGTCGGCAAGACCACATTCGTGGGGGCCGTCTCCGAAATCGAACCGTTGCGAACCGAAGCAGCGATCACGGGGGCGAGCGTCGGGATCGATGACCGTTCCCACATCCAGCAGAAGACCTCGACGACGGTCGCCATGGACTTCGGCCGGTTGACGATCGACGACGAACTCGTCCTCTTCCTGTTCGGCACCCCCGGACAGGATCGTTTCGCCTTCATGTGGAACGACATCTCGAAGGGAGCGTTGGGTGCGGTCATCCTCGTCGACACGCGCCGGCTCGCCGAGTCGTTCTACGCCATCGACTGGTTCGAGAGCCGCAATATCCCCTTCATCATCGCGGCCAACCGTTTCGACGGTGTGCTGGCCCATGATCTCGGCGACGTCCGAGACGCGCTCCGGCTCTCGGCAGGTGTGCCGATCGTCGACTGCGACGCACGCGACTGGGCTTCGGTGAAGGAGACCCTGCTCGTGCTCTTCGACGTGATCGTCAGCCGCCTGTCGAACACCGGAACCTCGGCACGAAGCCGGGCCTCCTAGACTCCGGTCGTGTCGAGACGCGACCGCCTCAAGGATCAACTACGTAAGGCTGGCGAGCAGGCTCGTCAGTCGGCCGTTGACCGCGGCCTCGACGAGCGCCTCGGCAACATCAGCGTTGCCCAGCAGGCACTGGCGCCACCACCTCGTTCGCTCGAGGAGATCCAGGCCGAGCTCGATTCACTCGTCGGACTCGACCTGGTCAAAGAACAGGTCCGCACCCAGATCGCGTTCTTGCAGATCCAGGCCAAACGCCAGGATCACGGGCTGGCCGAAGTACCGACGTCGCAGCACCTGGCGTTCCTCGGGAATCCCGGCACGGGCAAGACGACCGTGGCCCGTTTGCTCGGCGAGATGTACGGCGCGCTCGGGTTGCTGAAGAAGGGCCACCTGGTCGAGGTCGACCGGGCGGGGCTCGTCGGTCAGTACGTCGGCCACACGGCCTCGAAGACCAACAAGGCCGTCAAACGAGCGCTCGACGGGGTGCTGTTCATCGATGAGGCGTACTCGCTTTCGCCAGGTGGGCTCGTCGGGAGCAACGACTTCGGCCGGGAGGCGATCGAGACCTTGATCAAGCGGATGGAGGACCACCGCGATCGCTTGGTCGTGATCGTGGCGGGCTATCCGAAGCTGATGGAACAGTTCTTGCGGTCGAACCCGGGCCTGCGGTCACGCTTCGCCCGAGAGATCGAGTTCCCCGACTACGACACCGACGAGCTGATCGAGATCACGCAGAAGATTGCGTCCGACGCCGACTACCTCTTGGGCGACGGCACCCCAAAGGCCCTTCGCCGATCGCTGTTGCTTGCGCACCGAAGCGAAGAGTTCGGCAACGCCCGGTTCGCTCGCAACCTCTTCGAGCAGGCGATCAATCGTCAGGCGCTCCGTCTCGCTGCGAGCGGCGTCGACAAGCTCGATGCGACGCAGGTGGCAACGATCGAAGCGGTCGACATCATCGAGGCAGCGTCACTCATCGACACGGCGTGAATCACGCGCCGCCGCAGACGTTCGAAACGCCATTCGGTTCGTTCACCCTCGGCATTCATCGAGTGGACCGGACGAAGTCTCTGCGTGCCTGGGATGCCGCTGATGCGCTCGTGCTCGATCATCTTTTTCAACAGCCAGCGGACAGCAGGTTGGTCATCGTCGACGACACCTACGGTGCGCTCGCCGTCGCGACCACCGATCGGATGCCCGTTGTGCTGGTGGACTCGTGGACGGGACGGGAGGCGTCGGTTCGTAATCACGAGCTCAACGGCCTTGCCTCCCCGAGCTTCACCGATCCGCTGTCGGGATTCGGCGACGTCGCCAACGTCGTGATCCGCATGCCGAAATCGCTCGAACGCCTGCGCGAACTCTTCGATGCGCTGCGACTCGCCCCAGGCGCCGACGTGTCGGTCGTCGGTATGGATCGGCGGATTCCGCGATCGGCGTTCGAGCTCATGGAACGCCGCTTCGGTCATGTCGACGGCGGCCGCTCAGTGCGCAAGGCGCGAGTGTTGCGATCGTCCGTGCGTGAAGTCGGTGACTCGGGTCGTCGATGGCCGGCTGTGGTCGAACACGTCGTCGCCGGCACATCCGTGTCGCCGCATGCCCACGGAGGAGTATTCGCCGGGACATCAATCGATGCAGCAACCCGACTCCTGGCCGAGTCGATGCGGCCGATGATTGACGAACTCCACCCAGAGGTTGTTGTCGACCTGGGATCGGGGAGCGGGGTCCTCGGCACGCTCGCCGCCATGTGGAGCGGAGCGGCAGCGCACCTCGTCGACGACTCTGCAGCCGCCGTGCGATCGAGTCGCGCGACGGCCGATGCAGCAGGCGTCGGGCAACAGGTTCAGGTCCATCACCAGTCGAACCTCGACGAGGTCGTGGTCCCTGGCTCGGTCGATCTCGTGGTCTGCAATCCTCCGTTCCACGACGACCGCGGGCAGAACGACCAGGTCGCCTGGGAGATGTATCACCAGGCTCGACGGGCGCTCCGTCGTGGCGGGCGACTCCTCGTGGTCACGAACCGCCACCTCGGTACGCACGCTCGACTCGCAAAGGTGTTCGGCAACGCCACGGTCGTCGCTGAAGACCGTCAGTTCGTGGTTGTCCAGAGCGACCGCACCTGACTCCCCTGCTACCGTCCGGCCATGCAGATGCCACCGGACGGTCTCGATGCCGTCGACTACATCGGCGTCACCAAGGCGGCCTACGACGCACTCGGATACGACTCGTACCGCTGGGCGCACAACGATGAGCCGCCCGCGTTCGTCACGCCGAACGTCGACCTCGCCGATGCGAAGGTCGTGATCATTGCCTCCGGCGGGGTCTATCGCCACGGCGACATCGGCTTCACCCACAAAGACGACACGACGCATCGCGAGATCCCCGCCGACACCGCCGACGCCGCCCTCCGGGTCACCCACTTCGCCTATGACCAGACCGCAGCGCAGGAGGACCCGAGCGTCGTCTTCCCCTTGCAAGCCGTGCGGCGGCTCGTCGACGACGGCATCGTCGGAAGCGTCGCCGATATGGCGCTGACCTTCATGGGGGGCATCTACTCGCAGCGCCGCTTGCGTGAGCAACTCATCCCCACCCTCGTTCGTCGAACGCACGAACTCGGTGCCGACGTTGCGCTCCTGGTGCCGGTTTGACCGGTGTGCCATCAGTCCGTGGGGCTGATTGCACGAGCCATCGAAGCCTCGGGCGTGGCGACGACGTCACTCACGAGCGCCTGGTCGATCACGGCATCGGCCAACCCGCCGAGAGCGGTCTTCAACGACTTCCCGCTCGGTCACACCGCGGGCGTTCCCGGCGATCGAGAGATGCAGCTGGCGATCGCCCGCTCGGCTCTCGAGGCGGCATGGACGATGCCCGAACCGGGAATCACCGTGCTCGATCACCAGTGGCCGGGGGAGTGGCGAGACGACGCCCGCGGGCCAGTCGACCACCGAACCGAACGGCTCGAGACACCGCAGTACCAGAATGAGGACGACCGCGCCGCCGCGATCGCCGCACACGGCGAGGGGCCAGCCTGCGGTTGCTGACGCAATAGGTGACGCGGTTGTTTCTCAGTCGAATGCGTCGGCGTCGATGAAGATCGAGAGCCAGGTCGCCTCTTCAGTGGTCGGGTCGCCGGTGGCCAGTACGAGCTGGCCGATGGCTGCAGCGGTGCTCAGGAGTTCGCGGGCATCGTCGGGGACGACGAATGCAAAGTGACACCGGACAGGGCTCGTCAACACGACGTCGAGCCGCGTCCCCTCGGCATGGGGCGTGGCCAACGTTCGGACATCGCCGACCCCATCGGTTGCGTGGACCCTGGCGAGATCCGCCACGTCTGGACGGTCGGACACGTCGAGGGCGACCGTCGGAAGGGCGATCGATCCGCCGTCGGTTTCGCTGATCGTCCAACCATGGGAGGTGACGGGCAACAGATGGTCGAGCACGACTCCATCGTGGATCCAGATCGACTCGGCCGGTCGGTCCCAACGGCCTCCTCATAGGCTCTCCATCGTGGTCGCGACCGAGCAATCAGCCGAACAACGACACGAACTCCTTCGGGCGGACATCCGGCGTCTCGCCGGTCAGCTCGGAGAGTCGATGTCGCGCAACGTCAGCCCCGAGTTCCTCGAGCTGGTCGAGAAGGTGCGGACCCTCGCCCGCAGCACACGTGAAGGTGACACCGATGCCGGTCAGAGACTCACCGCGACGGTGGCCGCGGCAACCGACGTCGAAGCGATCCTTCTGGTGCGGGCGTTCACGATCTACTTCCACCTCGCGAATGTCGCCGAGCAGGTCCACCGCGTCGAAGCACTGCGCCTGAAGAAGGAAGGTTCGGGGCAGCTGTTCGACACGTTCGACCGGATCGACGATGCAGAGCTTGATCTGGGCGCGGTTGGTGATCGGCTGGCGTCGGTCGAGTACCGACCCGTGTTCACCGCGCACCCGACAGAGGCGTCGCGCCGTACCGTGCTCGAGAAGCGATCCGAGATCGCCGAGCTCCTCCAGGAACGTCCCGACGCTACACGGGCCGGCCAGGCTCGGATCGACCGAAGGATCGCCGAGATCATCGACCTGCTGTGGCTGAGCGATGAACTGCGGCAGGTCAAGCCGACACCGGTCGACGAAGCCCGCTCGATCATCTTCTACGTCGAGCGTCTCGTCGAACACGCCTTGCCGATGTTCTGGGACGACTTGGACCTCTGCGCCTCCGAGCGAGGCATCGACGTCGACCCGACCGGCACGCCGGTTCGGTTCGGCTCGTGGGTTGGTGGCGACCGCGACGGCAACCCATTCGTGACGCCTGCCGTTACCGACGAGGTGCTGACCCTTCAGCGCCAGCGTGCGCTTCGGCTCCTGCGCACCGGCATTCAGAACCTCGCCACGGACCTGAGTGTGTCAGGCACGATCCGTCCGGTCACCGATGAGTTCTCCGAGTGGATCGCCGAGCAGTCGGCAAATCTGCCCGAGCTGGTTGTTGGACTGTCCCCACTGATCGGAAATGAGCCGTACCGGATCGCGTCCTCGATCATCGACGAGCGGCTGGCCCGAACCGAACGCGATCAACCGCAGGGTTATGCGTCGTCCGACGAGTTGCTCGGTGACCTCGACCGACTCGATGCGTCCCTGCGCGCGTCGGAGGCGACGGCGGTTGCCGATGGCGCCCTACGTCGTGTCCGTCGCACCGTGGCCACCGTCGGCTTCCATCTTGCGACGCTCGACATTCGTCAACACACCCGCCACCACCACGCCGCGCTTGGCGAGCTCTTCGGCAGTGTCGGCGTCGACTACCCCGAGGAGCGAGAAGGCCGGATCGCTCTGCTCGAAGCCGAGCTCGCGGGCAACCGGCCGTTTGCGCCGAGCGGAACCGAAGGCCTCGGGGGCGAAGCGCTCGGGCTGATGCAGACGCTCCGGTCACAAATGGACCGACGAGGCGACCACATCGTCGAGAGCTACATCGTGTCGATGACCGAAGGTCCCGACGATCTGCTCGCCCCAGCCGTGCTCGCACGCGAGGTCGGCTTGATCGATCTGAGCCGGGGTATCGCCCGTCTCGGCTTCGTGCCACTGTTCGAGACGATTGGCGATCTCCGGTCGATCGATCCGGTGATGCGCCGGCTGCTCGACAACCCGCAGTGGCGTCAGCTCGTCGATCTGCGTGGCGGAGTGCAGGAGATCATGGTCGGGTACTCCGACTCCAATAAGGACGGCGGCATCTCGACTTCGCAGTGGGAGATCCACAAGGCGATGCGCACGATTCGGGTGCTCGCCGCCGACTATGGCATCGAGATCCCGGTGTTCCACGGGCGCGGTGGCACGGTTGGCCGCGGTGGCGGCCCCACCCATGACGCAATTCTCGCCCAACCATCTGGGGTGATCACCGGCTTGATGAAGACGACCGAGCAGGGCGAGGTGATCGCCGACAAGTACAGCCGTCCCCGCTTGGCTCGACGCAACCTCGATCTCGCCTACTCGGCGATGCTCGAGCACACGCTCATGCACACCGAGTCGCGGATCGGGGCCGACGCCCGCGACCGCTGGTCGGCGGTGATGGAGACGATCTCCGATGCGGCCTTCGCTCGGTATCGCTCGCTGATCGAGGATCCCAGCCTCGTCGAGTACTTCACGACGTCGACGCCGGTCGAGGAGCTCGGTTCGCTCAACATCGGGTCGCGACCGGCCCGGCGATCGGGGACCACGAGCGGCATCGACGACCTCCGGGCGATCCCGTGGGTGTTCGGCTGGACACAATCCCGTCAGATCGTGCCCGGCTGGTTCGGCGTCGGCACCGGCCTGCAGGCGGCGATCGACGGCGGCGACGGCGATGAGCTCGGAGCGATGTTCGAATCGTGGCGGTTCTTCCGCACGTTCCTCTCGAACGTCGAGATGACCCTCACGAAGACCGACCTCGGGATCGCCCGCAACTACGTCGACTCGCTCGTCGAGCCCGAGCATCGCCACCTCTTCGAAGTCATCGAAACCGAGCACGCCCTGACCGTCGAGATGATCAGCCGAGTGACCGGATCGGGTCTCCTCGACGATCTCCCGATCCTGCGACGCACCCTCGAGGTGCGCGACATCTACCTCGATCCACTCAATGTGTTGCAGGTCGATCTGCTCAAGAGCTGCCGTGGTGGCGAGGACGACGACTCCACCCGTGCTCGTCGCATCCGCCGGGCGCTGCTGCTCAGCATCAACGGTGTCGCAGCAGGGCTTCGCAACACCGGCTGAGCCCACTTAGGGTTCGAGCCGATGCCCACGCCACACATCTCCGCGCCGGACGGCGCCTTCGCCGAAACGGTCCTGATGCCCGGCGACCCGCTTCGAGCCGCCCATATCGCCGAGCGGTTCTTCGACGACGCCGAGCAGGTGACCAACGTCCGGGGCATGGCCGGATTCACCGGGACGTTCGACGGCGAGCCGATCAGTGTGATGGCGTCGGGCATGGGGATGCCATCTGCGGCGATCTATGTGACCGAGCTCGTTCGGGAGTACGGCGTCAAGCGCATCATCCGGGTCGGCACGTGCGGGGCGTACGCCCCAAGTCTCGCGCTCCGAACGATCGTGGCAGCTACCGACGTCGTGACCAATTCCAACATGCCTGCGCTGCTCGGAGCGCCGACCCCCATTGCGCCAACACCTGCGCTTGTCGAGGCGTTGCACGATGCGGCCTCGGCCCGATCGATCGACGTCGTCACCGGCACGGTGTTCACGTCCGACATCTTCTACGAGCCGACCGACGAGGCCCGCGAGCGCCACACCGCCGCCGGAGTGCTCGCCGTCGAGATGGAAGCGGCCGCGATCTACAGCGTCGCCGCACTCGAGGGCGCCGAGGCGCTGGCGATGTTCACGATCACCGATCACCTCGTCACCCACGAGCATCTGTCTGCCGACGAGCGTCAACTCACCGTCGACGAGATGCTCGAACTCGGCTGCCACACCGCCGTGGCCGCGCAGCGCGCGGCGACGTGACCGACCGGCTCCGTTTCGGCACCGCGGGATTGCGCGGCCCACTCGGCGACGGACCGCTCGCCATGAACGATGACACGGTCGGGCTTGCGGTTGCGGCGATCGCAAGGTGGCTGCCGGAGGGGACCCACGTCGCCATCGGGCATGATGCGCGCCACCGATCGTCGGACTTCGCTGCGCTCGCAGCCTCGATCCTCGTCGACTCCGGGCATCGAGTGAGCGCCTTCGACCGGCCGGTACCCACACCGCTCGTGCCGTTCGCCATGGGTCGAACCGACGCCGGCTGCGGGATCGTCGTGACGGCAAGCCACAACCCGGCGAGCGACAATGGCATGAAGGTCTATGCAGCCGACGGAGCGCAGCTCGGCGCAGACGATGCCGAGGCGATCGAGGCGTGGATGGGCCGACTGGACAGCCCCCGCCCGCGCGGGAGCGCACGAGTCTCCGTGCTCGGTGACGAGATGATCGACGCCTACACCGCAACGGTCGCCGAAAACGCAGGCAGTGCTCCGGTTCCGCTCCGGATCGTCACGACGGCCATGCATGGCGTTGGCGCAGTCATCGTCGACAGTCTCCTTCGGTCGCTTGGGCATGAGGTCTACGCTGTGCCCGAGCAGCGGGATCCGGATCCGGACTTCCCGACGGCCGCCTTTCCGAATCCCGAAGAGGCCGGTGCCCTCGACTTGGCGGTGGCCTTGGCCAACGACGTCGACGCAGACCTTGTCTTGGCCAACGATCCTGACGCCGATCGTCTGGCCGTGGCCGTGCCGACCGCCGACGGATGGAGGCTGCTCACCGGCGACGACATCGGGGTTCTGCTTGGCGCCGACCGGATCGACAGGGCGACGAGTCCATGCTCGGTCGCGACGACGATCGTCTCCTCCACCCTTCTCCCGAAGATCGCTGCCGCACGAGGCGTGACTTGCCATCGCACCCTGACCGGTTTCAAATGGCTCAGTCGAGCCGCCGACGAGACGCCGGACGAACCGCTCGTGTTCGCGTACGAAGAGGCGATCGGATACGCCGTCGACCCACAGATGGTCAGAGACAAGGACGGAATCTCTGCAGCAGCGGTATTCGCCAACATGGCATCGGGATTGGCCGCTCTCGGATCGAGCGTCAGCGAAGGCCTCGCCGCCCTCCACGACGAATTCGGTGTGCACCGCACCAGCCAGGTCGCCGTCCGGTACGAAGGCGAGGATCCGATGGCCAGGATGACCGCACTGATGGCACGCCTCCGAGCTGCGCCGCCTGCGGCGATCGGCCGCTTTGCCGTGACCGGCATCGAGGACTTCGAGGCAGGCCATGCGCTCCCGTCGTCGGACGTGTTGATCTTTGAGTTGGACGGAGGCCGGGTCGCCATTCGGCCCAGTGGCACCGAGCCGAAGATCAAGGCCTACCTCGAAGTGGTCGGCGAGGACCCGACGGCCATGGATGACCTGCGGGCTGGCGTCGGCCGAATGGTGGATTGATCTCAGGGTGCAATCGGGGTCACCCCCGATGGGCGACCGGTTCTGCCCGTGGCAGGCTGAACCCATGACCGACGGATCAGGGATCATCGACGCAGCGGGCGTCACGAAGAGCTGGGGAGCCACATCGGTGTTCTCCGGCCTCGACGTGTCCGTTCGCCCGGGCGTCACTGGCCTGCTCGGCTCCAACGGAGCCGGCAAGACCACCCTCCTCGGCATGGTGCTCGGGCTGCATCGGCCCACGAGCGGCCACATTCGGGTGCTCGGCGAAAACCCCTCCATCGCCGGGCCCGAACTGCGGCAGCGAATCGGCTACAGCCCCGAGCACCACGATCTCCCCCAAGACATGGCCGCACAAGACCTCGTGCGCCACATCGCCGAAGTCCACGGGCTGCCTCGTCGTGAGGCAACGACGCGTTCGAGCGACGCCCTGTGGCTCGTCGGCCTCGGCGAAGAACGCGCCCGTCCAGTCGGCACGATGTCCACCGGCCAACGCCAGCGAGTGAAGCTCGCCCAAGCGATCGCCCACGACCCCGACCTGGTGCTGCTCGACGAACCGACCGATGGCCTCGACCCGGTGCAACGCGACGACATGTTGGCGCTGATCCGACGCATCGGTTCCGAGTACGGCATCGACATCGTGCTGTCGTCGCACCTGCTCGAAGAGGTCGAACGCATCGCCGACAACGTCGTGATCCTCGCCGGAGGCCGCACCGTCGCTGCGGGACCGATCGACGAACTTCGCGCCGGTGGCGGCGGGATGACCGTCGACGTGATCGACAACGTCGATGCGATGCTGGCGGCGCTCACGAGCCGAGGGGTGCAGGCTCGAGCCGAACGCGAGCGGATACAGGTCGCCTCCGACACTCTGGACCCTGCCGCACTCGCACTCGCGGTACGCGACGCCTCCGTAGTCGCCGACGCCCCGATCCGTCGCCTCACGAGCGCCGAACAGTCGCTCGAAGATCTGTTCCTCGAGAACATCGGAGCCACGACATGACCACCACCGAGATCTACGACCGCGGCTACCGCGCGTACACCGGCCCACGAGGTGGACTGGGCACGTCGATGCTGTCGGTCTTCAAGGCGTCGGTGCAGCGAGCCCTCGGGCTTCGACGCAAGTTCCGCTACAAGATCGTTCCGCTCGCCACGATCTTCATCGCCTACGTGCCGGCGCTCGGTTTCATGACCGTTGCTGTGCTGATCCCCGGCGACATCGCCCGCGAGGTGGTGGCCGACTACGCCAGCTACTTCGGTGTCGTCGGCATTGCGATCACCTTGTTCACGGCGTTCGTCGCTCCCGAGCTTCTGTCCTCCGACCGGCGCACCGGCATGTTCGGGCTCTACATGGCCTCACCCTTGCAACGACCGCAGTACCTGGCCGCCAAGGGTGGGGCGCTGTTGTTCTGCCTGTCGCTGGTGACGATGTTCCCGGTGTTCTTCCTGCTCATCGGATACTGGGCGGCTGGCATCGGGCCCGAAGGGGTGGGAACGATCCTCGGTCTTGCGGGACGCATCCTCGTGACGGGCGTCCTGATTGCGCTGTTGTTCACGCTCATCGGCATGGCCGGCGCCAGCCTCACCAAGCGTGCGGGTTTCGCCAGTGCCGGGATCGCCATGGTCTTGATCGCCAGTGGCGTCGTGTCCGAAACGCTCGCCAGCATGGACACCCTCTCGGATCACTTCGCGCTCGGCAACATCATCGCCCTCCCCGGCGATTTCGCAGCAGTCATCTTCGGCGAAGAATTCGAACGCCCCTTCGACGTCGAACGCTGGCAGGTGGTCGCCGCCTACCTCGTCGTCGCTGGCGTGAGTGCAGCCATCACTGCGGTGAGCTACTCCCGAGTGGAGGTCACCAAGTGAGCACCCCCGTTCCACCGCCACCCCCGCCTACCGCTCCGGCCGTTCGGCTTGACGGTGTCTCCAAGTGGTTCGGCGACGTCGTCGCCGTCTCGGAAGTCAGCTTCGTCGTCTACCCCGGGGTCACGGCTCTGCTCGGCCCCAACGGCGCCGGCAAGTCGACAACGCTGCGGATGCTCGCTGGCTTGACCCGACCATCGCAGGGAGCGATCTCTGTGCTCGGGGCCGACCCTCGGGTCGATCGCTCCACCCGTGGCCGGATCGGACTCGTGTCGCAACAAGAAGAGCTCTTCGCCGAACAACGAGCCATCGAGTTCGTCCGGCTCGCGGCGATCCTCAACCGCCTCGATGATCCCGACCAAGCGGCCCGTGCGGCACTCGCCCGTGTCGCCATGGACCCCGACGACACCCGGCCGATCGCGACCTACTCCAAAGGCATGCGACAACGCGTCAAGGTGGCCCAAGCGATCGTGCACGACCCGGACCTCGTACTCATGGACGAGCCGCTCACCGGCCTCGATCCGCGGCAGCGCCTCGACATGATCACGCTCATCCGAGACCTCGGCACCCGATCGTGTGTGATCGTGTCGAGTCACGTGCTCGACGAAGTCGAACGACTCGGTTCGAACGTGCTCGTCATCGCACAAGGACGACTCGCTGCGCAGGGTGACTTCCACCAGATTCGCGAACTGATGGACGACCGCCCCCACCGCATCCGCGTGCGCAGCGACCAACCACGCCGACTCGCCGGAGCGCTGCTCGAAGCCGACGGAGCTCGCGGCGTATCGATCGCCGACGACGGCTCTGTGCTCGTCGACACCGACGACGTCGATGCCTTCCGTCGAATCGTCGCCCGAGCGGCGCAGGGATGCGACGCGTCACTCGACGAGGTCCGTCCTCTCGACGACGATCTCGAATCCGTCTTCAAGTACCTGGTGGGACGCTGATCATGAACACCCCTCTTGCGGCCATGACCGCTCGCATCATCCGTGCCGTCGCCACCCGAGGGCGCCTGCTCGCTATGTCGTCGATCGGTGTCCTCGGCCTGGTGATCGCCGTCCTGATCGGGTCCGACGACGCCAACGACTCGGCGAACGGTCTCGCGTTCCTCGAGGAGTTCGGCTTCACCGTGTTCGTTCCGCTGGTCGTTCTCGTCGTGACGTCGGCGACGCTCGGCACGTTCCGGGACGATCGCAATCTCGTGTACTTCTGGCTGAGGCCGATCGGACGCTGGCAGATCACGTGTGCGGCGCTGCTCGCCGGGCTGCTCGTCGTCGCGCCACTGACGCTGGTTCCGCTCGCCGGTATGGCGGCTGCCTTGCCCGGCACGTCGGTGGTCGCCGCCGTCCTTGCGGGCGTCTTCGCCATCGTCGCTTACGGCGCGTTGTTCACCCTGCTCGGGTTGGTCACGACTCGGGCCCTCGCTTGGGGATTGGGCTACATCCTCGTGTGGGAGGGGTTCCTCGCGTCGCTGAGTGACGGCATGGCGCAACTCGCCATCCGCACGTATGCCACCACCATCCTGCGATCGACGACCGATTCCGGCGCCCGATTGATCGACAGTGTCGGCCCGACCCAGGCGACGATCGCCGTCGTGGCGACCGCTCTGGTCGGCTTCGGCCTCACGACGTGGCGTCTCGGCGCCATGGAGATCGACTGATCGACCAGACTGGGGCGCATGTCCGTTGGTGTGACTTCGGGGCTGGTATGCGCCCACCATCATCTGTACTCGGCGCTCGCTCGCGGGATGCCCGCGCCGCCCGCGGATCCGCAGAACTTCCTCGGGATTCTCGAGAACATCTGGTGGCGACTCGACACCGCTCTCGATCTCGAGATACTCGAATGGTCAGCGAAGCTCGGTGCGCTCGAAGCGCTCCAGTCGGGATGCACGGCGATCATCGACCATCACGAATCGCCGAATGCCATCGAGGGGTCGCTGTCGGTCATCGCTGACGCCTGCGCCGAGGTGGGTGTGCGCGTCGATTGCGCATATGGCGTGACCGACCGTCACGGTGCCGATGGCGCTCGTCGGGGCTTGGAGGAGAACCGCCGGTTCTTGTCCGAAGGCGGACGAGGTCGAGTTGGCGCACATGCGAGCTTCACCTGCTCGGAGGAGACGCTCGCTGCGGCAGCGGCGATGGGCGAGGAGTTCGGTGTCGGTGTGCACATCCATGTTGCGGAGGGAGTCGACGACATCGATGCGCCCGGCCGTCTCGCCGGCTTGACGACCGACGACTGGCTGCTCATCCACGGGGTACACCTGCCCGACGACCATGGGCTGTCGGGGACGCTCGTGCACAACCCCCGGTCCAACATGAACAACTCGGTCGGCTACGCCCGGCCGTTGCGGTTCGACAACCCGATTGCCCTGGGCACCGACGGGATCGGCGCCGACATGTTCGACGAGTTTCGGCTCGCCTACGTCCGGTTGCGCGAGGATGACATCTCCACCTCGCCCGATGCCCCATGGTCGTGGCTTGCACGAGGTTGGGACCTCTTTCCTGAAGCCCGGGACGACAAGGTGACGTGGAGCTATCCGACGCCCGAGCCCTGGCATGTTGCCTTCACCACGGGCATTCGGGCGATCGATGTGGACATCGATGGACAGCCGGTGCTCCGCGATGGACAGCCCACACGGGTCGATGCCGACGAAGTTCGGGTCAAGGCCGCGGAGCAGGCGCAACGTCTGTTCGCAAAGCTCTGAGATGACTGGCGGGAACATGACCAACACATACGGAGCGCTCGTGAAGCTCTCGCAGAAGTTCGACTGGCTTTTCGGCACGGCGAAGCCGATTCCTCGAGAGCAGCGGCAGAACGAGAACGGCTACAACTACGTCAGGTCGTACCTGCACCAGCGGCGAGCGGTGGGCGTGATCGGGGTGGCGATGCCCGTGATTCTCCATCTCTTTGTCGACGAGGTCGAGGGTGCAGAAGCGGCCCGACAGAGTTCGTTCAGTGCGTACTACTGGACCAGTGGCCGCGACATCTTCGTCGGCTCGCTGTGTGCGATGGGAGTTTTTCTTGCGGCGTACAAGTGGAACGAGCAGAACGAGGTCGAGCAGAAGTACAGCCGTGAGTTCGTCATGTCGACCGTCGGCGGCTTTGCCGCAATCGCGGTCGCATTGTTCCCGACGGCGCAGCCCGAAGGATCGGGGATCGAGTACACGGCATGGCAGGAGTGGGTCGGGCCATCGCTGACGAACCAGATCCACTTCGGGAGTGCACTGGTGTTCATCATGTGTCTCGCACTGCTTGCCTTCGCCTTCGCCGAAGGGGACTACGCGGCGGAGCGTTTCGGTGATGCCCGGCTTCACTTTGCGATGGGCTCCACGATCGTGATGGCGCTGGTGGCATTCGGAGTGAGCATGGCGGTCAGCGGCCCGGATCGTGCCTTGTACTGGACCGAGTTCATCTGCACGTTGGCCTTCTCGGTGTCGTGGTTCCACAAGGGAAGCGGCCCGGCGAAGCCAGAAATGTGAACAGCAGAATGCGCAATCAGACGGCGGGGTAGTGGCGTCGTAAACTCGCCAGATGCGCATCGATGGAGATCGACTTCTGCGCCGGCTTGCCGAGCTCGGCGCCATCGGCGCGATCGAGGGCACCGACGGTTGCGCCCGCCTCGCGCTGACCGACGAGGACCGCGACGGCCGCGATCTCGTGGTCACGTGGATGCGTGAGCTCGGCCTCGACATCGAAGTAGACGGCATCGGCAACGTGATCGCGACCATG
>JAHDDK010000047.1 GCA_020629375.1 Acidimicrobiales bacterium
TCAGCCGCCTTCACCACGAAGACGACTGAACAACCTCAATGGGATCTACAGCTAGTCAGGGAGCGTTGCGTCGTCGGATGCTTCGGGCTGTCGGCGGCTGGTGTACCACAGCAACCCGGCAATGGCGATGCCGTTGAAGACGTACCAGTAGTCAAGGAAGGCGTGGTCCGAGAACGTCTTGGCGGCGAGCGAGCCCACGCCGATCGTCCCACCGATGAGGATCATTGCTTGAGGCAACTTGTCCAGCATGTCGCGAGGCTAACAAGCCCCGATCGAGTCAAGCGAAGGTCTGGGGTCCTCGGGTGACCGTGGACCCAGGCGGTTGTCGACAAGTCGTCGAACAGCATCCTGTTCCCCATAGGTGATCGGTAGCCTCGGAGTCATGTCCATCACCGAAGAGCAGGTCATCGACGCGCTGCGTCCGGTCGAGGATCCCGAGCTGTTTCGCAGCATCGTCGATCTCGGCCAGATCGCCCTCACGATCGCCGGTTGTCCGCTCCGCAACGAGATCCAGACCCGGGTCTCCGACGCTATCGGTGCGCTCGGAGCCACGGCCTCGGTCGACTTCACCGTGATGAACGACGAAGAACGTGCTGCGGTCCGCGAGCTCGTTCACGGCAACCCGGGCGCCACCGCCGGCAGTCAAGCCGCTCACGGTCACGCCGAAGGCCGGGCGATCCCGTTCGCCGACCCCGACAGCCGCACCCGCGTGCTGCTCATTGCGTCGGGCAAGGGCGGTGTGGGCAAGAGCTCGGTCACCACCAACCTCGCCATCGCCCTCGGTCAGCGTGGCAAGTCGGTCGCCCTCGTCGACGCAGATGTGTGGGGCTTCTCCATCCCGCGCATGCTCGGCATCCAACAAGCCCCCACCGTGATCGACGACATGTTGATCCCACCGGAGACCCACGGCGTGCGAGCCATCTCGATGGGCTTCTTCGCCGAAGAAGACCAGCCGGTCATCTGGCGTGGCCCGATGCTCCACAAGGCGCTCGAGCAGTTCCTCACCGACGTCTACTGGAACGACCCCGACTACCTCCTCATCGACCTCCCACCCGGCACCGGTGACATCTCGCTCTCGCTCGCCCAGTTCCTCCCGCGCAGCGAGCTGTACGTCGTGACCACACCGCAGCCCGCCGCCCAACGGGTCGCCCAGCGTGCGGCGTTTATGGCCGAGAAGGTCAACCTCAACGTGCACGGCGTGATCGAGAACATGAGCTGGTTCACCGGCGACGACGGCAAGAAGTACTACCTCTTCGGCGCTGGTGGCGGCCAAGAGCTCGCCGACCGCCTCGACGTGCCGCTCGTCGGCAACGTGCCGCTCATTCCCGAGCTGCGCGAAGGCTCCGACGCAGGCAAGCCCATTGCGGCGATGGCCCCCGAGTCCGAAGCCGGTCAGGTTTTTGCCGCCATGGCCGAGAAGATCGACGTGGAGATGGCGCCCAAGAAGCGCTACACCTCCAAACTCAACCTCCTGAATGGATGAACGGAGAAGCGTGATGGATGTTCGTATCGGTGTGACCTACACCCCCAAAGAAGTCGCCCTCGAAATGGCCGACGACATCGACGTCGCCACCGTTCAGGCTGCGGTCGAGGCCGCCCTGACCGGCGAACAAGCGGTGCTCTGGCTCGAAGATCGCAAGGGAAACCGCGTCGCCGTGCCATCCGACAAGATCAGCTACGTCGAGATCGGCAGCGACGACGCCAACCGTCCGATCGGCTTCGGCTGAGCCACGACGGCCCATAACCCACCTCGTTCGACCTGACGACGACGTGACCCTGCTCGACCGCCGGCTCCTGTTCATCGGGGGCAAGGGCGGTACCGGCAAGTCCACCATCGCTGCAGCCACTGCCTCGTTGGCGGCCTCGACGGGCAAGAACGTGCTGCTCATTTCGGCCGACGGCAGCCCCGGCGCCGCCGGGATGTTCGGCGTGCGCCCGGTCTTCGACGCGACCGAAGTCGAGGTCGGCCTACACGTCCTGCAGATCGAACGGACCGCCTCACTCGACGAGTTCGTCCGAGTTCAGCTCGGCCCGCTCGGCGCTGTTGCGGGACCCGTGGCGGGAGCGTTCTCCTTCGTTGCCGACGCGGCCCCCGGCGTTGGCGAGCTGTTGCTGATCGGCAAGTGCACCCACGAGGCCCGCACCGGCGACTGGGACCTCGTGGTCGTCGACTCGGCCTCGAGCGGACACCTGCTCGGCGAGCTCGCCGCCCCCGCCAACGTTGCGGAGATTGCGCCGATCGGGCGCATCAATCGTGAGACCGGTTGGATGATCGACATGCTCGGCGACGCCGATTTCACGGGCATCGTCAACGTGACGCTCGCCGAAGAGGTCCCGGTGGCCGAAACGCTCGACTTCGTCGATGCGCTGCACGCCACGACGCCAGCCCGGCTGGCGTCGGTCGTGGTCAATCGCACCCGGCCCCAGCTCTATGCCCGGTCCAAGCGTGCCGAAGTCGACGCCCTGCTGACGGAGCGCCCGGCCAAACTCACTCACGGCGCCGACGGCCTACTCGACGCGGTCGAAATCGGCCTGGCCCGCGCCGACATTGCCTCGGCGATCGACCGCCAACTCCGTCAATCGCTGCCCACCGGCGTAGACATCCTGCACGTCCCCGAACTCGGCGTCGTCGATGACATCGTCGACACGGTTCGCCACGCGATCGCCGACGAGCTCCCGATATGAATGCCGCCAAACCCAAGGGCACCAAACCTGCTGGCACCACACCCACGGGCAGCGCTGAGCCTGGCGCAGGAGTCCACGACCTCGCCGATCTCGTTGCGCGCAACGAGATCATCGTGGTCGCCGGAGCTGGGGGAGTGGGCAAGACCACCGTGTCGGCCGCACTCGGGCTCGCCGCCGCCGAGCGGGTCGAGGGTGACACGTTGGTCCTCACGATCGACCCGGCGCGCCGGCTCGCCACGGCCCTCGGCGTCGACATCGACGGCAATGACCCTGTCCAGGTCCGTGGCGGCCTGCATGCCGCCATGCTCGACCCGGGGCCCGCCTGGGACGATCTCGTCGCCGCGGTCACGACCGCCGAGGCCGCCGAACGCGTGCATGCCAATCCCGTGTACCGCCGTATCGCCGACACCTTCGTGCACGGCAACGACTACGCCGCGCTCGGATGGCTCGCCGACGCCATCGACGACGACCGTTGGGGACTCATCATCGTCGACACACCACCCTCGCAGAACGCGCTCGACTTTTTCGATGCCCCGGCACGCGTCGAGTCGTTCTTCACCAGTCCGTTGCTGGGCTGGCTCACCGGCACCGGGGGAGGATCGGTGGTCGGCACCGCCGCCTCGAAGACGTTCGCCACGTTCGCCGATCGACTGTTGGGCGCCGAGTTCTTCGGCGACATCGTCGAGTTCTTCCAGCTGATGCAACCCGTCGTGCCCGGTATGGTCGACCGTACGGCTGCGGTGGCCGACCGCCTCGCCGCCGACAGCTCGGCGTTCGTTGCCGTGACCGCTGCAACGAACGAAGTCCTCGACCGCATGCAGACGCTGTCCGCCGAGCTCGGCGAACGCGAACTCCGATTCGACGGGGTCGTCGTCAACGGGGTCGAACCCGACGTATTCGCCGACGCCAAGGTCATCGACGTTGCCCAACGCATCACTGGCCAGTCCTCGACATCGTCACCGTTCAACGCCACCCACACCGCATTGCTCGCACCCGGCGCCGACTACGTGGCCGAACGCGCCACCGTCGCTCGAGCCCAACGAGCACTGATCGACGACATCCCCGCCCAACGGGTCGTCACCGTGCCCCGGCTCCTCGACGCCCCGACCACCGTCGACGCGCTCGAAGAACTCGGCCGAACTCTGCTCGGCGAATAGGGTCCACGCCATGGCTTCGCCCGTCGAACTCGCACGCCACGTCGCCGGCTTCGACTCCGACGGTGTTCGCCACATGCAGCGGTTGTTTCGCACGTGGAGCCTCATCGCCGACCTCGCTCTCGCCGACGTGCTGTTGCTCGCCCCGGTGGCCTCGCCCAACGTCGACTCCGACGATCCGCCCTTCATCGTCCTCGCCAACGTCCGCCCATCGACGTCACCCACGCTCTACACCCACGACCCGATCGGCGACCGCCACCGCCCCGACAACCGCCCCCTCGTCGCCGACGCCTGGCGCAACGAAGAGCTCGTGCAAGGTCGAGTCGCGTTCGGCCCACACTTTCCCGAAGGCGAAGCCGACATCTTGGCCGCCCCGTTCTGGTTCGAGGGCCACAAGCTCGGCGTCGTCTTGCGCGAGCGCAAAGTCACTCAGCGTCAACAGATCCAGCTCGAAACCACCTACAACGCCCTCGCCGATCGGCTCCTGCAGATGGTGAGCGACGGCATCTTTCCGTTTGTCGGATCCGGCGACCCGCAGTATGGCGCGCCCCGCGTCGGCGATGGTGTGCTCGTGCTCGACGCCGACCGGCGCGTCACCTTTCAATCGCCAAACGCGGTCTCGGCCCTGCACCGTCTCGGCATCCACCGCAGCCCCGCAGGACAGCGTCTCGCCGACATCGGCCTCGACGACTCGTTCGTGCGCAGTGCATTCGCCCTCTGCAAAGGGGTCACCCAAGAGCTCGAACGCGGCGATGAAGTGACCGTTACCTCCCGATGTATCCCGCTGCTCGAGAAGGGAGTGGTCGATGGTGCCTTCGTGTTGGTGCGCGACATCTCCGAGCTCAAGCGGCGTGACCGCCTGCTGCTCTCCAAGGACGCAACGATTCGAGAGATTCATCATCGGGTGAAGAACAACCTCCAGACCATCTCGTCGCTGCTCCGCCTCCAAGCTCGCCGCGTCGAGAGCGAAGAGGGACGAGCCGCACTCGACGAGTCGGTTCGTCGGATCGCGGCGATCGCGATCGTGCACGAGACCCTTGCCAACGACGCTGCCGAAGATGCTTCGGGCGACGACGCCCCGTTCCTCGATGTTGCCAAACCTCTCGTCCGCATGATCGAGGAGGGTCTGGGATCGCGCGACGATCCGATCCGTTTCGAAATCACCGGCGATGCCGGACGTCTCCCGCTGATTCGGTCGATCCCGCTCGCCGTCGTGCTCACCGAACTGATCCAAAACGTTGTCGATCACGCCTTCCCCGACCACGTCCACCCCGACGGAGGACGGCGAGTCCGCGTCGACTTCGACACCGACGATCACGAGCTCCGGGTCTCGGTGTCCGACAACGGTCAGGGCCCGCCAGAAGGGTTCGACTTCGCCGAAGCACGTGGCCTCGGTCTCACCCTCGTCAACACGTTCGTCACGACCGAACTGTCTGGCTCGATCACCATGACCGACGGCGACGGCACCGACGAACTCCCCGGTACGACCACCCAACTCTCGTTCCCTCGCACTTGGGAGGATCGCGTGGTCGGCCCTGCCCTCGATTGACGTGGGGTCAGGCACGCATCAATAACAACTTCGCGGCGAGTCGGTCACCCGCCAGCGACTGGGCTCAAGCCGAAGCGACTCGTTGACGATGCTGCGGTACCGTCCCTGTCGGCGTGGGTGCCGATCAGATCTCGAGGATTCGTCCGTGACATCAACCCGAACCCGTATTGCTCGTTTCGTCGCGTTCGCCGTGGTGGCCTCGCTCATGGCAGCCGCCAGCCCAGCCGTCGGGGCTCAGACCCAGCCGCTTCCTCCGAAGGTCTCGCACAAAGTCATCGCCGAAGCCGAGGACTATGCCTCGTTGGCTCTCGCCAATCCGTGGGAGATGTCGGCGGAGGTCGACCTGCCGATCATTGATGGCCTCAACCACAAGGGCTTCACCAACGTTCGGTTCGAACAGGGACGATGGAAGGGCACCGCAGAGCCCCAGGCCTATATCCGGCCGATCCAGTCGTGGAACGCAATCCCCAACGGGCGTGACGGTCAGACCACCCCGATCGACGCCGATCACTACACCCACTTCTCGATCCGGATGCGCATGACTGGCGCACCGAGCACGGCCGCCCAGGTCAGCTGGTACGACTGTGGGCAACTGCTCCAGGAGTGCCGCGGCGCAATGGGCTTCCGGGTCAACGAAGGCTGGCATACCTATGTGATGCGCCTGGAGAACGATCCGACCAAGGGTCCCGTCGAGTGGGCTGGCGAAATCCGCGGCCTCGTCGTCACGCCAACGGCCCGCGGCGGCGATATCGAGATCGACTTCATCCGTCTCTACAAGCCGGAGACGAGCGGCGTCCGTGTCCTTCCACGCGAATGGTCACCAGGCACGACCTTGTACTGGGACCGAGACCGTCTGCCGTCCAACAACACTCCGGACAACCCCTCGTGGGGCGTGCTGTCCGAGACCGGCGACGCCGTCCGCTTCGACACGGACTCGATGGCGGCCGGCTGGTACTTCGTCTACACCGTCGACGCCGACGGCGTCCGTTCCAAGGTCCGCCGGATCATCGTCAATCGGCGTCCTCGCCCCCAAGTCATCCAACCCGACGCGCTCGGTGGGGCCTCGTACGACGAGCTGATCCGCGGCGATGCCTGGGACTACACCACCGCATCCGACGTGGACCTCACCCGCAACATGAGTTGGACACTGTCCGACGGGATGCTCGTCGGAACAAACACGAGTCCGGACCTCTCCGACTCCGGTTTCCGACTGCCCCTCGTCGCCAACCAACCGATCGACGGTTCTCGGTTCACCAACTTCAGTGCCCGCGTCTTCTACGAAGGCGGTTTCGGCCTGACCGCTGACTCGGGCGGCGGGATGAACGCCCGCCTCGTCTGGCGCACCACCGCCGGCGAAGTCCGGGTGAGCGATGACATCGTCGTCAGTCCCGGTTGGAACACGATCACGATCGACCTCGACGGTCTCACCCCCAACGAGCTCGTTGAAGGCGGCGCACCTCGAGCCTGGGACGGCCAACAGATCGAACTCGTCCGCTTCGACCCACACGAAGACGAAGGGGCGCGCCGGTTCTTCGTCGACTGGATCCGGATCGCCGAGAACGACAAACCCCGAACCGATGGCACGTTCCGGATCGTCTTCCGAGATGCCGGATTCGAGAAGCTTTCTCGAGCCGTTGTGCGGCTCACCCGAAACGACGACGGCACGGGCGGTCAGATCATCGCCAACCGTTCGGTTCGCAAAGGCAAGAACGCGTTCAACTGGACGGTGCCGTCCAACCTGGTCGGCAGCGGCGAGTGGTATGTCACCGTCGAGATCACCGACTCGGTTGGCTCAACCACCACGGCGGTCTCCACCGGTTCGATCGATCTCTGATCCGCCAGGAGAACACGTTCGTCAGCCCATCAGCTGATCGGCCGGAGCGAAGTCGTCGGTCAGGACCTGTGCCCCGTCGAGGCGCGCAGCGACCTCGTCCGGTGCGAGCTGCCGGCCGTCCTCGGCGTCGATCATCGGAGAGATCGGTGACGAGCCAGCGAGCACGATCTGGTTGACTCGGCCGGCATCGGTCCCATTCGACGGTTCGATCAGACCGACCCAGTCGAAGACCTCGCTGACCGTTGCGGCCTCGGCATTGACGAACGCGTTCGGCGAGCGATCGATCACGTTCATCGCGAACACGCCGTCGGGCCGAAGCGCCCGTCGCAGTTCGGTCATGACTTCGAGCGTCGTCAGATGCCAGGGCACCGCGTCGCCTCCGAAGGCATCGCCGATCACCAGGTCGTACCCGTTGGTGTCGAGACCGGGGAGATGGAGCCGGGCATCGCCCGTCAAGATCTCCATCGCTCCCGCATCATCGAGCCCGAGTTCGTCTCGCGCGATGTCGACGAGTTCGGTGTCGAGCTCGAGCACCGTGTGGGTTGATCCCGGCCGGGTCGCCGTCAACCAGCGGGGCATCGAGAAGCCGCCACCGCCGACGTGCAGCACGTCGATTGGCCCGTCGGGCAACGTGTCGGATGCAGCGGCGAGAAGGCGCACGTACCGGATCTCGAGGTGGGTTGGGTCGTCGAGATCCACATGGGCGTGGCGAAGCCGATCGAGCAGCAGACTCCGGCCACCCGGACGATCGTCGTCGGCGACGATCCGAACGCAGTGGTATTCGGTTTCGTGATCGCACGGTGATCCCATGCCGATCCCGATCATGGCCGCAACGATCACCACGGCCATCTCGGCCACGTCCGGGCGTCGACCGCCCCGAATCGTCAGAACTACTCCGGCGAGGGCGAGGAGAACGCCGACCCCGATGATGAGTGCCCGGACGGGGAACCAGGCAAGCAGGGCGAACCCGGTTCCGAAGGTGCCAATCAATGCACCCGCGGTGCCCGCAGCCGACAGATCGCCCACGACCGAACCCGAATCATCGAGATCCTCCAACCGCAGCTTGGTGACCATCGGGGCGATCGAGCTGAGCACCGCCGCAGGGGCGAAGAAGGCGGCCGCCGTGAGCACCACGATGCCGACGGGTCCCGGACCGGTCGACGGGCCGAGCGACACGACGATCGGCACCGACAAGATCGTCAGCCCACCGCCGATCACCAAGGCGCGGCCGATCAGCGGGGCGGGGTCCTGTCGATCGGCGAGCCGACCACCGACCGAGGCCCCGAGGGCGATCCCTGCGAGGATGGTGCCGATGATTCCGGTGAATGCGTCGATCGACACGCCGATGTAGGGCGCCATCAACCGCCCGGCCGCGATCTCGATCACGAGGACGAGCCCCGACGTCACGAAGACGAGCAGATGCGCCGGAACACGATTCACTCGCCCGAGTATGCCTGTCACAGGACCTTCGTAATGTGCCGAACCATGACACAGACCAGACAACGGCTCGGCCGACAGGGCGAATATCTCGCCTCGCGATGGTACGAACAGCGAGGGTGGGTCGTTCTTGATCAGAACTGGCGCGCCGGCCGAGGCGAACTCGACCTCATCGTTGCCCGCGGCCGCACGGTCGTGTTCGTCGAGGTGAAGACCCGCAGCTCTCGTCGGTGGGGTAGTCCGGCCGAAGCGGTCAATTGGGAGAAGCAGCAACGCATCCGCCGGCTTGCGGCGGCGTGGCTCCGGGAGAACGGCAAGAAGTCGATCGAGGTCCGATTCGATGTCGTCGCGGTTGTCGGTCGGGAGATCGAGGTCTTCGAATCCGCGTTCTGACCGCTGTTGCCGATGCGGCTACGCGGGTTCAGCCGAAGAACGCCCAGAGCAACAGTGCGACACCGGCGAGGATCGCCCCGGCCACGAACACGTAGTCGAACGGCGTCTTGCGCTGCGGTCGATTCGGGTCGAATCCCATCGCCCCCAGTATGGGTCCGGCAGACGTCGATTGGTGTGCCCCGATATCGTCCAGACGTGCCCCGAATCGCCGCCGTTGCGCTTGCGTTCACCATGCTCGCAACCGCCTGCTCACAAGCGCCCGAACTCCCCGCCAACGCCGACGCCGAGCTCATCGAGGGCAGCGAGATCTTCCGAGCTCGTTGCGCGTCGTGTCACGGCTCGTCAGGAGGCGGTGGCATCGGCCGCCCCCTGACCGATATCGAAGCTCGCCTCTCCGATGCCGAACAACGCTCTGTCGTCGTCAACGGTCGCGGCACGATGCCCCGCTTCGCTGACGTCCTCGCCGAACACGAGATCGACGCCGTCGTCCGCTACACGCGAGAAGCGCTGTAGTTGGCCTTCGGACGACCCGCCCCTGATCAGGCCGAGGATCTGTAGGGACCGTGTCTGTAATGAGAGGGTCTGACCCTCTCATTACAGACGGGCAGCCGTGGCGGGGTCGGCAGTAGCCGAGCATGGGCTAGGGTCGTGGCGCGGGCGCCCGAGATGAGGTGCCAATGAGGTCACTGTCCATACGCCGAGGTCGACGCCCGGAGCTGTTCGGAGTACTGCTGTTATTGGTGGCGTTCGCTCCGTTTGCGACCGCAAGTGCGAGCGAAGTCGGTCCGCCGGAGTGCACCATCACGGGCACCCCAGGAAACGACGTGCTCGTCGGAACACCCGGCGACGACGTGATCTGCGCCGGGGGAGGCGATGATGTCCTGTTGGGCGGCGACGGCGATGACGTGTTGCGTGGCCAGGACGGCGACGACGTCCTCGTGGGCGGTCCCGGCACAGATCGGCTGGTTGGCGGACGAGGTGCCGACGAGCTTCGTGGTGGCGACGATACCGACACGCTCGTCGGAAAGAAGGGCCGCGATCGGTTGATCGGCGGCGACGGCGACGATCTGCTGTTCGGTGGTCCGGGCCGAGACCGCATGACAGGAGGCGCTGGCGCGGACCTCTGCGCCGATTCCGGAGTCGGACGCGTTCGCGAGTGTGAACCCGGCGCTCGCGATCTGCTCAACGCGCGGGCGCTTTTCGACGATTCGGGCATTGTCGAATACGTCTATGAGATCGAGGTCGATACCTGCATCGATGAGCCGCCGGGGATCGCCCCTGACGTGGCGGCCGGCGACCCGGTCGTCGATCCTGCCGAGCTCGATCTGGCCGATCGAGACTTCGCCGACGCCGACCCTGAGGCCGCTGATGAGGTTCCCGACATGGCGGGGATAAACGCCGAGACCCGTTGCGTCTTCGGCTTTGGCCAGTTCGTTCGGGTCGATGCCGATGGGGTGCATAGCGACACCGAGGTGACGATGGAGCTCGACACCGAGGGGCTCTTTGCGCTCGCGTCGGAGACGGTTGCGGCGGGCGGCTCGGTGACCTTCGATGAGATCGTCGGCCTCCCTGTCGAGATCGCGTCGGATGAGCGTCTCGTCGTGATTCGAAACATCGAGGATCGCACGGCGATTCGAGCTGCGTTCGAGGACGCACAATCAACCTGGGATGAGCTCGGCGCTCTGAATTATCAGTTCACGGTCAGGCGGGTGTGTTTCTGCCTGCGTGTCGACCCGATCCGCGTGACCGTGATCGATGGCGACGTCATCGACGCCGTCTCTCTTGAGGTTCGAGAGGCGGACCAGTTCGACGTCATCTGGACCATCGACGAGCACCTCGAGCAGCTCGAAGCAGCGCTCGACGCTGCCAACTTCTCGGTACGCGCCGACTTCGATGCTGCGCTCGGGTATCCGACGTCGTGGGGGATCGACGTGCACCCGCTGATCGCTGACGAGGAGGTCTCGTATCTGATCACTGATGTCGAGGTCACTCGCACATCGGCTCCGGTCACCGACGACGAACCCGTCGACGACGACCTCCTGACGGATCTCGACATCGTTTCGGTCGATGGCATCGAAGTCGCAGCGTCGCTGGCTCCGGATCTCGCGGCGCTTCTCGACGCGGCCGCCGCCGGCGGGTTTGACCTCCATGGTGGTGGATTCCGAGACCCCCAAAGGCAGATCGAACTCCGACGCGCCAACTGCGGGGACTCACCGGAGGCGATCTGGGAGTGGCCGGCTTCGTCGTGCTCACCGCCGACAGCAAGGCCGGGCGAGTCGCAACACGAACTCGGACTCGCTGTCGACTTCACCAGCGACGGCCGGCTCATCACCTCACGCAACGATCCAGCCTTCGTCTGGCTGGCCGACAACGCCGCCGACTACGGGCTGATCAACCTGCCGAGCGAACCCTGGCACTGGTCCACCACGGGCAACTGAACCATCTCCGAACACGTCGATGCTCGGGGGCTGTCAGCGCGCGTCCCTAGGGTGCAGACAGCGCATCGAAGTTCGGCGCTTCACGAGCTTCTGTCATCACACGCCGCCGCTCGTCGGACGGCACGAGGAATGTCAGATGCTTGCGCGCATTCAAGCAGCAACCCTTCTGGGCGTACGCGGCCATGCCGTCGACGTCGAAGTCCACGCCGGTGGAGGTCTCCCCGGGTTCACGATCGTCGGTTTGCCCGACGCGTCGATCCGGGAGGCGCGAGACCGAGTCCGCTCCGCGATCGAATCGTCGGGCGGTGAGTGGCCAAAGGTCCGGCTCACCGTCAACCTCGCTCCGAGCGGTCTCCGAAAGTCGGGTGCCGTTCTCGACCTGGCGATCACCATCGGTGTCCTCGCCGCGTCCAAACAAATCCCGATGGATGGACTCGAATCGCTCGCCGCGATCGGCGAGCTGGGCCTCGACGGCTCGATCCGCTCGGTTCGTGGCGGTCTTCCACTCGCTGATGCGGTCGACGCCGAACGAGTCGTCGTCCCGTCCGCAAACGGACCCGAGACAGCCCTGCTCGGCAACCAGATCCGGCCGTTCTCGAACCTGGCGAACCTGATCGATTGTCTCCGAGGCGAGGGGACGTGGCCCGCCCCGCCCGACCCGCCGATCGACGAGATGGCGCCGCCGACGGTCGACCTCGTTGACATTCGCGGGCAAGCCGTGGCCAAGCAGGCGCTGACGATCGCGGCCGCCGGAGGGCATCACCTCCTGATGGTCGGGCCGCCGGGTGCGGGCAAGACCATGCTGGCGAAGCGGCTCCCCGGACTGATGCCGCCGCTGACCGACGACGAGTCTTTGGAGGTCACCCGTATCTCGAGCGCAGCTGGGGCTTTGGTCAATGGGCATCCCGTCCGACGCCGTCCCTTCCGAGCACCGCACCATTCGGCCTCGACCGTGTCTCTCGTCGGGGGCGGAGCGACAACGATGCGGCCCGGCGAACTGTCTCGCGCCCATCGTGGTGTGCTCTTTCTTGACGAACTTGGTGAGTTTGCGCCGTCCGCCCTCGACGGTCTCCGCCAGCCACTCGAGGAAGCCGAGGTTCGGGTCTCCCGAGCTCATCGCAGCATCACCTACCCGGCCGATGTCGTGCTGGTGGCCGCGATGAACCCGTGTCCATGCGGGGAGTCGGGGGCGCCTGGCGCCTGTCGCTGCAGCGATGCGCAGCGTTCGCGATATCACCGTCGGGTGTCCGGACCGCTCGTGGATCGCTTCGATCTCCGTGTCGCGGTTCAGCGACCAAGCCCGGCTGAGCTCTTCAGCGTTCCCGATGGCCCGTCCTCCTCGATCGTCGCGGATCGGGTGGCGGAGGCGCGCGACCGGGCGATCACGAGACAAGGGATCGTCAACGCCGCGATCGAGGCGCCAGCCCTCGACCGGTTTGCCGCTCTCGACGACAACGCCCAGAGCACACTCGAACAAGCCGTTGCGCAGGGTCGCCTGTCGGCACGGGGCGTCGGTCGGATCCGTCGAGTAGCCCGCACCGTCGCGGATCTCGCAGGCGATGAGGGGGCCCTCGGACTCCGGGAGATCTGCTTGGCCATGAGTTTGCGGATCGATCCGTTCGGGGGGACACGATGACCGAGCACGACTCATCGCTTCCGGCCGCCGCTTGGGTTGCTGCGCTCTCCGCCCTGCCAGAGCTCGGACCATCGAGGCTGCGAGGGCTGCTGTCGATCTCCGAAGGCGACCCGCGCCAGGCGTGGCATCGAATCGTCAGCGGGGCCCCGATCGTTCTGGAGCGAACCGGCCCGAAGGTGATCGACACCTGGCGCACGGTCGCCCGGCGCTTTGACGTCGCTAACCGATGGGCGGCCATGGCCTCGCTCGGGATCCGGACCTTCGTTGCCGGCGACCCCGAGTGGCCTCCGGTGTTACTCGACGATCCCGAGCCGCCCGCCATTCTTTTCGCCTGTGGCCATCGGCTTCGAGCCGACGCGCCAGCTGTCGCCATCGTTGGGACTCGACGGGGGAGTGCCTACGGTCGCCGCATCGCGTGGCAGTTGGGGGCGTCGCTGGCAGAACTCGGTGTCACCGTCGTCTCGGGCTTGGCGCTCGGGGTCGATGCCGCCGCTCACGAAGGCGCGTTGAGCGTCGCCGGGGCACCACCGGTCGCCGTCGTCGGTAGCGGCGTCGATGTCGTGTATCCAGCACGCAATGCGTCTTTGTGGTCACGGCTCGCCGAGAACGGGACCATCCTGTCCGAGGCGTCGCCTGGCACCGATCCATCACCTTGGCGATTTCCGGCGCGCAATCGGATCATTGCGGGCTTGTCGAGTGCGGTGGTCGTCGTCGAATCGCATGCGCGTGGAGGATCCTTGATCACCGTCGACGAAGCGCTCGAACGTGGCGTCCCCGTCGGCGCAGTCCCCGGGGCGATCACCGAATCGTCGGCCAGCGGCTCGAACCGGCTGCTCGCCGACGGCGCAGTGCCAATCCTCGGCATCGACGACGTCATCGAGATGATCGGCGGCCTCCCGAACCCTGCGTCGGCGGCCTCCGAGAATCCGGGGGATGCCACCGTTCGGGAGAAGGCCGACCCGGCCCTCGAGGCAGTTGTCGACGCGATCGGTTGGAGTCCCGTTCTGCTCGAGCAGGTCTGCCTTCGTGTCGATCTCGAGCCGAGCGAGGTCGCAGTGGCAATCGAAACGCTCGTACTGAGCGGCCGTTGTGTACGCACCGGTGGATGGATCGAACGGATCGCCTCGTGAACCTCTGTGGTGGTTCTCACGGTCTGTGGCCGTCCGGCAGTGTTCGGTCTCGGGGTGTCCTTCGACCGAGGAGTGGCGGGCGGTAGCGTTCGAAGAATGGAGGATCGACTGGCGCGTTTCGATGCATCGCTGCTTCGTGTCTCGGACGCGACGCGTGCGGTGTACCGGCGCGACATCGTCGCGTTCAGCGAGTGGGCGACGACCCGCGGAATCGACAACGTGGGGGAGGTCGACCGCCGGACGATTCGGGCGTACCTCGCGCACCTCGACGCATCGGACTACGCCCGGCGGACGATCGCCCGGAAGGTCTCGAGCCTTCGTCGCTGGTTTGACTGGAACCGCCGAAACGGCCATCTCGAGCACGATCCGATGATCGGGGTTACGTCGCCGTCGTTACCTGGCACGTTGCCGTCGGTGCTTCCCGACGGCGATCTCGCCCAGCTGCTCGGCGACGACGACAATCCCCGCCTCAGCGGGGACCCCGACGCGCCTCGACGGCGACGCGACGACGCGATTTGTGAGCTGCTCTACGGATCGGGCCTCCGCGTCAGCGAGGTGTGCGGTCTCGACCGTTCCGACATCGACCTCGACAACGCCCGAATCCGAGTCATCGGCAAGGGCGACAAAGAACGCCAGGTCCCGCTCTCCGAACCCTCGGTTGACGCCCTCGGCCGCCATCTCGAATGCGGAACGTCGTTCCGAGGGCCGGTGTTCGTCAACGCCCGTGACCGTCGGATCACTCCCCGCGACGTCCGACGAATCCTCGACAAGCGATCCGCGCATCCGACACATCCGCACGCTCTACGTCACACTTTTGCCACTCATCTTTTGGACGGCGGTGCCGATCTACGAACGGTGCAGGAGTTGTTGGGCCACGCTGATCTGTCGACGACGCAGATCTACACGCATGTAAGCAAAGAGCGATTGCAGCGAGTCCACCGATCAACGCACCCGAGGGCCTGAGCCCTCGATCCGCAACACGAACGACAGTCGAGGACACCCCGAGCCGTGGACGAGCACGAACGAGCCCATGCCGAATCCCTGTGGGAGCGCTACTCCTCCGACCCCACGCGCGAGGTTCGCGATCAGCTGATCGTCCACTACTCGCCCCTGGTCAAGTATGTGGCGAGCCGGGTTGCTGCCGGTCTGCCGCAAAATGTCGAACAGGCCGACCTCGTCTCGTACGGGATCTTCGGGTTGATTGATGCGATCGACAAGTTCGACACGGGTCGCGGCTACAAGTTCGAGACCTATGCGATCAGCCGCATCAAGGGCGCCATGCTCGATGAGCTCCGGTCCATGGATTGGGTCCCGAGATCCGTTCGCACGAAGGCCAAGCGAATCGAGCAGGCCAACGCCAAACTCGAGACGAAACTCGGTCGGGCTCCGAGCGACGAAGAACTCGCCGACGAGCTCGGCGTCACCATGGACGAGCTCGAGACGATGCTGTCCAAGATCTCCTTTGTCGGTGTCGTCGCTCTTGACGAGATGCTCTCTGGTGGCGAGCGCGGCGATTCGATGACTCTGGGCGACACGATTCCCGACAAGGGCGCCGGACCGGTTGGCTCGTTCGAGGTCGAAGAGATGCGGCAGCTGCTCGCCGAATCGATCAACTCGATGACCGAACGCGAGAAGATCGTCCTGACGCTCTACTACTACGAAGGTCTCACGCTCGCCGAGATCGGCCGCGTGCTGGGCGTGACCGAGAGCCGTGTCTGCCAGATCCACACGAAGTCGGTGCTGCGCCTTCGTAGCCGCCTGGCGGCGAACGAATACACGCCTGCCTGACCCGAGCGTCCCTGGACGAAGTCGACGCGGCTCGGACAGCGAGGCAGGCGATGGCCGCTTCGTGATGATTCGCCATCGCGTCGTACGGTAACGATCGAACTTCCCCCGCTGACCACGTGGACCCTGTGGTCCCAATGGGGATGTCTTCGAACATGATTCGACTGTGCGGCGTGTTGTTTGTATCGGCAGTGCTTGCGACCGCGGCTGCGCGGTCTGTACCGGTGTCCACCGCTGCCCTCGACCCGGCGACGTCTGGAGCAGCGCGGCTTTCGGGCTGGGGACCCTTGCCACACGAGCCGCCGGTCGGTGGAACGATCGCAGATCCGTTTCGGCCACCCGACGTGCCCTACGGACCCGGCAATCGTGGCATTGAATGGAACACTGTTGTCGGTGGTCGCGCTCGGGCCTCGCAGACCGGAACGGTGAGCTTCGCCGGAACGGTCGCCGGTCAGCGATGGGTGACGATTCGGCACTCGACCCGGCTCCGCACCTCGGTTGGGCCCCTTGCCACGATCGCCATAGCCGCGGGAGACCAGGTTGATCAGGGCGATCTGATCGGTACTACGGGACCGCTCACGCACTTCTCGGCGCGGCTCGAGGGGGACTACATCGACCCGAACCTGCTCTTCGGTGAGATGCAGGTCGTCGTCCGACTCGTCGATGGCTAGCCTTGCGGTGGGCAAAGTCTGCCCGACGGCCGGAGTTGTCTCCCGGTCGGTGAGTGATCAACCCATCCGGGCGGATGCGGTCGCCGCTGTGGCGTGACCCGGATGCTTTCCCGAACCGCACGAAAGGACCCAGACAATGGCCGTCGTCACGATGAAGCAGCTCCTCGACGCGGGCGTCCACTTCGGACACCAGACCCGTCGTTGGAACCCGAAGATGAAGCGATTCATCCACGGCGAGCGCAATGGCATCTACATCATCGATCTCAATCAGACCCTGGATCGGCTCGCTGACGCCTACGTGTACGTGCGTGACCTGACCGCCGACGGCGGCAACGTGCTGTTCGTGGGCACGAAGCGTCAGGCGCAGGACTCGATTCAGTCATATGCCGAACGCTGCGGGATGCCCTATGTCAACCAGCGGTGGTTGGGTGGCATGCTCACCAACTTCCAGACGATCTCGAAGCGTGTCGACAAGATGCAGGAGTACCGCCGCATGCGCGACTCCGGCGAGTTCGATGCGATGCCCAAGAAGGAAGCACTGCTGCTGTCGCGCGAGCTCACCAAGCTCGAGCGCAACCTCGGGGGCATTGCGGATCTAAAGAAGGCGCCGGACGCAGTCTTCGTACTCGACACCAAGCTTGAGCACACGGCGGTCACCGAGGCGAACAAGCTCGGCCTGCCTCTCGTCGCCGTCGTCGACACCAACTGCGACCCCGACCTCGTCGACTACGTGATCCCCGGCAACGATGACGCGATCCGTGCCGGAGAGCTCATGTGCCGCGTCGTCTCCGACGCCGTACTCGAGGGACGCTTCATCCGTTCGAAGCGTGCCGAGGCCGCAGGCGCTCCTGTCGAGGGCAAGCCCGCCGAGCGTTCCGCCGAAGAAGAAGCTGCCCACGCCGCCGCCCAAGATCAGGCTCGGGCACAGGCCGCGCAGGCCGCTGCCGAGCGCGAGGCCCGCATCGCTGCCGACAAGGCGGCTGCAGAGGCCGCTCCGGCTGAAGCTGCTCCCGTTGAGGCAGAGGCCGCTCCTGCTGAAGCTGCTCCCGTCGAGGCGGAGTCCGCTCCCGCGGCCGAGATCGCCGCAACGCCGTTCGGCGACGGCAGCCACGGCCCGCTCGACGACGGGTCCATGCCCGAGGGTTACCCCGTCAAGGGCAATGCCGACTCGATGAAGTTCCACCAGCCTGACGGCCGCTGGTACGAAGCGACCGTCGCCGAGGTCTGGTTCGCTGACGCCGCAGCGGCGACCGCTGCAGGATTCACCGAAGCGGGCAGCTGAGCCCGCCGACCTCGATCATCCACTATCTCCCCCGAAGACTCCGAAAGACACTCCAATGGCAGACATCTCTGTAGCCGATATCAAGGCCCTCCGCGACGCGACTGGCGCCGGCATGATGGACGCGAAGAAGGCCCTCACCGAAGCGGGCGGTGACATGGAAGAAGCTCGCAAGATCCTTCGCGAGAAGGGCCTCGCCAAGGCCGCAACCCGCACCGACCGTGACAACGCCGAAGGCGCCATCGCGATCGCGTCGGGCGACGGTGCTGCGGCAATCGTGCACCTGAAGAGCGAGACCGACTTCGCCGCCAAGTCCGAAGACTTTCTCGCAGTGGTCGAGGCGGTTGCCGCTTCGGTGCTCGCCGATGGCGAAGACGCCGCCGGCACCCATCAGGCAGCGATCGAAGAACTCCAGATCACCAAGAAGGAGAACATCGAGCTCGGTCTCGTCTCGCGGGTGACCGCCGGCGATAGCGAATCGATCGACACCTACCTCCACAAGCAGGACGGCCGCGGGGTGAACGGCGTTGTCGTGGTCGGCAACGGCGTCGATGAGGGCACGCTCCACGAGGTCGCCCTGCACATCGCCTTCGCCAAGCCGATCGGCCTGAGCCGCGACGAGATCGATCCGGCGGTGGCAGCCACCGAACGCGAGGCGCTCCTCGAGATCACCAAGGCAGAGGGCAAGCCCGAAGCTGCGTGGGACAAGATCGTCGAAGGACGGCTGTCAGCCTGGTACGCCGATCAGGTCCTTCTCGAGCAAGGCCTCAACGGCGACAAGACATCCGTGCAGGACTCCCTCGGTGGTGGCAGCATCGTCTCGTTCTCCCAGGCGTATCTCGGAGGCTGAACTTCACGGTTCGCCACGAATAATCCTCCGGCGGGACTCAGCACAGCACCGTTCGATCCGACAGGAGCGCGCATGTCCGACAGCCCCAAGGCCACGCCGAAATGGGACCGAATTCTCCTGAAAGTCTCTGGTGAGGCTTTCGCAGGACCCGAATCGTACGGCATCGACGGCGACACCGTTCAGTCGATCGCGAACGGCATCGTTGACGTTCGGGACGCATTCGACGTGTCGATCGGTGTAGTCGTTGGCGGCGGCAACATCTGGCGCGGTCAGGCTGGCGCAGGGGCCGGCATGGATCGCTCGCAGGCCGATTCGATGGGCATGCTCGCGACGGTCATCAATGCGCTGGCGCTGCAGGATCGTCTCGAACGAAGAGGACAATCGACGCGGGTGATGTCGGCGATCCACATGGCGCAGGTCGCGGAGCCGTACATTCGACGACGGGCGATTCGTCACCTCGAGAAGGGGCGGGTCGTGGTGTTCGCCGGTGGTACCGGCAACCCGTTCTTCACGACGGACACGACCGCCGCACTCCGCGCCGCCGAGATCGAGGCGGGCGCCGTGCTCAAAGGTACCCAGACCGATGGCCTCTACACCGCCGATCCGAAGCTCGATCCGACGGCGACGAAGATCGACGAGATCAGCCATATGGAAGTCGTCAAGCGCGGCTTGCGGGCCATGGACACGACGGCGATCACGCTCTGCATGGAGAACAACTTGCCGATCGCGATCTTCGAACTGATGGCCGAAGGCAACGTGCAAGCGATTCTTCGCGGCGAATCGGTGGGCACCCTGGTGCACTGACCACCGGTTCTGTGCACTACAAAGGTGCACATGAGCGAAGAGATCGAGATGGTGCTCCTCGAGGCCGAGGACAAGATGGATGGAGCCGTTGGCCACACGCGTCGCGAAATGGCCACGATCCGTACCGGCCGGGCGAGCTCGGCCTTCGTCGAGAAGCTCACGGTTGAGGCATACGGCGTCGACATGTCGATGCAGGAGCTCGCGACATTCTCGGTGCCCGAGGCACGACAGCTCGTGATCACCCCGCACGACATCGCCAATGTCGAACCGATCGAACGGGCGATTCGCAACTCCGACCTCGGCCTGTCGCCGACATCGGATGGGCGGATGCTTCGCCTCTCGTTCCCGCCGCTCACGAATGAGCGTCGCAAAGAACTCGTGAAGCTCGTCAATCAGATGGCGGAGGACGGCAAAGGTCGAGTCCGAGGCTTTCGCCGATCGAGCCGTAAGGAGCTCGAGGACCTCGAAAAGGAGGGCGGCATCGGCAAGGACGACATCGAACGAGCCGAGAAAGCTCTCGACGATCTCACCCGTGCGCACGAGGACCACATCGAATCGGCGCGGGAGGCCAAGGAAAAGGAGCTCCTCGAGGTTTAGGAGCCTTGAGGGACCCTCTTGTAACCTTCTCGACCGGAGGATTCCATCATCGTGGACAGCAACAACGAATTCGACGAGACCGAGTCGGTATCCGGCGCATCGGTCTTCGGCGACGACGCGAACTACTCGGCGGGTGACTCCGTGTTCGGGGATGAGCCCGAGCAGCAGTCGGCGTTCGGCGACTCCGTGTTCGGCGGCGCCGACTCCGGATCCGACAGCGTCTTCGGGGACGACGACGAAAGTGTCTTCGCTGCCGCCGATGATGCGGACGGCAGTGTCTTCGCTGCCGCCGATGATGCGGGCGACAACGCCGCCTCGATGCTCGAACACGACCCCTGGGGCGCCGAGCCCGAGACCGTAACGGTCGATGATTTCGACACCGGACCAGCGCACGCCATGGGCACGCCAGCCTGGGGCGACGATGACGACGAGCTCGTCGTCGAGCCGACGTCTGGCGCAGCGTCGTGGACCGAGTCTGGCGAGCAGACTGTGGCGCTCGATGTCGAGCCCGGAGACGGGGATGATCTCGACGCGTGGTCCGGCCTGGAGCCCGCAGCTGCTGCTGCGGTGCCGGTGGCGTCGAGCGCCACCTGGGACCCGGGACTCGACGGCGGAACAGCCGACGACGGTGAACCTCCGCTCGTTCAGATCGGCGGCAGCGGCGCGGCGACCGAATCGTCCGAGCGGTTCTTCACCTACGACGATCAGGTTCCCGACGACTATTTCGAAGAGGACCCCGACGTCGGCGCCGGTGGCCGCGACATGAACTCGGCCATCATCACCGGAGTGGTCTTGCTGGCGCTGGCGATCCTGGCGATCACGCTTGGCCCGCTCGTTGCGCTCGCCTTGATCGTCATCATGGTTGCGCTGTCGGCAGGCGAGTTCTTCAATGCGCTCCGCGTCGCGGGATACCAGCCGGCGACGCTGCTCGGTCTCGCGGCAAGCGTGGCCCTGCCGATAGCGGTCTACACCCGTGGGCTCCAGGCTGTTCCGGTCATTCTCGCCTTAGCGGTGATCTTCGGCATGCTCTGGTATTTGTCGGGCGTCGCCCACGAGATGCCGGTCATGAACCTCGGCGTCACCCTGCTCGGGATTCTGTGGATCGGTGGCCTGGCCTCATTCGGCGCAGCAATGCTCGAGACGGCCGATCGCTTCGCGCTCGCTGGCGACAACGGCACTGGGTTGCTCTTGGCGGCGATCGTCGTGACGATCGGCTACGACGTCGGGGCGTTCTTCGCGGGACGGTCATTCGGCCGAACACCGCTCACCTCCGTGAGCCCAAACAAGACGGTCGAAGGACTGATCGGCGGCGCAGTCGCCGCAGCCATCGCGGCCGTCGTGTTCTTCAACATCGTTGGTATCGCCGAGCCATGGCAGACGAATGGCAGCTTCACCGATGCACTCATTCTCGGTGTCGTCGGCGCCATCATGGCGCCGCTCGGCGACCTTGCTGAGTCGCTCGTCAAACGCGACCTCGGGATCAAGGACATGGGCGCGATTCTGCCGGGCCACGGCGGATTCCTCGATCGGTTCGATGCATTGTTGTTCGTGATTCCCGCCGTCTACTTCCTCGCCGAGGCGCTGTTCTACACGACCAACTGAGCAGGCCCGCTCTAACGTGGTCGACGTGACCACCGTCGCCGTCATGGGCTCGTCGGGATCGATCGGGACCCAGACGCTCGATATCGTTCGTCGCCATCGCGACGCGTACGACGTCGTGGCGCTGTCGGTGGCGACCAACGTCGACGTGTTGTGCGAACAGGTCGACGAGTTCGACCCGGATGTCGTGGTCGTCGCCACGACCGATCTCGCGGCGGAGGCCCGCGAGCGGGTCGCCGGGCGCTGCGAAATCCTGGTCGGCAACGATGGACTCCGTGCGGCGTCGGCGGAGGCCGACGTCGTGATCAATGGTGTCATGGGATTCGCCGGACTCGCCGTCACGTTGTCGACGCTCGAACACGGCAAACGGTTGGGACTCGCCAACAAGGAATCGCTGATCGCTGCGGGACCGATCGTGCAGATCGCCCGGGCCACACCGGGAGCCGAGCTCGTTCCGGTCGACTCCGAACACTGTGCGCTCCACCAGTGTCTGCGTGCATCGACCGAGGGCCGGGGCGTCGATCGACTCGTTCTGACCGCATCAGGAGGGCCGTTCCGAGGCCGCACGGCTGCCGACCTTGCGGAGGTGACCGTCGAAGAGGCTCTTGCCCATCCGACGTGGTCGATGGGCCCAAAGATCACGATCGACTCGTCGACCTTGATGAACAAGGGGCTCGAAGTGATCGAGGCGCACGAGCTCTACGGCATCGACTACGACGACATCGACGTCGTCGTTCACCCGCAGTCGATCGTCCACTCGATGGTCGCCTACGCCGACGGGTCGACGATCGCACAGCTTTCCGAGCCCGACATGCGACTCTGCATTGCGTACGCCCTCGCCTGGCCCGAGCGGTTCGACACCGCCCACGGCGCCATGGACTGGTCGACGGCACACACGTTGACCTTCGAACCCCCGGACCGGAACGCGTTCCGTTGTCTCGATCTCGCCTACCACGCTGGCCGAGTCGGCGGCACCGCACCCGCCTGGCTGAGCGCTGCCAACGAGGTCGTTGTCGATGCCTTTCTGGATGGCCTCATGCCATGGTCCGGAATTGCCGAACTACTTGAACAGTTGATGAATGAACACGACGGTGCGCAAGCGGACTCGCTCGACGCCGTCCTCGACGCCGACGAGCGAGCACGCGCCCGCGCTCGGCAGCACATTCGTGAGAGCCTGTGACCTGATGACCGATACCGCTGATCGCCCCACCGCCGTCGACGACGACGCCTTCATCGACGAGGTCATCTCGGAGACCTCGATGCGGGAGCCCGATGTCGACGAGGAGCTCGGCGTGCAGCCCATGCGCTTCCTCGGCTTGCTGGGTGTCATCGCCGCGATGACCATTCTCGGCGGCTGGCAGCTTCTGTTGATCGTCGGCTTGCTCGTGTTGTTCATCATCATTCACGAAGCGGGGCACTACTTCACGGCCCGCTGGTCGGGGATGAAGGCCACGGAGTTCTTCATTGGTTTTGGGCCGCGGATCTTTGCGTTCCAACGCGGCGAAACCACATTCGGCCTCAAGGCGCTGCCGTTCGGGGCCTATGTTCGGATCATCGGGATGAACAACCTCGATGAGGTCGATCCGGCCGATGAGGCGCGTACGTACCGAGAAGCCGCCTGGCACAAGCGATTCCTGACCGTCGCCGCCGGCCCTGCGAGTCATTTCGTGATCGCCGTGATCCTTGCCGGGATCGCCATCTGGCAGTTCGGCGAGACCGTCGATGACGAGTGGGCCGTCGACCAGGTGATCCCGTTCAGTGCAGCGGCCGAAGCCGGCCTCGAAGCCGGCGACCAGATCATTGCGATCGACGGCGTGTCAACCACGGACTTCGAGGACCTCGCCGGGGTGGTTACCGCGGTTCAGGGACAACAAGTCGACCTCGACATCGTCCGCAGCGGCGATACCCAAACGGTCAGCGCCCGAATCGGCGAACGCCTGACCGCGGCCGGTGCCCGTGGCTATTCAGGCCTGTACACCGGAGATCTCGTGCTCGGGATCGACGGTGTGCCCGTCGCCAACTATGCCGAGTTCGCCGCACTGGCGTCCGAACGGATCGGCGAGAAGGTCGAAGTCGACGTCGTCTACCGCAGCGAGCGACACACCGAGCTCGTCACGATCAACGAGGTCATTCTCGATGACGCCGTCTCTGGCTTCCTCGGTGTCGCCAGAGGTGACGTCCGCCAGCCCCTGCCGATCACCGAAGCCGCATCGCAGGCTGTACCGATCGTCTGGAACGGCACCAGCGAGATGGCGTCGCGGTTCGCCACGCTGTTGACCTCCGCCGATGGCCTCCGCGGCCTTTTCGCCCTTCCTCCAGCCAACCCCGGCACCGGCCTCGATTCGGTTGCCTTCGACCCTGCGCAGGAGCGCCCGCTTCCCGAGCTCGACGAGAATCGAATTTTGTCGATCGTCGGCGCGGTCGGGATCGGACAACAGCTCGTCGACGATGGCATGGCCACGGTCCTGATCTTCTTCGTCGGCCTCAACATTTCTCTGGGGCTCATCAATCTCGTACCGCTGCTTCCGTTTGATGGTGGGCACATGGCTGTCGCCACCTACGAACGCCTCCGCTCCTGGGGCGGCCGCCGCCATCGGGTCGATGCCGCCCGACTGCTGCCCATCACCTACGCCGTCGTCGGACTCATGTTGCTCATCGGCGGAATCGCCATCATCCGCGACATCGTCGACCCGATCCAGCTGTAACTTGCCGCAGAGCAGCAGCGCTGCTCTGCGATCACTTGCCGCAATCCTCGCCTTCGGCTCGTCTGCGGAATGCCGGAGGCCGTGTTCCGCTCCGAGCCGCAGGCTCGAAGCTGGCCGGTTGCTGACGCCTGACGCTAGAGCTCCATTTGCGTCTCGTTTGGGTTGGGTTCGCCCGTGTTCTAGGTGCTGGAGCGCCCGGATACGGATGAGCACTGGCGCTGAGTGCCCGCGCTGCCATGGCCTCCGGCAATTCGCAGAAGCCGGCACGAGGCGGGCGATTGCGGCAACACCACAGGGGCGGTTGCGGCGATAATGGAGCGATGCAGTTCGATCGGGCGTTTCCACGTCGGCAGACCCGGCAGATCATGGTGGGCGATGTGGCGGTCGGAGGTGATGCGCCGGTCACCGTTCAGTCGATGACCATCACCAAGACGGCCGACCACGAAGCGACGCTTCAGCAGATCTACGCGCTCGCTGCGGCGGGTGCAGACATCGTTCGTTGCACCTGCAACAAGCCCGAGGCAGCTGAAGGGCTCGCACGCATCGTTCCACGTTCGCCCGTGCCGATCGTTGCCGACATTCACAACAACCACCGGATGGCGCTCGCCGCGCTCGATGCGGGTGTGCACTGTCTTCGCCTCAATCCGGGAAACATCACGGACCCGACCAAGATCAAGCTCATTGCCCAGGAGTCAAAGGCGCGCAACGTGCCGATCCGTATCGGGGTCAATGGCGGCTCTCTCGATTCGTCGTTGTACGACGAGTCGGTCGGCGTCACCCCGGAGGCGATGGTCGAGTCGGCGATGCGCGAGCTGGCGTACTTTGACGAGGTCGGCTTCGACCTCGTCAAGATTTCGGTGAAGGCGTCGAGCGTGCCGTTGATGATCGAGGCGTATCGCCAACTTTCGGAAGCGACCGATCACCCGCTCCACCTCGGAGTGACCGAGGCCGGGCCGCCGCCTGCGGGCACGATCAAGGCGACCGCAGGCATTGCCACGCTTCTCGCCGAGGGCATCGGCGACACGATTCGGTATTCGCTGACGGCCGACCCGGTCGAGGAGGCGAAGGCTGGGCGTCAGCTGCTCGAGGCCCTCGGCCTTCGTGAGCGCAAGAACGTCGACCTGATTGCCTGCCCGAGCTGTGGCCGGGCCGAAATCGATGTGTACAAGGTCGCCAACGATGCGATGGAGGCGTTCGAGGATCGCGAGATCCCCCTGCAGGTTGCCGTGATGGGTTGTGTCGTCAACGGGCCTGGAGAGGCCAAAGACGCCGACCTCGGCATCGCCGCGGGCAACAAGCGCGGCCACCTGTTCGTCAAGGGGGTCAATGTGGCCGTTGTCCCCGAGGACGAGATGGTCGACCAGCTGCTCGACTGGGCGATCTTTCTCCACGAAGAGGGCGTCGACGCCACGATGGCTCGTGCCGAATCGACGCGCGACGCCGCGCGCAAGGCTGCCGAGGAGGATCGCGCCCGAAATCTCGACGAACGTGGCGATGACGCCAACGCCGCCGAGGCGGCGGTCGAACTCATCCGTAGTCGCACGTCGAGCTGAATGACGGTGGCTGAGGATCTTCGGACCGAGGCGCGAGTGTCGCTCGACGCGGCCCGGCGGGGCCTGCCGTCGACGTGCGCGATCAGCGGGGGAGTGGCGCACGGTGCGGTCACGATGAAGACTCCGCGATCGAGTCGTCATCCGCGCGTGCACGCAATCAAGGTGCCGTTGAGCGAGGAGATCTTCACTCGCTGGTCGAAACGCGAACGCCTCCACATCCGAGCGCGATGGTTTGCGGCGATCGCAACGGCGATCGCCATCGTCATCGTGATGCGCAACACGGGCCTTGGCCTTGCCGTTTTGGTTGGCGCGATTGCGATTCATCTGGTCGACCTCTGGGCCCGCAAGCAGAGCGATGCGCTGCGGCCGAAGCTTCGTCGCGATGGGGGCGATGTGGTGCTGGACGGGGTCCATCCAGAGTTCGCACGCGCTGTCGAGGCAATCGGGTAGGCTCTTTTCGCACCTTCGATGGGCTCGATCCCGACGTTGTGGCGTGGGCTCCGGCCCACGCCATTGTTGTTTCGGGAGCACCACTGCCTGGAGACGGTCAGCGCCCGTCGGATTCCGACACGGCGAACAGACGAACCGATTCGAACGAGATAGCGAGGTGATGCACGTGTCGACGACCGAGAATGCTCCCGCGCTCGTGCGGACACTCGAATCTCTCGTTGAGCCGATCGCCGACTTCCACGGCGTCGAGCTCGTCGACGTCGAATTCAACAACGGCGTCGCCAAAATCGTCATCGACGAGCCAGATGGCGTGATCAGTCAGTCGTTGATCGATGTCACGAAAGCCATCTCCCGGATGCTCGACGACGAGGATCCGATCCCCGGCCGATTCACGCTCGAAGTCACGAGTCCGGGCGTCGAGCGCCCCCTCAAGCGACCGCAGCACTTTCAGCGGGCGATTGGCGAGGAAGTGTCGATCAAGACCCGTCCCGAGGTCGAAGGCGATCGTCGAGTCGAAGGCGACCTCGTACTCGCCGACGGCGAATCGATCACGGTGAAGACCGCGGAGGACGCCGAGCGAACGCTTCGCTACGGCGAAATCCAGACTGCACGAACCGTCTTCCATTGGGGTCCGACCCCGAAAAAGGGCGGCCCGAAATCCCCGAACGGTAAAGCCAAGAACGGCAAAGCGAAGAAAGGACAGCAGGCCCGATGAATGCAGAAATGCTCGAAGCCCTGCAGGCACTGGCCCGAGAGAAAGGCATCTCGGTCGACGCGTTGTTCGCCGCGCTCGCGGATGCGCTCGAGTCCGCGTACAAGCGCATGCCCGACGCCGAGGAGTACTCGTGGGTCACGATCGATCCGGAGACCATGGACATTCGCGTCATGGCGCAGGAGCTCGACGAGGACTACAACCCGGTCGGCGACGAATACGACGTCACGCCGGACAACTTCGGCCGCATCGCCGCGCAGACCGCACGCCAGGTGATGACGCAGCGGATTCGTGAGGCCGAACGCGAGCTGAAGTATGAGGAATACGCGGGCCGCGAGGGCGACATCGTCACCGGCATGATCCAGCAGACCGATGCCCGGTACACGCTGCTCGACCTGGGACGGGTCGAGGCGCTCCTGCCGCAGAGCGAACAGGTCATGTTCGAGCGTCCGGAGCCAAACGCTCGCCTCAAGGCGTACATCGTCGAGGTTCGCAAGACGGCGAAGGGTCCACAGATCGTGGTCAGCCGGACGCACCCCGGGCTCGTCCGTCGTTTGTTCGAGCTCGAAGTTCCCGAGATCGCCGACGGCATTGTCGAGATCAAGGCGTGTGCCCGAGAGCCAGGGCATCGCACGAAGATCGCCGTGGCGTCCAACGACTCAAACGTCGACCCTGTTGGCGCATGTGTCGGCGCTCGCGGTGCGCGCGTCCGCCAGGTCGTCACTGAGCTCCGCGGCGAGAAGATCGACATCGTGCCCTTCTCCGAAGATCTTCCCGACTTCGTGATGAAGGCACTGTCACCGGCGAAGGTCAAAGAGGTTCGACTCATCGAAGAGACCGGAACCGCCGAAGTGATCGTGCCCGATTTCCAGCTTTCTCTGGCGATCGGCAAAGAGGGGCAGAATGCTCGCCTCGCCGCACGGTTGACCGGGTGGCGCGTCGACATCAAGTCCGAGACCCAGCTGGCCCAAGAAGAGGCCTACGGCGACGTCGATTGGGCGGAGGGCGAATGGGTGGTCGACCCCGAGAGTGGCGAGCAGGTCTGGAAGCCCGCCGACGGGGGAGAGGGCGTTTCCGCAGACGAATGGAATGCCGCCGAATCCGAACCGGATGAGGTATCGGCAGACGAGGCAGACGCCACGTCCACGGATGAGGCTTCTGAAGAAGAATAGGAATAGGCTGGTGGGCTGATCGCGCAGCGGTCAGACCGGACGGACGAAAGAAATCATTGGCAGCAAAGATCCGCGTCTACGAACTCGCACGGGAGCTCGGGCTCTCCAACAAGGAGACCCTTGATCTCTGTGACGCGCTCGGAATCGGAGCGAAGAGTCACTCGTCGTCGATCGTCGACGCACAGGCGGACCGCGTTCGCCGGAAGGCCGAACGCGAGGGCCTGATCCGAGAAGCTCCTCCTGAAGAAGAGGCCCCGAAAGACGCAGCTCCAGCCGCTGAGGCCAAGCCGGTCGTGTCGACGAAGAAGGCGCCGCCGAAGGCTGCGGCCCCCGCTTCGACCGCACCTGCGGCAGAGCCCGTGCCGGACCCCGATCCGGAGCCGGTGCCCGCACCGGTCGCCGAAGCATCTGCTCCCGATCCGGTGCCTGCGCCCGAACCGGTCGCCGAAGCACCTGCGGCCGAACCAGAGCCCGCGCCCGAACCGGCGCCTGAGCCCGCACCTGAGGTTGTCGAGCCGATCACGTCGAGTGACCCGCTGGATACGACTCTCGAACCCGACCAGCAGATGCCCAAGGGCATCGTCTCGTCGAAGGACTCGCGACGCCCCGTCGCCGAGGGCCCGGTGCCGCCGCCGCCAACGGCAACTCCACGGAAGCCGAAGCCCGAAGGTGGAGAGGCCTCCGAGCCCCCATCGATCGATGGGCCCTCAAAGCAGTCGCCGCGTGCGAAGGGGCCGACGTCGCTGTCGGGAAAGCCGATTCCTCCCCCTCCTGGCCCGCCGCGGTCTGCGTCCGGTAAGCCGATTCCGCCACCTCCGGGTCGACCCGGTGGCCCACCGCGTGGCGGTGGGGGTTCGCGCCCCGGTGGCTATGGAGGCGGACCGCCTCGTAGCGGCAGTGGCGGAGGACCACGTCCGGGTGGCCCGCGTCAGAGCGTTCCCGGAGCGGGTGGACCTCCTGGTGGCGGTGGTGGCCGCCCCGGCGGTGGTGGCCGTCCTGGCGGTCCCGCCGGACGACGTCCTCCAAAACGGAAGGGGCGTCGTCGTCGCAACCGCGAAGAGCTCCAGCCGATGAACGTTCCGAGCTACAGCTCGCAGGACGCTCCGGTCCCCGTCGGCCAGATCGTCATCGAGCGGGCAATCACACCGCTCGATCTCGGACCCCGGTTCAACCGCACAGCCGCAGACGTCGTGCGATTCATGATGCAACAGGGCGAGATGGTCACGGCGACCCAGTCGCTGTCCGACGAGCTCATCGAGGCTTTCGCCAACGACCTCGGCGCAGACATCAAGATCGTCAACCCCGGTGAGGAACAAGAAGTCGAGCTCCGAAAGATGCTCGGCTTCGACGACGACGATGTCGAAGACGACGATGTCGACGAAGACGCAGAGGGTGCGCCGCTACGCCCGCCGGTGATCACCGTCATGGGTCACGTCGATCACGGCAAGACGAAACTTCTCGACCGGATTCGAAATGCCAATGTCGTTGACGGTGAGGCCGGTGGCATCACCCAGCACATCGGTGCGTACCAGACCGAACGCAATGGTGCGCTCCTGACATTCATCGACACCCCAGGCCACGAGGCGTTCACCGCCATGCGGTCGCGGGGCGCGCAGGCCACCGACATCGTGATCTTGGTCGTCGCTGCCGACGACGGGGTCATGCCGCAGACGATCGAGGCGCTCAACCACGCCAAGGCGGCTGAGGTGCCCATCGTCGTCGCGGTCAACAAGATCGATCGCGAGAACGCCAATCCGCAGCGGGTGCTGACACAGCTCACGGAGTACGACCTCATCCCCGAGTCCTTCGGCGGAGACACGATCGTGCAGGAAATCTCAGCACTCCAGGACATCGGTATCGACGAGCTGCTCGATCAGCTGCTCGTCGTGTCCGAGCTCGCCGAGCTCCGTGCTGACCCCGATGATCGAGCGCAGGGCGTTGTCCTCGAATCGAACCTCGATATCGGCCGTGGCCCCGTGGCAACGGTTCTCGTCCAGACCGGCACGCTCAAAGTGGGCGATCCGATGGTGTCAGGCGCGGCGTGGGGCCGGGTGCGTGCGCTCATCAACGATCGTGGCGAGAGCGTGAAGGTCGCCGGACCGTCGACGCCGGTTCAGGTGCTCGGTCTCAGCGAGGTCGCCGAAGCAGGCGACGAGTTTGTCATCGCCCCGAGCGAGAAAGTCGCTTCCAAGGTCGCCGACACTCGTGAGCATTGGCAGCGCCAGTCGAGCCTCGGCCGCGACGCGGCAGCGACGAGCGGTGGAGCGCGTCTCGAAGACATCTTCGAGCAGATCCAGCGCGGTGAGGCTGCCAAGCTCAATCTCATCATCAAGGCCGACGTCAACGGCTCGCTCGAAGCGGTCACCGACTCGCTTCGCAAGCTGGAGACGCCCGAGGTCAGCCCGACCTTTGTGCACCGAGGAGTCGGTGGCATCACGGAGAACGACATCTCGCTTGCGGGAGCGTCCAACGCAACGATCATCGGCTTCAATGTCCGTCCGGACCGCAAGGCCCGCGAAATGGCCGAGGCCGAACACGTCGAGATCCGCACATACGAGATCATCTACAAACTGCTCGAGGACATCGAGTCGGCGATGGTCGGCATGCTCGCTCCGGAGTTCGAAGAAGTCGTCACCGGCGATGCCGAGGTCCGCGAGATCTTCTCCGTGCCCCGCATCGGCAAGATCGCCGGTTGCTACGTCCAGAACGGCGTCATTACCCGTGGCTCGAAGGTGCGCTTCATTCGTGAGGGCACGATCATCTGGAAGGGCGACATCAAGTCGCTGCGACGGTTCAAAGAAGACGCGCGTGAGGTAGCCGCTGGCTACGAGTGCGGTATCGGTCTGAGCGACTTCCAGGATCTCAAAGAGGGCGACATCATCGAGACCTACGAGGAGCGCGAGATCGAGCGTTCGATCTCGTAGGACCGGCACCGCTCGGTCTGACTGTGCACGTGCTCGCTCTCGACGTCCGCTTGCGGATCCGCGAGGCGCGTACGCTCAAAGACAAGCGATCGGTCGTTCGGTCGGTGCTCGAGCGAAACCAGGCCCGAAACGGGGTTTCGGTGGCCGAGGTCGGCGACCTTGACGACGTTGGAGTCGCTCAACTCGGTTTCGTCACCGTATCGGGGTCGCCAGCGGTGGCCGAAGACACGATCGACCGTGTCGAACGCGACATCTGGAGTCGAACGGAGGTCGAGGTGCTCGACATGGAACGAACGTGGATGGAGATGGACCGATGAGTCGTAGACGTCGGCACCTGCCGAGCAGAGATCCAGGCGCTCAACGATCGTCACGGCTCAGCGAGCTCCTGCGCGAGATCATCGCTGAAGAGCTCCAACGCATCGACGACGAGCGCCTGGACTGGGTATCGGTCACGCACGTGGCCACGGACCGAAGCCTTGATCGTGCGGTGGTCTTCTTCACTGCCGCGCTGGGCGAGCCGGAGGACGAGGACGCCCTCGTCGAGGTGTTTGAGGAGCATCGTGCGCGGCTGCAACACGCGATCGGTCGACAAGCGACCCTCCGCCGGACGCCGCCGCTCCAGTTCGAGCCCGATCGCCAGCTTCGGACCGCGACGCGCATTGACGAACTGCTCGATGCTGGCCTGGAGGGCCTGAGCGGTTCGGAGGGTGGTTCCGCCCGTGGTGAGGACGCCGGCATGGAGGGCCTGAGCGGTTCGGAGGGTGGTTCCGCCCGTGGTGAGGACGCCGGCCT
>JAHDDK010000048.1:0-1155 GCA_020629375.1 Acidimicrobiales bacterium
GGCCTTTGCGGCCGGCGAGGACATCGGGCCGATGATGGAGTTCATCAAGAACGGCTCGAAGAAGCCGCTCATCGGAGCGCTCGAAGGGTTCGCCCTCGCTGGTGGTCTCGAGTTGGCGCTCACGTGCGACCTTCTCGTGGCGGCCAAGGGCATCAAGATGGGCATCCCTGAGGTGAACGTCGGGCTCTTCGCCGCAGGCGGTGGCCTACAACGGCTGCCGAGCCGCGTGGGCTACGCCCGGGCCATGGAGATGGCGATCACTGCCGACCCGATCACCTCCGAAGAGGCATTCGAGGCGGGAATGGTGTCTCGTCTCGTCGAACCGGGTGAGGCCGTCGACACGGCGGTCGCACTGGCCGAGCGGGTCAGCAAGAACGCCCCGCTCGCGGTGAGTGCCTCGAAGCAGCTGATCAAGGCCGCGGTCGACAAGACGGAAGAGGAGTTCTGGGAGTACCAGAACAGCTTCTTCCACATCTTCGGCTCGAACGACGCCAAAGAGGGCCCAAGGGCCTTCGCCGAGAAGCGCCCACCGGAGTGGACCGGGACCTGACTGGGCGAGGCAGGCAGTTGTTAATGCTGCGTGCCTGACCCCACGGCGCTGGCGGCAAGGCGTTTCTTTGGGTCGAAGAACGGGGTTTCGACCACCGTCGCCTCGACCACACCATCGTTGGTCTCGACCTCGAGTCGCTGACCGAGGTCGGTGCGGTCGACACCCACCATCGCCAGGGCGATGTTCTTCTCCAGCCGCGGCGAGTACACAGCCGAGGTGACCTTGCCGATGACGTCGCCACCACGGCGGATCGGCCAGAAGGTCGTGTTGGGTCCGACCAGCGGATGGCCACCCAACTCGAGACCGACCTGACGGCGCGATACGCCCTCATCTCGAATCCGGCGGAGTGCGTCCTTGCCGATGAAGTCGGCGTCCATGTCGACGTTGACGAGCCGGTCGAGGCCCAGCTCGAACGGGTTCGTGTTGATGTCTGCATCGGCGTGGTAGGAGAGCATGCCGCCCTCGATCCGTCGGATCGACGACGTGTGCCCCGGCTGCAGCCCAAACGGTCCGCCGACCTCCATGATCTTCTCCCACAGCTCGTCGCCACGGCTGCCGTCCTGGAGGTACAGCTCGTAGCCGAGCTCGCTCGACCACCCGGTGCG
>JAHDDK010000048.1:1309-31147 GCA_020629375.1 Acidimicrobiales bacterium
CCAGAATCGGTTCTCTTCGAGCCGCAACAGGACGGGGTCGTTGAGGAGGCCGCCGTCCTGGTTGGTGATCAGGATGTACTTGCACTGGCCGACCGCCATGGTCGAGAGATCACGACAGGTGAGCAGCTGTGTGAACGCTGCAGCGTCAGGGCCGGTGATTTCGACCTGACGCTCGACCGCAACGTCACAGAGGATCGCGTCGTTGACGAGGTTCCAGAAGTTCTGCTCGGGGTCGCCGAAGTCCCGAGGAATGTACATGTGGTTGTAGACCGAGAAACCGGTCGCCCCCCAGCGCACGGTGGCGTCGAAGTAGGGGGATTTGCGGATCTGGGTGCCAAAGCCAAAGTCGTCTGCGCTGTTCATGGGATCGAGATCGTGCCACGGACCACCTCTCGGCTGCAGGCTCGGCTGCGCACTTATCCGGCCCGTTGAGCGCTGCCCCGATTTGAATGGACTGTGTTCGGCCCTGTACCCGTGATAGTCCGGGCACCCGGAGGCACACATGTTCATTTCAAGACCGTCGACGAGAATCGCCACGGCGTCGTGACAATGGGCCTGGTCAGCCTCATGGTCAATGGCACGGCTTCCGGGCAAAACAACGCCCTTTGCGGCGGACGCGTTGTCACCGTGAACATCGCTGCCGGTGAGCAGCCGACCAACGGAGACGACGTCATCATCGGTACGTCAGGAGACGACGTCATCAACGGCCTCGCCGGCAACGACATCATTTGCGGACTGGCTGGCGAAGACACTCTGTTCGGCGGGCCCGGAAACGATCAGCTCCGCGGTGGGTCGCAGGCGGACACGATCTACGGCGGGATCGGCAACGACCGCATCCTCGGGGGCCCAGGACCAGATGAGTTGTGGGGCGATAGCGGTTCTGACCGACTGATCGGATCAAAGGGCTCCGATCGGATGTACGGAGGGCAAGGCAAAGACACCCTGCTCGGCGGAAAGGGCAACGATCTGATCATCGGCGACGCCGGCAACGATCGCCTCGGCGGAGGCAGCGGCTTCGACGAGATGTACGGCCTTGACGGCCGCGACCGAATGTTTGGCGGAGCCGGGGATGACTATCTCGATGGCGGGAACGACGACGATCGCTTGTTCGGAGGCGACCAGAAGGACACGTGCTACGGAGAGCAGGAGTTCGAAGGATGTGAGCTTGCGGCGCGTCTTCGAGCCAACGCTTGGGAGGAGTTTGCGGCGTACACGGTTCACGACGGCTCGTTCCTTCGACTTCACAACTCCTCCGTACCGAACACCTATCTGCTGTCGGAATCACCGAACGGTCTTTCGTGGTCCGACCAGTGGATTTCCCTGCCGGGAAACAACGCACGGTTCCTTGGATCTCGTGATGACACCCTCGTCGCAGTCGTCATCGACCAGTCGGACTTCCCCAATCTCCGACACCACGTCATGGAATCAACGGATGGGGTCAACTGGCAATCGCGACTGACGTTCGACGACCCATACCTGTACCCCGAAGTGCATTTTTCACCCGAGGTCACGACTGTGCTGTTCGACGAGGTGCTGTACACGCTGACCGACGAGGACGTGACGACGACGCAAGTCCCGCCGGCCATCACCTCCGTTCGATTGGGGCCAACGCCGTACTACTTCACGAACCAAGGCCTCACCGCTCGGCTCGACGCCAACCACGAATGGAAACCAGTTCCCGTCGACGACGTCTTCGCGCTGTGGCAACGATCGAGCGACAAAACCGACCTGATGGCGGCAGTCGACGGTACGACGATCGAGCTGATCATCTTCGACTCAAACGACGACCCGACTCTGCTCGAGCGAATCGATCTTTCTGACTATCTGGTCGAGATCCCAAGGTCGATCTGGAGTCGTCAGTATTCGTTGGCAAATGGCACTGAAGTGATCACAATCATGAAGAGCGACGATCCGTGGAGCCGTCGGTCGATGACCATGATCGTGTGGGACAACGGTGAGGTTCGCGTGTCGCACATCACGAGCGACTTCATCACCCCGAGCTCGCTCGTCGTCTCCGATCAATACCTGCTTGCTGCTGCGCAGACCTCGACCGGAGTGACGATGTACCGACTCGATCTCAACTCGCCAACCGTGTTGCCCTGACGGAAGCGAAGCGGCGCAGGATGGGCCATTCGGCTCATCTCGCTGGCGACGGCGCCGATTGTGCACTCATGGTCGATCCGTCGCGTCGCTCCCTCGTGGGCAAAGCTGCGGGCGGAGCTGCGCTCATCTGGGCGACACCGGTCGTGACGACGCTCGGCCTCACACCCGCCGCCGCGGCGTCTGGTGGCGAGACGTGGTCGATCACCGCAGAACGACCACTTGCCAATCAGGGGTGGAACAACCAGCTCATCACCGGAACCGTTCCGGTGGATGAGGTCTGCACGACGCTGACCGCGAGCGCCGGAAACACCCCGCAGATGATCGGGCTCAACACGGACCCCGGAACCAACGCGTCCTACAACACGATCGACCACGCGGCGTACTTCTATATCCGAACGGATCTCGGACCCCGGTTCTACGTCTGGGAGGACGGCGGATACGGCGGCTACTGGACAAACATCAACATCGGCGACGAGGTGTGCGTGGTTCGCGATCCAGCGACGGGGATCGTCACGTATCTCCTCAACGGAGTGGTCGTCTTCACCAGCCCGAACAACTCACCTGGCACGTTGTACGTGGACTCGTCCTTCTACTACCGGCCGGGCTTCTGGTCCGGCAGCGTCACTCTGGACATCACCTCATGTTGAACGACCCCAACACCGAAGCCGCTCTCGAGGACCCCTCGATGCTGCTGTTCGGCGACCTACCCATTCGGGATCTGGAGGCGGCCTTCACCGATTCACAAGCCAAGGAGCTGGCGCAACACGTCGGCCTCAATGCAACGACCGTTTCCTCCCTGGCAAACGAAGTGACTCGCCAGAAACGCCAGTTGGGCTTGGCGTCTCGTCGACCCCGCCGCTGACGCTAGAGCAGGGGATCGAGGTCGGCCATGACGTCGTCGATCGAGGCGGCCGTGGTGTTGCCGAAGGCGAGTTGACGGCCGTACTGGATCATTGCGGCGGCGATGACCGGCGGCGGTGACGGGATGTCGAACTCGGCGAGCCGGAGGCTGAAGTACGGGAACGGGTCCGCATCGGTGAGCTCGCCGGTGCGGGCCAGTTCGTCGTTGATCGCAAAGAGCATCGCTCCAACGGGGGTCGCCTGCTCGGCGAGCACGGCGCGGATCCAGGTCCGGACGTCGACGCCATCGGACGCTGCAGCGATGCGGCTCTCGAGTCGGGCGACGACGAACTCGGCGACGGCACGCAGCAGACCGGTGCGAGAACCAAAGTGATAGTGGACCGAGCCCTTCGTGACGCCGGCGTCGGCAGCGATTGCCTCCATCGACACCGACAGATCCCCGGTTGTGAACGCCGTGATCGCCGACTCGAGGATCGCTCGACGAGTCGCATTCCGCCGCTCGGTCTGCGTGGCCATCGGACGAAACGGTATCAGCCACCTCACGCCTCTCCTGGGCGGGGGGTTGACATACTTACCGACGGTCAGTAAGTGTGTTTCATGGCTGGACAACCGAATCGATCCCCAGGACTCGGGATCCTGGGTACGTGGCGCAGCGACTTCGCTCGCAACCTCCGCAAGGAAGGCCACGACGTCGCCGACCTCATGCGCGAAGCCGTCCACGGCACGCTCGCCGCTGCGGGCGTGGGGCCGCACGAGATCGAATCGATCCACATCGGCAATGCGTTCGGCGGCCAGTACATCGGCCAAACCCATCTTGGTGCCATGCCGGCCTCGGTCGAGCCCGGCCTGTGGGGCGTGCCTGCCATGCGCCACGAAGCGGCGTGTGCGTCGAGCTCGATGGCGATCCTGGCCGCCGGAGCAGAGATCGAAGCCGGACGGTACGACTGCGTGCTCGTCGTCGGTATCGAACAGGAACGCACGATGCCCGGTGCCGACGCCGCCAAGGTCCAGGAGGCCGCTGCGTGGGTCGGACACGAGACCGACGACGTCGAGTTCATCTGGCCGGAGACCTTCGACCGCATTGCCGAGGAGTACGACGCCCGGTACGGCCTCGACGATCGCCACCTACGCGAGATCGGTCGGATCAACCTCGAGAACGCTCAGGACAACCCCAACGCGCAGACCCGTAACTGGAATTTGAGCGCCGACTCGTTCGGCACCGACGACCACGTGAACCCCGTGGTGGCCGGGCGACTTCGCCGCAACGACACCTGCCAGATCACCGACGGCGCCGCGGGCGTCGTCCTTGTCTCGGATCGCTGGCTTCGTGAACGAGGGCGACAACCGAAGGCATCGATCGCTGGGTGGGGCCACTCGACAGTTGGCCTGTCCCTCGATGCCAAGCTGAGCCGACCCGTCGAGAGCTACGTCATGCCGCATGTGCGCCAAGCGATCACCGCCGCATGGGCCCGTGCGGGTATCGCCGGCATCGACGAGATCGACCTCGCAGAGATCCATGACTGCATGACCCCGTCGGAGTACCTGGCGATCGACCACCTCGGCATCACCGCACCCGGCGAGAGCTGGAAGGCGGTCGAAGACCAGACGATCACTCGCGGTGGAACCCGCCCGGTGAACCCGAGCGGCGGCCTCATCGGCGGTGGCCATCCCGTCGGCGCCACAGGCGCCCGGATGGTGGCCGATGCCGTCGCTCAGGTCACCGGGCAAGCGGGTGGTTGTCAGGTCGACGGCGCGCAGCGCGCGCAGACACTGAACATCGGCGGGTCGACGGCGTCGACCGTGAGCTTCGTCATCGAAGGAGCCAGCTCATGAAGGTCCAGTACGCACGGCCGTTCGTGTCGACGCTTCCCGGCAATGACGACCACCGCTACCGCAGCGGCGCGTGGAAGCCGCAAGACACCGAGTACGACGCTTGGGATCTCGAAGTCGACGGGGAGATCCCCGAGGGACTCGACGGCGTGTATCTACGCAACACCGAGAACCCGCTCATGCCGTCGATCGGGCGCTATCACCCGTTCGACGGCGACGGCATGCTGCACGCAATCGCGTTCTCGAATGGCGAGGCCGTGTACCGCAATCGGTTCGTTCGCACGTCAGGACTCCTCGCCGAACAAGACGCCGGCGAGGCGCTCTGGGCTGGCCTGGCCGAACCGCCGCACCGGACCGTGGCCGACTACGGGTGGGGCGCTCGGACGATGATGAAGGATTCGTCGAGCACCGACGTCGTCGTGCATCGCGGCAAGGCGCTCTCGAGCTTCTACCAGTGCGGCGATCTCTACCGCCTCGACCCGGTCACCCTCGAACCCGACGGCGTCGAGACGTGGGGCGGCGCGTTCCCCGCTGCCGGCGTGTCGGCGCACACCAAGGTCGACCCGCGCACCGGCGAGCTGCTCTTCTTCAACTACTCGACCGAGGCACCCTTCATGCACTACGGGGTTGTCGATCGCCACGGTGAGCTCGTGCACTACACGCCGATCCCGCTCCCCGGCCCTCGTCTCCCTCACGACATGGCTTTCACCGAGAACTTCGCGATCCTCAACGACTTTCCGCTCTTCTGGGATCCGGGCGCACTCGAAGCTGGCTACTACGCCCCCCGCTTCCACCGCGACATGGCGAGTCGTTTCGCGGTGATCCCGCGCCGTGGTGGCGCCGAAGACATTCGATGGTTCGAGGGCGACCCGACGTTCGTGCTGCACTGGATCAATGCCCACGAGGACGGTGACGAGATCGTCCTCGACGGCTTCTTCGAAGACGATCCCGCGCCAGACCCCGAGCCCGGCGACTCGCTCGAAGACCTCATGTTCCGCTACCTCGACATGCACCGTATGAAGCCCCGGGCGCACCGCTGGCGGTTCAATCTGCAGACCGGCACCACCACCGAGGAACGCCTCTCCGACACCACCATGGAGTTCGGGATGATCAACCCGACTCGAGCGGGGGTGGCCAATCGCTATTCGTTCAATGCGCTCCCCTGCCACGGCTGGTTTGGTTTCGAGGGACTGATCAAACACGACCTCAAAACGGGCAGCGAAGAGACGGTCCGGCTCGAATCGGGCGTGTTCAACTCCGAGACCGTGATGGCCCCTCGCCCGGGGGCAACTGCCGAAGACGACGGATGGCTGATCACCTTCACCTCCGACCTCCGCACCGACGAGTCGCATTGTGTGATCTGGGATGCCTCCGACCCGACCAGCGGCGAAGTCGCCCGGATCCGGTTACCGGAGCGCATCTCATCTGGCACCCACGCCACGTGGGCAGGTGCCGACGAACTCACCGCGGGCTGACCACAGGAAGAACGACCGTCACGACTCGATGACGGTTCCGTTCGGAAAGATCCGCTCGTAGTCCTCGATGAACGAAGAGAACACGGGTACCCGATCGAGAGGTTCTCCGCCGTCGAGTGAGGCCCCGAACGCGACGCTCCACTGCTCTCCGGATGTCGGGTCGGTGAGCGCCGCTCCGTCGACGACGAGACTCCTCGTATCACCATTGTCGTCGAGCAACGACCACGCCGACCATCGGTCGACGAGTGGGTCAAGAACCACGAAGACCGGCTCGCCGCCGACTTGGAGCGTGATGCTGTGCTCCCGACGCAACACGTCGATCGGGATGGCTGCGGAGTCATCGCCGACGACGACGATTGCGCTGAGGTCGTCGAGATCGAAGTTGGGTGCACGGGTGTGGGTGTCGAGTGCCGTCGTCTCCGGGAATCGGGTCTGCCATTCCCGCCACGTGGTGATCGACGACGGCAGAAGCTCGATCGTCGCTCCGGCGAGCGGCCCGAGAATGGCTTCTCCGGTCGGTTGACTCCAGATGCTGCCTGTGCCGTGGTCGAACCAGGTCATGGCGTTTTCGTACAGGTCACCCTGATTGCCGAAGATCAGTTCTTCTCCGTTGAGTTCTCGGCGATGGACCATCGCCGTTCCGCACAGCGGTCACCAAGTGACCATGGTGGGTATGCCTCGATGGTTGTCGATGACGATCTCTCGCCACGTCAGAAAGCCGACCGGATAGGCGCGTGCGTCGCCGTCAATCTCGACGCCGATCACGAGTTCGTCATCGGGCCAATCGACCCCGTCCGGCGCCACGAAGCTCGGGTCGTAGACCGGGTTGATCGCATCCCGTGGTACCGATTCTCGGTACGTGTCTGGGAGCTCCTCGCCCTCTTGGGTCGGGTCGTAGAGATCGGACGTCCAGCCACCTGGGCGCGGCGTCGACGTGTTGTCGAGATCATCGCCACACGAACCCAGGAGAACGAGCGCCGCAAGGGCCATGAACGGCAAGACACGGTGTCGGATCGAGCTCACACCGAATGAACCCGCCCCGGCGGTACAGACTTCCAACAGATCAGGGCGGTCTGGAATCGGCGCGTCCGACCAGGCCTCGCCTAGTGTGCAGGGATTCGACGTGCACGCCCCGCTTGCGGTGAGACTGGAATTCATGTGATCGGTAACGCAAATTTCCGCTTCGATGATGTCGCCATCGTCTCCATCGAGGCGTGCGACGCCCCCGAGGTCGTGACGTCCGATCAAATCGACGAGCGGCTTGCCCCCTTCTACGAGCGGACCGGCGTTGCACCAGGCCTGCTGCAATCGCTCGCCGGAATCGAGCAGCGTCGCCAGTGGCCCGAAGGGGTCTCCTTCATGGACGCTGCGGCCATGGCTGGAGAGAAGGCGATCGCGTCGGCCGATATTGACCGCAACGCCATCGGCCTCATGATCGACTCGAGCGTCTGTCGCGAGCGTCTCGAACCATCGAGCGCCGTCACGGTGCACGATCTGTTGAGCCTCCCCTCGACCGCGATGAACTTCGACGTGTCGAATGCGTGCCTCGGATTCCTGAACGGCATCCACATCGCTGGCACGATGATCGACGCCGGTCAGGTCGACTACGCCCTCATCGTCGACGGTGAAGGCACTCGCCAAATCCACGAGAACACGATCGGCAACCTGCTCGACGAGTCATCGACCGTCGACGACATGTTCCTCAACTTTGCGTCGCTCACGCTCGGCTCCGGATCCGCCGCGATGGTACTCGGACGCCAATCGCAGAATCCTGGGAGCCACCGTGTGAACGGCGGGTTCTTCAGGGCGGCGACCCAGCATCATGAGCTCTGCGTCGGGTCGCTCGACGGGATGAAGACCGACACTCGCGGCCTGCTCGAAGCCGGCACCGAGGTTGCCAAGCTCGCCTGGGAAGACGCCGGCGACAAAGAGGGCTGGTACGACATGTCGTACTACATCCTCCACCAGGTATCGCAGGTCCATACCCAGGCGGTCATCGACACGCTCGGCATCGACAGCGATCGGGTGCCTCGCAGCTTCCCCGTCTACGGCAACATCGGCCCGGCCGCCATCCCGGTCACGCTGGCTGGCGTACAAGACACGCTTCGCCCGGGCGATGGCGTGATGTTCCAAGGCATGGGCTCGGGCATCAACGCTGCGATCTTCGACATCGAGTGGTGATGGGGTTGGGCGGCTCGTGACCACGGGGCCGGAAGCGGCGGACCGGCTCCCTCCAGACGATCTCGACGGGTGGAACTCGTCGTGGTCGTCGTTCGTCGACGCGCCCGACGGCGCCGGCATCGTTCGGCGCTGGCACGTCCTCGACACGGGTAACGCCGATCCGGAACTCATAGTCCTCGCCGTGCACGGCAACCCGACCTGGTCGTACACGTGGCGCCACCTTGCGGCGGCGCTTCCCGACTCGGTCCGACTGATCGCTCCCGATCATCTGGACATGGGCTTCTCCGAGCGCACTGGTGTCACCCGTCGCCTGGCCGACCGTGTCGCTGACCTTCGAGCCCTGACCGATCACCTCGAGTTGTCGGGTGATGTCGTGGTGGTTGCGCACGATTGGGGCGGACCGATCTCGCTCGGCTGGCTCGAAGCGGCTCACACCGACCCATCGAGTCCGATCACCATTACCGGACTCGTGCTGACCAACACGGCGGTGCATCAACCCGAGGGCGCGTCGGCACCAACCGTCATTCGCTCAGCCCGGACTCCGGGTGTGCTGAAGAAGGTCACCGTCGACACTCCGACCTTCTTGCGCGGCATGTTCGAGCTCTCGAACCCTCGGACGCCAGCGGGGATCCGGCGCGGCTACCTCGCCCCGTACGACACTCCCGCTCGACGTCAGGCGATTGCGACGTTCGTCGAGGACATCCCGCTCGAACACGATCATCCGACAGCCTCGACGCTCGACGCGATCGCCGACGGTTTAGCCGAGCTCCACGACGTCCCCACGCTGCTCGTGTGGGGAGCCGGTGATCGGGTGTTCTCGGATCTGTACTTGCATGATCTCGAAGGGCGGCTGCCCCACGCAGTCGTACATCGACATCCGTCCGCCGGGCATCTCGTGAGCGAGGACATCGACGTTGCCTCGACCATCGTCGACTGGCTCGACGCTCGGCCGTCCCAGACGAGCACGCCGAATCCGCTTGGCATGATCGACCTCACGGCGATGCTGCGCGAACCCGCAATCGCCGATCGCGTGGCGATCCGAGAGATGGCCGGTTCGGCCACGTCGATTACCTTCGCCGAGCTCGACACGGCGGTCCAAGAGACGGCGGAGGCGCTGCTCGCCGTTGCCGGCATCAACCCCGGCGAGCGGGTCGCCCTGATGATCCCTCCGGGCATCGACCTGGCCATCGCCATGTACGGCTGTTGGCGAATGGGGGCGGTGCCCGTGCTGGTCGACGGCGGTCTCGGACCAAAGCGCATGAGCGCGGCGATGCGCGTCGCGAACCCCGACCACCTGATCGGGATCCCCAAGGCTCTGGCCGCAGCGCGGGCACTCCGCTGGCCTGGTCGGACGATCTCGAGTGCGCCACTGTCGGGCGTGACTCGCCGCCTCCTGGGCACGGCCGAGGACCTTCCAGGATTGCGGCGTCGGCGCCCCGCCTCGGTCGACCTTCCGACGGTCGACGTCGACACCGAAGCCGCAATCGTCTTCACGTCCGGATCGACTGGCCCATCCAAGGGCGTGCGGTACACCGCGTCTCGCATCGCAGCACAGGTGGATGCGCTCGTCGACCTCTACGACATCACCCCCGACGACTCCCTCGTCGCTGCGTTCGCACCGTTCGCCCTCTACGGACCGGCGATGGGGATCACCTCGACCGTCCCCGACATGGACGTGTCGTCACCTGGCACGCTGGACGCGTCGACGCTGCTCGCGGCCGTCGATGCGGTCGACGCCACGATGATCTTCGCCTCCCCGGCTGCCATTCTGAGTGTGCTCGAGACGATGCCCGACATCTCCGTCCTGGACCGAAGCGGTTTCGATCAGGTGCGGACATTGCTTTCGGCAGGTGCTCCAGTGCCGACGCATGTTTTGCGCCGAGCTGTCGACGAGGTCGTGCCCAACGCGTCGGCCCACACGCCGTACGGGATGACCGAGTGCCTGCCCGTCGCCAGTATCGACTTGGCCACGCTCGAATCGATCGACAGGACCGGCCTCACCGAAATCGGCGTGTGCGTCGGAAGACCCGCCGTCGGCGTCGATGTCACAATCAGTCCGCTCGACGACGACGGTAATCCGTCGGGGGTGATCTCGGATGAGCCGGGAATCCTCGGCGAAGTCTGGGTGCGCGCTGGCCACATGCGCCTCGGCTACGAGCGACTGTGGCACACCACCCATCTGGCGTCTCCCTCTGGTGGCTGGCATGCGACCGGCGACATCGGGGCGCTCGACGGCGACGGCCGCCTGTGGATTGGCGGGCGAACCAGCCACGTTCTGCGCACGCCGTCCGGACCGAAGGCCCCGGTGCCGATCGAGCGAGCGGTCGACGTTCTCGACTTCGTCCGCCGATCAGCAGCAGTTGCCGTGGGCCCGCCTGGCGCTCAGGTCATCGTCGTGATCGCGGAGGTTGTCAACGCAGACAAGAAGCCGAGGCAAGCGTCGCTCGAGCGCATCGACGCGATTCGCTCCGCGGTCTCCGAGGCCAATGGTCTCGACGTGGCAGCATGCCTCGAGGTCGCCGCGCTGCCCGTCGATCGTCGACACAACTCGAAGATCGGACGCAGCGAGTTGGCCGAATGGGCGCTCCACGTGCTGGAAGGCGGCGAGGTGAAGGCGCCATGAGGGTCCTCGTCACGGGCGCAACGAGTTTGATCGGCGTCCACACGGTGACCGGGCTCCTCGATGGCGGTCACGATGTTGTGGTGCTTCAACGATCGGCGTCGGGACTCGATGGCGTGACCGAGGTGCGGGGCTCGATTACCGATCGTGCGTCGGTCGATGAAGCAATGGATGGCGTCGATGGCGTGATCCACCTGGCTGCGATGGTCAGCCCGGTCGGTTCGTGGGATGACTTCGAATCGATCAACGTCGGCGGATCCACCATCGTCCACGCTGCCGCTCGTGACGCGGGCGTGTCTCGGTTCGTCTACGTATCAAGCCCATCGGTCGCACACGGCGGCGAGTCGATCAGCGGCGACGGCGCCGCGCCTGCCGACCCCGAACACACCCGCGGTCACTACTCGACCTCCAAGGCCATGGCCGAGCTGCAGATGCTTGCCGCATCCGACGACCAGATGCCCGTGGTCGCCATTCGTCCACACCTCGTGATCGGCCCGGGCGACACGCAGCTCATCGGTCGGATCATCGACCGAGCCCAATCGGGACGAATGCCGTTGATCGGTTCGGGTCTGGCACTCGTCGACACGACGTGGGTCGACAACGCCGCCGATGCCCTGATCGCCGCTCTCAACGCCGCACCGAGCGTCGGCGGCCGAGCGTTTGTGGTGTCCAACGGCGAGCCCCGGACCGTGCATGAGCTGATCGCCCGAATCACCGACGCCGTCGGCATCGAGTGGTCACCTCGGAACATCCCCGCACGGGTCGCCATCGCTGGCGGTGCCGCCGCCGAAGCCGCGTGGGAGCGGACCGGCCGCGACGGCGAGCCGCCGATGACGGCCTTCGGCGCGGAGCAGCTCTCGACTGCGCACTGGTTCGACCAACGCGAAACGCGGGACGCCCTTGGATGGACGCCCCGCATCTCGCTCGCAGAGGGATGGGCTCGGCTCGCCGAGCATCATCGTTCAGCCTGACGCGACGTCTTCGAGGTAGAGCGCGGCGATGCCGGCGATGTCGAGTTCGCTGATCGACTCGGCCGAGGCGCCGGTGGCGAAGACCTCCGCGGCCGTCGAGGCGACGGGCATGGCGCTGTCCACCGAGTCGGCGAGCTGTCCGAGGTAGCCAAGGTCTTTCGAGACGAGTCGCACCGGAAAGTTCGGCGCGAAGTTCTGCTCGGCGAAGAGCCCAAGGATGCGCTGCAGGCCGGGCGCTGTGATCGGCAGACCACCGAGCAGATCGCACGCATCGGCGACGGACATGCCCGTGCGAGCAAGCATGCCGACCGACTCGGCATAGGCCGCGACCTGAACCCCAAAGAGTCCGTTGATCGCGAGCTTGCAGGCGGCTGCGTTGCCGACACCTCCCACGTGCCTGACGCCGCCCGAATAGGCCTCGATCACGCCTCTCGCAGCATCGAGCGCATCCGCGTCGCCGCCGACGAGCGAGAACAGCGCGTCGGCATCGGCTTGTGGACGCGAACCCACAACTGGAGCCTCGAGCAATCGACGCTCGGCGCCCCCCATCGCTGCACCGAGCTCGATCGCCATGGTCTGCGTGATCGTCGATGCCTCGACGGCCACCGCCGACTCGGGTAGTGCGGCGAGGGCGCCGCCCTCGCCGAGCCACACTGCATGGCTGGCGGCGTCGTCGGCCAACATCGAGATCACGACATCGGCAGAGGCCACCGCTTCGGCCGGAGTCGGCGCGGTGGTCGCTCCGATCTCGGCTGCAACGGTTGTGGCAGTCTCGGCGGTGCGATTCCACACCGTGACGTCGTGCCCCGCCTCGGCGATGCGAGCCGCCATCCGCGACCCCATCGCACCGAGTCCAAGAACGCTGACGGCGCTCACGACGAGGCTCCGATCGCAGCTGGAGCGAGGAGCTGGATGTCGAGCTCGATACCGATCTTGTCCGAGATCACGAAGCCACCTGCTCCGAGCGGAACGTTGAAGTCGACGCCATAGTCCATCCGGTTGATCACACCGGTCGCTTCGAAGCCCGCATGGAGCGATCCATCTCCGGGAAACGTCTCGACGCCGTGGAATACGACGTCGAGCGTCTCTGTGCGGGTCACGCCGTTGATGGTGAGATCACCCTCGACTGCGTAGCGACCGTTGCCGGATTCGGCCATCCGAGTGGATACGAACGTCATCTGCGGATGCTGTTCGACATCGAAGAAGTCGGAGTTTCGCAGGTGGGCATCGCGGTCAGCGTTGTTGGTGTCGACCGTACTCATGTCGACCTCGGCACGAAGGCTGCTCGTCTCCAGGGAGTCGCCCACGACGATCGAGGCGTCGAAGGTGTGGAAGCGGCCGCGCACTTTCGAGATGGCCATGTGCCGGGCGGTGAACTCGACCGTGCAGTGCAGCGGGTCGAGCGTCCAGGTTCCGGTCGTGAGGGGAAGCGTAGTGGTCATGGTTCGGTCCTTTCAGAATGTGGTTTCAGCGAGACTAGAAGTCTCGTTGTTCATTAACAACACTGCTGGTCTACAAATACTTCCGGTCTTGTAAATAACCTCTGACCCTCGTAGGGTCGACACATGCCGCGAGGTCGCACACGAGATGAAGATGCGCGAGACCGGGTGCTTGCGGCCGCCTTTTCGCTCGTCGGTTCAAGCGGCACCGAGCAGGTCTCGATCAACGCGATTGCCGAAGAAGCAGGCGTAGCGAAACAAACCATCTACCGCTGGTGGCCGTCGCGCACTGCCGTGGTCCTCGACGCCCTTGTCGAAGGCACGATGAAGGCGACCCCGTTTCGCGAGACCGACGACATCCGGACCGATTTCGAGCATCACCTCGCAGGCGTGGTCAAACTCTTCAACTCCCCGAGCGGCCGGGTCATTCGTGAGCTACTCGCCGAAGCGCCTTCCGATCCACAGATCGCCGAGGAGTTCGTCGCCCGATTCTGGGGGCCGCGCCGCGACCTCTCCCTCGCCCGCCTGCAACGCGGCATCGAGCGTGGGGAGATCCGCGCCGACATCGATGAAGAAGTCGTGCTCGACGCGATCTACGGACCGATGTGGATCCGACTCATGATCGGCCATCTACCGATGAAGCCCGTCGACGCCACCCGAATCGTCGATGCCATCTGGCCCGGCATCCAAGTCGCCGACTGAACTACAACCGCGGGTCGACGGGCTGACTCTCCAACGCGAGCACGCCGAAGACGCACTCGTGTACGCGACCGAGATGTTCGCGAGCGACGAATCGGTCGAGGGCTTCGATGCCGAGCGCGAACTCTCGACGAGCAAGCGAGCGTTTCTTGCCGAGGCCACGCTTTCGGAGGCGTTCGAGATTGCCAGGTTCGAGATATTCGGGACCGTAGATGATCCGGAGATACTCGGGTCCGCGGCACTTCACACCCGGAAGCACCATCCCCTTCTCCCCCATCACGACCGTCTCGGCTGGCTTGGCCACCATCCCCTCGCCGCCAGCGGCCGTTATGTCGGCCCACCATTGCGTGGCGTCTGCGACACTCGCCTCATCGTCGAGCCGCACGAAACGACGATCGGTTCGACGGATCAACGAGGGATTTGCCGCGACCAACCGATCGATCAGGTCGAGGTGCCATCGATGTGGTCGCCGGGCGTACACCTCGCCCTCAGCCGCGAGAATCTGGAAGGGGGCCACTTCGATACCGTCGATGCCGTCGGTCGGCCAGCAGTACTGGCGGTAGGCATTCACATATCGGGCCAGGTGCGCGCTGCGATCGCCCGCCCGATCCGCAACGTCGTCGATGTCGACCCCTCGAGCAACCGCCGCGCTGAGTGCGGCCGACGCTGCCCCGAGCATCGCGGAGCCAGCGGCGCCCACCGACGCGTACTGCGTGCGGATCAGCTCCCGGGCCTTTGCCGACCACGGCAGAAGCTCGGTATCGAGCACCATCCAATCGGTCTCGAGTTCGCCCCAGATCCCCGCAGTGTCGATGGCCGACCGAACGCCGTCGAGCACGGCGTTGGTCAAGGCATCGTCGGTGAAGAACGAGCGCCCGGTGCGGGTGACGATCACACCCGCGGCGGCGTTGGTGATGCCGAATCGCGCCTGCGCTGCGTCGCCGTCCTTGGCGAGCACGATCACCGCTCGAGAGCCCATGTGCTTCTCCTGGCACACGACCTCGGCGACACCGTCCCTGCGGAAATCGGCGAACACCTCATCGGGATGTTCGAGCAAGCCATCCCGCGCACTCGTCGCAACGGGAGACATCGTCGGCGGAAGATGCACCAACCAGCGGGGGTCGACAGCGAAACGACTCATCACTTCGATCGCTGCGCTCGAGTGCTCCTCGTCGATCGTGACTCGGCCAGCGTGCGCGGTGTCAATCCGCAGGCGACCGAGAACGTCGGTGACATCGAGCATTGACGGCGACCGCTCGGGTCGTTCGTCGATCAGCGGCCGAACGGGTTCGTAATGGACTTCGGTCGCAGGTACCGACATGAGTTCTCGCTCGGGCCAACGGAGCGCCGTCAACTCACCGCCGAACACCGCACCGGTGTCGAGGCAGATCGTGTTGTTGTGCCAGTCCGCACTCGGCACGGGCGTATGGCCGTAGACGACGGTGGCGGCGCCCTTGTACTCGTCGGCCCAGGGATACCGGACAGGTAGGCCGTACTCGTCGGTTTCGCCGTCGGTGTCGCCGTACATCGCCAGACTCCGGACCCGTCCCGACGCTCGTCCGTGGTAGCGCTCCGGCAGCCCGGCGTGTGCGACGACGAGCCGTCCATCGTCGAGCACGTAGTGACTCACGAGCGTGCCGAGGAACGCCTTCACGCGCTCGCGAAAGGCGTCGTCTCGGCCGTCGAGTTGTTGGAGCGTTTCAGCGAGACCATGGCTGACCGTGACGTTTCGACCGCTGAGCGCACGAGACAGCTTGTTCTCGTGGTTGCCGAGGATGCACAGCGCATGGCCGGCGTCGATCATGTCCATCGCCAGCTCGAGCACGTTGTCAGATCCGGGCCCACGGTCCACGAGGTCTCCGAGAAACAGGGCGCGTCGGCCCTCGGGGTGGCGGATCGGGCGAGCGGCCGTGTCGTAGCCGAGCGTGTCGAGCAGCGCGAGCAGCTCGGTGTCGCAGCCGTGAACGTCGCCGATGATGTCGAAGGGGCCGGCGTCGTCTCGCTTGTCGTTCCAGAGCTTCGTTCGGGTGATGGTGACGCCCTCAACCTCCTCGACCGAGCCGAACGTGAAGACCGAACCGAAGCGCTCTTTGCGCATGCCCTTGACGCTGCGTCGCAAGGTCTTGTGCTGGCGTCTGATCGCGTTCTCGGGCGTCTGACGATCCGTACGTGCCGCGTTGCGTTCGAGACAGACATCGAGCGACAGATCAAAGACGATGGCGGTGGAGCGAACGTCCCAACGGCGGGCGATGTCGACGAGCGAGCGTCGGTCTTCGGGACGAACGTTCGTGGCGTCGACGACAGCGAGCCGACCGGCTTCGAGCCGCTTGTCGACGATGGAGTGCAACAGATCGAAGGCCGGTCCGGTCACGGACTGGTCGGTCTCGTCGTCGGACACCATCGCCCGACACCGGTCGCTCGACACGATCTCGGTCTCGACGAAGTGTCGGCCGGCGAAGCTCGACTTGCCGACGCCAGACGCTCCGCAGAGCACGACGAGTCCCACCTCGGGGATGTCGATCGAATCGACCGTGGAACGCATCAGGACTCACCGCCCTTCGTGAAGATCGCCATCTGTGTCGGTGGCCCGGTCTCGGCGTCAACAGGTCCGATCGGGGCATACGACACCGCGTATCCCGTTCGGGCACACACGCCGTCGGCCCACTCGGCGAACTCGGCGCGCGTCCACTCGAATCGGTGATCGCCGTGCCGCATTCGGCCCTCGGGTAGGCCCTCGAAGTGCACGTTGTACTCGCGGTTCGGTGTCGTGATGATGACGGTTCGCGGCGCGGCGAAGCCGAAGACGACCTCCTCGAACGCGTCGAGTCGGTCGGCGTCGATGTGCTCGATGACTTCGACGGCTACCGCCACGTCGAACCCGCGAATCCGATCGTCGATATAGGTGAGGGCGCCGTGCACGAGCTCCACCCGTTCGCGTCGGCGTTCGGACAGGCCATCGAGACGGAGTCGCGCTGCGGCGCGGCCAAGCGCCGCGTGCGAAACCTCAACCCCGACGAGTTTCGTGATCGCCGGGTCGTCCATGAGTCGGCGCATCAGACGACCTTCGCCGCACCCGAGATCAACGACGCGTCCGGCGCCCGCTGCGGCGATGGCCGACGAAACGGCGATCATCCGTTGCTCGTTGAGGCTGATCGGCTTCTCGATCGCTGCCTCTCCCCCGTCGTTTCGCTCATCGGGGTCGTCGACGTCGGCGGAGTCGTCCGTCAGACGAGCAAGCGCCTCTCGCGCCAAACCGCCGAAACGCAGATGACGGCGCACGATGAAGTCACGTTCGGGATGTGCGGCGAGCCACTCGCCTCCACGACGGAGAAGCTTGTCGATCTCGTCTTCGCCGACCCAGTAGTGCTTTCGGCTGTCGAGGACGGGCAAGAGCACGTAGAGGTGCTCAAGGACCGGCTTGAGCGGCGAGGTGATCGCCAAGCGAAGTGATACGTATCGGCTGTCGCCCCAGTCCTCGTCGTGTTCGTCGAGCGGAAGTGGCGTGGCATCGACGTCGTAGCCAAGCGGCCCGAACAGGTTCTTGATGGTGTCCCCACCGCGCAATGCCGGGACGGCCGGCACCTCGATGGTGAGCTCGAGAGGCTGGTCGACGAGCTCGGGTCGCGTGTCGCAAACGCCCAACATCGCCGTGCGATAGAGCTTGCTGATCGCCGACGACAACATCGATGACGCCACGAATGGCCGGTCGTTGACGTACGGCTCGAGGGCCGGGCCGCCACGCCGACCGTCCGGGCGACGACTGAGCGCCACGGGATCGACCTCCACATACAGCGTCGCCGTGCACCGTTCGGGCGTGGCTTCGGGGTAGAAAACGTGCGCCGTGCCGAAACCCACACTCTCCGACCGGACACGGTCGGGATGTTTGTGCAACAACCATCCGAGCTCGGTGGCATCGGACGTCTCGGAGCCACTGGCGGTTATCGAAACCAGCATCTAGGGCGCCGCGCTTCCATCGATCGCTTCACGGATGAGGTCCGCGTGACCGCAGTGCCGGGCGTATTCCTCGATCATGTGCACCACGATCCAACGCAACGACACGTCACGATCACGCCAGCGACGTGCGGCGACCGTGTCGAGTTCGAGGTCCTCGATCTGCCGGCGAGCGTCTTCGACCGCTCGGTCGAAGAGCGCTTCGATCTCTTCCGCGGACCAGGTTGTGATCAACGTCATCTCGGCGTCGGGGTCTCGGTCGAAGTTGAGTTCGCCGAACCCGTCGAGGGGATCGATGTCGTGCAGGATCTGGCGGAACCACCAACTCTCGACCCATGCCATGTGTCCGAGTAGCCGTGCGAGGGTGAGGGTCGTTGGTGGATGTTCTGTGCGCATCTGCTCGATGGTCAGACCTGTGCGGCACCGCTCGTGCAATGCGGCACGGAAGTGATCCAAGAAGGCCAACAACATCGAGCGTTCGTCGGCGATGAGCGGAATCTCGGGAAGTGCAACAGCCATCAGGCCACCCTATGGCGCCTCGACCTGATCGGACCGGTGGTAGACCTATCCCATGAGCATCTCCAGCACGATCGTGGCCGACGGTGCCGTCGCCCTCATCTCAATGGACGACGGCAAGGCGAACGCATTGTCGAAAACGGCCATCGCAGAACTGACCTCTGCGCTCGACGAAGCCGCCGCTACCGAAGGCGTCGCCGCCGCGGTCATCGCCGGGCGCGAGGGCGTCTTCTCCGGAGGGTTCGATCTCAATGTGATGCGCGCCGGTGACCTCGCGGCGATCGTCGACCTCGTCGCCGACGGTGGCGATCTCGTGCGCCACATCTACACCCTCGACCTGCCCGTGGTCGCTGCGTGCACGGGCCACGCCCTTGCTGCGGGCGCCCTGATGTTGTGTGCCTGCGATGTGCGGGTCGGTGCCGAAGGTCCGTTCAAGATCGGCGTAAATGAGGTTGCGATCGGCATGGTGCTGCCTCACTGGGGCCTCACGATCTGTCGAGACCGCCTCTCGAAGCGTCACCTCCAACGACGCGTTGCGCTCGCCGAAGTCACCGACGCTGGTCCGGCAGTCGATGCCGGATTCCTCGACATGGCGGTCGCTCCGGACCAGGTGATCGACACGGCCATCGAACACGCTGCGGCGATGGCGATGCTCGACCGCAACGCCTATCGCGGAACGGTGGCGACCTTCCGCAACGAGGTCGCGGATCGCATAGCGGCGGAGATCGCTGCAGACCGCACGTCGGTCTGAGCTCAACCAGGGGAAGGCGTCTCGATTCGGCGCGGTTCCGAACGGCATGAATCAACCCGGTCTCCAGGTCGGCGATGTCGTCCCCGACGTCGAACTCGTGGATCACGACGGTCGAGCGTGGCGCCTTTCTGATTGGCGCGGCCGACACGTTGTGCTGATCTTCCATCGCCACATCCATTGACTTCCGTGCGCTGCGCACGCGATCGCCGTGGGCGATCGTCTCGACGAACTCGGGGCCAACACCGAAGTCGCCCTCGTCACCTTCACGGCGCCCGAATCGCTCGCCGACTACCTGGACCGAAACGACCTTCCGTTTCCGGTTCTGCGCGATTCCGAGCGCGACACCTACCGAATGTTCGGGCTGGGGCGAGGCACGATCCGACGCATCTGGGGCTGGCGGGCGGGGCTCCGCTATCTCGAGTTGTTTCGCGAGAACCGACTCCACGGATGGCAGCGCGCCACAGACGACACGTTGCAACTCGGCGGCGACTTCGTGATCGCCCCAGACGGAACTCTCGCATGGGGCTTCTGGGGTGACGGCCCGGACGATCGCCCCGACGTCGACGAGCTCATCGCCGCGATCTCGGCAGCTCAGTAGACCTTTCGCTGGGCTTTCGGCGCCAGGTGTCACCGTCGAAGGGGTGCCACTCACCTTCCCTGCGCATCAAGCCGCGGTCCTCCCACTCAAGATTTGGAAGCCGCGTTGGTTCGATGGCGTCGCGCTCGTCGTCGGATCCGGTAGCCCGGATCTCTTCAACGCCTTCGCCGCAGTCGACACGTTCGATTCGCACCATTGGACCGGGGTGTGGATCGCGACGGCGTTCACGATCGTCTATTCGGTGGTGCTCCGGCGATACGCCGTTGATGGGCTATTCGGTTCGCTCCCCGACCTCGGCCCGCTGCGCGCACGCAGCTACCGAGTACTTCGCCACGGCCGCCCCCGCTTGCTGGTCACTTCGCTCTCGGCGTTCATCGGCGTGTTCGGCCATGTCCTGGTCGACTCCTTCACCCACGCCGGACGGTGGGGAGCAACCGTGATTGGACTGAACTCCGTGATGTTCGAGTCGCCACTCGGACCGGTCACCGGGGCGCGGCTGCTTCAGTACCTCGGACACACCGTCGGTTCGCTCATCGGGATCGTGTTGTTCGTCCACGTTGTTTCGCGGCGTCACCTCGGCGAGTGGTACGGCTCGGACCAGATCCACGCCGCCAGACGAGCCCCGGTAACGCCGAACGCACGTCGGCGAACACTGACCCTGGTGTCCGCCTCCCAGGTGGGAGCGATCGTGGCCGCGCTTGCGCAGGGCATGAATCCGATCTTCCACATGGGACTCGGTCTCGTCCTGGCACTCCTTGCGGCGGGCGCGGTCAATCAGCGTCTGGCGCCGTCGCGGACGACGCTGGCCGATCTCCGCGCTCAGCCAGCCGGGGCCGGGCGCTGATAGTTCGCCGCCGACGGCGACGGCGGAAGATCAACACGCAGGTCATCGGCGGTGATGGGCTCACCAAACGTCGTCTGAATCGGAACGAGGCCCGCCCACACGGGGGCGTCCATGTCCTCTTCGTCATCGACAGGCGGACCGTTGCGGATCTTGGCTGACGCCTCGGAAATCGGGAGGCGGAGCACCGCCGTCGCGCGGATCTCGTTGCGCGTGTTGGGGCGAACTTCTGTCGCACGGCCGGGTACGAGCGCCTCCACCAAGATGTCGAGCGCCGCCGCGGCATCATCGTCGTCGGTGATCTGCTTCGGACTCCCAAAGATGACGACCGACCGGTAGTTGGCGGAGTGGTGGAACGCCGTCCGGGCCAAGACGAGGCTGTCGAGCAGCGTGATCGTCACGCACACCTCGGCGTTTCGGGCGGAGCGGAGCAGGCGGCTCGCTGCCGAGCCGTGCAGCAAGAGATCGTCACCATCTCGTGCATGAAAGGTGGGGATGACCACGGGTCGGCCGTCATCGTCGACGATGCCAACGTGGCACACGAGCGCTTCGTCGATGATCGCGTTGATCGTGTCGCGGTCGAAGTGACCACGCTCGGGGATACGGCGAAGCGTCGTCCTATCGGTGGTTTCGAGTCGATCGTCGCTTGGAGTGGGTTCTGCTCCAGACATGGCTCTCGCTTCCTTCCCAATTTGTATCGGTACAAACTACGTTTTGTAGTAGACTGATTGTAGAACGTCGTCACCCGTGGCGCACGCCCGTCAACACCGCCAGCGAGAGGCGCTCCCCATGGCCAAGGTCGACAAGCTCGTCGCCGAGATCGAGCAACGGATCCGTACCGGCCAACTGCAACCCGGAGACCGCCTCCCCCCCGTTCGGGCCTATGCCGACCAACAGGCCATCGCCGCAAACACCGCCGCGGCGGTCTACAAGACACTCGGGACCCGCGGCCTCGTCCACGGCGAAGGCCGCCGGGGCACGTTCGTCTCGAGCAAGCCGCCCGTGCGAACGCCGATCGACGATGCGATTCCGGATGATCTCGTCGATCTCGCCAGCGGGAATCCCGACCCTCTCCTGCTCCCCGACCTTGACGACGCCTTGGCCGCCGTCTCGACCGAACATGTCCTGTACGGCCACGATCAAGTGCTGCCTCGGCTCGACTCGATCCTGCGTCGAGACTTTGCCAGCGACCAGATCGACACCCCTGACCTCGCCGTCGTCGGCGGAGCGCTCGACGGGATCGAGCGTGTACTCGCCGCCCATCTTCGGCCCGGCGATGTCGTGGCGATCGAGGATCCTGCCTACCACGCCGTCATCGACCTCGTTCTCGCCATGGGCCTCAGGCCGACGCCAATCACGGTTGGTAGCAGCGGTGTCATTCCTGCGGAACTCGACGAGGCGTTGCAGCGCGGAGCTTCCGCCGTCGTTTTGACCCCTCGTGCCCAGAACCCGACCGGGGCAACGATCGATGCGTCATCAGCCGATCAGCTTCGTGCGGTCCTCTCCCGCCACCCCCATGTCGTCGTGATCGAAGATGACCACGCCGGACGGATCTCCGGCGCCCCCTATGCCTCCGCGATCCCCAACGGCCACCCGCACTGGGCGATCGCTCGATCCGTGGCGAAATCGCTCGGACCCGATCTGCGTTTGTGCGCCCTCACCGGCGACGAGACCACGATCGCCCGAGTCCGCGGGCGCCAAGCCGTCGGCGCAGGCTGGGTCAGCTTCATCCTTCAACAGATCGCCGCCGCCATTCTCGACTCTCCGGGGCACGACACCCGGATCGACCACGCCGCCAAGACGTACGCCGAAAGACGACTCGCCTTCTCTCAGCGCCTACGAGACAACGGGATCGAGACCCTGTCGAGCTCGGGTCTGAACGTGTGGGTGACGGTCGATGATGAGGCACGCGTTGTCACGGCCATGCGCCAGCACGGCTGGGCAATTCGACCGGGGTCCCCGTTCCGACTCCAGGCACCGCGGGGAATCCGGGTGACGACGGCTCGTCTCGACGGCGAGACCCTCGCTCACGCAGCCGATGACCTCGCAAGCCTGCTCACCGAGCGGGCGCCGATCCGTCGAGGGTGACGGCTAGTCCAAGCTCTTCAGGAGATCCTCGACGCAGTGGTCGTTCTCGAGGGGGTGCCGGAGCGCTCCGGCGCCGATCACCTCGTAACGGTTGCGACGCCCGACCCGTTCGGAGCGGATGTATCCCTCGTTCTCGAGATCGGAGATGATGCGCTGGACAGCCCCAGGGGTGATGCCCACGAGATAGCTGATGTCGCGCTGACGGAGATCGGGATTTCGGCTGATCGCAATCAGCACGTGTGCATGGTTCGTCAAGAACGTCCACGAGGGAATGTCCGGTGTCGGATCCACGAAATCCACACGCAAACCATAGGTGTTCGAACGCATATGACCCGAACTCCGGGTCACGAAATGCCGGATCGCGGGCTCATGCGGCGACCTCGAGCCCTGCGTGGTCACGAATGCTCTCAATCGCCTTGAGGATTCGCTTGCGGACGGCTGGCGCCGACAGGCCGACATCATCGGCGATCGACTGGTACGACTCGGGTTCGCCACCGTCGAGACCGAAGCGTCGAATCAGCATTGACCTGGTGGACCCATCGAGGGACCCAAGGAGCTCGACCACAGATTCGGCGATCACGCGGCGAGACACGTCCTCCGCAACGTCGCCATCAGCGATGAGCGTGTCGGAGATGTGGAATTCATCGCCGCCGAGGGGCCGATCGATCGAGTCCACGGCGAGCGCCCGACGAGCGGCCTTCTCGCGGCCTCCTTCGTCAGTGTTGCTTTCGTTGAGGACTGCGCCTCGAACCTCAGCAGGGATGCGGATCGTCGAGCCCGTGTTTTCGAGACCCCGCTGCATGGCCTGGCGAATCCACCACGTCGCATAGGTCGAGAACCGATAGCCCGTGGTCCAGTCGTACCGATCGACGGCGGTGTGCAGGCCAAGCAATCCGTCCTGGTAGACGTCTTCGAGCTCGACGTGGTTGGGCCGAGAGAACTTCGCGGCCATCGACCAGACCAGGCGCACGTTGGATTCGATGAAACGACGGCGAGCCCGCTCGCCTCCGTCGATTGAGCGCAGGTGATCGTCGAGGGGGGCGCCAGCAGCGACAAGGTCCCGTGCGTCGGCAGCCACCTCGATCGCTTTGGCAAGCTGCACTTCGTCGTCATGGGTCAGCAAGCCGTGCTGAAGTTCATTCCTCATGCATATGTTCTAACGCACAACTTCAAGATACGCAATGTTGAATGTAGGTATTTGGAAATTCTTATTTCGTCGCATCTACTGTGAGAGCACAGTTGCGCCGCAACGCGCGACTCATCAGAGCCACGATCCACGCGAACGTGCCGTTGCGACGTTGGTCAGTCGGGGGTGCCGCTGCGATGGATCGCTCGAATGAGCAGATGCATCCCGAACGGCAACGTGACTGCCATCGCCACCACGGCGAAGAGCAAGATCCCGGCAGCGACCAGTCCGAGGTGGATGGCCGCACCGATCGCCAAGGCCATCGCCGCGACCGGGCTGGCCTTGCCCGCCGCATGGAACCGCGAGTACGGCGTCTGAAACTTCAAGATGCCGACACCGGCAATGACGGCCACCAGGGCACCCAGGATCATGAAGAGGTCGGCGACGAGCGTCATGACTCACGCTCCGCGAGCGCGTCGATCTGGTCCGACTCGATGAAGCGACTCGCCGAGACCGTCGCCGTGAAGCCGATGATCGCAATCAGCACGAGGAGGATCAGGTACGACGTGTCGTCGCGCCGGGTGGCGTCGACGGTGATCCCGCCCATCAGGCAGATGAGGCTGACATCGAGCGCCATGACCCGATCCGCGAGGCTCGGGCCCATGATGAGGCGGACGAACGCGCACACGCCGCCGATCCCGAAACCGATGAGGGCGATCACGCTCATGACGCGCCTCCGCCACCAGGGAACGCTTCTGCGGCGAGTCGAGCGAGCTCGTGAACGTGCTCGACGGTTTCGTCGGCACGATCGCCATGCAGCAGATGCAACATCAGCTCGCCGGTCTCGTCATCGACATCGATGACGGCGGTGCCAGGTGTAAGGGTCACCGCGACAACCAAGAGCAACACATGGCCGCGCAGCTCTGGCGGCAACTCGACCGGTACGAGCGACTCTTCGGTGTAGTCGGTGGGCGTGAGGATCTCGCGGGCCACGTTGACCGTCGACGTGATCAGATCCCACGCGATGAGTCCGAAAAGCTTCAGCGCCGCACCGACGCGGATCGGCCCCTGATGGGGCGTCGAGAAGAAGCCGTTGGTCGCCACGCCGCTCACCACGAGACCGGACACGACGTTCGCGACCGACACGTTGCCCCACAGGGCGCACCACGCCAACATCAAGCCGACCATCACGGCGAGACGCCGAGGCGCAAACAGCCCGGTCATCGCAGCACCGCGTCTCGATAGGCACTCACTGATCGCAACTCCTCGGCGGCCTCGACGCTGAGGTCGAACAATGCGCCAGCGAACAACGAGATCGTCAGTGTGCCGAGGACGGCCAGGCCGGTTGCGGCCAACATCGTCTTGCGGTTCCCGGGCGGCTCATCACCATCGACATCGACGGGAGGGGATCCCCAGAAGACGCCGAGCCAAATCTTCGTCATCGACATCAGCGTGAGGAGACCGGCGAAAAGGGCGAGGAACACGATCGGTGTCGCCCGCGCCTCGATGCCGGCCGAGATCACCGAGAACTTCGCGATGAATCCCGAGAACGGCGGCAGCCCAGCCAGGCTCAATGCCGGGACGGCGAACAGCGCCGCGATGATTGGCCGGCGAGACGCCATGCCACCCGAGCGGTCGAGTCGACCCGTTCCCTGCTCGTTCTCAATGAGTCCGCCCACGAGGAACAAGACGGTCTTGACCGGCATGTGATGCACGAGGAACAGGATCGCCCCGGCCGTTCCGGCCGCGGTGAACAGACCGAGTCCCATCAGCATGTAGCCGATCTGGCTGATGATGTGGAACGACAGGATCCGCTTGACGTTGGATTGCGCAAGCGCACCGATGGCGCCGATCACCATCGTCACGCCGGCGATGATCAACATCGCACCGCCCAGCTCGTCGAGGCCCATCAGGGTGTGGAATCGGATCATCGCGTAGATGCCAACCTTGGTGAGCAGACCGGCGAACACGGCCGTGATCGTGGTGGGCGCCGTCGGATACGAGTCCGGCAACCAGCTGAAGAGGGGAAACACCGCAGCCTTAGTTCCGAACACGACAAAGAACCAGGCACCGATGCCGATGCGCACCCCGTCGGACAGGTCGCCCATGCGTTCGGTGAGCAGGGCCATGTTGACGGTTCCGGTTGCGGCGTAGACGTAGGCGAGCCCGAAGAGAAACAGGGTGGACGCCAGCAGGTTCATGACGACGTACGACATGCCCGAGCGCACCTGCGCGCGCTGGCCCTGGTGGGTGAGCAACACGTAGCTCGAAACAAGGATCAGCTCGAACGCCACGAAGAGCGTGAAGAGGTCCCCGGTGAGGAACGCGAGCGAAACCCCGGCCGTGAGCACTCCGAGCAATGGTCCGGACAGTTCAGGGTTGGCGCCCCACGCCGTTCGGCGCTGGCCGATCGCAAAGATCTCGACGACGAAGATGATCGCGAGCGCAATCGGCAGAACCAGCGCTGCGAAACGATCCGCGACGAGGACGATGCCGAGCTCCGGGTCCCAACCACCGACGCGAACGGTCTGGGTGCCGTCACGAGCGACGATGCCGAACATCACCCAGGAGGCAGCGGCGGCGGTGCCGAGGCCAACCATCGTGATGACGTCGCGCAGCGCGCCACGTTCGCGTACGAGAAGGGCGCCTGCGGACGCCGCGAGCGGACCCACGATCATGAGGGCGAAGAGGAGATTCACGTCGACTCCTCGTGCTGCTCGTCTCGCTCTTCGGCCTGCTCGGCCAAGTCGGCGAGCGCGGCTGCACGTTCGGCGCGAGCAGCGAGGCGCCGGTCTTCGAGGTCGTCCTCGACCAGGTCACTTCCGCTGAGTGTCTGCTGTCGGCCAGCCAGGGCAAGCATGAACAACGTGAGCCCGAACGAGATGACGATCGCGGTGAGCGCGAGTGCTTGGGGCAGCGGATTGGCGATCGGTTGATCGGATGCCCCGGCGATCGGCGCCTCACCGGGTGGGCCTCCAGCAGTCACGAGCCCGAGCACTGCGGCATGTCCGAGAAGCACGAAGCCGAGGATGATGCGGCTGAGATTGCGTGACGTGATGAGGTAGATCCCTACGGCGGTGAGGCCAGCGATGGCGAAGAGCAGGGCGACACTCATGACGCTGCCTCCGAGGTCAAGGTGCGCCGCGCTTCGGAGACGACTCGTTCGGTGATTGCCGAGAGTCCGTCGATCGATGCCGTGATCAGTCCGACGACGATGAGGGTCACACCTAGATCGAAGACCAGCGCGCTGCCCGACTTAATCTTGCCGAAGACGGGAACGTCGATCGACGCCACGTACATGTCGAGGAACGGATCGCCGGCCACGATCGGCACGAGCGCCACGATGGCGGCGATCAGCGTGCCGACGGTGACCAATCGACGGGGCTTGGTTCGACGAGGCAGTCCGGCGACGGTCCGCAGAATCACCACTGATCCGAGGACGAGCCCGGCCGCGAACCCACCACCGGGATTGTTGTGCCCGGCAAAGAACAGGTACGCCGCCAAGACCACGGCGAACGGCGAGGCGATTCGAATGGCGGTCTCGACCGTCGGCGACGGCGTCGAGATCATGAGACCGCCCGGGCGCGGCTCCACCCCATCGACCCGCCCCTCCTCACGAACGACACGCGCCAACGCGAGCACGCCCGCCGTAACCGTCGCCAGAACAACGACTTCGCCCAGCGTGTCGAGCGCCCGGAGATCGGTGAGGATCACGTTGACGATGTTCTTTCCACCGCCGACATCGACGGCGCCGTTCGTCAGTGCATCGATTGGCGGCGACCCGGCCGGCGTCGCTCCCGCCGAGGCGAGCGCGATCGCCACTCCGGCACCGCCGAGAAGCGACAGCACGAGGCGGATACCGCGCCACGAGTCGGTCGATTCGGGGAAACGGGCGGTCAGCGCCCCGAGGCCGACGACGAAGCCGACGACGATCACCGTTTCGACGACGAGCTGAGTGAGGGCGAGATCGGGTGCGCCGTGCACGACGAAGAGGCCCGACATGCAGATCCCCACGGCACCGAGCGTCAGCGTGGCCCCGAGACGCGAACCGACGAATGCTCCGGCCAGTGCGGCGGCAACCATGATGATCGACAGCGCAAGCTGCGCGGCCGAATCCCATCGCACCAAGTGACCGGTCTCGACGTCGAGCACGAGTGGAATGGTCGCCACGACCATGGCCAAACACATGGTGGCGAGATAGACCGGCAGCGACCCGTGTTGAATGGCGGCAGTAATCCGGGGCGCCCAGTTCAGAATGCCGTCGACGAATCCGTCTGCGTTCTCCGCGCCGATCGTGTCGGGCACGCGAACCGACCGCTGCGCCACAAACCAGCCGAGCATGGCGCCGAGCACGACGACGATCACGGAGATCACGAATGCCGTCTTGAGGCCGGGCCAGCGAATCAGTTCGTAGACCTCGGACTTGGCGTTGCTCTCGATCGCGGCGGCCCGGATCAGCGACGTCGCCGCTGGAGCGAACACGTAACCAAGTACCGAGAGTGCGCCGAGGGACACGGTCGCGATGCTCATCGGCAGCCGTCGTTCGGCGACCTCGGTCGCTTCCGAGCCGCTGCCGCCAAAGGTGCCGATGAGAAAACGGGTCGTGTACGCGACCGTCAGCACGGCGCCACCGACGATCGTCGGGAGCGCAATCGCTCGATCTGCGCCACTCAGGCCCAGCGCTGCTTCGATTGCGGCTTCCTTCGCCGGAAAGCCGAGCAGGGGCGGCACCCCGGCCATCGAGAGTCCGGCGACGACTGCGACGCCGAAGGCGATCGGCATCGATCGGCGAAGGCCAGACAGTTCGTTGATGTCTCGTGTGCCGGTGCGAACGTCGACTTCGCCAACCACCAAAAACAACGGTGCCTTGAACACCGCGTGAGCCAGAAGAAGCGACATTCCGGCGAAGTTCGCCTTGGCGCTGCCGAGACTGAACAGCGTGATCAGGAGTCCGAGCTGCGACACCGTGCCCCAGGCGAGGATCAGCTTGGCGTCGTTCTGGCGAAGGGCACCGATCGCTCCCCAGAGCATCGACGCAATGCCGAATGCCACACCGGTCCATTTCCACGCCGCAACGTCGGTGAACACGGGGCTGAGGATGGCGACGAGCAGCACACCGGCTTTCACCATGGTCGCCGAGTGCAGGTATGCGCTGACCGGTGTCGGGGCGGCCATGGCTCCGGGAAGCCACACGTGGAACGGGAACTGCGCGGATTTGGTCGCCGCGCCGATCATCACGAGCACCGCCGCCGTGGTCGCTGCAGCGCCGGACACGGCACCCATCTCGGAGATGGTCGAGGTGCCAGCCTGTTCGGCCAGGATCAGCAGACCGGCGAGCAGCACCAGACCGCCGGCACCGGTGATCACGAGCGCGCGCCGGGCCGAATTGCGGGCGTCGGCATAGGTGTTTTTGTGCCCCACGAGGAGGAAGGACGTCACCGACGTCGCTTCCCAGAAGATGAACAGCGTCCAGATGGAGTCGGCCCATACGAGGCCGAGCATCGACGTCGAGAACGCCAGCAGCGTCGCCGGGAATCGGGTGCCACCACCGGCGTCGGCGGAGAAGTAGCCAGTGGCGTTGATGAAGACGAGCGTGCCGATCCCCGAAACGAGCAACGTCATCAACAGCGCGAGGTCGTCGATGCGGAACTCGAACCCGATGTCGAGCGCGTCCACCCACAGGAGTTGGGCGGTCGATTCGGTCCCACCAGCGATGATCTGTGTCAGCGCCCACACCGTCGTGATGGCAGGCGCGACCGCGGCAGCGATGAGACCTGTCCGGATTCCT
>JAHDDK010000048.1:31157-32100 GCA_020629375.1 Acidimicrobiales bacterium
CAGCACAGCAACGCCGATTCCAAGCAGGTGGAGCACGAGGAGCCACCAGATCACGGGTCTCAGACTATACGGCTCGTGATTCGTCGAAACCCGGATCGATGCGTGTCACACGACTTGTTCGACACACTGCGAGATGAACGGCTCGAACCGGTCGACGACCGGTCGACGACCGGCCGTAACGGTCGTGCGCTCGAACGTGTGAGACACTGACGCACTGTCCTGCACACGACAACAGGAGCGTCAGATGGCCACCACTGATCTGCCGACGTTCGTCCGGGCTGACGGCCCCGACAAAGTGACCGGATCGGGTCGCTACACCGCCGACATGACCCTCACCGGCATGCTCGCGGCGAAGTTCCGGTACGCGGGGGTAAGTCATGCCCGCATCACCAAGCTCGACGTGTCCGCCGCGAAGGCGATCCCGGGTGTGTTCGCGGTGATCACGGCCGACGACGTGCCCGACGTCCGGTACAGCTACGGCATCGCCGATCGCACGCTCTTTGCCAAGGATGTCGTTCGATACGACGGCGAGGTCCTCGCGGCGGTTGCCGCGATCTCACCGGAGGTCGCGCAACAGGCGGTCGACTCGATCGTCGTCGAATACGACGAACTGCCGGTCGTCACTGATCTCGAAGCGGCCGTCGCCGACGGGTCGCCGCTGGTCCACGACGACCTCGACGGGTACGCGATCACGGGCGACACGCCACATCACGGCAACGTGGGCACCCACTCCTCGATCGAGATGGGCGACCCCGATGCCGCCATGGCGAGCGCCCACACCGTGGTGTCCAGCCGCTTCGTCGCCGACGCCAGCCACGCCGTCCCCATCGAACCCCGCGCCGTGATCGCTCAGTGGGAGGGCGACAAGGTCACCGTCTGGACGAGCACGCAGGTCCCCTTCGACGCCCGCAACGGTGTGTGCGAGACGCTCGAGATGCCGACC
>JAHDDK010000049.1 GCA_020629375.1 Acidimicrobiales bacterium
GGGGCCTTCCATCTGCCAACCGGGAGACTGTCAATGAACGAGCCGTGCTCGTGCGGGGTGGTTCAGGCGACCCTCCAGTCGTGCTGCGGTGCCCCCATCAGATCGTGCCCCCGTCGCGGAACTGCTCGTCGATCAACGCTTGCATCGACGACTCCTGCGACTCGAAAGCCTTGAGATCCCAAATCTCGACGTGGCGGAGCGCACCGGCGACGACGACGTCGTCCTTCAGCCCGAATCTCTCCCGAAGTCGCTGCGGAATGGTGATGCGTCCCGCCGAGTCGATCTCGATCAATGCCGTATTGGAGGCGAAGGCCAAGCGGGCGGCTGGCGGAATCACCTTCTCCTCGATCAGGGCGACCAATCGGTCGGACCGGCGTTGGAACTCCTCCTCGGAGTACACGGCCAGGGAATTGTCCTGCGGGGCGAGGTACACCACTTCGCCGAGCTGGGCCCGGAACTTGCGAGGCAGGACCACCCGATGCTTCGAGTCCAGGGAGTGGTCGAATCGTCCGACGAACGGCACCGTCTCCCCTTTCCGCATCTCGTCCTGTGCCCGTGTGGGCTCCGTACTCCATGCGTGACACTCTGACACACTTCGCCACACTTGACAACACTTTCCCTCACCTTCTCGACACTTTTTTCGAGTTCATGAGTGGAAACGGCCAAATCGAGGTCTAGGATCGAACTTTTGTTCGCCTCTCGGAAGGCCACCGAGCGAGGCTCAAATCGCCGTCCAAGAAGCGCCCCAAACCCGGAGAAATCACCAGCGAACGCTGAGAAAGTCACCGGATGGAGTTGCCTGGCGGGTGCCGGCGCGCGGCGAGGTGACGGCTCAACATCGTCCGGTGGGACGAAGTGTCGCGCTGTCCCACGTCGGGACGCCCCCGTGTCGGGCAGTACCGTCAAGACGTGTCCGAAGACGACGCACGGTCCGCTACCCGCTCCGCGCCCTTCAGCCTAGAGCGCAGCGCGCGCAGCGTCGAGGACTTTCATCACCGACCGATCGAGCCCGGCGGCCGGCGACTCTGGATCCCACACCTGCCCGACCTCCCCACGCTCGTCCTCGGCAGTGCCCAGCGTGAATCCACCCTCGATCATGCGGCGATCCACGAGCGAGGAATCCCCACTGTTCGCCGCCGATCCGGCGGCGGAGCCGTCCTCGTGTCCGCACGTGACATCATCTGGTTCGACGTCCTCATCGATCGCGGAGACCCGCTGTGGGATGACGACGTCGGCCGCGCCTTTCTTTGGCTCGGTGAAGCGATTGGTGCGGGCCTATCTCGTCTCGGTCATCGAACCGAGCTCCACACCGGGTCCTTGGTCACCACTCCGTGGTCAGATCGCGTGTGTTTCGCCGGACTCGGCCCGGGAGAGCTGACCGTCGATGGCAAGAAGTGCGTCGGCATCTCCCAACGTCGTTCTCGAGACGTAACCCGTCTTCAGGCCGCCGTCCTACGACAGTGGTCCGGAGAGACGCACGCTGCACTCGTCGCCTCGCCAACAAACGCAGTCATCGACGATCTCCACGAGTGCGCCGTTGGAATCCCCGACACCCCCGAAACGGTGCTCGACACCATCTTCGACGAACTGCCGGGTCACATCGTGCGGAGCCACTCCAGATAGTCGACGAGTTCGGCCGGCGTCGGCAGACCCCGAGCATCGGCGAAAGCGGTCTCGCGCCGAAACGCCATCCAGCCGCCATCCGGGACGGGAAGGAAGGGGGCCGACGCCCACCATCGGGCCCGTCGATGCCGGCGGAGCGCGTCGAGCGCCGTCGGCCACAGGTCGGGGCGCTTCAGGACCGCAGCTGCGAGCGGCACGGTCGACGCCGTATCGGCGGATGATGGGAAATCAGCCGAACCGGCGGTCAGTGATCGGCGGGTTGGCAAGCGCATCGACGGTTGAGCCTACTTGGGGGACCCGCGGCCGGACAGGTCCGCCACTACCATGACGAACGCGTCGTTTCACCGTGCCCCAAACACGGTGGCGATCAGATCCACCAAACCCCGACACAACCGAGGAGCACGGGTGACAGGAACGCCCCCCACTGCCCGTCCGGAGGCCACGCCCCGAACCGACACGTTTTCGTCGAGGTTCGCCGCCATCGTGTCGAACATCGAGCGGGTGATCCGCGGCAAACACGATGTCGTGCAGTTGGCCGTGCTTGCGATGATCGCCGAGGGCCATGTGCTCCTCGAGGACTCGCCTGGACTCGGCAAGACCACCCTCGCAAAAGCACTGTCACGATCGGTCGACGGGAGTTCGGGACGCATCCAGTTCACTCCCGACCTGCTGCCGGCAGACGTCGTCGGAACATCGATCTGGAATCGCGGCTCGGGCGAGTTCGAGTTTCGCCCCGGAGCCGTCTTCGCCAACATCGTCCTCGCCGACGAGATCAATCGTGCGTCGCCGAAGACCCAAGCCGCATTGCTCGAAGCGATGGCCGAACGCACCGTGACGGTCGACCGGACGACACATCAGCTCGCTGCGCCGTTCATGGTGATCGCAACCCAGAACCCACTCGACCACGAAGGCACCTATCCGCTGCCCGAGTCACAACTCGACCGCTTCTTGATGAAGGTCTCCCTCGGCTATCCGAACAGGGAGGCGGAGTTCGAGATTCTCGATCAACACGGCGAAGCCGACCCCGTGTCGTCTCTTGGCCCAGTCGTGTCCCCTGCTGACGTATCGATGATGACCAACGCGTTGGCTTCGGTTCACGTGGCGGCCGAACTCAAGCACTACCTCCTCGATCTTGCCGCGGCGACACGCAAACACCCGGCGCTCCGGCTCGGATTGTCCCCACGCGGCCTGCTGAGTTTGCAACGCGCCGCTCGCTGCCTCGCCGCGGCATCCGGCCGGGCATACGTCGTACCCGATGACGTCAAGGCGCTCGCCCGACCGGTCCTGTCGCATCGGATGCTCGTGACCCCCGAGGCACTTCTCGCCGGAACGGGACCCGGCGCCATCGTCGACGAGATCCTTGGCTCGGTTCCGGTCCCAACGGTCGGCTGATGCCAACGATCCGGGCGTGGATCTGCGCCGCACTCGGGGCCATAAGCATCGGCCTTGGCTTCGCGTTCGGACCGATCGAGCTGTACGTCATTGGTGCGGCGCTGCTCGTCTTGGCGATCACGGCGGTCGGGATTGCCGTGATGCGCCCATTGCGGCTCGGGGTGGGACGGACCGTACATCCCCCGAGGTTGCACGTCGGTAGCACCAGTCGTGTCGAGATCGCTGTGCGCAATGGCGGGACCCGGAGTCCTGTGCTGCGCATGGTCGACAAGGTCGCCGGCACCGCAGGGGCGCAGCTCTTGGTGCCCCCGCTGGGTCCCGACGAGGTCGTTCGTGCTGCGTACCGACTACCGACCGAACGTCGCGGCATCGTCGAGATCGGCCCGGTCGACTTCGAGGCGACGGATCCCTTCGGTCTTGCACGCCGACACTTCAATGCGCCAAGTGTCGGGACGTTGGTCGTCTACCCCGAGATCATCGCGCTACCGCCCTCTCCCCCGTCGCCGGCGACCGAGCGCCGGTCCAACACCGATGTCCCCGAGTTTCTCGGCGGTCGCAGCGAGGAGTTCCACACCCTTCGGACCTACGTGCCAGGAGACGACATCCGGCGAATCAACTGGGCGGCGTCCGCTCGCCACGACGATCTCATCGTTCGGGAAGACGAGACGCCAACCCAGAACCACCTGACCGTGCTGCTCGACAACGCCTCGCTCGACGATGGGATCCCGATGGATCGTGCAGCGACGGTTGCCGGCTCGTTGTTCGCCTCGATGCGAAATCGTGCCGATCCATTTCGGCTGATCACGGTCGACGGACAAGACACCGGATTCGTACTCGGTCCGGGGGGCATCGAAACGGGCCTCGCAATCCTCGCCATTGTCGACAAAACCGGCGATCGACGGTTGCTTGCCTCTCCCGTCGCCCCACAAGGAGCCGTCGTCATCGTGTCGGGTCCGAATCCCACAATCGATCGTGGGGAGATCGACCGTTACGGCCGGGTCATGTGGCTGGCGATTCAACCGAGCGTGTGGCTGACTGCGGACGGCGCGACGGCGCCGGCTGGCTCGGTCGATGTCGTCAACGGCGAGATCCAGATGTCGTTGACGAGCCTGCCGGAGCTGCCGACGCTGTGGAACCGGTCGATCACGACGCTGCTGTCGAGCGCTGCCCGCCGATGAAGAACCACGTAAGGAATCGCGGGGGTAGCGGTGACGGCTCAGACTTCATCTGTCACGATCGACGCGTGGACTCATCAGCCCGGACACACACATGACGGCGGGCAGAACGACGCGCCGAGGCCGCACTCCTCGGAGCCTTCCCGAATCCCCATGGGACGTTCTCGCCGAGATCGCCCTCATCGGCTACAGCCTGGCGGTCATTTTCGGGTTCCGTCGTCTCTTCGACGACGCCTCCTTCTTCTTGCCGCTGGCCGCCACGGCGATCTCGGCACACGTGCTGCTCGCCGCCTTGCGGTGGGCACGCGGAGGCCTGCTTCTCGCCGTGCCGGTCGCCGCAATCGGGGCGCTCGTTACCTCCGCGGTGCTGTATCCGCCAACGACCGGATCTCCGGAGGATGGGTTCTTGTCTCGGGCGGTGCTCAGCGGATTTCGAACCGATCTCGAACTGGCGTGGAGCCAGTTTCAGACCGTCTCGGCGCCGACCGAAGTGACAGCGCCATTCTTGTTGTTGATCGCGATCGTTCTCTGGCTGGTCGTGTTCCTCGCCGATTGGGCGGCCTTTCGGTTGCGTGCTCCCGCCGAAGCCCTCATTCCCGGGGCTGCGGTCTACATCTTCGGCTCCGTATTCGCTGCTGAGGCACACCGAGTTTCAACGGCCGCAGTCGTGGTGCTCGCGGGTTTAGCCGTCATCTTGTTGCATCGACTTGGCGAGGCGGCGCGCTGGGGTACATGGCTTGGCCCGGGGGCGCGTGCCCGAGGGCAAGCATCGCTGTTTCGGGTTGGAGCGGTCGTCGTCGGGGTCACGTTGATTGGTGGCCTCATCGCGGCCCCCTATCTCCCCGGCTACGACGAGCAACCCGTCTGGGATCTCACCGACCTCGACGAGGCACAGAGTCCTCGCACCGTGTTGTCCCCACTCGTCGACATCCAGTCGAAGCTGATCAGCCAACCCGATGTCGAGGTGTTCACCGTCGATACCGATCAACCCGACTACTGGCGCATGACCAGTCTCGACGTTTTCGACGGACGGATATGGCGGTCGCGGGGCCGTTTCGAGAAGACCAACGGCGGGTTCGACACGGATCTCCCCGACGGCACCGCGTTCGACGCGGTCAGCCAGCAGTTCGACGTCACCAATCTCGGGGGAATCTGGGTCCCGGCGGCGTACGAACCCGCAGAGCTCGTGTCCGCAACGGACGGTGTCGGATTCGAGTACGAACCCGAGTCTGGGACCTTGATCGTCGACCGTGATCGCGCCGACTCGGACGGCCTCAACTACACGATCTTGTCGGCCATCCCGTCACGCGATGTTGCTGCGATCACCGACGCAGGCGAGGGCATCCCGGCCGAGATCTCCGAGCGATATCTCGAACTACCCGGCGACTTCAGCCAACGCGCCCGAGACCAGGCGTTCACGATCATCGAGGCCGCCGGAGCAGAGACACCGTACGAGAAGGCGCTGGCGCTCCAGAACTTCTTCCGTGACCCATCGCTTTTCAGGTATAGCCTCGACGTCTCGAACGGGCACTCGTCGCAGCGGCTCGAGGACTTCTTGTTCGAGGTTCGGGTTGGCTACTGCGAGCAGTTCGCTGGCACCTACGCGGCTCTGGCGCGCGCCGTCGGGCTCCCCGCGCGAGTGGCAGTCGGGTTCACTCCTGGAGTCTTCGACGAGGCAGCCGGGGTCTACCGGGTGTCCGGAAAGCACGCACATGCCTGGCCCGAGGTGTGGATCGACGGGATCGGATGGCTCCGCTTCGAACCGACACCCGGCCGAGGCGGCCCACGCGATGAGGTGTACACGGGCCTGCCGTTCGATCAGGCGGAAAACACCGTCGACTCGTCGACGGGTCTACCCTCTCCGGCCCCCGCTCCCGCTCCCACTCCAACGCCGAACACCGCTCCGCTCGACGAAGGCTCTTCTCTCGCCACCACAACGACGGTGGCGCCGACTTCGGACCGCGCCGAGTCTGGCGTCATTGGTGACACCGGAGTGTCGCTGCGTGTCGTTTTCGGCTGGATTCTGGCGATCACACTGGTCTTGCTCATCGCCGTGGTACCGACCTCCTGGGGTGTGTTCCGGGCGCGACGCCAACGCCGTGCGGTGCAACACGACCCTCGTCGCCGGATCGGGCTGGCGTGGTCGGACGCGCAACACGCCGTGCGCATGCTCGGCGTCGAACTCAGCGAGGCCCAGACTCCCCTCGAGGTCGCCGCTGCAGTGGCGGAGACGGAACCCGAGTCGACCTCCGCTCCGCTGGCGACCTTGGCCGAACAGGTCGTCGACGCGACCTACGCACCCGGGCGAGTCGACGCGGCGCAGGCCGACCGAGCCGAAGCGCTGACGTCCTCGCTCGCCCGCACAGCCCGCGCCAAACGGGGCGCCGCCGAGTGGTGGTGGCAGCATGCGAGTCCCATCAATGTCTGGCGCGATCGTGCCGGCCTCTGGGGCCACCTCCGCTAGACAAACCCCCCCAGCCGAGGCAGCGCCTCGTGAGTTGGCGAGGTCAGTCTTCGGGCGGGTTGTTCAGACGGTCCCGCAGCTTCTGTCCGGCTTGCCCGAAATACCCAGGTCCCTCGGTGTTGCGGGCCGTACCGGTGACCTTCTCCAGACCGGCCTTGCCGACCTTGCGCAAGTTCCGTTCGCCGTACCAGGCGCTCCCCAACATGATGAGGAAGCCGACAAAGGCCAGCCAGAAACTCACGGAGAGCGTGAACAACAAGAACGCGAGACCGGCGAAGAAACCGACGGTAGCCAAACGGATGTGCTTGAAGCCGTGGCTGAACACGGTCGTCGACGAGACTTCGTGCGCGAGTCCAGGGTCGGACTCATAGAGCTGCTGCTCGATCTCGCTGAGGATGCGCTGTTCGTCCTCGGACAGTGGCATGAAACGTCCCTCGGGCACGGGCGGTCTTTGGCTTTCGCCAATCTTCTCACAGGATGCATCGTCGAACAACGCACCCACGGATCTAATCGGCAGGTAGTGGGGCAAACGAAAGGTCATTCTGCCCGTTCGTCGTCGGGCCCCCATTGCTGCGCGCCGCGACGCACGGTCCGCAAGCTTCCGTCGACCGTCGCCGATGCCCGGCCGATCGCGCCGTCGCCGAACTTTGCTCGCACGTCGTCGACCACATCGGCGGCAGCCGCACGCTTCACATCCGAGTCGGAATCCGGTCCGTCAGCGCTGAACAAGGTGTCCATCGACAGCTGCTCCCCGGGGTCGGGCATCAGCCCGGCGACGCCCACGCCGAGCAGCCGAATGCCCTGACCTGGGTCGATCGTCGCCATTAGTCCGCGGGCAAGCCCGAGGAGTTCGTCGGCAGTGGTGAACGGCCGTTCTCCCGTGCTTCGGCGGGTGATCGTGGTGAAGTCGCCGAACCGGACCTTGATCGTGGCCGTCCGCGCCGCCAGGCCCTGGTTGCGGAGCCGCTGCGCGACAGCATCTGCCTGCCGCACCAACTCGACGTCGATCGTCGACCGGTCGGACAGATCATGAGCGAAGGTCTCCTCGTGCGAGATGGACTTTGTCTCTCGATCCGGTTCGACTTCTCGGTCGTCGATTGCCTGGGCGAGCGCGTGGAGGTGTGTGCCCGAGGCTCGCCCGAGTGCCGTCGTCAGCGTCACGAGCGGCAATGCCGCGAGGTCCGCAACTGTCTGCACCCCGAGCGACGAAAGTTTGGCGTGGGTCGCCGCTCCAACTCCCCACAGCGCCGTGACCGGTAATGGATGCAGGAAGGCGAGTTCGTCGCCCGGTACGACCTCGTGGACGCCTGGGCCGAAGATCGGTCCAGTTCGGGATGCCTTCGGCTTGGCTTCTTCGGTCGCGAGTTTTGCGAGGAACTTCGTGGGCGCGATCCCCACCGAACAGGTGAGTCGTTCCGTCTCCCAAACGCGGCGACGAATCATCCGCGCGATCGCGCCCGCGTCGCCGTGGAGACGACGTGCGCCGGTGACATCGAGAAACGCCTCGTCGAGTGAGATCGGTTCGACCAGCGGCGTGACGTCGTTGAAGATGGCCATGACGCGTGCAGACACGTCGGCGTAGTGCCGATGGTCGCCCGCCAAGAAGACGGCGTGGGGGCAGAGCTGGCGGGCGCGGCTGGACGACATTGCCGAGAACACCCCATATGACCGCGCCTCATAGGAGGCGGCGGCGACGACTCCTCGACGGCCGGTGCCTCCAACGACCACCGGTTGGCCGCGGAGCTCTGGTCGGCGCACCAACTCGACGGACACGTAGAACGCATCCATATCGACATGAAGGATCGCCCGAACCATCGGAGGAGTCTTCCACGTGATCACTATCCTCTTCGCGGTGAGCGGAAACGGACCACAAGCTGGCTCTCTGCCCGATGCGGCGCCGCCCGTTTGGGCGCGCGTGGTCGCCGTGACGTCGATCGTCATCGCAGGCGCAGCCGGCGGGCTCATCGGATGGTCTGCGTTCGACCTGCAGTGCACCGGCGACTGCTCGACATCAGCAGTCGTGGCCGGCGTGGTCTCCGCAATCGTGTGCGCCGTCGGTGTGGCCGTCGTGGCCGTCTTGACGTTGCGCGCCATGTCCGAATGGAAGGCGATCGAGAATCGAGACCGAGCCCGACGCGAGCGCGGCCTGTCGTGACGCCAACGCCCGGGGCCGAGTCCGAGTCGTTTCGCGCACTCGCAGAAACGATCGCGCGCGAGGTCGGCACCGAAGCCGGTCGACGTCGCCGAGAGGGGTTCGAGTGGTCGACGAAGTCTTCCTCGACCGATGTGGTCACCGAGATCGACACGTGGGCCGAGGACCAGATCGTCGCACGGATCCGTGCGGCCCGCCCGAACGATGGCTTCATCGGCGAAGAGGGCACGAATCACGCGGGAACATCCGGTATCCGCTGGATCATCGACCCGATCGACGGCACAACGAATCTTCTCTATGACATTCCGGGGTGGGCCGTGTCGATCGCAGTAGCCAACACAGACCAGACGCTCGCTGGAGCCGTTCACGACCCGATTCGCAATGAGACCTTTTCGGCCGCCTCCGGCTACGGCGCCACGCGCAACGGAGAATCCATCGGTTGCTCGACGGCTACCGATCTGTCGACAGCCCTCGTCGGGACTGGCTTCGCCTATCTCGCCGATCGTCGAGCGGTACAAGCCCAGTGCCTCACCATCATCCTCCCAGTTATCCGCGACATCCGCCGGATGGGCGGAGCCGCCCTCGACCTGTGCGCTGTGGCCTGTGGGCGCACCGACGCCTGCTGGGAGCGCGGTCTGTCGGTTTGGGACTCCGCCGCCGGAGCGCTGATCGCCGCTGAGGCGGGCGCGGTGGTCACCGAGGGCGAGCTCACCTGGGCTGCAGCGCCCCGCATCGCTGACGCGTTCGCTCAGCTACTCGATGACGCAGGTGCCTGACTCACCACGCCCACTCGCGTAGTGTCCGGGCATGGGTACTCGCATTCTGACCGTCGAGGATGACGAGCGGATCCGCACTGCGGTCCGCATGGCACTCGAAGATGAGGGCTGGGAAGTCGCCGAATCCGACAACGGCGAGGACGCCCTCCTGAAGTTCGGCCAGCAGCCGACCGACGTCGTGTTGATCGACATCATGCTTCCCGGAATCGACGGATTCGACGTCTGCCGGTCGATTCGCCGGGTCTCCGATGTCCCCATCGTGATGGTCACGGCCAGGGCCGACACGCACGACGTCGTCGCCGGTCTCGAGGCCGGAGCCGACGATTACCTGACCAAGCCATTCGCCCCGAAGGAACTCTCTGCTCGGATCCGCGCCTTGCTGCGACGGAGCCGGTCGACGGAGACGCCGACGCAGGACATGGCGTTCGGCGATCTGGAGGTCATCCCCGACCAGGGAATGGTGAAGAAGGCGGGCGAAGAGGTTCACCTCACCAAGACGGAGTTCCGACTCCTTGTCGAGCTGGCGTCAGCTCCCGGCAAGGTCTTCAGCCGAGAGCAGCTACTCGAGAAGGTCTGGGGATACGGCTACTTCGGTGACGGTCGTCTCGTCGACGTCCACATCCGTCGACTCCGCACGAAAATCGAGGATGACCCCGCAGACCCCCAACACGTCGTGACCGTCCGGGGTCTCGGCTACAAACTCCAGACCTGAGCGAACGATCGTGGGGCGAATCCGACTCGGGCTGCGTTCCCGGGTCACCCTGGCCTTCGCGCTCGGTGGCTTACTCGTCACCCTGCTCTTGACGGGTCTCACACTCGGGATCACCCGACAGGTGCTGCTCAGCGAACGCGAAGACGTTGCCGAGGTTGTCGCCTTCGCCAACGCGTCGCGGGTCAAGGCCCAGCTGACCGGGGAACTCGACGCCGGGGCGATCAATGGCATTGTCGAGTCGTTGAACACGAAGGCGGGTTCTCGGCCGCTCCTGATCACCGGCGACGGCCGTTTTGCGCGAGATGCGTCGGCGTTCTCGCTCGACGACGTCCCGATCGAACTGCGGACGATGACCTTCGAACGACGGGCGGCTCGCATCCGAACCGAGGTTCAGGAAAGTCCGGCCATCGTCTACGGCGTACCGATTCCCGGCTTCGACGACGTCGTCTACTTCGAAGCCGTGCCCCTCGTCGAGGTCGAGGACACGCTCGAAACGCTTCAGCTCGTCTTGCTCGGTGGCGGGCTCATTGTGGCGGCACTCGCCGCTCTCGCCGGGCGCTTCGCCGCGACACGAGCACTCCGTCCGCTGGTAGAGGTCTCCGAGGCAGCCGAAGCAATCGCCGGAGGGCGCCTCGACACCCGCCTCGACCCGCAAGGCGACGAGGACCTCGAGAGCTTCGCAGCGTCGTTCAACGAGATGGCTGGCGGACTCGAGGAGCGCATTCAGCGTGATGCCCGCTTCGCCAGCGAGGTGAGCCATGAGCTGCGCAGCCCCCTGATGACGCTGACCGCATCCGTCGAAGTGCTCGAGAACAACCGAGACGAGATGCCTCCCCGCTCGCAGACGGCGTTGGATCTGCTCTCCAGCGACATCACACGCTTCCAGACCCTCGTCGAGGATCTTCTCGAGATCTCTCGTTTCGACGTCGGTACCGCAGCTCTTCAAGCGGACCCGCTGTTGTACGCACATTTCGTCCGTGCGGCAGTCGATGCAGCGTCGATGCAGAACATTCCGGTCGAGGTCGACGATGATGCCGAGAACGTCGTCGTCGATGCCGACAAACGTCGATTGGCTCGGGTCGTGGCGAACCTGATCGACAACGCCGCCAAATATGGCGGTGGCGCAACCCGCATCCACTTAACGAGATCCGGCGAAAGCGTGCTCATGGCGGTCGAGGACGCGGGCCCCGGCGTGCCTCCCGACGAGCGCTTCGTCATCTTCGATCGTTTCAGTCGGGGCGGCGCTGGAGGCCGGCGAGGCTACGACACCGGTGTCGGACTCGGCCTGTCGCTCGTCGCCGAACACGTCAACCTCCATCACGGACGGGTCTGGGTCGAGGATCGGCCAGACGGACACCGCGGGGCCCGTTTCGTGGTCGAGCTTCCGATCAGCGACGATCTCGATGAGGAGATGGCATGATCGGCAGACGAGGGCGCTGCGTGATCGTCGTCTGCTGTGCGCTCGTCGTCTCTGCGTGCGGCATCCCCCTCGACGAGGCGCCAGAGACGATTGCGATCGACGAACTTCCGATCGCATTGCAGGCGACGACGTCCACGACGTCGTCGACCCTGCCTCCGCAGCTCACCGAGGACGTTGCGATCTACCTGGTAGATCCCGGTGACGGCGAGCCACGCCTTGTCGCGGTAGATCGTCAGATCGCGCTGGTCGAGAGCGGGACCGAACTCGAATCACTCATTCTCGAACAGCTCTTCGCCGGCCCGATCAACGAAGAGCAGATCGACGACAACCTGACCACGCTCCTCATCCCGTCGGCCGATGACCCACTCGCGGTGCTGTCGACCTCACGTCCCGCTGATGGCCGGATCGACATTGTGCTGACCGAAGCACCTTCGGTCGAGGGTGCCGCCCGCATTGCCGCCTTCGCACAGATCGTCTTCACGCTCACCGAGTTGGATTCGATCGACGAGGTGGGATTCTTGGTCCGTACCGAGGAGGGAACCGACGAGTTCATCTCGGTGCTGACCGATACCGAAGAAGGTGACGTGTCGCGCCCGGTCGGGCGAGACGACTTCCCTGGCGTTCGGCCACTGTTCTTGCCGAACTGACCGTAGAGCTACCAGGCCATGAATCGCCTGGCGACCGACCAGAGTTCGGGCCGGACGTGTTTCAACTCTTGCGTCGCATCGGCGATCCGCACCCGATTGACCGTGCCGCATTGGAACGCGACCATCGCCCCGAAGTCTTCGTCGAGCGCGGCGCGGGCCGCCTCAACCCCGTACCAGGTAGCCAGCACACGGTCGTACGCCGACGGCTGACCCCCTCGCTGGACGTAGCCGAGCACCGTCGTCCGGGACTCGAAGCCGGTTCGGGCCGAGATTTCTCGGGCAACGAGTTCGCCGATCCCACCCAGTTTGATGTGACCGAATTCGTCGAAGGTGTCCTCGGGAACGTCGAGCGATCCCGGCGCGGGTTTGGCACCTTCGGCCACCACCACGATCGACGCGTACTTTCCGCGCTCGTGGCGGCGCCGCAACGAATCGCAGACTTCGGCGATGTCGAATGGATGCTCGGGAACGAGCGTCACGGTGGCGCCACCGGCGATCCCCGCCCAGGTGGCGATGTGGCCGACGTGGCGACCCATGACCTCGACGACCATCACCCGGTCGTGTGACTCGGCGGTGGTGTGCAGGCGACCAATCGCCTCCGTTGCGATGTCGACGGCGGTGGCGAAGCCAAAGGTCATCTCGGTGAGGCCGATGTCGTTGTCGATCGTCTTGGGGACGCCAATCACCGGAAACCCGAGCTTGTACATCTCTTGCGTGCACGACAAGGTGCCTTCGCCGCCGATCGAGATCAGCGCGTCAACGCCGAGTCGTTCCATCGTCGCTCGACACTGTGCGGGTCCGTCATCTCGCATGAACGGGTTGATGCGAGTGGTGCCGAGTACGGTGCCGCCCTTGTCGAGCAGTCCTCGACAGCCTTCGACATCGAGTTCCATGTACTCGCCGTCCATGACCCCACGCCAACCATCGAGAAAACCGATGACCTCATGGCCCTCGACCGAAGCCTCCCGTACGACTCCACGAATGACGGCGTTGAGGCCGGGTGCGTCGCCCCCGCCGGTCAGCACTCCAAGCAGCATGTGGGGCAGCCTATTGTCACCTGGCTATTGTCGGCGCCATGGCAGTCGTGGTTGCAATCGATTCAGGAACGACCGGAGTCCGCTCCATTGCGTTCGACGAAACCGGGGTTCCAATCTCCTCGGCCTACCGGGAATTCCCGCAGTACTTCCCGCAGCCAGGATGGGTGGAGCACGATGCTCAGGAGATCTGGGATGCCGTCGTCGTCACCCTGACCGAACTCATGGCTGGTCTCGATCAGCCAGTCGCGGCGATCGGCATCACCGACCAACGCGAGACTGTCGTGGTCTGGGACAAAGCCACCGGCGAGCCGTTGCACCGGGCGATCGTTTGGCAGGACCGCCGAACCGCTGCGCGGTGTGCCGAGCACGAAGCCGGCGGGCATCTCGAGATGGTGCGTCGAACAACGGGCCTTGTGCTCGACCCGTACTTCTCGGGCTCCAAACTCGAATGGCTGATCGCCGACGGGCACATTTCGGTCGATGCCAACACGGCCTTCGGTACGGTCGACAGCTGGCTCGTCTGGAAGCTCACCGGCGGCGAAGAACACGTCACCGACACCACCAACGCGTCTCGCACCCTCCTGTACGACATCGGTGCGCTCGAATGGTCAAGCGACATGCTCGATCTGTTCGGGGTTCCGGCTTCGATCCTGCCCGAAGTCCGCCCGTCCTCCGGCCGATTCGGGGTGACGGCGACGAACCTTCCGATCCCGGGCGGAATTCCGATCTCGGGGATCGCCGGAGATCAGCAGGCAGCCTTGTTCGGACAGGCATGCTTCGCCACGGGATCGGCCAAGAACACCTACGGCACTGGTTCGTTCATCTTGATGAACGTCGGCGACACCATGCCCGAGCCGGTAGATGGATTGCTGACCACCGTCGGCTGGACGCTTGCCGATGGATCGACGACGTACGCGCTCGAAGGCGCCGTCTTCGTCACCGGAGCAGCGATCCAATGGCTACGTGACGGCCTCGGCATCATCGATGAGGCTCCCGAGATCGGCCCACTGGCGGCCTCGGTCGACAGCGCCGACGATGTCTTTCTCGTGCCGGCCTTCGCCGGCCTCGGTAGCCCGTGGTGGGACGCTCAGGCCCGAGGCACGATCGTTGGATTGACCCGCGGGACGACCCGAGCCCACATCGCCCGCGCCACGGTCGAGTCGATGGCACTCCAAACTCGAGACGTGATCGACGCCATGGCGACCGCAGGCGGGGTCTCAGTCGAGAGTCTTCGGGTCGACGGCGGAGCGTCGGTCATGGACCTGTTGCTCCAGATCCAGGCGGACCAGATCGGCGTGCCGGTGCATCGATCAGCGATCACGGAGACCACCGCGCTCGGCGCGGCCTACCTCGCCGGTATCGCCGAGGGCGTATGGAGCTCGACCGACGAAGTTTCGGCCGCATGGCAGTCGAGCGGCGTGTTCGAGCCCGCCGGCGATCGCAGTGCCGCCGACACACTCCACGCTCGCTGGCTCCACGCGTTGGAGCGGTCTCGAGGCTGGGCCACCGACTGAACGACGCTCAGAGGAGTTTGGGGAGGGCCCGTCCCAGACTTCGGGTGGCTTGGTTGATCCGCTGCTCGTTCTCGATCAACGCAAAGCGCACGTGACCTTCGCCGCCCGGGCCAAAGCCCTTCCCGGGCGACAGCGCGACGTTCGCCTCACGGACGAGCTTCGAACAGAACTCAACCGAACCGAGCTCGCGGTACGGCTCGGGGATCTTCGCCCACGCAAACATCGTTCCCTGCGGGGGTTCGATGTCCCAACCGATTCGAGACAATCCGTCCACGAGTGTGTTTCGACGAGACTCATAGATCGCACACGCTTCAGCCGGGTAGTCGAGCGCTTCGTTCATGGTCACGGTCGCCGCAATCTGGATCGGCTGGAACGTGCCGTAGTCGAGGTAGCTCTTGAGCTTTGCAAGGGCGCCAACGACTTCGGGATTACCGGCAAGGAACGCGACACGCCAACCGGCCATCGAATACGATTTGGTCATCGAGTACAGCTCGACCGCCACGTCCTTCGCACCATCGGCTTGCAGAATCGAGGGTGGCAGATAGCCGTCGTAGCCGAGATCCGCGTATGCGAGGTCATGGACCAGCAGGACCTCTTTCTCGCGAGCGAAGTCGACTACCCGCTGCATGAAGGCCACATCGACGCACGTGGTCGTCGGGTTGTGCGGGAACGACAGCAGAATCACGCGCGGCTTGGGCCAGGAGTACTCCCAACGCTCCCGCATTGCTTCGAAGAAGTCGTCGCCCACACCGAGCGGGACCTCACGCACCTCTCCCCCGGCGAACAAGGGTGCATAGAGGTGAATCGGGTACGACGGAGAAGGAACGAGAGCGGCATCTCCAGGCTGGAGCAGAACCCACATTAGGTGGCTCAGACCTTCCTTGGCCCCGATCGTGTTGATCACCTCGGTCTCGGGATCGAGTTCGACCTCGAACCGGCGTCGATACATGTCGGTGAAGGCTTCGCGGAGCTTCGGAAGCCCACGGCTGAGGGAGTACCGGTGGTTACGAGGATTGGCGGCAGCCTCTTGCAGCTTGCTGACCGCGATCTCCGGACTCGGGAGATCGGGATTGCCGAAGCCCAAATCGATGACATCTTCGCCGGAGCGGCGAGCGTCGATCTTCAGGTCGTTGATGATGGTGAAGACGTACGGGGGTAGCCCGTTGATCCGCCGAAATTCCACTGCCAGCTCCCGGATTCGCTCAACCCTGAACGCTACCCGCCTTCGAGGAGCGCTACGGCCAACGCCGCCGAGCCGATGGCTCCGGCAAACGAACCGAGCTCGGCCATCTTCACCGGCACCTTCGGTCGATGCTCCGCTCCCAGCAACCGACTGGCCAGATGTCGCTCGACATTGGCTCGGAGCGGTTCGCCGAGGCCCACGAGCCCGCCGCCGAGCACGATGACTTCGGGGTCAAGGACGTAGACGAGGTCGGCCATCCCGACCGACACGTCGCGAGCAAACCGTGCGATCAAGGGAATGATCGCGGGTTCGCCGTCGTCGAGAAGTTCGTTGACGTGTTCGCCACGGATATCGGCAACCGACCCGGCACGATCGATGAGCGCATCGATCCGTCCCTCTGCCGCCCATTTGCGCGCGAGTCGGCCGAGGCCATTACCGGACGCGTAGTACTCCCATGGACCGTTCGCGCCCGTGATGTGTTGCGGCCCGTCGCGTTGGATTGTGATGTGACCCGACTCGCCGGCGTAGCCGTTGGCTCCCCGGTGCAGACGGCCGTCCAGAACGAAACCGGTGCCGATACCGGTTCCGAGGGCCACGAACGCCATGTCGCGATGGCCCTTCCCGGCTCCGAACTGGGCCTCTGCCCAGGTCGCGGCCGTCGCATCATTCTCGGCGACGACCGGCACGTCGAGCTGCTCGACGACCCGCTCGACGAGGGGGTAGTCCACGACTCCAGGAATGTTCGGTGCGTATCGGAGCACTCCCGACTGGTCCATGAGCGCCGCCATTCCGAGGCCGATGGCGTCGACGGGTTCGCCGATGTCGTCGATCAACAAGCGGGTGACCTCGACGATCGTGTCCACTAGCACGTCTCCGTCGGGGCGGGTCCGCGATCGACGAATGGCGAGCGGTTCGGTCGATCCTGGGCGGAGCGCGACGCCTCGGACATTCGTTCCTCCGACGTCGAAGCCGATCGTCAACATGATGTGGCATCCTCCCCGGCAAACCATCCGTGCGCCCGCACGAGCAACGCGTCGTTGCCAACGTGGCGACGCCAATGCATGCTGGCATCGCTGGCCGGGATGACCAACACCTGGGTCAATGCGCTGTGCCGACGAACCGTTTGCATTGCGACGTCCCACAGCGCGGTCGGAAGATCGTTGAGCGGCTCGTGGCACAGCAGCGGCCGGACGTCGTCGCGGTCGGCCCTCTCCCGGTAGGCGTCGGCGTCAACGACGACTCCAGCCCCGTGGAGGTACGCCATGACCCATTGTTGGCGAGCCACCACGACGAGATGTTCGTGCCCGAGGAGGCGTCGACGGAGCAAACGGATAGACCTGATGTACTCCGTACGTTGACTTGCGGTGGACGCGTCGGCGACCGGCTCGCCATCGGTTCGTTCGATCACCTCGTCGGCGTGAAACTCCCGCTCGAGCCGTGCCCGGACCGCCAAGAGTTCGTCGCGTTCGGCGAGGACTCGACGCGCAAGCGCGTCGGGCTCGTCTCCCTCGATTCCGAGCTCGGCGAGCACCATCCACAGATCCCGTCGGACAACGTCGATCTTCGCCGACGCGTCGTCGAGGTCGATCCGAGCAGCGTCGAGCTGATCTCGCACCGCGGCCCGGATCTCGATCGGATCGGTCGGGTGCAGCCGGTCGACGACGATCCGGGCTTGTTCGACGAGTTGTCCGGCACCGGTGTGAGCGACTTCGGCGTCGGCGAGTCGCTCGAGTCCACGCGACAACCGCGCCGTGATCGATTCGTTCGGAAGCGACGCATCGAGTGCGGCGATCGTTTCGGCGAGCTCGTCGAGCTCGGCATCCGTCTTCGAACGCCACCTGGTCGTTGGCGTGGCGGCGGAAAGCTCCTCGAGCGCGTATTGCGCACCGCGAAGTTCGGCGGTCAGGAGCGTGGTCGCTCGCTCGAGTGCGGTGACAAGAGTCGTCAGCTCGGCCAGAAGGGTCTCCGTTTGGCCTCCGTTCGCATCGACGACGAGCTCCGTCTTGGGTCTCGAAGTATCGTCGGCGCGGTTCCCCTGGTCGGCTCCGCGAACGTCGCCGACCGGCCGCAGCTCGCCACCCACCGCCACGGTTCCGTCGAGCGCACCACCGGTGTCGCCGCTCCAGAGGGCAGCGACCGTTGCGTCCAGCGCGTCGACAGCTTGAGGCGACAATCCGTCGATGACCGTCATCCGTGGCCCGAGGACCAGCGGAGGGTCGGCCGCCCGCGGCGAGTCGACCTCAACGAGCAATGGGACGTGGTCGATCACGACCGATTCGGCGAGGCGACGTCGGCGACGGGCTTCGGAGACCCGATCGGGCGCCGACGCACTCACGATGCGACGGACTCGACCCTCTGCTTCAGATCGGTGAGCGCCGTATGCAAGATCTTCGCCTCGGCCCGACGCTTCACGAAGCCGGGAAGCGGCACCAGCATGTCGACCGACACGTAGTACCGCACCTCACAACGGTCGTCCGGGAGGGGAACGAATTCGTACTCCCCATCGATGCGCTCCATAACGTCGCCCTCGATGAGACGCCACGCAACGCGTAGCGGATTCGATCCGTAGGAGTACCGAAGGGTGTACGACGTCGACCGGCCCATGGCCGCGACCCGAAACGCGACATCGCCGCCACGACCATCGTCGTCAGCGGCCACGACGGTGGCCTCCTTGACGTCGGTCGCCCAGTCCGGATAGCGCTCGAAATCGAGCGCAGTGGCGTAACACGCTTCGGGGGAAGCGTCGATCTCGATTCGTTCGGCAGCGTGGTCCGTCATGTCATCTCACCTCGGCTGTGGGCGACTCGATCGTACTCGACACGTCGAGCCGATTCAGAACGTCATCGAGAGTGAAACACGGCGGCACGTGATCCGACGAGAGCGGCGACACCAATGCCGAGCATCGGCACCAGCAGGGCGAAGGCCTGCTCGGTGAAGGGCCTGACGCTTCCGGCGATGACAGCCACGACCACTTGAGCGATCGTCACGCTCCATACCGACCGTCGCAGCGCGCGGGAAACATGTGCGGTGGACACCGCCAAGAGGCCGGGCAGGGTGACCGTCTCCAGTCGACTGCGTTGCACCCCATTCCAGAATCCGAGCAGAAAGAAGCCAATGCCGGCCGCGAACAGCAGGGAGCATCCGACGGCATAGAAGCGATCGAGCCCCCCGCCAACGAGCGACGTCGCCAAGGTCATCAGCGCCCACGATGCGGAGACGACGGCGTGCATTCGCAGGACGGGCCGGGCGGCGTCGGTATCGGTCTCTTCCGCCTGGCCGCGAGCACGACGATTCATGAAGTGGATCCTCCCGGGCGGGTCGCCCAGTCATGGATGGCGCCATCGAGCCTCACGGCCAGGTCGTCATAGGCGAATTCGGCTACGGCCCGCCTACGTGCAGCGGCACCCAATTCGTGACGGAGCTCGGCGTCGCCCAGCAGCCCATCGAGACGATCGACGACGGTGCCGAGACCGTCGTTTCGATTGACGACGTAGCCGGTTTCGCCGTCGACGACCGCTTCGGCCGCTCCCCCGGAAGCACCGGCGACTTGCGGAATGCCGGCTGCGGCAGCTTCGAGGAAGACGATGCCGAACCCCTCTTGTTCGAGGCCACCCCACCGCGTACGACACAACATCGCGAAGACGTCTGCCGAGCCGTAGAGGGGAGCCTTGTCGGCCTCGTCGACTCGACCGAGCAGGCGAACCGGCGCGCCGGTTCGATCGATGAGTCGCTGGAGGCGCCGGTGATCTCTTCCGGCACCCGCGATGGCGACGACCAGCCCGGGATGGCGTCGTTCGAGTCGGGCGGCGGCCGAGACCAGGTCGTCCATGCCTTTCCGCGGCACGAGCCGAGACACACTCAGCACGAATGGGGCCTCCTCGGCGATGCCGAATCGTCGGCGGGTCGCCGCCCGGACCTCTTCGTCGATCGGGCAGTACCGATCGACATCGACGCCGGGCGGCACCACGACAGAGCGCAGGGGACGTCCCGCACACTGCTCAGCCTCGTCGAGGGCATACTGGCCGGCGCTGATCACACCACTGGCGTTGCGCAAGACGCTGCCGAGGACCTGCCGACTGACCGGCGCTCGCCCCGGAATCGTCACCTCCGCTCCGTGCAACACCACGGCGTACGGCTTGTCGAGGGATGGCCCGATGATGCCCAGAGGCACCGCCGGGTCGATGACATGGAGATCGGCTTCGAAACGGTCTGCAGCGCGGTTCAGCCGATCGGTCAGCCAGGGGTACGGGAGAAGCACGGGTTCCGCACTTCGAACAATGGTGTGGGTCTGCGCGGCGTCGAATTCGTCGGCGCCGCGGTGTGGGGTCGTGTGCACCTCGAACGTCTCGGGATCGAGGCGCTTCCACAGCTCCCACAGGTACTGCTGAATCCCGCCGACCTTGGGCGGATAGTCATTCGTGACGAGCAGGTGCTTCGTCATGGTCGGGCCTCGAGTCGGTCGAGCTCGTCGACGATCATCGGGTCGTATCGGATGTGCTCCGGGTGCGAGGACAGCACGGTGCGGACTCGTTCGGCGAGCCCCAGCTCGGTTGCGGCCCAGATCGCGTGGGAGACGACTACCGGACGAGTGTCATGGAGCGCCTCGTCGATGACCGCGCGAACGCCGGGGGCGGACGCGTCGCCGATGTTGCCGAGGACGAGGAGTGCGTTACGGCGCAGATAGGCGGGGTCCCGACGCGGGATGTACCAGGCACCGTGGCGGGCTATGAGTTCGTCGTCGGTCGACTGGAGGAGTTCGACCACGTCGACGGTCGACGAGCCGGCCGTTTGGGGCGCAGGTTCTCGGCGGTCGAGGGTGCGGTTGGGCGGACAGACGTCCTGACATTCGTCGCAGCCATAGAGACGGTCGCCGAGCGCGGCGCGGAACTCGACCGGGAACGGCTCCGCAGACTGCACCAACCATGCGAGGCATCGACGGGCATCGACCGCGCGTCCGTCGACAATGGCCTCTGTCGGACAGGCAACGACGCAGCGATCACAGGTTCCGCACCCGTCTTCGACCGGACCATCGGCCACGGGCAGTTTGGCATCGGTGACGATGGAGCCGAGGACGAAGCGGCTGCCGCGCCCGACCAGCAAGATGTTGGAGTTCTTGCCCCACCAGCCGATGCCGGCACGGTGGGCGGCGGCGCGGTCGACGAGGGCGTTGTCGTCGGACACGACGACGGCGCGATGCCCGTGGTCTCGAAGTGTCGAGGCGACCGCGTCGAGGCCGGTGCGCAAGGTGGCGTAGTGGGGTTCCCAGACGTACTCGCCGACTCGGGCTGGGGCCGATGATTCTGCGGGTGTCGAGCGGCGACGGAATGATTGAGCGCCAACGACGATGGTCCGTGCTCCGGGCAGGATCCGTTGCGGGTCGGTCGACCGGTCGGGGTTCCGGTAGGTGAAGTTCATGTCGGCGCTGAGGCCGTCGGCCCGTCGTTGGTGAAGGGTCGCACGAACGTCGTCGAAGGCGTCGGCCGTGCAGACGCCGATCTCGTCGAGTCCGGCCGCCGAGCCGACGGATCGCAGCAAGTCGGCGAGTTCGAGCACGTCAGAACGCACCCTTGCACCCTACGAGGCGAAGCCCCGATCCGCCCCAGCGACCGACGAGGGGGCGGAAGGGCTACCACCCGCCCACAACACGTGACGCCGGCCCAGCGACCGACGAGGGGGCGGAAGGGCTACCACCCGCCCACAACACGTGACGCCGGCCCAGCGACCGACGAGGGGGCGGTAAGCACTGTCAGAGGGGGTCTTTACGATCTCGGGCATGAGGGATTCGACAACTATCGATTGTGATTCGTGTGTGATGCAGCACACCGACGCCTGCGACGATTGTGTGGTGACGTATTTGTGCAACCGCGAGCCCGATGATGCCGTAATCATCGAGTTGAGCGACCTGCGGGCGATGCGCATGCTCGCCGATGCCGGTCTCGTTCCGGAGCTGAAGCATCGTGCGCAGTGATCGCCGCCGTCCGGCAGCGGGGGTGACGATCTTCAGTCGCAGAGGGCGATCAGTTGACGGCTGTGCACGACATTGGCGCCACCGGCGGCGCACCCTCGGCGCACCCGTTGATCGCTGCTCACGACGCAGATCGGCGTCCGCTGGTCGATGCGCTCGACCATGGCGATGAGTTCGTCGTCGGCTTCGACGCCATCGGGGCTGAATCGGTTTCGGACGCCTTTGTCGTTGCCGGTTGGGTGAGGGCCGACGTCGGCGCCGTCCCACACGATGGTGGCGGTGACGTTCGGGTTGCGTGCGGTGAGGCCGACGAGACGTTCGTGGAGCCAGCGTCGCTGTTCGTCGAGTTCGAGGCGGGGTTGGGCTTCTTTGGTCACGTTGTAGCCATCGACGAGGAGGGTGAGGCCTGGTACGCCGAGTAGATAGTCGGCGACGTCAACGCTGTCGTCGAGAAGTCCGGGTGGAAGCGGGAGCGGGGTTCGCCGTGGGATGGGGGCAATGGTCGGTGTTGCCCGGGTTTCGAGGTCATCGACGATGATCATCGTGTCGTCGAGGGCTTGGCGAAGTGTCGCGGCGAGCTGGCGGACGGTCGCGTCGTCGAGGGTTGGGGCAATCGTCGTCTGACCAAGTTGGGCAGCGGTCATGGCCTGGATTTGTGTCTCGAGCTGGCGTTTCTGGGACAGGTGTTTCGCCAGAATCTCTTCGGTTTTCTTGAGTTCGGCGATGGCCTGCCTTCGTTCAGCGGCGACGTTCTCGAGTTCGGTTGCGGCACTGTCGTGTCTGGCCCGAAGTTCGTCTCGTTGGGCCTCGACCGCATCGAGTTGGCGACGGATGCCATCGAGTTCGGCCACGGCTTCGTCTCGTTCGGCCTCAGCACGTTCGCGTGCTCGGTCGGCGACGTCGAGTCGACGTTGGAGACGCTTTGTGTCGTCGGTGCCTGTTTCGATGATCGGTTCGTCCCACGCTGCAGTCAGGCGATCGAGGTCGTCGTGCCATCCGTCGGGCCGGCGGACGAACAACACGCCGGCGCGGCCGTGATCGGCCTCGTTCACGCGGTCGGCGAGCCATCGACGGAATTCGGGGTCGGTGTCGATGACGTCGTGGGTCGTGGCGAGTGCCCGGTCGGGCAGGTTCGTGAACTTCAGGATCGGTCCGAGTTGGGCCGGGATCGTCGGGCGTGTCGGAACGGGTCGTTTCGAGGCGCGGCGGAGCTCAGCGATGGCGAACTGCAGAACGGGACGGAGAAGATCTGACGGCACGAGCGGCGCTCAGGTGGTGGCAGCGACGACGGCAGCGACCTTCTCGGCTGTCGCTCCCGACGCAATCGCGTCGACGGCTTTGGCAATGCCGTCGGCAAGATCGGTGGCGACGCCTGCGACGACGAGCCCGGCGGCTGCGTTGAGGCACACGATGTCGTGGACAGGGCCGGTCTCTCCGCCCAGAAGTCGCTCGAAGATCGCCTTGTTCGTGGCTGCGTCTCCCCCGTCGAGAGCACCCGGAGGTGGAGCGGAGATGCCGAGTTCGGTCGGTTCGACCACGAACGTGCGTGTCGCGCCGTCGCGGAGCTCTCGGACGACGGAAGGCCCATCGGTCGACAGTTCGTCGAGGGGGCCGTTGCCCGTCACCATCCAGGTGTGTTCGGACCCGGTCGCCGCCAGTACGGCGATCATTCGGTCGGCGAGCGTTTCGTCGGCGACGCCGATGACTTGCCGGGTGAGTCGTGCGGGGTGTGACAGCGGACCGAGCGCGTTGAAGACCGTCGGAATGCCGAGCTGCATCCGTACCGGCCCCACGTGGCGCATCGCGGGGTGAAAGTGCCGGGCGAACGCGAACCCGACTCCGGCTTCGGCCACGGCTGCCTCGAGACGTGGTCCGTCGATGTCGAAGCCGACACCGATCGCCTCGAGAAAGTCGAAGCTGCCGGAGGTCGACGATGCCTTCCGGTTGCCGTGCTTACAGACCACGGCGCCGGCCGCTCCCGCGACGAAGCACGCCATTGTGGACACATTCAGGGCGGCCTTGCGCCGTGCGGGCGCGCCTCCCATCCCGACGATGTCGATCGCGTCACCGGGCATCGCCAGCGGGGCGGCGGCGTCCTGCATGGCGCGGACCATGCCGACGAGTTCGTCGATGGTCTCCCCCTTCTGGCGAACGCCAACGATGAACGCCGCGATCTGTGCGTCGGTTGCGTCGCCGTCGAGAATTGTGCCGAGTACGGCTTCGGTCGCCTCGCCTGACAGGTCCGAGCCCGCCTGTAGCGTCCCGAGGACTCCGGGCCAGCCACCATGTTCGTCGAGACCGTTGGCCACGATTCCCTCCGTCTGTCGTGATACGACGCCGATCGCGCCGTTGCGTGGAGACCCTACGAGATTCACGCCTGCCGTGAGGTTTCCGGAGTGGTGCACCGTGGGGCATCATGGTGATGGTGAGTCGGCCGGGTGGCCGCGGCCCTTCGGGGCTGAGGAAGGTCGGGGCTCCGTAGGGCAGGATGCTGGCTAGCGGCCAGTCACGGTGACGTGCAGGACAGTGCAACAGAGAGCAGACCGCCGATGGCCCTCAGGGGCACAGGCAAGGGTGAAACGGTGCGGTAAGAGCGCACCAGCGTCCGGGTGACCGGTTCGGCTTTGTAAACCCCATCCGGAGCAAGGTCAAGCAGGAGGTATGGGCGGCCCGCCCGCAGCGTCAGCTGCAGCCTCCAGGTGGACCGCATAGATAGATGGCCACACACGACCCTCGGGTCTGGACAGAACCCCGCCTACAGGCCGACTCACCATTACATACCGCACGGCTCGCCCTCCGGGCTCCCACTGCGGACCGCCAGAGGCCGCACACGACCACATGGCCGCACGGCTCGCCCTTCGGAATAGGAAAGCGACGACGACGTTGACTTGAGCACGATCCACTCAAGTTTCTACAAGGAGTCGTTCTTATGTTCCGTACCGCCGATCCCTTCCGTGACTTCGCTCCCGCCGACGTCTCGGACTACGACATCATCCGTCACGACAATGGCGTCGAGGTCCATCTCGACATCCCCGGTATCGACCCAGACCACGTCGACGTCACCGTCGATGGCCGCAGCCTGGTCGTGAGCGCCGACCGACCGAGCACAATCCCGGGCACGGTCGTCGGAGGCCGCCGACGCTCTCGCACGTTGCGCCGCCGTTTCCACCTCGGGGAGAAGCTCGACGCCGACGCGCTCGAAGCCGACTATGCGCTCGGCGTGTTGACCATCCGGATCCCTGTCGCCGAGTCCGCAAAGCCGCGCAAGGTGACCGTCGGCGTGGGAGTCGCGACACCGACGGCGCACCTCGACGAAGGTTCCGGCGAATCGTCCGCCGCCAGCTGACCCAAGTCCCCCAGCAGTTTCGACGGGCCGCCCAGTTCATACGGGGCGGCCCGTCGCCGTTCTCGTGAGGCTCAGTCCATCAATGCCCGGTCGAGTTGGCCAGTCCGGACAAACCGGTCTCGCCCCTCGCCGATCAACTCGAAGCGTTGGACGGCAAACGCGAGAACCGCAATGCCAACGAGCTCCATGCCGATGAGCACCGCAGTGGACCGCCCCGCCTCCACCGCTGTCGACGCGTCCTCGACCGCACCAAGAAACGGCCACCAGAACAGCGCTGCGTTGGCCCACGATCCGTCGAGCACCAGGTGCACGAACAGACCGATCGGGATTCCGAGCAGCTGTCGACGCACGAGGCGCCGCTTCTGCGTAAACACCATGATCACGGCCATCACGACGATCGGCGTGACGATCGAGTGCAGTGGGCCCGGTTGCCACAGCAGTTCGATGTTTGGCAGGACGGCTCCAGCCATCACGAGCCGAAAGTCGAGCGCTGGAGACGAAAAAACAATCAGGACCATCACGAACGCCAGACCGGCGTGCCAGAAGAGCACCGCTGCGAACCGTCAGTCGAGCTTCGCGACGAGCCGGCCGCAATCGACGCAGGGCTCGAGTGTGCCGGCTGCGAGGTGTTTCCACCGATCGAGTTCGACTGCGGACATGGCAACCGGACAGCCACCTCCTCGCCCGGCGTCGAACTGCACGACGGCCGATGGCCCGTAGGTGATGCGCATCTTCGAGTAGTGCGCGAGCCGCTCATCATCGAGGCCCGACGCCGCCGCGTCACGAGCGGTCTTCGTCGTTGTGCGGATTGCCTCGATGTCGGTGACCTTCCGCTCGAGTTCGCCTTGGAGGCCCTCGATCGTCGAGGACATTTGTGCACGGGCAGCGTCCGCCACATCCAGCTGCTCATCAAGCGGTTCGAGCTCGAGTAGCAACTCGATCGACTGGTCTTCGAGCTCGGATTGGCGAGCTTTCAGACCGCTGATCTCATCGCCGAGGGCGGTGGCTTCCTTCGGGCTCGTCACCGACCCGTCGTAAAGCTTGGCATCCAGTGCGGCAGCTTTCTGCTCGACGTCACCGGCCTCGGTCTCGAGAGACCGTTGGCGCTTGCGTAGCTCGTCGCGCTCGGCCTCAGCCCCAGCCGAGGCTCGATCGAGACCCGAGATCTCGTCGTTGAGGGTCGCGATCGCTGCCCGTTCCTCGAGGGCGGCTTCCTGATGGTCGAGCTGGTCGAGTTCGTTGTCGAGCCGCTGGACCTCGAGGAGCGCTTCGAGGACAGAGATGTCGGGCAACGTGACCTCCGGTCAGGGAGCTGCGGTCGTGGTGGTGGCGACCGTAGTGGTCGTGGTCGCCGCTGTCGTCGTTGGGGCCTGAGTCGTCGTGGCCGCAGTGGTGGTCGGGCCTGCTGTTGTCGACGGAGCGACGGTCGAGCCGGTCGTCGACGGGGCGACGGTGGTGGCGCCATCCACCGTGGTCGTCGAACCGCCATCTCCCTCGCTCGTCGTCGGGGCGTCCGGGTCCCCCGTGGTGGTCGTGGTGTTTGGATCGACCGAACCGTCCGGTCGGGCACGCGACACGCAACGGTCGAGTCGGCCGTCGCCATCGGTGTCTCGAGCGATGAGGAGGCTCGGGCACCCGCTGGCGCTGTTGTAGGCCACACCGCCGAGATCTCGGCACCAATCGACGTCTCCGTCGCCGTCTTGATCGACTTCGGCGTTCCGGCCGCCGCACGGACTCGTAGTCACAATGTCGGGAACCTCGTTCTCCTCGACCGCAAGGCGCTGGCCCCGCCGACCGCGATCTGGCTCGATGAACTCGACCACCGGGAGGCCCGCCATGTAGTCATTCATGAATCGGCCCCAGATCTCCGACGGGATCGATCCGCCGGTCACCCCGGCGTCGGCGTAGTCCCCAAAGGCATCGAGGTAATCCTGGCGAGTGAAGTCCGGGCTGTTGCGGTCGTAGCGCATCGAGATCTGGCCTTCTTGGCCGCCAACCCACACGGCCGTTGCGAGCTGGGCGGTGTAGCCGACGAACCAGGCGTCGTAGTTGCTCTGCCCGGTGCCGGTCTTGCCGGCCGCTGGGTGGTTGGTGAGCTGTGCCCGTCGGCCAGTGCATGCGCCGGCTCGGCAGTTGATGTTCTTCTCGAGCACGTCGGTGACGAGCCGGGCAGTCTGGGGCTGGATGGCCCGGAACGGTCGGGGGTCATGGATGAACAGCACCTCGTCGCCTCGGCTGACCCGAGTGATGAGATGCGGCTCGACCCGGATGCCGTCGTTCGCGAACGTGGCGTAGGCGTTGGCCATCTCGAGCGGCGTGACGTCGTACACGCCGAGCGGCAGGGTGAGCACTGCGTCGATCTCGGACTCGATGCCCAGGCGCTTGGCGATCTCGACGACGTTGTTCATTCCGACGTAGTTCGACAACCGGATGTAACCGCAGTTGGTCGAGCGGAGGGTGTGGTCCTCGATCGTCAGCGATCCGCTACGCCGAGAGCCGTTGTAATCGCCCGCCTCGTAGGGGTTCGGGAACCCCCCGGGGTTGTCGAAGGTGCATGGCGACGATGCGTTAATCCGATCGTCGGGCACCAGTCCGGCCGTCTCGAATGCGGCGGCAAGGGCAAATGGCTTGAACGACGAACCCGTCGGACGACCCTTCTGCGTGGTGACGTTGAATTTGAACTGGTCGAAACCGGGGCCACCGACCATTGCCCGGACTGCACCGGTGCCGGGCTCGACCGACACCAAACCGGCGATGATCCCAATGTTGTTGTCGAGGTTGAACTCGTTGATGACCGCGTTCTCAGCCAGTGCCTGCGCGACGGGATCGAAGGTCGTGTGGACCTCGAGCCCACCTTGGAACAACGTGTTGATTCGATCCGCACGCGTCTCGCCGAGGCGAGGGTCGTCGAGAAGACGCTGCTTCACTTCCTCGACGAAGTACGTGTCGAGGAAGACGTCGGACGCGAACTGGCGGTACCTCGGCAGCGCCGCCTGGGCGTAGATCTCGCGCTCTTCGTCGGAGATGAACCCTTCGACAACGAGCCGACCCAGCGCGGTGTCGCGGCGGTTCAACGCGTTGGTTGGGCGATAGACCGGGTCGTAGAGGCTCGGGTTCGAGATGATGCCGGCAAGCAGCGCCGACTCGCCGTAGTCGAGGGCGCTCGCGTCCTTGTTGAAGTAGAGCTCGGCAGCCGCCTGCACCCCGTAGGCCCCACCACCGAAGTAGACCGCATTCAGGTATCGCTCGAGGATCTCGTCCTTCGTCATCTGCTCTTCGAGCCGCATTGCGATGGCGGCCTCAGGCAGCTTGCGTTCGAGGACCTGTTCGTCGCCAACCACGCCGAGCTTGACGAGCTGCTGGGTGATCGTCGAACCGCCCTGTTCGATGCCACCAGCCGACACGTTGGTGACGGCAGCTCGCGTGATGGCAGCGACGTTGATGCCCTTGTGCTCGTAGAACTTCGCGTCTTCGACAGCAAGGACGGTCTCGATGATCGCTGGCGACATCTGCGAGAGCGGGAGGTACTCGCGGTCGATCTCCGCTTTGAGTTCGGCGATGAGTTCGCCCTTTGCGTCGTAGACCTTCGTCGTCTGCTCGAGAATCGAGAGGTCGACGTCGGCCGACGTGGTCGTCTTCGCTCCCCAGATATCGGCGAGCGACGGCGCAAGGGCCGCCAGAGTGAGCGCGAGCGCACCTGCGCCGAGCGCGATGGCGATCGCGAGCTGGCCGAGTCCGTAGAACCAACGCAGGAGAAGCCGCATAGTTGACTCCACGCTAGTAGCCCATATGCGGCCGGAGGTGGCAGGCGTACGGGTGGATCACCCCACGGAAGCCCCGCACCGGCCTGGCCGAAAATTGGAAGAACCTCGCCGAAGGGGGGAGACGGCGAGGTTCTTCGATCGACTGCTTGTCTCGGGGGAAAGACGCACAGTTTGCGGCGACTCAGCGCCGTGATGTGGTTCAGTGTACGACGTGGCCAAGACCGCAATACGTCAGTCCCTTGTGACGTCAGGCACCGGAACTCATCGGCCGAGGGTCCGGCCTTGGGCCCTGCTGGCGCTCGGGGCGATGTGGATCACTGCGTGCAGCTCGACACTCATCGGTGACGGTTCGGTCACGACCTCTCCCGACTCCGAAACAGGATTCTCGACCGACGACGCGACCGATGACGTTGGCGACGACATCGATGTGCTCCGAGAGTTCGATGTCGACCGTCCCGCCGAAGTCATGGCTGTCGACATCGACCGGGTGGTCGACGGAGACAGTGTGTGGGTGATCGGCCCCGAAGGTGAGCTCGAGGTGCGATTGATCGGCATCAATGCGCCCGAACGCGGAGGGTGTTTCGCCGAAGATGCGCGCCAGATGCTGTCGACGATCGTCGCCGACGCACGAGACGTTGCTTTGTCGCCGTGGCCTCCGGAGTACGACGACTTCGGACGAGTTCTGGGGTTCGTCTGGACACCCGACGGTCTGGCCAATCTCGAGCTCGTGACCCGCGGCGCCGTCGTCGCCCGAGCACAGAGCGACCACCCCTTCGCTGATTCGTTCGAAGCCGCCGAAACCCATGCCAGCGAACGTGGGCTCGGGCTCTGGGCACCGGATGCCTGTGGCGCCATCGCCGGGAACGTTCGCATCGTCCAGCTCGAGGCCGATGCGCCCGGCAATGATCGCGAGAACCCAAACGGCGAATGGGTCCTCATCGAGAACGCTGGCCAAGACGCCGTCAATCTCCTCGGGTGGACAATTCGAGACGAATCGACCCGCCATCGACACACCTTCGGCAATCTCACCTTGCGTCCGGGGCAACAGCTCCGACTTCGGACCGGCTGCGGAGACGACGACCTCGACGCCGATCCGATCGAGGCCTTCTGGTGCGACCCCGAACCACCCGTGTGGAACAACGACGGTGACACCGCATTTCTCCTCGATCCGAACGGGTCGACGGCCGATCATTACCGGTGATGAGCTCCACTCCGCCTTCGGTCGACCACAACCCACATGAGTCCTCGCGTCGATCGACACGGCTGAGTAGGGTTCGGGGACATGGACGGGACGGCTCGCATCGGGACGCTCGCGTGAGCGTGAGCGAGGTCCGTCGAGGGCCGGGATGGTGGATGGACATCGACGGCCGTTGGCGTCCTCCAGAAGAATGGCCCGAGAACACTCCTCCCCTGCCCGGATGGTCCCTTGACGACACGGGCTGCTGGTCACCGCCAGACGAGCCCGAAGCAGATCCAGCCCAGGCTGACGACGACCCGGAGGCCCCCGACCCGAATCCGCAGCGTGGCTGGCATCGGATCGCCCCGCCCGGCTCGGTCACAGAGGACGACGACCGGCCGGCGTTCGAGCTCGGGTTCGCTGCACCGGCGGCGCAGGTGGCCATTCCGGACGTGGAGACGCGTCGGGCCATCCGCACGGGCAAGCATGCGACCGTCGCTGCGGTCCTCGCGGCGGTCACGGCGACGATGATCGCCGCTGGACTGATCTTCCTGTTGTCGCTGGTCTAAGGCCGCCCACCACACCTCGTAGGCTGGTGGGCGTGCAGCTCCCGCGTCCCGCGCTTCGTGTTTTCCGGGCTCTGCCCGAGCCTGTCCGCCAGCGCGCCGTCCGGACGTTGTCGCCGAGCTACACCCTCGGATCGCAAGCCCGGGTCGAGCGCGAAGATGGGCGAATCCTCTTGGTCAAGCCGGCGTATCGGTGGCGCTGGGGTATGCCCGGAGGCCTCCTCGACCCCGGCGAAAGCCCCGAAGAAGCCATCCTCCGCGAAGTACGGGAGGAGACCGCGATCGATATTGAGATTCTTGGCGAACCCGTCGTTCTCGTCGAGACGACGATGCAGCGCGTGAATTTCATCTACAACGCCCGCCCGGCGTCCGGCGTCGATCCAGACGCCATCGAGGCGCAGGCCGCCGAAATCCTCGAGATCGGCTGGTTCGAGCCCGACAAACTCCCCGAGACCATCCCCGACATGAGCCAAGAACTCTTCATCCGCCAGACCGCCCCCGAGGACGGGCCGTCAGTCGTGGTGACGGAGGCCATGCCCGATGACCGACCAGGCTCCCAGCCCGGCCGGTAGCCTGTAGGTCCCGGGCGTTTAGCTCAGCTGGCTAGAGCATCTCGTTTACACCGAGAGGGTCGGGGGTTCGAGTCCCTCAACG
>JAHDDK010000050.1:0-5429 GCA_020629375.1 Acidimicrobiales bacterium
TGATCAGGTCGTTGTCGAGGCCCGGCTCGGCCGTCGGTTCGGTTGTGTGCGCCAAGGTGACGGTCGATGACCACACCGTGTCGCCGAACGTGGCCGGGTCGATGCCGTCGTCGACATCATCGACATCGTCATCGGCCGGCGAATCGCCAGTCGAGGAGAAGAGGCCCTCAAGGGGAGCGCCCGGATCCCATTCGACCGAGGGAATGGCCACAAGGTACGACCCGGACTCGAGTCCCGTGAACAGGTAGAGACCATCGGCATCGGTGGTGTCCATGGCCAACATGTCGTCGGCATCCACATCACCATCACCATCGACATCATCCGGAAGACCATCACCATCCGAATCACGCCACAGCTCCACCCACACGTTCTCGATACCCGGCTCACCCGGATCCAACACCCCATCGTTGTCGATGTCGTACCAGACCTGGTTACCCAAGCTCAACGCATAGAACCCGAAGTCGACGGTCAGGTTCTCGGCGGGGTCCGGCGTGTCGGGGTCGTTGTCCTCGCCCGGCTCGTTGGTCGGCTCGCCATTGCCCAACACGACCGGCGATGACCACACGGTCTCACCCGTCGCAGCAGGATCGATTCCGTCATCGGCGTCATCGACATCGTCATCGGCCGGCGAATCACCGGTCGATGAGAACAGCCCCTCGAGCGGTCCTCCTGCAGCCCATTCGACGTCGGGAATCGCAACGAGGTACGTGCCCGCCTCGAGTCCGGTGAACAGGTAGAGCCCATCGGCATCGGTGGTGTCCATGGCCAACATGTCGTCGGCATCCACATCACCATCACCATCGACATCATCCGGAAGACCATCACCATCCGAATCACGCCACAGCTCCACCCACACGTTCTCGATACCCGGCTCACCCGGATCCAACACCCCATCGTTGTCGATGTCGTACCAGACCTGGTTACCCAAGCTCAACGCATAGAACCCGAAGTCGACGGTCAGGTTCTCGGCGGGGTCCGGCGTGTCGGGGTCGTTGTCCTCGCCCGGCTCGTTGGTCGGCTCGCCATTGCCCAACACGACCGGCGATGACCACACGGTCTCACCCGTCGCAGCAGGATCGATTCCGTCATCGGCGTCATCGACATCGTCATCGGCCGGCGAATCACCGGTCGATGAGAACAGCCCCTCGAGCGGTCCTCCTGCAGCCCATTCGACGTCGGGAATCGCAACGAGGTACGTGCCCGCCTCGAGTCCGGTGAACAGGTAGAGCCCATCGGCATCGGTGGTGTCCATGGCCAACATGTCGTCGGCATCCACATCACCATCACCATCGACATCATCCGGAAGACCATCACCATCCGAATCACGCCACAGCTCCACCCACACGTTCTCGATACCCGGCTCACCCGGATCCAACACCCCATCGTTGTCGGCGTCGTACCAGACCTGGTTACCCAAGCTCAGCGCATAGAACCCGAAGTCCACCGAGACGTTGGCATTGTCGTCCGACGGTGCATCGTGACTTGGATCGGGTACATCGGCTTCGTTGGTTGGCTCGTCGTAGAAGGACAGGGTCACCGGAGCGGAACGAACGGGATCGCCAGCCGCCGGGTCGGCACCGTTGTCGTCGAGGTCCGTGTCGTTGTCCGGATCGGGTGCCCCGGTGTTGAGATCGGTCGAGGAGAAGAGACCGTCGAGCGGACCGCCGGCGTCGAGATCCGCAGCGGGAATCTCGACGATGTAGGTGCCTTCGTCGAGTCCGGTGAACAGATAGTGCCCGGTCCCGTCCGTGACGTCCGTCTGGATGATGTCCGGGGATCCGTTGCCATCGGTGTCGTCGGGAACGCCGTCGTCGTTGGCGTCGAGGTACAGGTTGACGGTCACCCCGCTGATGCCGGGCTCCCCGGGTTCATCCAACCGATCGTTGTCGATGTCGTACCAGACACGATTTCCGAGCGTCACCGATGGCCGGATGACGAAACCGAAGTCGACGGTGACGTTGGCGTTCTCGTCGACCGGGCCGTCGTGAGGCGCCGAAGGCACGTCGGTCTCCGACGTCGGCTCGCCAATGAGCTGCAAGGTGACCGCCGACGAATAGACCGCCCCAGTTGAGTCGGCCGTGCCGTTGTCGTCGAGGTCGGCGTCGTCATCGGGGTCGGGAGCGTCGTCGACCGAGTTCGCCGTGTTCGTGTCATTTCCTTCGGTCGATGCGTATCCCGCGAGCGCTCCACCCGAGAAGTTGGTGTTCGGGATGCCAACGACGTAGTCGCCAGCGGTCAATCCGGTGAAGAGGTAGTGGCCGGTGGCGTCGGTGGTTGTTGTGGCGATTCGGTCGGCGCTGTCGACGACGCCGTCGGTGTTGGTGTCGTCCGGGAGGCCATCACCGTCGGTGTCGGTGTAGAGGTCGACGACGACTCCGCCAACGCCGGGTTCGCCGGCGTCCTGGACGCCGTTCTCGGTCGTCGTATCGAGAAACACACGATTGCCGAGGGTCAGACCCCAGAATCCGAAGTCGACGGTCAGGTTCTCGTTGCCGTCGGGGGTATTCGGATCGTTGTCGGGACCCGATTCGGCAAGGGGCTCCTGATCGGCGTCGAGGGAAACCATGGCCGAACGCACGCCCGACACGGCCGGGTCGTTGGGTTCGAGACCGTTGTCGTCCTCGTCGGTTGAATCGAGAGGATCAGGAGCGGTGTTCCCAGTCGAGCTTCGGAGCGTCCAGAGTGGGTCGGACGAGTCATCGAACTCGGTAGCCGGGATGACGACGACGTAGTCGCCTTCGTCTAGTCCGTCGAAGAGGTAGTGGCCGCTTGCGTTGGTGGTGTCGGTGGCGAGGGCACTTCCTGTCGGGTTCCCACCGGCGTCGGCGGCGAAGAGCTGCACGTCGACTCCCGCAACGCCGGGCTCTCCCGCGTCGACCGCGCCGTTGTTGTTTGCGTCGATCCAGACCTGGTTGCCGACCGACAGCGTGTAGAAGCCAAAGTCGACGGTCAGGTTCGACCGATCGTCCGGGAAGGTGTCGGCATCATCGTCGGTGGCCGAGCCGGATCGTTCGACCTCGTTCGTCGGCTCGGCAGTACCGCTCCCTTCGCCAACGGTGAGGATGCCCGAGGTGATCCCGGCAGGGCCTGCGCCAGTCACGGTGGATGCACCGTTGTCGTTGTTGTCGCCGTCGGCGTCGGGGTCGACTTCTTCGCCGTTGGTCGAGGAGTAGTAGCCATCGAGCGCCGTTGGCGTTCCCGCGGCGCTCTGGTCGTCGGGGATCACGACGAAGTAGTCGCCAGCGAGCAACCCGTCGAACTCGTAGTGGCCGTCGGCGTCTGTTGACACCGACGCAAGGAACGTGTCGCCGGCCGATGCACCAGTGGTGCCGTCGTCGTCGGCCCACAGCTCGACCAAGACTCCGGGGATTCCGGCTTCGCCGATCTCGGCGACGCCGTCGTTGTCTTGGTCGACCCAGACGAGGTTGCCGATGCGGTAGTCGGGCACGGTGACGAAGCCGAAGTCGACGTGGAGTTCGGAGTGGGTATCGAGATGGTCGTCGTCGAGGCCATTAACGTACGCCTCGGCGTCCGCCCCCGCACCGAAGTCTTGTTCTCCGGTCGATGTGGAGCCGTAGGCGAGGGTGAACACGGCCGACTGTGAGTCGAAGCCCGCGACGGGGTCGCCATCGTCGGTGTTGTCGCCAGCAGTCGGCCCGGCTGCGACTCCCGTGGACGACAGGACACCGTCGAGCGCCGTCGGATCGGTTGCCGCGCTCTGGTCTGCGGGTATGCCGACCCAGTAGCTACCAGGCGCCAGGCCATCGAACCAGTAGTTGCCGGTGGCGTCGGTCGAGACCGAGTCGACGAGGGTGTCTCCAGCTGATGGACCTGCGGTGCCGTCGTCGTCGGAGAACAGCTGCACGAGCACGCCGTCGATCGGCGTCTCGCCGGAGTCAGCAACACCGTTGTCGTCGTTAGCCGCAGTGCCCGACCCCTCGTCGAGCCAGACGAGGTTGCCGACTCGGAGCGGTTGATAGAAGCCAAGATCGACCGTCAGGTTCGACGCGTCGTCGGCGAGATCGGTCGCGCCGTTGGCTTCGACGTAGGTCTCTGCCCCGCCGCTGCCGCCTGCGCCGGTGTTCTCATCTTCCTCGCCGGTCGGTTCGCCGCTGCCGGTCACGTCGATCGGACCCGACACGGTGGCGTATCCGGTTTGGGGCGCGCCGTCATCGTTGTTGTCGGTGTTGTTGTTCGTCAGATCCTGGCCTGCGCCCGTCGAGCTGACGTAGTCGTCGAGTGCGACGGTTGCGCTGCCGAGAGTGATACCGGTCTGGCCGTCGGGAATCACCGCAAAGTAGGTGACGCCGTCTTCGGCCTGCTCGAACCACCAGTTGCCGGCCGCGTCGGTCGTGATCGTCGCAATTGCCGCTCCGGCGTCGTCCGTACCGACGTCGAAGGTGTTGTTGGCGTTCGTGTCGGCGTAGATCTCGACGTCGACGCCCTCGAAGGGCAGTTCGCCGTCGCTGACGAGGCCGTCGTTGTTCTGGTCGAACCACACGAGGTTGCCGATTCGAAGACCGGGAAGGCTGTAACCCACGTCATAGGTGTGGTCGTTCTCGCCCGGGAGATGTTCGTCGACCGAGAGCGTGTCCACGCCGGAGAGTTCCGCTGCGTCGGAGTCGATCGTGTCGTTCGCGTCGGCGTTGACGTCTCGAGACGTCAGCTCGAGCGCTGAGGCGCTCACGCCTGACGGCAGGTTGGAGGCGCCGGAGGGATCGAAGGTCACCGTGTAGGTGGTGTGCGGATCGATGTCGAAGTAGTACTCGCCGTCGGCGTCGGTTGTCGTCGTTCCGACTGTCGCTCCGCCCGAGTCGAGAAGGGTCACGACGACGCCCGCAATGCCCTGTTCGGCTGGATCCTGTAGACCGTCTCCATCGACATCGAGCCACACCCGGTTGCCGATCTGGACTGGCGCCGCGTCGCACAGCGCCGAGAGGTCGCCGAGGCCGTTCGCTTTGCCCAGCAGCGTTCCGTTTCCGCGGGACGAACCGTAGATCTGGTAGCGACGAATGTCTTCGCCGGCAGTTGCTCCGCTCGTGCCAAACGTCGTGACGCCCGCCTCGTGGTAGTCGAACGTGTCGAAGACGGTCGACATGAGGTCGCCGTTGGGCAGCGCAATGAGACCGCCGAGGCTCGTCTCGTCGTGACCGGTATGGAAGTACTCACCGAAGAAGAACTCGCCTCCACCGGGACCCTGGTTCGTTGAGGTCGCCGCGGACGTCGTGCCTCCGCAAGAACCTGCAGACTCCAGCGTCATCACGCCACCGGCTCCTGCGCACGCCATCAGGATGTCGCCGGCCGGAAGCGGTTCGTAGAGCTGCGTGTCACCCGACCCGACGATGGGATCGCGGACAAAGTTGCCGACCTGGTCGCCGAAGCGATCCCGAAGACCGAGCACCCAGTTCCCGTTGGGCAGCACTTCGATG
>JAHDDK010000050.1:5540-31327 GCA_020629375.1 Acidimicrobiales bacterium
ACGGTCGTAGTCGAGCGGGAACGAGAGCGGCGTGCTCCAGGTCGACCCGTCCCATGCACGCACGTGCGCTTCGAGATCGGCAGCGGTACCGCTGGTCGCATCACACACACCGCCGACGAGCACGTCGCCGCCATCGATGCCAAGACCGAACGGTCGCCAGACGCCGTCGACGCAGCCCGGGTCGGGGATGAGTCGCGACACGGGAGCACCGGCGACACCTGTCGGCGAGATCGGGATCTCGTAGAGCGAGCTGTCGGCGAGACCAACTGCGTAGAGGGTCGTGCCATCGGGCGACATTTCGAGATCGCCCAGACCGGCCTGACCAACCTGTTCGAACATGTTGGCGTCTTTCAGCCATTGGTTGGAGACGCCGGGGTCGTTCGTGTAGCCCGCGTCACCGGGGCGAAGGACGGTGCCACCTGCGGTTGCGCCGAGGTCGACGAGCAACGAGCTGCCGCTGCCGTCTGCAGCCGTCGTGTAGATGGCTCCCGAACCGTCAGGCCCCCATCCGGTGGCTCGCTTGGCGAAGGTTGCCGAGAAGATGCTCTCCGACGACCGATGCCATGCCAGACCGACCGTGGTGCCGATGTCGGTGTCGTTGGCGAGGTTGTTCGGCGAGACGTATCCGCCCGACCCAATCTCACCCGAGTTGGTTGCACCGAACGAGACCAAGGCGTCGATATCCGCGCTCTGGTCGCCAAAGATGAAGCAACTCGTGACGAGGTCTGGGTTCGCCTGGCAATAGTTGCTCGGCATGGCGACACCGAAGTCCACTCCTGCAGCGCCTGCGGCAACCGTGCCCGTTGGCGCCGAGAACTGAATGGATGAGCCGCTGCGTATGGTCCCACTGGTGGCCGTTGCGGGTACCGGTCCCGACTCGAGGTGATCGTACGAGGACGGAATCGTGAACTCGATTCGGTAGGTGCCCCCCGACACGTCGTCGAGTCCGGTCAGCGGAAGGCTGTACTGGCCGTCTGAGGCGGATGTGACCGGACCGACCGAGTTGCCGAGGTCGTCATACCCACGCACCTCGATTCCGGCTTCGCCGTTCTCGCCAGCATCCTGAACGCCGTTCTGGTTTACATCGTGGAAGACGGTTCCCTCGACAGTCCCCGTTTCGGGGGCCGCACTGACGGGCGAGTAGCCCGTACTGACGGCAAGAAGCGCCGTCGCGAGAAAGATCCCGATCGCTCGGGTGGCTGACGGTGACCGATACATGGCGGGACCTCGGCTTCGCTATCGCTGAACAACGAGCTATCGGCTGGAACCGCCAAATCATGAACCGTATGTGATCACCCAGTGATTTCGTCAGGCCTTCCCGTGCTCCTGGCGGATCGCCTGGAACTGAAACCAGCCGCCGAAGTCGTGGCCGGACTGGTCGTAGGAGTACTGGGCGTAGTCGTCGGGGATCACCTTGGGAGTCCCTGCGGCCATCGCCATGAGCGATGTCTGGCATGCCCGTTCGAGTGCGATGAACCACCAGGCCGCAGCGTCGACGGTTTCGCCAACGGTGATCACGCCGTGGTTCTGGTGAATCAGAGCCTTCTTGTCAGCGAGCGATTCGGCCAGTCGAAGTCCGGCGTTGGGGTCGGTCACGATGGCCCCACCGTCGTCGCTGTGCATGGCGATGTCGTTGAAGAACATGCAGTGGTCCTGGCTGATCATCTCCAGAGGAACGCCCAGAGACGAGTAGGCCTTCGAATGGATCGCGTGCGTGTGACAGGCGGCCGTCACGTCCGGTCGCGTCGCATGGATCGCCCCGTGGATCGCAAAGGCGGCGGTGTTGAGCGGATGCGCCCCGCTCAACACGGTGCCGTCGTGGTCGACCTCGAGCAGCTGATCGACCTGAACATGGCGAAACGACACGCCGAACGGGTTCACCCAGAAGCGGTCGAGGTGTTCGGGGTCCCGAACGGTGATGTGCCCGGCCACCCCTTCGGCAAAGCCGAGGTTGCCGATGATGTTCAGCGCGTCGACGAGGGCCTTCTTTCGGTGGACCCGTTCGGCCTCGACACTGTCGAAGGTTGGCGGTGACGGAAACGGTCGAGCCGTCGAACCTTCGGCGACGTCGGATTCGGCGAGCGGGTTCTCTTCGACGGTGGTCATGTCGACATGATGCAAGAGCCGGCGTTCCGGCTCAAGCGCTCATTCGGACTCGTCACCCTCGCCGACGCTCTCCGACACCGCAGCGGCAGGCTCTGAGGTCGGCGTGTTCTCGATCGTGGTGATCAGCTCGTCGGCCCGATCGAGCTCGCCGCCATGCACGAGGTTCATTGCGGCTTCGATGTCGTCGAGCTCGGACTCGAGCACGTCGATCTGATCGGTGTCGGGGTCAGCCATGTCGAGAGCCTACGGAGCGCGTCGAACTTCTTGCTATGTCAGACCTGACCCCATTCAGCCGAAGGTGGGATGGCCGACGACGTCCTTCATCGCCTGCCAGGCGTCGGATTCGGTGCGAAGACGCCAGTCCCATTCCTCACCGTTCTTGAAGTAGTCGTAGTAGACGACCGCCTTGATGAGCGGCTGCGAGTCGACCCACTGCGGGATCTGCTCGACCCAGTCGGCTCGAACGCCGGGCTCGCGAGGAGTCGCCCCGAACTCGGCGATGATGATCGGCTTGCCACGCTGGTTGGCCCACGCCTGGAAGGCGGTGAACTCGTTCCAGATCGGCGTGAGCGGCGCCGAAAGATCCATGCCCGAGTAGCCGTCCGCACAGATCCAGTCGACGGCATCGTCGCCCGGGTAGTAGTTCGGGCCACGCTCGTTCCAGTTCCACGAGGTCGGGCACCAAACCCATTCGATGTTCGACACGGCGCCCTCTTCGACGAAGATGCGTCGCACGTGCATCCATGCGTCGATGAAGTTCTGTGGGTCACCCTCGATCCAGTCCTGCTTGTAGCGGACGTCCGGTTCGTGCCAGAAGCGCAGCATCACGGTGTCGGGCAGCGTCTTCAGGATTCGAGCGTGGCTGCGAATCCACTCGTCGTTGCTGCCGTCGAGAATCTGGGATGCGTAGGTGCCGTTCCAGGTCAGGAGTAGGTCGCGGCCCTCGCTCATATGCCAGCGATACAGGTCCGGCTTGAGTGGTTTCTCGAATGCGGAGAACTCGTGAGCGATCAGTCGACCGGCACCGGGAGCCGCCTCGAGCTCATTCCAGTAGGCGGTGCGCTCGTCGCCCCACATGTCGACCGTGAAGCCGATCTGCGGTGGCCCGCTTGGTATGCCTATTGGGGACGGAAGGTCGACGAACGCGAGCGGCGGAATGGTGGTGGTCGCCGGTGTGGTCGTGACCGCGACCGCAGTCGTGGTCGGTGCGACCGTGGTCGTCGGATTGGCCGTGGTGGTCGTCGTGACGGGACCGGCGGGAGTTGCCATGCCCGTCGCTACGAAACTGCAGATGACGTCCTCGTTGCCACCACCCCAGAGTCGAAGCACGTACTCGTCGGCCTCATCGACCGACTCGGGAATCAGCACGGCCACCGCATCGGGATCAGGTGTGTGGAACCACTTGTCGTTGCGTCGGATGACCGCGGTGCGATCGTTGTCGTTCCAACGGATCACGCCGTCCTCTGCCCGAACCTCGACCTGGCACCACGCGCCTTCAGCCGTGGTCGACGGTGGACTGACGGGCTCGGTCGAAACCGTGCTCGGAGCAGCCGTGGTCGATGGGCTCGATCCTGTCGCGACCGGTGTGGGCCCGCCGGGCGACTCGACGACTGTTGCACTCGGACCGGCAAAGGTCTCGCCGGCTTCGACCTCGTCAGCGGCGAGAGAGCCAGTGGCCACATCTGACGAATCGGGGTCGGTGTTCGTCGTCTCGGCATCGATCGACGGTCGGCTACCCGACGACTGCGAGATCGACGCAGCTTGCTGAGCGAGGCTCTCCAGTCCCTCGGTCGACCCCCGGCCGATCCCGCGGGCAGACGCGTTGGACGCTGCCGCAGCGGGAGCCTGGTTGGCGACCATTCCCATGTCGTCGGTGTACAGATCGACAGCAGACGGCGAACCGAAACCGAGCGCGGCGTAACCGACGCCGCCGACCGCCAGAAGTGCTGCAGGGGCCCACCAGGGGACACGACGACCATTCATGAAAGGGGTTTCGGTGAGGTCTTCGAAATGCTGGAGGGAAATGGGCCATGCGCCCCGGTGTGACGTCTGCGACCACGGGAGCTTCACCCATTGCGGGTTCGCGCCGATCGAACAGTGTGCGCATTCGTGTTCTCCACGCAGCGAGCGTGGCCTTCTGGGTCGTGGTCGTGATGTCGCTGCGCTGGGATCAATCGCTCTACCACTTCGATTTCCAGGTGTTCCGGGCGGCCAATGCGCTGATCGATCAGGGAGTGAACCCGTACGACCCGAACCCACTCAATGCCGAACTCACCAACGCCGAGCGATATGGACCGCACTGGACCACTCCCGATGCGGCTGTCGACAAGCGCATGGTCTTGCTACACCCACCCACCTGGATGGCCCAGATTCGGTGGTTCGGCGAGTCGATTCTCGCCCTGTCGCTGTTCGGCCTCGTCGCGAGTTTCGCGACGATCGGGTGGATGGGCCGTGATCGGCACCCGAGCGTGGTGATGGCGCAGCTCGCCGGCGCATCGATCCTGCTGATCCTGACGCCTGGACAGTCGACGTTCCGTTTCGGTCAGATCGGGCTGCTCGTCGCCGGGCTCGTCGGACTTCGGATACTCGCCGGGTCGCGACCATTGTTCGGCGCACCGATCGCGTTCTTGTCGTTCAAGCCACACCTCGCCCTCGCTTCGGGTATCGCCGAGCTCACCGCTCGGCCGACACGAACATCGCTCACGGTCGGCACCGCGCTGATGATCCTCATGGCTGCGGCTGCGACGACGGTCGACCCGGCACTGTGGACGTCGTGGCTCGACGCGGTCGTCAACGGCGAGAAACCGACGAGCATCGACGACATGAGCCTGCGCACGCTCAGCGGCCGATGGCACCTCCCGATGTGGACGAACCTCCCGCTGCTCGTACTGGGGCTATCGGCCTCGGCGGCGGCCTGTTTGCGCTGGCGACGAGCAGACCATGCCGTGCTGGTCCTTCTTCCGCTCGCCCTCACCGCCTACGCATCGGGGCATGCCTTCGCTCACGACTGGCTCTGGATCATGTTCATCCCCGCGGTCCTCGGCTGGAACGCTGGCCGCTCCCTGCTCATGACGGTTCTCGCCACGATGGTCCACGTGATCGGCGTCGGCTGGAGCTCGGCAGAGATCGAACCGATCCTCAACCCGCGCTCGCTCCTCGGTCTCGGAATCTGCATTCTGCTCGCCGTCGAAAGCCGCCGATCACATCGGCAAACAGAAGATCGGTCAGCGGAGGCGGCGTCGGACGATCGGCATCTCACCCTCACGTGAGCCGGGGTCGCCATCCCCCAGTCTTCGCGTCGGCCTGAATGTTCGCGATCACCTCGGCAACACGATCCGGTAGGTCGGATGCGACGAGCCCGCGCCCCCGCCCGGACTCACCGTGCACCCACGCACCCGCGGTCGCCGCCCGCATCGGGTCGACTCCGGCCGCCAGGAAGGCGGCGATCACCCCGGCGAGCACGTCGCCGCTACCGGCGGTTGCCAGGGCTTCGGTGCCTGCCGTAGAGAGGAATACCTCCCCACCGGGATCGGCTACGATAGTGCTGGGGCCCTTGGCGACGACAGTTGCCTGGTAGGCGTGCGCCAATCGCCGTGTGGCATCGATGCGATCACCCGACCAGAGGTCGACCTCGAGCCCGACCGCATCGGCAAGTCGGGCGAACTCCCCGTCGTGGGGAGTCAGGACTGTCGCCGCTTTCCGTTCGGTGACATCGGTCGTGCCGGCGATCGCGGCGAGCCCATCGCCGTCGATCACGATCGGCGACTCGACTCGGGCCGCCACCGCCTGAACCAGCTCTCGCGCACCCGGGCTGCGTCCCAACCCGGGGCCGATGACGGCAGCACCGAATCGGCTCGCGTCCGGGGTCGTTCCTCTTCCGGCCAGCGAGGACACGACCTCGATGGGGAGCCCGGGCACCCGCTCGGCTGCAGAGTCGAGGTGAACGTACCCCGCTCCAGCACGGAGCGCCGCCGCACAGCACAGCGCCGCAGCACCGGTCATACCCGGCGAACCCGCCACGACGAGAACTGCGCTCGCGTACTTGTGCGCGGTTCGCGGTCGCACGGGAAGCCAGGTGGCCACATCACTCGACTCGACGAGGTGACACGTCGGCGAAGCAACGACGCCGTCGATCGTCAAGCCGATGTCTTCGACAACGATCTCACCCACGAAATCAGGTCCGTCGGCCAAGTACAGGCCGGGTTTGGGCGTCTGCAGGGTGACCGTCCGGGCGGCGCGCCACGGAGCCCCCACCGCGACCCCGGTGAGCGGATCGATACCGGACGGCACATCGATGGCGAGCACCCGCGCATCGACGGGAGGGGGCTGCCATGGCCGGTTGAGACCGGTTCCGACTCCACCGTCGAGGATCAGATCGGCGCGCTCGAAGGCGGCCGAGGCAAAAGTCGAGTGCATCTCCGCAACGTCGATCACCTCCGCCACAACACCACGCGCTCGTAGCGATCGAACCGCCCGCCGAGCGTCCTGACCGTTGAGGCCTGATCCCGCCACTGCGACGACTCGTCGGCCGTAGGTTCCCCCGAGGAGCTCGATCGCCGAGCGCGCCAGTACGGCGCCAACACGCCGAAGAATGTCCTCGAGCGTCTCACGCTCGAGCGCGTGGGCATCGACGCTAGCCATCTCGGCCGGGGTGACGACTCGGATCACGACCGCACCAGCGTCAGAGGGCCACGGCGATCGCCTGCGCAATGGACTCGGTGTGTGTGAGCGTGAGCCGCCACTCGGTGATCCCGAGCTCGGTGGCGAGCTCTGCGGCTCCGCCGTGCAGCCGCACAGACGGTGCACCGCTGTCGGCCCGCTCCACCTCGATGTCGATCATCGCCACCGCTCCAAGCCCGACGCCCATGGCCTTCATCACCGCCTCTTTCGCCGCCCACCGCACCGCGTAGCGCTCCGTCGGGTCGTTCTTTGCGTCGGCCCAGGCGCGTTCGGCATCGGTGAAGGTGCGTTGCCGAATGCCTGGCGTGCGTTTGAGAGTCGTTCTGAAACGGTCGATCTCGACCAGGTCCGTTCCGATGCCGATCACACGCAGATCCTAGGCCGCCCATCTCGGCGCGGAATTCGAGACGAGCGACAGCTAGTTTCGTCAAGCGTGAGCGACCATCAGTGGGGTTTTCGAACCCGCGCCCTCCACGCCGGCGGACAACCCGACCCCCACACCGGGGCGAGGGCGGTGCCGATCTACCAGTCGACGAGCTTCGTGTTCGAGGACACCCAGGACGCCGCGGACCTCTTCGCCCTCCAGAAGTACGGCACGATCTACACCCGTATCTCCAACCCGACGATCGCAGCCTTCGAGGAGCGCATGGCAAGTCTCGAAGGTGGCATTGGTGCGGTCGCGACCTCCAGCGGCCAAGCCGCTGAGTTCCTCGCCATCACAGCACTCGCCGGCGCAGGCGACAACATCGTCGCCAACTCCTCGCTCTACGGCGGCACGATCACCCAGTTCGACGTCACCCTGCGCCGGTTCGGAATCGACACGCGGTTCGTGTCCACCAACGACCCTGCTGCCGTCGCTGCGGCGATCGACGACGACACCAAGGCCGTGTTCACCGAAATCATCGCCAACCCCTCCGGCGAAGTCGCCGACCTTCGTGCCATCGCCGAGGTCACCAACGCCGCGGGCGTACCGCTCGTCGTCGACAACACGTTCGCGACGCCGTTCTTGTGCCGGCCACTCGAATGGGGCGCGGACATCGTCGTGCAGTCCGCGACGAAGTTTCTCGGCGGCCACGGCACGTCGATCGGCGGCGTCATCGTCGACTCGGGACGATTCGACTGGGGCAACGGCCGATTCGCCGCGATGACCGAACCGGTGGCGAGCTATAACGGGCTGCGGTGGTGGGACAACTTTGGCGAGTACGCCTACTGCACCAAGGTCCGGTCGGAGCAGCTTCGCGATGTCGGCGCCTCGATGTCGCCGTTCAACGCGTTCATGTTGCTCCAAGGGATCGAAACGCTTCCCCAACGCATGACCGAACACGTCGCCAATGCCAAGGCCGTCGCCGAGTGGCTCGATGCCGACCCACGGGTCGGATGGGTCAAGTACTCAGGTCTCGCGCACAGTCCACATCATGAGCTCGCGAATACGTATCTTTCCGACGGTCCCGGCGCGATCTTCACCTTCGGGGTCGACGGTGGCCGTGCGGCCGGGGCGGCCTTCATCGACAACCTGACGATGATCTCGCACCTCGCCAACGTGGGCGACGCCAAGACCCTCGTTCTTCATCCGGCGTCGACCACCCATCAGCAGCTGTCCGACGAGCAACTCGCCGCCGGAGGCGTGTCCGAAGACATGGTGCGGATCTCGGTCGGCCTCGAAGACGTCGACGACATCATCTGGGACCTCGACCAGGCCCTCACCGCCGCACAGGAGGTCCGGACATGACCCGCGACGCCGCCACGATGAACGATGGCACCACGCCCATGCAACGCAAGGCGATGCTCGACACCGCTCGGTCGATTGCGATCGTCGGGGCGAGCAGCAACCCGGCTCGGGCGTCGAACTTCGTCGCCACCTACCTGATGTCGAGCTCAGCCGACTACCGGGTCCACCTTGTGAATCCGCGCGAGACCGAAATCCTCGGGCAACCGGTCTATCCGTCGCTCGACGCCCTCCCCGAGGTCCCGGACATGGTCGACGTGTTCCGCCGAAACGACGATCTCCCCGGCGTCGCCGCCGAAGCTGTGGAGGTGGGTGCCACGAGCTTCTGGGTTCAACTCGGCCTGTGGAGCGACGAGGCCGCCGACATCGCGGAGGGTGCCGGTCTCGGCGTGGTGATGAACCGATGCACGAAGATCGAGCACGCCCGCTTTGCTGGCGGACTCCACCTCGCTGGCTTCGACACCGGCGTCATCTCCTCGAAACGACGCCGCTGAGCGATAGCGAGGTCTCGACTTGAGCGGCGAACGGCATTGGAGAATCTGGGTCGCTGTCGTGCTCTTCGCATTGGTCTCATGCTCCGAGTCGCCAGCCGGTTCGGAGACTGCCGAGCAAGGAAGCGTGACGTTGGGGACGACGTCGAGCTCGTCAACACCCGCCGAAACGAGCTCGACGATGGCGGACACGCCATCGTCGGTTGTCTCGGGCGATTCTGTCACCAGCCCTGGCTCAGAAGCGCCGGGGGTTCTGCTGGGTGTGGAGTCATCGATTGCGTTCGCCACTCACGACCGCGGCTTTGAGCCTTGCGAACCTGCAGTCGATTGGGTCTTCTCAGTCGAATATCCGACGGGCAAGACCGAGCCGTTGTTACAAACGCTGGCTGGCGTCTTCAGCTTTCAGTCAGTCGGATCGTCCTACGTTGCCCTCGGTCGCTGCGACTCCTCGTATTGGATTACTGAGTATGACAAGTCGACGTTGAGCGAACGAACCATGCTCCTGAATGACTGGCCCTCGCCGCACCCGTACTCCGATGGCGAAACCCTCTACGTCCCTGACGACCTGGTCGCCCTCCTCGGAGAATTCGATTTCGAGGCTCGGACAATGCCCGACTCGCTGTCTTTGGGGCCCGAGGAACTCCTGAGTAGCAGCCCCGGCATCGCTCCTGAGCGAGGCTGCGAAGGGACCAACGGTGTTCATCGGTGGCAGGTCGAAACAGCTGGCCGCACGACACTCGCCTGGGAAACCGATCTCGCGGAGTACGCGGATACCGACGGTCGATTCATCACGGCGACGCGTCCGCTATCGGCGGGCTTCACCATCTCGGGATCAAACTTCGTCTACATCGACACCGGCTGTTCCGAGATCAGTTCGTGGGCGGTGTTCGGTGTCGTCGACGAGGGCTACCAGCTTCGGAGTGCATCACTCGTAGATTCTCCACCGGCGTTTGTCTCCGACCCGGACACCTACCCAGAGTCGGTCGGGCCCCAAGCGGCCAGCTTCGCCACCGACGGCACTCCGATCCTGTGGTTCGGGACGGGGAGCGAGATTCTCTTCGAACCGATCACTCGGTAGCACTCACATCCAGGGCCGGCGATCCTGCTCGACTTCGGCGAGCACGAGATCCCGGAGCGCCTGAGCCTCGTCCACCGGGATCAGCCCGATCGACGTCGAACCTTCAGCGGTGGCGAGCACCACCGTCGCCAATCCACGTCGACGGGCGTACCGGGATTGGGTGACCCGCACCCGGTTCACCTTGCGATGCAAGCTCTGCTCGGTCCGGAGGGCGAACATATCCCGCCGATCGATCCACCCGTGCCCATCGACGCCCCATCGATGGCGGGCAACACGATGACGTTCGGTGAATGCCACCCACAACGGGATGACCAGCCCTAGGAGGACCCACCACCCGAGCGGCCTTGCTGCGGCGGCCATCACGAGCACGGTTATCACTGCGGTGTTGCGGATCGGCAGGAACGCCGACTTCGCGGAGATCCGCCGGTCCAGAGCGGGCGAACATCCACCGAAGGCCCGCCGGTGCAATTCGTCGGCCTCGGCTTCGGTACAGCCGGGCACCTGGATGTCGCCGGTGCCGATCGTGTGGAGCGTGAAGCGGCGAAGGCCGACTCGCTGTTCGAGCACATTCTGGTGCTCGACGAGACGTTGGACCCGTGGGATCGAGCTCGCACGACTCGTCCGAGACAGCAGACCTGCTGTCCGTCGGAAGCCGCTGGCCGAGGCCGTGACCGTCAGGTTCCATTCGGTGAGGGCGAGTTGAACGATGTTGAGCAGCACACCGGCCAACGTGATCACGGCGATCCCGACGGGGATCAGCCACAACATCCACAAACCGGGATCGAGATCGAGATCGGGAGCAGCGATGTCGAACGGCAGCAGGTCCACGAGCTCGTTACCGAACGCCAGCAAGGGACCGATGACGATCACGCCCGCGACCGGCCATTGCGTGACCGACATCGTCAGCAACCGTTGCCAGGTGTGCGAGACGATCGTGGCCTCGTCGGCGACCGGCGAAGGCGGCTCGCCGCCATCTCCCGTGATCGCGTTCGAGACTTCGCTGCGTTCCGAGGCGGCGAGTCGCTGCAAGGCTTCGGCGGTCGTTCGCGGCACCGCGTCGATCACGAACTCGGCGGCGTCCGAGCCGGCCGTGTCGACCGAGACCTGCACGAGACCGACGAGGCGGTGCAGGAGCTGCTGTTCGATCGAGACGCTCTGCACCCGATCGAGCGGGACCGACAGCCGGTCGTCGCTGACGAGGCCTCTCCGCACGACCAGTTCACCGTCGGCGACGTGGAATGTGTACCGCCACCACAACGCCACACCGATCGCCAAGAGGAGCAGACCGATCGCGGGCACGAGAACGAAGACGCCACCGGGGATTGGCGCATTCGACAAGAACACGAGGCCGACGATCACCTGCGCAATGCCGATCTGGCGGATGACTCGGAGCGCCTGAAACACCGCCGCCAGCAGCGACTGACGTTGTGGCTGGGACAGGGTGTCCAGATCGGCCCGGAGCGAGGGGGCGGTCATTCGGATTCGTCGAGATCGCCGGCTCGTTCGATCACGAGCGCCGTGATTCGGTCGGCGTCGTCGGCACGCAATCCGGGAATCCGGAGGTCGGGGCCGGCCGAGTTGATGTGCACGGTCGACAGACCGAACATTCGCTCGATGCCTCCGCGTGTCACGCGGGCGTGCTGAACCCGGACGAACGGCAAGGTGTCGACTGAGCGGGAGATCACCCCACGCCGATACGAGATGTCGTGGGCCCGCAGTTGGTAGGCGGTATGTCGAACCGACAGGGTTCGCAACACACCGGCGAGCACAAGAACGACCAGGATGGCTCCCATGACGACGAGCGGGATCCACGCCTCGTCGACTTGCGTGGACACAATGACGCCGAGCCCGACCGCAACCGCAGCGACAACGCCGATTTGGACGAGGCTGCTTCGAAGCCACGCAGGGTCCAACGATACGAACGCGTCATCGTCGAGCTGGGGTAGCCCCGAGACGTCGATCGGCGGGTTCTCGTGCACGGTCAGGTTCGCCACCGATCGGCAAGTTCTTGAATCGAGACCCAGAGCAGCTCACCCACGTCCTCTTGGCCGAGCCGGTCGAGGCGGAAGGTCTCCTCGGTCTCCGTGACTGCACCCGACAACGCCGAGAATCGGTTGCGATAGCCCTGAAGCACGCCACGCATCACCTCGGGGTCGAGATGATCGTGCAGGTCGATGTGCAGCAAGGTCATGCCAGTGGTCTCGTTGTCCTTGACCTCCGGGATCATCATGATCGGTCGACCATCACTGCGGCCCTTGGCGACGAGCACCTCACGCTCTTCGGCGACACGGTGCTTCGTGCCCCGAAGAACCGGCGACCGCTCTGTCCGGCTGGCGATCGTCGACGACACGCCCCCGCGATCGATCACGGTGATCGTCGGCGAATCCGAGTCGAGGCCATCGATCGTGTAGCGCGTCCAGCCGGTGATCTCGTCGATCGCCGGGTCGAGGTTGGCGAGCGTGCGGATCGTTGCGTAGCTCAAGCGATCGCGAGGTGTACCCGTCTCGAGCACGGCGGCGACAAGCGGGAACTCGAGCAGTGTTTCGTCGGTGCGCGAGATGCCGACTGTGACGGTCTTCGCCTGGTGCTTGATGGCGTCGACCGGTCGAGTCAGCTCGTCGATCGCGAGACCAAGCGACGTCGTGAGGTCCTCGATGACGACACTTGGTGTCCCGACCTTGCCGAACTCGAGCTGGTAGCTGTCGAGCGGGATCATGCCGAGCGCGTAGCGGAACCGTGAGGCGAGCTGAACCGCGGTCCCCGCTTCGAGGTGACCGTTGTAGGCGCCGACTCGAAGCCCATCGGACAGCGTGTTCGCGATCGGAGCCAGCGTCGGCTGGAGGCGAGCCAAGAACTCTTCTCCCGACAACGACCCACGGGTCTCGTCGATCAACGTCTCGATCGCCGCACGGGCCTCGCGCAGCGGGCGGGCCTGAGCATCGATCGCCAACGCCGCTTCGTATCCGAAGAGGTGGCCGATCATCGTCGACAACACAAACGCCAGGCGGGAATCGACGACAGGCACGTAGATGACGTCGAGCGCGTTGTCGAAGCGGGTCTCACCCTCGTTCGCGATCACGATCGGCGCGGACTTGTGCGCCCGAAAGATCGCGACCTCCTTCCCGACGTCGTCTGCGGTCGAACCCTCCAGACCGGCGCCGCACACGAGGATCATCGGCTCGGACGACAGGTCGATGTGCTTCTTGTCCTCGGTCGAGTCTGCGGCGATCGACTTGTAACAGAGCTCGCTCAACTTGATCCGCAGCTCACGAGCAGCGATGAGGTTGGGGCCGTTGCCGACGCACGCCCAGTAGCGGCGTGACGGCGCGTGGGTCGACGCAGCGCGAGCGATGTCGTCTCGTCGTTCGAGGCACTCGGCCATCGCATCGGGTAGGTCGCGGAGCGACCGCAGCAGCGGTTGGCGATCCGCCGGTTCGTCCCGCCCAACAAAGACATGGTCGGCGATGGCAACGGCGAGCAGGAAGCCGGCCGCAATCTGGCTGTAGAAGGCCTTGGTGGAGGCCACACTCATCTCGACGTCGCGTCCATCCGAGGTGTACAGCACCCCTTCGGCCCGGTCGGTCAGGTCCGAGCCGCGTCGATTGACGATGGCGATCACCGACGCCCCGCGCTGTTTGACGACATCGACCGTGCGGTTTGTGTCGGTGGTGGTCCCCGATTGGGAGATCGCCACGACGAGCGTGTCGGACATGTCCTTGCGTAGGCCGAATCCGGAAAGCTCGGTGGCCGCGATTGCTTGCACGCTGATCGTCCCGTCGAGTTCGCCGTCGATCGCCGCAGCGACCGCCTGTCCGGCCACCGCTGCGGTCCCCTGACCGATCACATGGATCGAGCGAATCTCCCCAGCGTTGAGCTTGGCGGCGATGTGGGACGGAAGCGAAGACTCGGGAAGCAGAACCTGCAGCTCATCTCCTGCCTCCACGAGCTTTCCACGGAGGGTTTTGCGGAAGGAGCGTGGCGACTCGGTGATCTCCTTGAGCAAGAAGTGCGGGTGGTCGCCGCGATCGATGTCGCGTGTCGTGACCTCGGCGGTGGCGAGGTCATCGTCGGTGACGGGCAGGACGGTGCCGTCGTACGCGACCCGTTCGAGACCATCGATCGTTCCGGCTAGATCGCCTCGCACTCGGAGGATCTGCCCGCGTGACGCGTTCGGGTTGTCCGGATTCGCAGGAGTTTCGCCGTCCATGCGGAGGTACGAAGTCGTCTCTTCGACAACGCCGTACGGTTCGGACGCCACGATGAAACAGTCCTCTGCGAGGCCAACATAAATCGACTGACCCGAGCCGCGGAGTGCCAGCAGAACGTCCTTCGGGGATTCGACGCTCGACAGACCGATCGCCACCGAACCTTCGAATACCGAGACGGTCCGCCGGAACGCCTCGGTGATGTCGTGCCCGTCGGCAAGATGCTTCGACGTGAGTGTCGGAATGACCTTGGCGTCGGTGGTGATGTCCTCGGCAATGCAGAGGTCCTCGGCTCGAATCAGATCGCCGTAGTTGTCGACGTCACCATTGAGCACCGCCGTGCAATACGGCTGCTCGTCAGACGAGATCTGATCAGAGTTGATCGGATGTGCGTTCGGCTCCGAGATGATCCCGACGCTCGCCCATCGGGTGTGTCCCAGAACGACCGCCTCGGCGGTGTCGTTGTCGAGTGCCTTGCGCAGCATCTCGTCCCCGCGAATCGACCGACGGAGCGCAGCCATGTTGTCCCCGAGCTCCCCAATCTCGGCCGCCACCTTGTACACGAAGCTCAGGCGGCCATCCACGGACCGCACTGCGGAGTCGATGAACAGCTCGTTGTGAGAGGCCCGGGCATCGATCATGTTGCGGATTGCCGGATCGTCGAGATCGAGCCCATGGTCGCTGACGAGCACGTGGAGTCCCGCGGAGTCGCGGCCACGCACCTCCATCCGGTCGAGTGCGCTGAGCGCTTGATGAATCGAGAAGAACCCGTCGATTCCAGCGCCGTGCACGTCGCGACCTGCGAGATCGACGACCCCGCTCGCCGCACGGAGACGGTCACGTCGGATCGCCCACACCGAATCACGGACCGAAATCAGCAGCCGATTGACCGCTTCGAGGTCGACTGATTCGACGGTGGCCCGCTCGTCGAGTTCGACTTCCAAGGCATCCAGCGCGCTGTCGAGACCGACGAGTTGTTCCCGGATGTGGTCGGCAATGACGGGGTCGGCGAGAAGAGAGCGGAGTCCTGCGGTGCCTCGAAGCTGTGCGTCGGCGTCGCCTATGCGAGTGGCGAGGTCGGAAAGCACGGGTTCGGCGTCGACGATCGAGAGCCCAGCGAGCCGATCCGCCGCCCCGTCGATCAGGGCTCGCACATCGGTCAGGTCAGGAACGGGTCGGGTCGATCGTCGTCGAACGATCGCGATGATTCCGCACATGAAGTGTTCTCGCTTTCACCGGACGGGGAGGGGGACCGACCGGTCGTGGGTCTCAGTGTAAGAATTGCGCGTCGTCAGGTGTCATCACCTGAGGCGTTCGGATTGGGCAACGACGGCGGCCGCGAGATGGTCGGCGGCGGCTCGTGCGATATCTGGCGTCGCCGCCTCGACCATGACGCGTACAAGCGGCTCGGTTCCGGATTCACGAATGAGCACTCGACCCTCCTCGCCGAGCTGCGCTTCGACCGCAGCGACGTCGTCCGCCAATGCCTCGATCAAACCGGCCGGACGATCGTCGAGTCGAACGTTCTCGAGGACCTGGGGGTAGCTCGTCATGACGTCGTCGGCCCACCGTCCGACGTCGACCGATCGCCGGACGGCGGCGTCGAGCACCTGTACGGCGCTGAGCACCCCGTCGCCAGTGGTGGCGAGATCTCGGTGAATGATGTGGCCGGATTGCTCGCCACCGAGCACCCATCCGTTGGCGTCGAGTGCCTCGAGAACATGACGGTCGCCGACACCGGTCTCGGCGATGGTGACCCCGGCCTCCGCCATGGCCCGGCGGAAGCCAAGGTTGGTCATGACGGTGATCACGACAGTGTCGTCGGGAAGCAGACCTCGGTCGCGGCGGTCGAGCGCCGTCATGGCGATGAGCCGGTCGCCGTCGATGAGCGAGCCATCTCGGCCGCAGCCGACGACCCGATCGGCATCGCCGTCGAACGCGAACCCGACGTCGGCTCCGCACGACTGGACGAGCCCGATGATCGACTCGGTGTGCGTCGATCCGACGCCGTCGTTGATGTTCTGTCCCGTCGGTGCAATCCCGGTCGCCGACACCTGGGCCCCGAGGCGCTCGAAGATCGTGACGGCCGTGGCGACGGCAGCGCCGTGGGCGCAGTCGAGGGCGACATGGATCCCGTCGAAGGGCGTCCCGGCGACCGAGTCCACGACGGTGTCGACGTAGGCATCGATCCCGAGGTGACCGACGTCGGTGGAGCCGGTCTCGCCGGCGCCTGGCGTGTCACCGTCGTCGAGCCGTCGCTGAATACGATCCTGCTCAGCATCGGTCAGCTTGAGGCCACCGGGGGAGAAGAGCTTCAACCCGTTGTCGAACCACGGGTTGTGCGACGCCGACAGCATCGCCCCGGGCAGCCCGAGGTGTTTGCCCATCCACGCCACGGCGGGCGTCGGGACGACGCCGAGGTCGCGTACCTCGACTCCCGCAGCATGGCAGCCTTCGACGACCGCGTCGCGCAGCAGCTCGCCCGAGGCGCGCGGGTCTCTTCCCACAAGCATCGTGTCGCCCGAGAGCTCCGATGCCGCCACGAAGGCGAGTCGCCGGATGAACTCGGGGCTGAGTTGTTCGGGAGCGCGGCCGCGCACACCATCGGTTCCGAATCGCATAGACATCGAATACCGATCGGCGGGCCGCCGCGGCCCTTCAGCGCTTCGAGTACTGCGGAGCCTTGCGGGCCTTCTTGAGGCCGTACTTCTTCGATTCCTTCTTGCGCGAGTCACGCGTGAGGAATCCGGCTCGCTTGAGCGATTCGCGGTTCTCGGGGTCGACCTCGAGGAGGCCACGGGCGATACCGAGGCGCATGGCACCGGCCTGGCCCGTCGGGCCACCGCCGTGCATGGTCACCGCGACGTCGAACTGTCCTTCGGTCTCGGTGACCCGGAACGGCTCGGTGAGCTGCTGGCGGTGCACGGCACTCGGGAAGTAGTCGTCGAGCTCACGGCCATTGACGGTGATTGCGCCGTTGCCGGGGACGAGACGAACTCGGGCTACCGCCCGCTTGCGTCGTCCGGTTGCCTGAATGGGAGTCGTTGCCATGATGCGTTCCTGTGTGCGCTCAGCTCTCGGCCGAACGGTCCTTTGCGTGAGCGATGTCGAGCGGCTGGGGGTTCTGGGCGCCGTGCGGATGGGTCGGGCCGGAGTACACCTTGAGCTTGGTGAGCTGCTGGCGGCCAAGACGGGTCTTGGGGACCATGCCTCGGATCGAGCGACGGACGGTCTCGGCGGCGTCCTTCTCGAGGGCGTCGGCGTAGGTCGTGGTCTTCAGGCCACCCGGGTAGCCGGAGTGGCGGTGAATGAGCTTGCGCTCTGCCTTGCCCGACGTGAGCACGACCTTGTCGGCATTGACGATGATGACGTGATCGCCGGTGTCGAGGTTGGGTGTGTACGACGGCTTGTGCTTGCCACGAAGAATGTTGGCGACTTCGGTGGCCAGGCGACCGAGCACGAGGCCCTCGGCGTCCACGACGTGCCAGTCACGTGTGATCTCCGAGGCTTTGGGGGTTGTGGTGGTCATGCCAGCTCCAGTTGCTGCACGGTCGAAAGTCCGTTTGAGTCCAGCGCACGAGTCTATGTCGCGCGTTGGAGAGAACCAATCGCGAACCCCACGCAGCTTCTTGCTGTCTGATGAAATCCGTATCCGATCTCTCGCTACGGCCAGGCGCGGTCTCTAACGTCGATGTTCGTGAGCAGTGCATCGGCCGCCGAAAGACCCCGAATTCTCGTCGTCGACGACGAACCGATGGTTCGAGAGGTGCTGTGTCAGTACCTCGTGGCCGACGGCTTCTCGGTCGTCGAAGCCGAGAACGGCGACGAGGCCGTCGATGTGGTCAGCACCGAGCCACCCGACCTCGTCCTGCTCGACCTCATGCTCCCCAAGCGCAATGGGCTAGAGGTGCTGGCCTTTATCCGGAGGACCTCGGCGCTCCCCGTAATTCTCCTCACCGCCCGCGGGGAAGAAGCCGACCGTGTTCGCGGTCTCGAGGCCGGGGCCGATGACTACGTCGTCAAGCCGTTCTCCGCCCGTGAAGTCACCGCGCGGGTCAAAACGGTGCTCCGCCGGACCGGCGAGCCGGTCGGCGATGCGATGTGTACGACTTTTGGCGACGTCGAAGTCGATCCGGCCCGCCGACTCGTGACCAAAGCCGGAGATGAGGTCGATCTCCCGCGGAAGGAGTTCGAGCTGCTCACCTGCTTCCTTTCCCATCCGGGAGAGGCGTTGTCGCGAGAGGACCTTCTCCAGAAGGTGTGGGCATCGTCGACCGAGTGGCAGGATCCATCAACGGTCACCGTGCACGTGCGTCGGCTGCGGGGTCGACTCGAGGACGATCCATCCAATCCCGCTCATTTCGTGACGGTCTTCGGGCACGGATACCGGTTCGAACCGTGAGTCGACGAAATTGGCCGACGCTTGTCATCGGGCTTGCCGCGATCGCCATCCTCGCCGGACTCGGCGCGGTCGTCACGACCGAAGTCGTCATGTTGCCGACCTCTTCGGAGCGCACCCGGCTCATCGCACTGCTCGTCGCCCTCATCGCCGTCGCCGTGACCATCACCGTGGTCGTCCGGTTGTTCTCGCCGCGCTCGTTTACGCGGCGAATCCTTTTGGCGGCGATCACCGGTCCGGTCGTGGTCGCCATTGCGGTGAGCGTCGGGTCGCAATCGATGTTCTTGAACGAGCACGACCTCCAGTTTCTTCTGATCCTCCTGGCCTTCGCGACCGTGGTGGCGATTGCCGTCGTGCACACGCTCGCCCGGCCGCTCACCGACGACTTAGCGGCGATCACCGAAGTTGCCCGTCGAGTCGGCTCCGGCGACCTCGAGGCGCGTGCCGACCTCGCGCGCATGGACGAAATCGGTGAGCTGGGATCGTCGATCGATGCGATGATCGATGAGATCGCCCGGACCAGATCGTCTCGCGACGCTGCCGAGCGCGAGCGCTCCATCACGATGGCGTCACTCAGCCACGACGCCCGGACACCGCTCACGTCGATGCGGTTGGCAACGGAGGCTCTTCTCGACGGGGTTGCGCCGGACCCGGAGCGCTATCTCCGCACGATTGCTGCCGACATCGATGCTGTCGAGACGTTGATCGACGACTTGTTCACCATCGGGCAACTCGAAGCCGGACGACTCGCGATTGCTCCGCACCCCGTGGACCTCGGCGATGCCGTCGAGGGCGCCGTCGAGCGCTGCGCAGTCATCGCCCGGCCAAAACACGTGGCGGTCGAGGTGGATCGCCCGGAGGACGGGCCGACGGTGCTTGCCGACCCCGCACAGTTCGATCGCGTGCTCACCAACATCGTGTCCAACGCGGTGCGGCACGCCCCCGAGCAGTCGGTCGTGCGGGTGCTCGTCGCCGATGGTCCGCCCACGGTTTCGGTGCTCGATGAGGGTGATGGGTTTCCCGAGGATTTCGTCGTCGAGGCCTTCCAGCCGTTCCGCCGCAAAGACGTCGCCCGCGAGCGAGCGTCTGGTGGCGCTGGCCTTGGCTTGGCGGTCGCGAAGGGCATCGTCGACGCCCACGACGGGCGGATTTGGGCAGACCCCGGACCGGGCGGCGCCGTACATGTCGAACTCGCGAGCGCCCCTGCCTGAGGGTTTCCCGTCGCTGGTGTCCAGCTACCTGTCGCCTATGCGCAACCTCGCAGCCGTCGGTACCATCCCCTCATGGGCCTCAGGCTCCGACTGTTTGGCGGGATCAGCTGGGAGACAACGGGCACCCGCGTCCCGCTTCGGGGGCGCACCCGCATCGACATCCTCTTGGCGCTCGCCGAGGCGGAAGGAGCGGTCGTCTCGGTGGCGACGTTGCTCGACCGATTCTGGCAAGAGGTGCCGAGTTCGGGCGCCAATGCCGTGCAAAGACACGTCTCGGCGCTGAGACGACAGCTCGCCGAGGCCGGCGTTGACGATCCCAGTTCGGTCATCGAGGCGATGCCCTTGGGGTACCGTCTCCACGGCATCAGCACCGACTTGACCGACCCGGGCGACGCTGAGTGGTGGCTCGAACCTGCGGCGGAGGCCTCGTCGGAGCACCATCGGCGACTCAAGCGCCGGTTGGGACGCCTGGCGATCCGCCAGGTCCAGGCGGAACTCGCGAAACCCACTGACAATGTCGGAGACTCGCTGCTCGACAACCGGCTCGATCAGCTCTGGGAGCACACTACGCACCCGGTTGAGCTCATCGATGCCGTTCTCGTGGCGGCCGAACGCGGTCGGCCTTCGGCGTGGCTCACCAACGTTGCGGCGCAATCGAGCGCGGCGGTCACCGCCGATCAGCACGCCCGGATCAGCGAGCTGGTGGGACGGGATTCGCCCGCACACGAGCCGCCGTCACTCGCCGACCTGGAGGCCGAACGGGAGACCGTCCGCCAGGTTGTCGGACTCTGGGTGGACGGCCGAAGCGATCATGCCCTCGACCTGCTCGACGAGACGACGTCGGTGCTCGACGCCGATCTCCGACGTCGCCTGTACCGCGCCGTCGTCTGGCAACGGCCTGACGATGGGGGCGCGCGAGGGATCCTTCAGCAGCTCGCCGAGCTCCGAATCACCTTGCCGCAGCTCGCCGAGCGCTCGCTGGTCTCCGCAGATTCGAACTCGCTCAACCTGATGCCCGATGGCGACATCGTTGGTGGACGCGAGGTGCGAGAGGCCGTCGGCCCAGGGTCACGAACTCGGGCGCTGCGAGTCGAGTTCCTGCGCTTGCTGGCGCAACCGCTCGACGACGCGTCGGTCCGGATCATCGACGATCTGCGCGATATCGACACAGCGGACGCCGCCGTCGAAGCCGAGCGGTTCGCCTTCGTCAATGCGCTGCGGACGGGCGAGTGGGAGGACGCGTCTCGCCAGCTGGAGACCTATCGGCGCGTCGCCGGCGCGCGGTGGCCGGTCGCCGGCGACGACTTCGCCGAGATGGTGACCGCTGGCCTGCAGCGGTCGCTCGATCCGCTCTGCGCGTCGACCTTCGCTGCTGACGGACGTCGCTACGGACGGTTCAACGGTGACCCCTATCTGTTGGTGGTGGCTGACGCCGCACGTTTCCTGACGCTGTGGCCCGCCGCAGACACCACCCTTCACGATGTCGCGTACCACGCCGCAATCACGGTGCTCCGCTCGCCCGCTGCACGAGCGCTTTCGATGCTGAACGATCAACGAGCCGGCCGACCCGTCATCGATGCGGCGCACGCGCTCGCCGAAGAGCTCGATTCGATCCCCCGAGACCGCCAGTTCTTGCTCGTACCGATCGCGCTCGGCCGGATCGCCGAGCAGAACCGCGACCGTGCACTTGCCAAACAGGCCTCCGAGACTCTGCGACCGTGGTCGGGACAGGCGATCGGCCTGTGGCCCGTCGATCTGATCTTTGGCATGGCCGATCAGTGGATCGACCGTTTCGCCTCTACCTGAAGCCGGACTGACGATTTCCTGACCGTCGTTCGGCCGACACCATCCAGGGTCGACGGCCGGTCAGCGCATCTGTCAGCAGACCTTCAGCTCACTCAACAAAGGTCCCCCTTGCGGACCAAGCGGGAGGTAGAGCACTGGTGGGTTCAGACGTCGCGACCCTGTACACGGAGCATCATGACGAGATCGTTCGACATCTACGGGTGCGATCGGGCTGTCCCAGGCTGGCTGAAGACTTGGCCTCCGACGTCTTCAGCCAGGCGGTCGCCACGACCCGATCGAAACCCGATCAACTCGTCAGCGTCGGCTGGCTCTATGTCGTGGCGCAGCGTCGATTGATCGACCATTGGCGATCGCAGAAGCGACATCGAGACGCGCTCGCCAAGTCCCCCACGCCACCGCTGTGCGACGAGGACGTCATCGAACTCGGCGGCGAGGTCTGCGAGGCTCTGGCCGCGCTGACCGAACGCCAGCGTGCGGCGCTGTGCCTGCGGTATCTGCTCGACCTGCCGGTTGGCGACGTGGCTCGCGAGCTCGGATGCTCCTACGAATGTGCCACGTCGCTCATCGCGCGCAGTCGCCGTCGTCTCACCGCCGAGTACGAGGCGCGCCGACCTCAGTGATCGAGGCTGAAGTCGGCATTGAGCGTCGACCCCGGCACCGCAGATTCCGAGCAGATCGAGCGCCAGGTTAGCGACCTCACCGGTGCGGATGGGCTGTGGGCCAGCGAGGTCGACGCGCGCGGGACCTGGATCCGTGGTCGGACCGCCAGCCATCGATCGGGAGCTGCTCGACGTGTGAGCCCAATAGCGTGACGGGATGCCGTCTCCGATTCCGTCCATCGACCGGAGCACGCTCGCCGCACCTGCAGGCAATCGGCTCGTTCGCGAAGCGGGTGCGCTCCGAGAGCTTCCGCGACTGCTGTTTCGCTCGCCCAATCTTGTTCGGTTGCCACAAGGCACCCAGAACGTCCTGACGATCCCGGGCTACGGAACGAATGACACGTTCATGTTTCCGCTCCGGTCAACACTCCGATTGCTCGGTCATGACTGCCGTGGCTGGGGACTTGGCCTCAATGGCGGCGAAGTCGAGTTGATGTTGCCCCGCGTCACCGAACAGGTCGTGCGTTACGCCGATCAACAGGGCTCTCCGGTTGCGCTCGTTGGATGGAGCCTCGGTGGCGTCTTCGCTCGTGAGGTCGCACGGGACGCACCGGAGGCCGTGACCCGAGTGATCACCTACGGAACTCCGATCATCGGAGGTCCTCGCTACACGGTCGGGGCTCGCACCTACGGTTCGGAGCGGGTCGACGACATCGCTACGAAGGTCGACGAACGAAACCTCATTCCGATCGAACGCCCCATCACAGCGATCTGGAGCCGGAATGACGCCGTCGTGGACTGGAAGGCGTGCGTCGATGACTTCAGCCCCGACGTCGAGAACCTCGAAGTCCAATCGACCCATGTCGGCATGGGCATCGACCCCGACGTCTGGTCGATCATCGCCGAACGGCTCGCCGACTGGTGACCACGTCCCCGCTCCCCCAGCCACGAGTTCGCCGCCTCAGCCAACTCCTCGTTGGACTCGTCCTGTTTGGCGTCAGCCTCGCCATGGTGGTCGCCGCCGACCTTGGCCTCGCTCCCTGGGACGTCTTCCACCAGGGCGTCAGCCTCTCGATCGACCTGTCGCTCGGCATCGTGATCATCCTCACCAGCCTCGTCGTCCTGCTGCTCTGGATCCCGATCAAGGAACGCCCGGGAATCGGCACCATCGCCAACGCCATCCTCGTGGGCGCGGTGTTCGAGATCGCCTTCCCCCTGCTCGAAAACACCGACGGAACCGTCGCACGGTGGCTACTTCTCGCCGGTGGCATCGTGCTGAACGGCATCGGCACCGGCATGTACATCGGGGCCGGACTGGGCCCCGGCCCCCGAGACGGCCTCATGACCGGACTCGCCGCCCGAGGCCCGTCAATTCGGGTTGTCCGTACGGGCATCGAAATCACGGTGCTCCTCGCCGGAATCGTGCTCGGCGGCAGCTTTGGTATCGGCACGCTCGCCTTCGCCTTCTTGATCGGGCCGCTCGTCCAGCTGTTCTTGCCGCCGTTCGTGATCGCCGGTGCGACTCGGCCTGAGGCCCCGACACTCGACCACTGAATGACGTACACTCGGCCGTGACGACCACTCTGCACGGCGGAATCGCAGAGCTCGTGCTGGGGCAACCAAAGGAGACGCCTGGTGACTCGTCGACTGATCAGACCGCTCGCAGGCCCGATGGGTGTGCTCCCGCTCCTCGTCGCACTCGTTGCGGTTCTCGCCGGCCTCGGATCCGTGGCGAACGCGAGCGAGCCGGCCAACCCCGCTGGTGTCTCGTGCAATGCGTTGCCAAATGGCGACGGCTCGACCGTGATGGCCGTTGGACGCGGGTCACTCGACGGGCCGATCCACGTGCGCCGATCGCAGGAGTCCGGGGGCTCCAGATGGCTCACCTCCCGCAGCTCCTCGGAGAGCCTGGTCCTCAACCTTGCTGGCGAGCCAGACGGCTTGTTCGTCCGCTATCGCTCCGCCGGCCAGGTGTATGACGTGCCATGTCGTGACCGACGTGTCCGCTGCACGCTCGACTTCGTCCAGATCGTGCAGGAGCCAACCGGCTTCTTCGACGTTGTGGTCGACAATGTCGACCCGACCGAAGACGTGATCCTGCTCGCCGACGGAGAGCTGATCGACAGCTCGAACATGCCCTACACCAATCTCAATGGCGTCCCGAACACCTACTTCTCGATCAACCGAACCACGACGTCCACACCTCGAGTGGCGTACGAGATTCAGATCGCAGGCATCCCCGAATCACGGACACCCTGCGGCTCGATCGGGCAGGACGTTGTCGCTCCGGTAGATGTGACCTGCGAGTACTTCTCGACCGGACAAGCACACGTCCTCATCTTGTCGGGACCCGACGGGCTCGCACTCCAAATTCGGGCGGTGACCGGCGCCGGGTCACGCTGGGTACAGACCGCCTTCCCGGGAGAGAACCCGTCGCTCGACGACGATCGCGAGTACTTCGCTCGGTACCGCCAGTCGGGACAGGTCTTCGAAACGCCCTGCGTCGAGCAGCCGTTCTAGCATTTCAGTCGTAGCCGACGTCCCAGAGGGTCAGACCCTCGGGTGGAGCAACCCGGCCCGCGGCGTGGCGGTCTCTTGCCTCGAGGATGTCCGGGATCGTGACCGGATCGATACGTCCCAGGCCCACGTCGACCGATGTGCCGACGAGTGAGCGCACCATCTGGTGGACAAACGAGGTCGCCCGGACCTCGAACACCGTCAACTCGTCCACGATCGCCCATTCGACCTCGAGAATCTCGCGCACCATCGATGGAGGGGTCTGACCCTCGTCCACCTTGGGGACCCGCCCGAACGAGGTGAAGTCGTGCTCGCCGAGCACGTGGTGCATTGCCGCGTTCATCGCCGCGACATCGAGAGGCTCGCGCACGTGCCACACCCGATCGTGCAGGAGTGGGTCGGCGTCGTCACGGTTGAGCACGCGATAGCGGTAGCGGCGCCACGTTGCCGAGAACCGGGCGTCGAAGTCGTTCTCGACGAAGGTTGTGTCTCGCAACACGATCCGTGGCCGGCACAGCCGGTTGATCGAGCGCTCGAGCCGTCCCGGGTCAGTGACACGGTCAACCGGCACGTCGAAGCTGATCACCTGTCCCCGACCATGCACGCCCTTGTCGGTGCGACCAGCGCACGTGATCACGATCGGCGCCTGGCAGATCGTCGCCAACGCTGCCTCGATCTCGCCAGCCACCGTCCGGACGTCTCGGTTCACCGCAAAACCGTGAAAGCCACTGCCGTCATACGCGACAGTGGACCGTATTCTCCGAACTGCGTCGGGCGTCCAGGCCGGCGTCCTCACCACGGGCGGACCGGTCCTTCTCACATGCGGCGGCGGGGGCACACGGGCCTCACCGCCGCCGCCATGAGTGCGTTCAGACGAGTTCGATGCGCGCCATCGGCGCGTTGTCGCCCGGACGAGGTCCGAGCTTCATGATCCGGGTGTAGCCACCCGGACGGTCCTCGTAGCGGGGA
>JAHDDK010000051.1 GCA_020629375.1 Acidimicrobiales bacterium
GGCTCAAGTTGTTCGCCGATCCATCGCAGGCCAAAGGCGCGACCGCGGGTGGTTTCGGAGAAGGCGATTCCTTCATAGACGAGTCGGCGGTTGGCGTCACTGCCGGTGGTGCCGGTGGGGCGCACCATCTCGAGTCTGCCGAAGAGGCCCAGGAACTCGGCCGACGCGGGGTTGTCTGGGTCGTACCATGGTGCCGGGTTCTCAGCGTCGTCGGGCGTGGTGTATTCGACGGGGTCGATGTCGGGGCAGCAACAGTCGGTGCAATCGATGGTGCCGCGGGTCGCCTTGGATAGCTCCGCAGAGTTGCGCATGAAGGCGAGCGTGCGGCAGTCGTGGATGAGTTCCACGCAGCCGAACTCGCTGGAGAGTTGGAGGTAGCCCTGGACGTTAGGCATCGAGCACCCCTGTGGGATCAGTCATCGAGCACCCCTGTGAGATCAGTCATCGAACACCAAGTGAGATCAAGCACTTGCGAGGCTCCGTTCGGCGAGCTTCTGTTGGCGGTAGAGGTCCCGTGCGGCTATCTGCGGGTTCGTGGTCTGGCTGTAGAACGTGTACGTGTTGCCGCCGCTACCGCCTTGGTTCTGCTGTAGCGCCTTGGCCATGAGTTCCACAAGGTGGCCGCCATCGAACTTGCTGAGTAGTTCCATCTTGCGTGCATCGGTCGACCGTTGGTTGATGAGCAGTTCGTCGCCGCCGTTCTCGGCGATGACCGATGCGCGGCCGTTGATGAACCCTTTGATGCCACCGGGGCGGGCCTTGGCGATGCCGCCGTTGCGGTAGTAGTCGATGCCGCCCGACTGAGTGATGACGCCGCCGTCACCGAAGGCGGTGCCGAGGAACAGCCCACCGTTGGAGTTGACGAGCACCTGGAGGTCGGCGTTGATGATCCCGGATTGAATCTGGTCAATGAACGAATCGATGGCCGTGTCGTCAATCCCAATCTGGATGTCAGGGATGTCGATGGCATCCTGCAAGATGTCGGCGAGGGCTTCGTCGTAGTCCGACGTGTCGGCGCGAAGTGCGATCAGTGCGACCGCGGCGGCGCCGGTGTCGATCTGCTCCAACAACTGGCGCTGCGTCTCGGCCAACGTCTCCTGTAGTGTGCTGGCTTGCGTGGCGTTGGCGAGGTCGAAGTCGAAGACTGTCCGGTCGCCGGCGTCATCGATGGTGTTGACGAGGTCGCGGGCGTTGGCGATCGCATCATTGATCGGCGTCGTGGTGTTGACGAGGTCGACGGCGACCGACGACGGCAGTTGGCCGTACAGGTCGATGAGCGCTTCCACCTCGGATCCGGCAACGCCAAAGTCGGCGGCCGTTTCGCGGATGGTTTGGATCTGCTCCAGATAGGCGTCGTTCGCTTGGTTGTAGCTGTCGCCTTCTGCGATCTTGGCTAGCGCGAGTTCCTGGCTGGCGCGGATGGCGTCGGTGATCGACGTGATGTTGTCCCGGCCCGCTTCGCTGGAACGGTCGAGCGTCTGCGCAACCTGGTTACCGTTGTCGTCCAGTTCAGTGAAGGCGTCGGCGATGCCCTGAATGGATTCCTCAAAGCGTAGGCCCGCCTCGAACGCGGACCGCTCCGCGCCATTGAATGCATCGAGCGTGGATTGGGCTTCGCTGACGGCGGACTGTAGCCGGCCGAACTGACTATCAAGTGACAGCAGTTCACGGGCGAGGTCTTCGCTGGATTCGATCGTGTCGCGGACTTCGGAGGCGAAGTCCTGAATCTGACGAGTGGCTTGTTCGGCGGACCGGTCGATGTCATCGACGGCACTCGCAGCGCTACTGCCGCCACCGCCGATGGCCGATGCGGCGTTGGCCGCCGACGTACGGGCCTGGTCGAGGGCGCCCGCGTACTGTTCGATGTTGGCAGTCTGGAACGGGTTGAAGATGCCGCCCGAATCGGTGGCCCCGTCGATGAGCAGGCGCGTCTCGGCGTCAGCCTGAGCGGCAAGGTTGAGTGCCCGTAGGGCTGCGTCGAAGGCGGCGAGCCCATCGAACGCAGCATTCAAGGTGTTGAAGAACTGGGTGCCGTCGGCGCCGAGCGCGGCTACGGCGGTGGTCTCATCGATGACGCCAAGCTGGTTGGCGGCGGCCAATACGGCGGCGTCGAGTTGCGTCTTGTCGCCAGCGATGATCGCGGCGGCCTCCGTCTCGGAGATGTTGACCAGTTGCAGCAGTGCAAACTGGACCTCTTCAGACAGCGGCGACGAGTCACCCTGAATGGTCGCAACGAAGTCCTCTTCGGTGACACCAAGAACCAGCTCAAGCGCATCGGAAAGGGCGCGCCGTGCCGGCTCGGTATCGGCGGCAACTTCGATCGTCGGGTCCAGGTCCTGTGCCTCAAGGAGTTGTGTGACGAGGCTTTGGATTTCACCGACGGATTCAGCGGACGTGTCGGCGATGCCGCTGAAGAACTCGCCGAGTCCATTGCCTGATGCGAGGTTCTGCGCGGCGGATTCTAGGTTCTCCGCTTCGCGGGCCGCTTCGGCCATGTTGGTTTCGAGGTCGAAGATATGGCGCGGCACGCCCGACGTCGATGCGGCGAAGTCGGTCATCGACGCGGCGAGATCATTGATATGTGGCGGCACCCCCTCGGCGGCATCGGAGAGCAGGATGGTGCGCTCGGCGGCTTCCTCCACGGAGTCGCCGAACAGCCCGAACGATGGGATGGATCCGTCGATGAAGTCGCCAACAGTGCTTAGTCCGTCGGCTATTCCAGTGATGGCACCACGGAACGGGCCCGTAACGATCGATGAAATCTCCGACACAAGGCCAATCAGGGGCGTCAGCGAGATGGCGAGTTCCGTGAGTGACGAGATGAGTGGTCGGATGTCGTCGGCGACTCCGATGAACTCAGTCGCAAGGCTGCTGATCTCGTCTTGGAACTCGGCGATTTGCTCTTGTGAAAGCCCGTTGATGAAGTCGAGCAGCTCGCCGGACAGTTCCGTAAGGACTGGCAGCAGGGCCTCGCCGGCCTGAATCCGGATCTCTTGAAATGCTGCGGCGAGTTCACGGCTCTGTCCAGCGAAGCCCGCACGGTTGAGTTCACTGGCGGCGAGAACCTGGTTGGTTCCCTCAAGTGCGGCGTTCGTTCCGGAGATTGCCTCGTCGAGCAGTGCGAAGTCGTCGGCCAGTAGGGCGGGCACGATGCGGCGCGCCTCTTCGGACCCAAAGAGATTGGCGAACGCAAGGCGGTTGCCGTCGGCTGCCTCAGTCAGCGTCTCAAGAACTTCACGAACGCTACCGCCAGCGGCCAAGAACTCGCCGATGCTGTTGCCGTTCAGATCCTCGAACGCCTGCGAAACGTCCGACGTGGAGTCGCCGAACTCGGCGAAGGCGGTGTTGAGGCCGGTGACGGTTCGGGCTGTGTTGCCGCTGAAGCGAGTGGAAGCGGCCACGAGTGCATTGAGTTCGGCGAACTCGATGTTGAGTCCGGCGGCGGTCGGCACGATGTCGCCGAGTCGCGCGCCCAACTGGTCGAGCGTGGTGACGCCGCCCTGTACGGTTGAAAACAGAATGCGGCTGATGTCTTCAGCGGATTCAGCTTGCGACCCGTAAGCGTTGATCGTGCCTTGAATTAGGCCGACCGATGTGTTGAGGTCGGTGACGCCGGCGGATGCGAGGCGCGTCGATTCAACCAGGAAGTCAAGGGCGTTATCGCCGGGCACGCCAGCAGAGATCGCGGAGTAAAGGGCAGGGATCGACTCACTGGAGGCGATGCCGACCTCTCGGCGCAGATCTCGAACGATGTCGGTGGTGTTCTGGAGGTCGAGCGTGTCGGGTGAAAGTGTGACGATCTCGCGCAGGCCCGCATCGAACTGCGAAGCCTCGCTGACGACCTGTCGCGCGGCGACAGCGATGGTCGTGACGGCAGCTGCGGCAGCGACCGCGCCAGCACGGACGGACCGCAACTGGTCGCCCAGTGACCGCGCTGAATTGTCGGCCGTGCGGAATCGGTTGGATACGTCGCGGGTGTTGCGCGATGTGGCTGCGAGTTCGCCGTTTAGTGAGCGGACACGATTCGCCGCCGCCTGAGCATTGCGTTCGGCTTGAGCGAGGTCGGGCGCGATGGAGTTCCGCTGGCGAGCATTGCCGCTGGGATTGACCGCGTCCTGTACTGCCGATTTGAGGTCGGCGACGTCGGCGAACGCTTGCGTCAGGTCAAGTTCTAGATCTACCTGAAGCCTGTCCACGCTCGCAGAATGCGCCGTTTAGGTTAGGTAGCTTCTTCCGCTCGTTTGCGGCGCGCCTCGTTGACCCGTTTGAGGTGGCGTGCGTCAAGGTCGGCTTGCATCTGTGCGGCCCGTTGCGGGTCGGTGGTGGTGAAGATCTTGTTGGTGGTCTCCAGCATGTCGCGGGCGTCGGCGACGTCCACGGCGGCGCCAGTGCGCACCATGTCGGCGATCATCGGGTTGTCCACAGGCACGTCTTGGGGCGGGTTGAAGATGCCGTCGAGCTTGTCGAACCACTCCTCGACCTGTTCGGCGTCCATGCCGTCCGTGAAGAGCCCGATGACCAGGTCGATGAACCTACGTGGCGTGACGGAGTAGATGTCGAATCCGTGCTTGACGAACTGCCAATCAATCCACGACAGATTGCCTAGTCCGAACCAGAGGACTTGGACTCTTTTGGGTCCTCTTCCCCGTCCGGGCCAGTGACGCCTTGGATATCGGCGTAGAGATCCTTAGTCAACTGCAGGAGCGTCTCGGGCTTTGCCGGGTTGCCTTGCACGGTGACGGAGTCCCAGAATCGCTTGGCGTCGGCCTTGGTCAACAAGAGTTCGTAGAACGCCTTGAATCCCTCGGCGAGTGCGTCATCGAACTTCGGGATGTCTTCGATCGACGGCCGTGGCGTGGAGTAGTCCTGCTTACGGAATCGGAAGGCGATCCGGTTGGACTTCTTGAACTCGGGGGTATCCCAGTCTTCTTCGTAGGTGCGCATGGCGTGAGTTAACCAGTCCGCTCCTACGTGGCGGCCTGCGCCGCGGACTACGTCACCGTATTCAGCGTGCACCGCTCGCAGGTATCGGACATCTGCGCGCGGCCCAACGCAAACCGGTCGGCGGCAGCACGGTTCACCCGGTAGCCGATATCCATGAGGACACCCAGCGTCAGCGCCGAAAGCACGTTCGCGGGCCCATCAGAGAACGGCGTCATGAGTTCTTCGGCCAGCGCTTGCTCGTCGAAGTGGTTCCCGCCGTCCGCTTCATAGAGCGGCGGGTAGCCTTCGCCGCCCATGTCGCGCCATGCACGTGTGGCGAACCCGCCAGTGAAGACCATGCGTCCGGCTTCGTCGCGCTCCACCAACCGTGCAAACGGCAACCCAGGGATGTTGGCGAATCCGAGGATGTGAATGAGTTCGTGGACGACGACGGACGAGTCGAGCTGATTCAGGTCGAAGCTGTCGAGTTCCATTTCGCCCCATGCCGTGGTGCCGTCTTCCCAGATCGACCACGGGATTGCTTGGGCGAGGATGTTGTTGGGGCCGTCGATAGGCGAGATTCCGACGCGGACTTCGGTGCGGCGCTCAGGGTGGGTGATGATGCGGTCCATGGCGTCGAACGCAAACTCGATCATCTGCACTGACGTGGCGTCGGCGTCGGGCGTTGCCAGCATCCACTGAAGTTCGTGGCGGTCGGGCGCGCCATCACATGGCGTCCACGAGTCGAAGTCTGGGGGCGGGTCGACGGGGTCTTTGGCGTAGCCGTCTTCAATGTTGAAGTGCGCGGTGTCGCCGCTGCGAGTGTCGGTCCAGACCATGATTCGGTCGCGATGGTCGTTGGGGTTCTGTCGGCATGCGACGGTCATCGGCATGGTTGCAGCATTCGCCCGATGGGTTACCCGTCGTGGCGGGACTTGTACGTGGCGATGAAGCCGCCGCAGCCGCCGCCGTCGATCGTGCGCAAACCATCAAACGAGAAATCCAGGCACATCAAATCAGGGCGACACTCACTGGCACACTCGGCCGGATAGGGCGCGCACGCCGGATCGCACAGGCAGCGCTTCCACGCTTCGGCAAGCGACTCCGTGAACAGCCACATGTCGGCCAGCAGGACCGCTGACTCTTCCGCCTTCGACACGTAGCTGCACGGTCCGCCGTCGCCGAGGACGCGGCCATCGTCGGGGCAGAATAGAAAGTCGCGAGGGTCGCCAGAATCGGCGCAGCCGCCAGAGGGGTCCGGCAATTGCACGCAGCGCGAGAGTTGAACTTCCCACGTGATCTCTACCCGCTGCAGGCATGAGCCAGTGCGGGTGACTTCACGGATGGCCGCGGGCCGCACGAACAGCGCCTCGCAGCACTCGGGGAAGACGACGGGGCGATGGGCGACGATCTCGCGGCGCTCCGGTACGGGCTGGCCGTAGTCGGCAAGCATCGCAGTGGAAGCCTCAAGGCCGCACGTGGCGATGCGGAACATGGTCTGCTTATCGAGGGCCATTAGTCGAACGCCCTGACCAGTTCGGCCGCCCAGTCGACGTCAGAGAACCAGCCGACGTTCTTCGTGGAGCCAGGGTGATTGACGGAGGTTCCGAAGAACGTCACGCCATCGGACAGCACGGCGGCGTCCTTGACCGTGATTTCGTGCGGCCCTGTGCCGACATCTTGGTAGAAGCCGTACTCGTCGGTCTCGTCGTCGTTGGCGCGCACCGAGAACACTACGGACGAGTCAGTGGATTCGGTCGTGACGTCCATCGATTCGGCCAGTGCGGTCGTGTCCTTCGGTGCAACATCGGCAGCGACGACACGCAGCCCGTTGGCGGCGCGGTCGATGCGATCGTTGACGTAGTTGACGAGGATGTTCTCGAGGACTTCCGGGCGGGTGGCAAGCATCAGACGTTGTAGATCGGTGCGACCTTGGGCTCGGTCGGCGTCTCGGGAATCTCGATGATCAGGGTCGGCGTCGGCGGGTCACATACGGGCGCGTCGGGGCATGGGTCGAGCTTGTCGATTGACTGGTGGTGGAAGGTGACCGCGGCGTAGTCGTACGGGTTCAGGAACGATTCGATCGGCTTCAACTCAAGGTCGTTCAGCGACTCACGTAGCAACTTCAGCGCGTCGGACTTGCCGTCCGGGTCGATGGTGATGGACGTGCCTTGGAAGCTCGCCGACGTCGTGCCGTAGTGCAGCTTGCAGCCGTTGGCGACCCATTCCTCTGCCATCTTATTTGCCAGCGCGACGGTGCCGGCGAGGATGTGGGCGGGCGGGTCCTGGCCGGTGACCGCGGTGATGGTCCACGTGCAGTCTTCGCCGAGCGGGCGGCAAAGGTCCTGCCGCGGGAACGTCCCGCAGCAGCCCTCTATATCTTCGAGCACCAGCCGCGTCTGGCCAAGTACGTGCTCGACGCGGATCCCGTCGCCGATCGTCTTGACGACCGTATCAGGGTTGCATGGGTTCGGGTATATCGTGACCGATTCCACCGAGACAAGCGGCATGCAGAAGGCGTTGTCGATCGGAATCCACGAGTAGCGGCCGCACGAGTAGCAGTCGCATTTGGGGTGACAGCGGATCGGTAGGCACGGCCGAACGACCTCTTGCCAGCACTTGCCCGGCCATCGCTGACCGGTCTGGTCGTAGACCCACGAGGACGCGGTCGCCCATGCCTGATTCCAGAACGCAACGTGGTCGGTGTTGTCGAAGTCGAGGCAGTCAACGCCGAACGGCGGCGGTGTCCAAGCGGGCCCGCATTCGTTGGCCGGATGGCATGGGGGACAGTTGACGGCCATGGTCGCAGAATCCTTGAAACGGGTTAAGCCCGCCCCCAGCTATCGGGGGCGGGCTTAACGGACAACCTTCAGATGGAGGGAACTTCGCTGGCCGTTAGCCGACCTGATCAGGGGTCAGGAGTCCGGCGTCGCGGTCGTCGATGACGATCGGAGTGCGCGGAGCGAGACGCGGGTTACCGTCAGCCAGCGGCGTGATCGCAGCGTCATCGCAGCCACCACAGGAGCACACGTCACCGGGAGGGCACGTATCGGAAAGGAATGGGCCGTAGAAACATGCCTGGTACGGAGCGTTGGCGGGGTCGGCGGCAAGGATGTTGCCGGGGCCAGCCCAACCGGTGGCATCAGTCGACTCATATGCGCGAGCGCTGTAGGTCTGCTGCTCGGGCGTGTCGCGGGTCTGTGAAGTGGTGCGGGCCTGACGACGGAACTCGACGTTGCCCCAATGCTTGTGCGCCCAAGCGCCCTCAGCCGGTGCGGTCATGTCCTTACCCGGACAGAACGCCTTCGACCAAGTGGTGATCGCCCAACGGTTACAGGCGGTGGCGCCGGTGTCGCACGAGCAGAAGCACTGGGCGTCCTTCGACGCGGCGCGGAGGCCGATCGTCACGCCAAGGTCATCGACCATGACTTCGGTCTTGCCGCCCGACATGATGGAGTCGAGCAGCGGGTTCACGAGGCCACAGGTGGTGATCTCAAGATCCGGTGCAAGCTCTTCGCCTTCGATCTCGATGTCGAAGCAGAGCGAACCGGGGGAGCCGCCGTCGAGCGTGATCGGGGTGGCGTCGCTGATGCGGTCAGTCTGGGTGATGTTCGTGATCTGCTCGCAGAAGACGACCGACTCCCGGTTGAGGTCGGGCAACCCGTCCTCGCAGACTGGGTCAAGCTGTACGCGGCAGATGCCCACGGATGCGAAGGACTGGGCCATTTCGTTGTTACCTCATCGTGTGAGGCGCGCCGCTGGGGTGGAAGGTGCCGCCGCGCTAATCGGAATTTCGTTGGTTGTAGCGGTCAGAATCCCGCGGTCGGGTTACGCAGCATCGAGGGCGACACGCGGATGGCGGCCCGGAAAGACCACCTCGCCGACGCGCTCGGAGCGCTTGATGACCTTGGCCATGTCGGCCTCAGTGATCCATGCGTGGCCGTCATCGCCCCACGAGTCGCCCCACGAGTTGACGAGCAGGAACTTCTCATCGACGTAGCCAGCAACACAGATGGCGTGGCCGCCAGCGGCACGGCCGGACACCTCAAGGATCGAGTCGTCGCCCACGTCGTTCATGGAGCGGCGCCAACGTAAACCCAGCACGCCCGGACCTTCCTGCAAACCTGCGATCACCTGCGATGTGCTGCGGGCGAACCTGTAGTCAGGGATCCATCCGGCCCGATGCAGTACCTTCGCGCCGGCACGCAGGGACGTTCCGGCCATGACTGGGCGGGCACCTGGATACTGGCCACCGGGCCACGGGTCGATGCGTTGCGCCTCGAGGTAGATGCTGTTGGCGAAGCCGTCGTCGATGCCGTCGAATTGCCAGCCCTGCGCCCGGAGCGCGTGCGTGAACGCGAAGCCGACACACGGCCCGTCGAGCCCTTGGTTGAATGCTTGGTCGACTTCCCAGATGACCTCGCCGACGTCGTCGGTTTCGATCTCGTGGTCTCGCGGGTCGGCTGCGGCGAGCAGTCCGAAGCGGGCGTCATCGACGGTCGAGCCGTCGCGCATTTCGATCTTGTCGGCCATTACGGGAATCCAATCGTTGGCGTGACCGGGCCGACATCGCAGAGCTGGAGGACGCCATACGATGCGCCTTGACCGATCGGCATATCCGAGCAGACAGTGGATCCGATGATGGTCCACGTGTTGCCGATGGGATCATTGGCCGTGAACAGTGCGGCGAGGTCGGCGGCGGTGTTGACCGCGTTGCAGCAATCGCCTTCAGCGACGTAGGAGACTTCGATGTTCTCTACTCGGTCGTCGTCGAAGACGTTCGACGACGACATGGCAAGGATCATCATCGTCACGTCCGCCGGCGACACGTCGTTGAGTAGCGTCACCGTGTGCGATGTGCCTGCGGTGGTGACGTTGTAGTAGTCGCCCGGCGACGCAGGGTTGTTCTGAATGGAGCCGCCGCCCGCGGCAGACGCGATCGGCTCAATGATTCCCGTCACGTTGTTGTAGAACGCGAAGTTGATGGGTGAGCCGCCCACCACAGCCGTCACATCAAACGAATAGGTGGGCGCAGAATCGCCGGTCGACATCGACGTAGCGAAGTCGACGGCAAAGATCGAGTTGAAGCACGTTGGATCCGTGATGCCATTGGCGTCCGCCGCGGCGGTCTGGCCGGTATCGGTGTACGTCAACGGGTAGACGGCGGCATTCGGGTAGAACGAGCCGTTCGTCAACACGTTGGCGCCGTCATCGCAGAAGTCGTCATTGAACCCAATGAAGGTCGGCGACCCAGTGACGGCACCTTCGCAGGCGATGTCGAGTTGCTGGAGGCCAGAGACGAGCCAGCCCGTGCCGGTGCCGCCGTAGGCGCCGGGAAGGATGCCAGTGGTCGAGTAGCAGACGCGCTCCACCTCGGCGTCAGGTGGCGGCTCGACGGTGCTGCCGTCGTCATTGCCGCAGATCGCACGCCAACCCAACGACGGGCCCATGCAAATGTGCGTGACGCAGTTCTGGGCGTAGTCGTAAACGGGACGGTTAATATCTTCGTTGGTGAGGCAGCATTCGGCCGGCGGCACCTGACCGGCGGCAGAGTTGTACGTGACCGCATCCTTGGCGACGCCAAAGCCGGGCACCACAACCGCCGGGTTTCCGGCCGCGTCGAAACCGTTGGCGTACGCGGTGCCGCCATTGGCGTCCACGATCAGCGGCCGCGGATCGCAACACGAGGTTGCGGGCCCGTCCGCTTCGACAGTGAGGAACGTGAGTGCGATCTCGCAGCATTCGCCGGGCGCTGGTCCGTCGGCTTCGGCGACGACAATGGTGGCCGTAGCGGTGTCGGCTTGACCGTTGGCGTCGGTGGCGACATAGACGAACTGATACGTGCCAGCGATCGTCGGCGTCCCCGAAAGGATGCCCGCGGCAAACGTGAGTCCGGGCGGAACATTGCCGGAGTCGTAGGAGACGATGGTCGGCGTGACGCCGAGGTCGTCGTTGGCGGTGACGTCGAACGAGTACGCGACACCAACCTGCGCGGCGGTGTCGAAATCGTCGACCAGCGCAGGGCCATCGCCGGTCGTCTTCTCAGCCACAACGACCGTTACGGTCGCAGTGTCCTGATCGCCGTCCACATCCTGAAGTGAATAGGTGAACTGGTATGAGCCCGGCGTCGTCGGCGTACCGGCGAGCAGGCCAGCGGAGGAAAGCGTGAGGCCGGGCGGGATGGCGCCAGAAACAAACGCCCACGTATGCTGGCCTGCGGTGCCGTCCCCGAGTGCGTCGTTGGTGGCAACCGAAAAGTTCAGTGCAACGTCACACGGGACGGTGCCGAGGTCGTCGTTGGTGGCGGTCGGCGCGCCTGTGTTGGCCGCCTGAATGGTGATCGTGTACGTGGCCTGCGCGGAAACATCGCCGTCATTATCGGTGATGTTGTACTGGTCCTGGTAGACGCCAACCGTTGTTGGCGTACCGGAGATCACGCCCGTTGACGGGTTGAGCGTCATGCCCGGCGGCACCGACGGGAAAGCATCGGTGAACGCCCACGTGGACGGACCGTTAGCCGGATCGTCATTCAGTGACAGGTCTGCCGTCGAGAACGTTCCAACCGTAAACGTGAAGTTGTCATTGACAGCAACCGGCGTCGTGTCGGCAGCCGCGACAATGACAGTGATGTCCGCTTGACTCTGTTCGCCGTCGCCATCAGTGAGCGAGTACGTGAACGTGTAGGTGCCAGCGGTCGTCGGCGTTCCCGTGACACGGTTGGTGATATCAGGGGCGGGCCCAGTGTTGATGCCCATACCCGGGGGCAGGGCTCCTGAAACGAACGCATAGGAGTTGGGCGCGTCGCCGAGCGTGTCGTTGACGGTGTAGTCGAACGAAGCCGCAGTTCCAACGGTCGCATTGAAGGTGTTGTCTTGAGCGACAGGAACCGTGTTGAACACTCCCGCCACAGTGAACTGCGTTGGGATTCCCTCGATCCAGCAGGCGGTGGCGCAGAACTCATCAACATAGAGGATGTTTCCGGCGATCGGCGTGTAGACGTAGAGGCGGAACGTCAGGTTGTCCGTCGATGGCACGGCCGAAGTGTCGACAGTGACGCGCGGATCCCAGACCGGATCCTGGTTGGTTGCGGTGGCCGTGGCGATCGTCGTGGCATAGTTATCTGCACTCGAGCGGAGTTCCCAGCCGCGGGGATCGGACGCGCCACCCTTGGCGACGAGGAAGGAAACCTCCTCGATCTCGATGTCGTTGCCGGTCAGCGCGTATTCGATGTAGCTGCCATTGGCGACGGCCGCGGCCGCGGTGGGCGTGTCGTTCTCGTGACGGAACCGGACGATCGGTTCGTCAGGGAAGAACTCGCCAGTGTGGTCAAGGACGGCCAAGCCTGGCCCGGGAAGGGCGCCGGGACCGAATGTAGCTGCGAGGCCATTCAGACCAGCAGGTGTCGGCGTTGCTTCGTTCCAGCAAATCTCGTCACCGCCCGCCACCTCTGGGTCAGCGACGGCGAGCGTGCATCCGGTGGTGCCGTGTGTGTTGCCGTCGAAGAACTCAGCAGGTAGGACGGTGGCAACGCCGTTCTCGATCTGCTGGTTGCATGAGCCTGCCATTGACGAGGCGAATGGCTGCACGGCATCCGTGATGCCCTGAAAGTCGTCAAAGCGATCGAACTCAAAGACGTTGCGGGACAGGTCGTCGGCGCCGGTGTCCGTGGCCAAAGCAGTGCCAGCGGCGCCGAAGACTCGGCCAGCGTATGCGACGTAGTTGTCGGTAGCGGTGTAACCGGAACCGTCACCCTGACTCTGCCGGTTCGTGAACGTAAAGCCGTCGATCGGGTCGCCGACAACAACTTCGCCGGGCTCAACGCCGTTGTTGTAGACGGTGTTTCGGAAGATCGGCGTTAGTCGGAACGGGTATTCGGCGTCACCCGGCTGGAGCGCCGAGACGCGCCCATAGCGGGCGTCGATGTAGTTGAACTGGACGGTGACGTTTTCGTAGCCTTGGTTCGAGACGCCGTTGTTGTGCGTGACCTCGTCGGGAAGTCCGCCCTGCGTGCCGCCTTGGCGGTCTTCTTGCCAGCCGAAGGCGTAGTCGTGGATGTAGTTGTACTGAACGGTCGTGCCGCGAAACGACTGGACGCTGCCACGGCAGCCGGACATGTCACAGTACTGAATGGTGGAGTTCTCGCCGGCGACGCGGACGGTGCGTGCAACGATGTTGGTGTCGATGTCTGCGTTGGACGCGGCAGGGAAACCCAGAGTCGGGTGGTTCCACGGTAGGCCAGTGATGGTGCAGTACTCGATGACAGTGTCATCGGCGCTGAAATCGATATAGACGACCGGTGCGTCGTCTTGGAAGAATCCCCAGTTGCCGGACGCGGTTTGGTCGCGGTGCACGGATTCAATGGTGCAGTCGCGCAGAATGATCTGCGTGTTGATCCGCAGACCTCGCGGCACGTAGACGCCGGAGATGACCGGCACGCCTGCTTCAAACGACAGCCACGAAGCGCCAGCGCTCGCGGTGATGAATGCGTCATCAATGACGTTTGCGTTCGGGCCGTCGTTGGGGGTGTTGAACGCCGTCAGGCTGGCCGAGTCGATGCGGTTGCCGGTGCCCGCAGGAAGCACCCAGCCGTTGGGGCTGATCTCGGGCGCCTGGTCGTCAGCCTTGCATTGCACGCGGACGTCAACGACCGCGCCCGACGGGGGAGACATCGCCGCATCAGCGGTCCAGACTCCAGCAACACACGTGGCTGAAATCCAATCAGAGGTGCCGCCAATCCAGTCGCCACGAATGCGGAGTGCTTCGTTGGCGTCGCAGTCGCCGGAAAGGGTTACCGGTGTCGCTACGTTTGTTGCGCCGTCAGCTGGCGATGTGGTCGTCGATGTCGATGCCATACGTCAGGCCGCGCATTCTTCGACGATGGCCACCTGGTATCCGGCGACAGTCGGCGTGCCGGAGATGACGCCGGATGCCGAGAGGGTGACGCCCGGCGGCAGCTGGCCGCGGATCACCGTGTAGTCGAATCCGGCAGGAAGTTGGGCGTTGATCGGAACGCCAACTTGGGTGTCGAAGTGCTGGTTCTCGCAGGCCATCCGGCGAGAATGCCGCGCCACGGTTAGGCAAGCGTCCGCGGGATCTGCTAGACCATCCACCAGAAAAACATCAGCATTCGCTAAAGTTTCACCAGCATCTACCGATAGATAGTCAACACCACAAAAAAGACGGGGCCGCCCAAACGGTGCTGAAACACCGGGGCGGCCCCTATCCCAATCAACTGTAAAGGAGTTGACGAGATGAACAGGGAAGCTAGTAACTCACCCGAACCACACGCAAATCAGACGCCATGGGTGGTGATGACGCCACCGCAGCCGAGCAATTCAGTCGGCCTGCTGATCGTGGCAGTCCTCGCTGGCATGTTGGCGGGCGCGCTGTTCGTGTCGACGGTTCTGTGGCCGTCCGCCGCAGACGCCGAAGTCCCGACCGAGGTCGGCACCGCTGTCGTCGTTGAAACGGACACCCACGAGAACCCGCGGCGTGCATCGTTCGAGGCCAACGACCGGCACATCGTGATCACCGAGACGGCATCGACCCGCTGCAAGGCGAGCATCGGCGGCGGCGAGATCTGTCGTGCCGCTGGCGAGTCCTACTCGCTGGAGGCCGACCGATGAAACTCCTCACCGACATGACGGCCGGCGCATCCGGCTACACCAACATGTGCAACATCATCGGCGCAGGGCGCGGCTGCGGCACGCCCGTTCAGATCGTCGCCGACTCGCTCGTCTCGGATGAGCCCACCGACAACGCCCGAGTCCTGATCATGCGGGACTTCGATGGCAGCCTGCGCGCTGTCGGCCCGGCGTCTGACCTGTACCCGACCGCCAACAAGAACCATCTCGAGGTCGTTGACGCGACCTTCACGGCCGACGGCATGGGAGTCATCCGATGAACGAAATGATGGACCAGGAACTCGACCAGATGCTGGCCGATTTCGATCGAGACATGGCGGAGCAGAAGCTTGCCGCACTCTACGTGCAGCGCCAACAGCCCGGCCCACTGGATGGCGGGCTTGGCATGGCGCTAGTGGTCGCCACATCGCCTGCGGGGTTCTTGGCGTTTGCGTACATGTGCCTTGTGCTGGGGGCTGCCGTCCATTCCGACTGGGGCTTTATTGCTTGGTCGCTCCCAATCACACTGCCCTACTGGCTGCTTGCCGGATTCGTCACGTGGTTTACGTACAGGGGAGAGCTGGAGCGGGAGCGTGTATCGAAGTCCATCCGAATTCTGGAAGCGCAGGTGCAGTCATGAACGATCTCAAGCGTTTCCAGAAGTGGGCGATCGGCTTGACCGGTGTCGCCATCCTCGTGGCGACCATCGTCAGCGGTGTGGCCGGAGCGAACCAGTGGCAGCCCCGCGAAGGGTGCGGCTACCGGATCGTTCCGGGCGACACGCTGACACGCATCGCCAACGCCCATGGCGTGACGGTCACGACGTTGGTTGCCGTTAACCCGTCGATCACGGACCCGGACCGCATCCAGGCGGGCGACCACATCGACATCTGCAAGACAGGCGCCGATGCTCGACCGACGCTGGTTGAACCGGAGTCGGCGGCAACCGTGACGCCGCTGATGATCGAGTGGGCTGAGGCGCTGATTGCGACGATGCCCGCCGAGTCTGACATCACGTCGGCCGACCTGCGGTTCCTCATGGCCATCTCTGGCCCTGAGTCGGCGTGGTGCACCAACACTTGGAACCCCGGCGACGCGGGTGCTGGCGGCTTCTTCGGATCCTACGGCTGCATCCAGGTGCGGGTGACGACGCAGTGGGAATCCCGCGGCGAACCGTTCCGCAACCTTGACTGGCTGAAGGAATCCCGACTTCATGAGGCCGAAGCGGCCTGGTTCCTGTACACGGTTTCGTGGGGTGGCACCGACATGTGGGGCCCCGCTCGGCCAACGAAGGAAGGCACCGTGCCGCCGAAGATGCCGCCGGGCGGACCAGAGGCGTGTGAGTGGTCATCCAATATGTCCCGGTGCCTGAACTACTGGGCGATCGCCGACGCAGTGCTGGCCGAAGTCAAAGGAGTAGAATGATGCATATCAAGGAAGCGCTAAGGGTTGCGGCCATGTTGGCCACCGCCGTAATCGTTACCATCGCTGTCGCGGCCATTAGTGAAGCCGTTGGCGCCCAAACCGGCGACCACTGCGTCACCTTCGACGGAACCCGCCTGCTGAACCAGGATGGCAACGACGCTGGCGAAGTCCGCGGCGTGTTCATTCCCGGTGGCGACTACCTCATCGAGCTGTCGTCGGTCGACGAATCGCACCCCGATTCAGAGACGCAGCCCGACGAGGTTTGGCTGCTGGTCGTCAACGGCGACATCATCGTCGGCCCTTCGGCCGACATTGCCGACGACGCGGTGACTTCGGTTGCCACGGTCGGGCCTGTGTCGCTGCCGAATGTCGACACGCTGCAAGCGGTCCATGCACGGATTGGCGACAACATCAACAGTGTCGATCCGGTCAGTGCGTGTTTCGTCTCGGTTGCACCACAGATCCAACCGTTGCCGGATCCGGTGATGCCCGACGAGCTTCCGGAGAAGCCGGAGCCGCTCGAGCCAGTCAACGAAGAAGCGCCGCAGGACGAGCCAGTCAACGAAGAAGCGCCGCAGGACGAGCCTGCGGAAGAAGTACCTGGCGAGGACCCGGAGCAGCCAGCGACCGCCCCTGAGCAACCCGACGCTCAGACGCTGGATGAACCGGAACCGAACCCGGACATGCCGTCCAGGCTTGCCGACACGGGCGCCACGTCGACGACGCTGAAAATTGCGTTGTTCGGCTGGGCCCTCTTGTTCGCAGGCGTGACGGCGCTAGGCGCAGGAAGGCGAACGGCTTCCGCCGCCTAGTAGCAATACGGAGTTGACCCGGCACCTTGAGGGCAATCAGGTGCCGGGTCTTCGACGTTTTCAGCCGTTCCAGATCCAGTCAGCGGCAGCCACGATTAAGGCCGCGATGCATACCCAATGCAAGGATCACTTGGTCGCGACGACTCCAGCAAGGGCACCGACCGACATGCCGAGCGTTGCGATCAACGACTCCGGGGCTTCCTTGCCAGCCCACGTCAGGGCGATGATGCCGACCAACGCGGCAAGAGAATAAAGGATCAACCCGACGATCACAACGGTGTACGGCGGTCGGGTTGGCGTCTGGCTATCGGTCATTGTCGGATTCCTGGCCGCCGAAAACGACGACAAGGAATCCCATCCCGAAAGAAGTCAGCGCCCATGGGGCGACTGCAACTACAACGGCGACGACAGAACCTGTCACTTCGATTCAAGCTTCATGGTGGTGGTGTTGTTCATAGTCATTACCGTTAACCCACCAACAACAATGCCAGCGTGAGGATATGTGCAAGCCGGTTAAGTGCGGTCACACCTTTGAAGGTAAAACCCCCCGCCGACCGTGGCCGCAATGGACAAAATCACTATCGGGACCCTTTCGAAATGATCCACTCTGTAAGCACGTATGGACCATTGCTCAATTGGGTTAAGCGTTGGCTACCGCGACACCGAGGTTGTATCCCTGCGTGTTGTCGGGCGCCCAATGCACGCCCGCAAGGGTTCGGTATTGGGCATATTGACGCCCCGCATGCTCGGCCTCGGCGATCTGCGCCGGCGTCAGTTCGACGTGGTCGACCCACGTTTGCACCGTTGCGCCGGCGATCGCACCATGCCCCGCGACGTAAGAGGGGTGCGGCGGACAGCCGTACTCGGCGACAAGTCGGCCAGACTCGAACAACTGCTCGGGGCGCGGGTAGGCGTGGAAGTACTTGACCTGAAACGCCTCCACGAGGGCCTTGTGGATGTTGTCGGCAACAATGGCGTCGAACTCGCGCCAGCCGAGGAAGTCCACGCCATGCGACTGAGGCGAGTCGTCCGCCTGTGAGCGCTTGAGCTTGGGCTGACCCCATTCGGCGACGAAGGTTCGATGAAGGTCGAACGGGTGATCCATGGCGTGATCGACGAGCCGAGACGCGGCCTTGGGGTCGTCCTCGGTGACGCCGTAGCGGGCGAACATCTTCGGTGGCGTCGGGTCGAGGTCGATGGATTCAAAGAACGCCGTGGGCCACTTGCCCGATGCAACGTCGAGTCGACATCCGAGAAAGCGATCGACCTCCACGTCGAACTCGGCCGAGCCGATTGTGGGTGGCGGTGGGACGTCAAAGTCGTTGCGGCCGCGCATGACCGAGTGCAGTCGGTCGTCGTGGTCGAAGGGGTCTGTGACCTTGGACTTGGGGAACTCGATCGGCGTCATGGTCGCATCGTGGCCGCATCGGGCAATGTCAGAGCCAGTAGACGCAGCCGACGCAATCGGTGGCGCCGCCCTCGACGGTCCAGATGTTCATGGAGTCGCCTTCGCTGTATACCTCGTCTACGTCGAAGACTGCTGCGAGCGTGTTTCCCGGAAGCAGCAAGGTCGGACCGACGAGCCCATTCGCGCCGCCGCCGAGGCCCTTGGCGAGCTGATACGTCGAGCCGTCAGCCTGGTTGATGCGTGCGCCGATGGTGACCTTGGTGGCCCGGTGTAACGGTTGGTGTCTGTCGTCCCCGAGTCCTCACCCTCGAATACTCGCACGAGCGTCGGTGCGATGAAGTCGATGACCCCAGCGTCCGAGGGATCTGGCGTTTCGCCGACGTAGAGCAGGGACGACAGTTCGTCTTCGGTGGCGCCGAGCCCGCGAAGCCGTTGGGCGAGCGTGCGTCGGGCAAGAATGTCATCAATCATGGGCAGACCGCCTCTGCGTCGGTGACGTATGTTTCAGGGTTGCCGTACCAGACCGCCGTGAATGCACGGTCGCGCAGCGCATTGGCGGCGGTCCCGTTGTCGCCTTCATGGATGGTGACGACCGACCCGACAAAGTCGGATGGGTGAATCTCGATCGAGTCCCGCGTTGCGGTTTCGAGGACGGTGAGTTGCACCGTCTGGGCGCCAGCGGGCGCGGTGAGCGCGTAGGTTCCCGTTGCCGTCTGGGATGCGCCGGCACCACCAGATGATCCAGCAACGGACCCATCGGCGTTGACGTTGGCCCAGCCGACGACCGGGATTCGGTCGGTGGTGGTGAACGTGACGGTCGGGCATGCGCCATCGGCGCCATCGGCACCGGGAATGCCTTGATCACCCTGAATACCTTGAATGCCCTGTGGTCCTTGTGGCCCAGTGATGTTGCCCTGAACGGTCCAGTTGGCGCCGTCCCATTGATAGGCGTCGCCGGTGGTGAGGTCGAGGTAGTGATCTCCAACGTTGACGCCGGCTGCAGTGGGGGCACCAGCGTCCGACGTCCAGTTGTCGCCGTCGAGTCCAGGAACACCCATCGGGCCGGGATCGCCCTGTGGGCCGGGATCGCCCTGAATGCCCTGCGGACCTTCGGGGCCTTCGGGGCCAGCCTCGCCGGGGGTTAGCTCGATGGCGTCGAGGCACTCGCACAGGTCGTCGAGCTTCCTTTGGGCCGCAATGACCTGCGCGCGCAAGCTCACTTGACAGCCTCGCCCTTCACTGGTTCACCCTTGACGACAAAGAGTCGGTCCACATTCTTCTCCCGGAACGCGGCGGAGACCTTGCGGCCAGTGGCGAGCCGTTCGTCGATGAGCTTGCGGATGCCGTCGGCGCCGCCCAACTCTTTCCACGCTTCGTTCTCGGCGCCGCCCACCATGCCGCGGGCAAGTTGTTCACTCGGGGTAATGGCCATCAGCAGCAAGCTCCAGCGGCGTCGCAATCACATAGCGCTTCGATTGCGTCGCCGACGAACTCAAGCGACACGCGATGTATGGTTTCGGATTCGTCGAGGGTGGCAATAGTTCCAAACCCGGACGTCTGCCACCACAGGTTTCCGGCGAGTAGGTCGCCGAGCGGGACGTCGTAGTCGATCCAGCGGTCAACGCCAACGGCGCCCGGGTGCGGGGCGAATCCGTAGCCGCCCGGCGTGGTCAGGTTGCCGTTGGATGAATCAACCGCATCGTATGTGACTGCGCCGTCCGCGACCGATGCACCGAATCCGGTGTGGGTCTGCGATGGGTCAATCGAGTGCGTGTAGTTGACGCGCACTCGAACGAGTTGGGCGGGATCGGCGGTGGCGGCGTCGGTCAAGCATGCGGGTGCGTCAAGTGGCGCGAACGGAACGACCGCGTCCTCAGTGTGCGCGGGGTCGTCATTGCCGCCCCGCGAGAACGGCAATGCCAGTGCGTCGCCTGCAGTGTTGGTGATGTCACCCAACGTCACGTCGGGGCAGTCGGGGCAGTCGAAGACTTCCTTGCAGCCGCAGCCCGACGGATCAACGACGACCTCACCAGTTGCCGGGACGAGCTGGCCATTCTCGGCGACCACGTACGGGCCGACGTTGGTGGGCAACAGGAACGGCGTCGGGACACCCGCGACGGTGGCGCAGATGAACTCGGGGGCGACGATCGTGGTTTCGATCGGGCACGACATCCAAGTCGAGGGATCGCCCGCTGGTGTGCCGACGGTGAGGGTGTCGGAGTTGATGAAGAGCGTGTCAATGACTGTTGGCGGCTCGGTCTGTGAGTCGATAATGCTGACCTGTGACCATTGAGTGCCGGCCGTGTCGACGATGCACTCTCGCACCTCTTCGACCTCTGGCTCTGGGTCGCAGGGGATTGTGTTCGGCAGTGGGTCGAGTGCCACGCCCTGCGTCAGGTTCTGCGCCTGAGCATCCACGGCAACGCCGTCGCAATCGACCGTGTAGACGAGGAGAATCTGGTCGCCGTCGGCGACGCCCTCGCCGTCGCCGTCGGCGCACTGGGCGACCTGGACGAGTTCGGTGGCGCACTCGGGGTCGGGCTGGCAGGCCGCCAGCGTTGCCGCCTGCTCGTCGGTCAGGACTTCGCCGGTTGCGGCGTCAACCCAGCGATTGGAAGTGGCGCCGTCGGTGCATGTGGTTTCCTGGCATGCAATGCCAGTGCCGCCGGCTCCGCCGCACGAGATGATTGCGCTGGTGACCTTGCCGGAGCCGGTTGCGGATTGCGCGGCGCCAGTGAACGCCCAGCCACCATTGGCAGACCCGTCGGAAAGTACGGCGTCAGCATCAAACAGGTAGGTGATGCCATCGGCGGTGGTCGCCTCGATCGAGGCGACCTGTCCGGATGCGATGCAATCGGCAATGAAGGGGCCGGTGCCATCTGCGTCGGGTTCTTGACCAAGGCTAATGGCCCATTTGATGGTCGTACTGTTGTCCGAGAGAGTGATCTCGGTCGCATTGTCGGCGTTGACGTATTCGTACGTTTCGCCGCCAGCCGATTCGTAGCAGAGGCACGTGCCGGTTGGCGTCCACTCGCACGTCAGGGAGTCAACCAACTCCTGAAGGAGGTCGTCCCTGCGGTCATCGTTGCACCCCTTGGTCAGCTCGGCGCAGTCGTCCGACTGCGCTTCGTCGAACTCGGTGAACCGGATGAGGTCGATCGGGTCGTCATCGCCAGCCTGAAGTGTGGGCTGACTAGAGCTGAGCGGCAGGCAAACGTAGAAGAAGCCGTCGCCGGGCACGTCGAGGACTGCCGTCCATGGAAGTGACGTGTTGGCGTTCAGCCATGCGACCAGCTCTGCGGCATCGGCAAACTCTTCGCCAGCGGGGACCGTTACGGTTTCTTCGGGAAGGTTGAAGATGAGCCCGCCTTCGCCGATCGTGAGCGGGAATCCGCCCGCGGTAAGTCCGTAGGCTTCGCAGCCGGGGAAGCAAGGCTCGACAGTCGGACTGGCGCAGTTAACGGGCGGCTCGGGCACGACGGTGCCAGAATCGCAGTCCACGAATTCGCCGACGAGTTCGTAGTCGTTGAGGCCGCCGTCGGGGTCCTCAGTGTAGTAGCTGGCCGAGATCGAGCCGTCACAGATGGACACGACGCGGGTGACGGGCAACCAGCCGTTCTCGTCTTCGGAATTGACGTTGTCGCATCCACCCTCAAGTGCATCGAATTCGCACGCGGAGACTGGCGGCGCGGGGATCTCCTCGGCGCATGCGAACGTGCAGACCGGCAGGTCGGCCTCGGGCACGTCGGTGCCGTCATCGAACTTGAGGGAGCCGTATCCGTCATTACATGTGGCGCAGCGGTAGCCGCGCTTCTCGGGAGTGGAGATGGATTCGTAGGTGAGGATGTGGCCGATGCGTGCGAGGTTGCTCGAATCGGTGATTTCCGCCTTGACCGGGATCTTCTGATCGGTCGGGCAGTGAATCATTGAGAGGTAGCGCCAGACGATGGCGCTCGACGGCTGGGCGTCAGCGGGCGCGGGGAGGAGTCCGCCGCAGCCGCCGGGGGTGTTGCATCGAACCTCGACGACGGCGTCGGGGTAGGCGGCGGCGAAGATGGATTGCCACTCGTTGAGCTGCGGAGTCCACCCCGAGGTTGGGTCGGCGTTGACCACGGTCGTGGTGCCGTCGACGTTGGTGATGGTGATCTCGTGAGATTCGTTGAACCTGGTGCCGGTGTTGTCGATGAACACCACGGTTGACGACCACTTGACGCACTCAGGCACGGTGTCGGGGCACGGGCGAAGGGTGTCGACCGTGGCCGCCTGCGCCGCACCGTCGATGAACGTGACGGCGTGAATGGTTCCCGTCGAGTCCTGACAGAGGTATTCGACGTCAATGTCCGTGTCGTCGTCACATTCACCGAGCACGGTCGGGGTGCCGGCTACGCCGTCGGTGTAGATGGTCTGGACGACTTCGCCGTCAATGCACTCGACCTCGACGTCGATCTGTGGCGTCGGGTCATCGGCAATCGTGACCTCAAGCGGGTTGTCAGGGCAGGAGTTGAATCCGATGCCGGTCAGGTCGCCCATTGCCATTAGAGGTCACCAGCGATCTTCTCAAGTTTCGCGATGAGCGAAGTGCGGTTGCGGCCGTCGAGTTCGACGAGGATTGCTTCGGTGGCCCGATCGGCGTTGCCGTCGACCCATGTCATGATTTCGTCGGCGGTACCTTCGGGGACGCCAGCGCCTTGCTGCTGGGCAACGGGGGCGGCTTCTTCCCACGCCTCGTCAAATTCGGCCTCCGTCATGTCGGTGGCGTCGTCGGGCACGAGTTCGTCCGGGTTCACGAGCGTGCCAGCCATGGCCTTCTCAGCGTTGGCCTGAGCCTCGGCAGCCTCAGCGGCAAGAGCGCGCTTGCGTTCCGCTTCAAACGCCGCAGCGACCTGCTCTTCGGCTGCCTTGCGTGCAGCTTCGGCCTTGACCTCGGCGGCCTTGGCGGCGGCAGAGCGCGCCGCGGCCGCGTTCTCAGCAGCGGCGGCACGGGCCGCCCGCGTCTTGTTGCCAGCTTCAAGGCGGCGAGCGTGCAGCTCGGCGGCCTCAGTTCGGAGTCGTTCCTTGTGTGATTCCATGTCAGGCTCCGCAGCAGGATTCATGGCGGATGCAGATCTCGATGGCGAACGCGCATTCCGGGTTGAACCGGACGACGCCATGTGCTTCGGCCTGGAAGTAGATGAGGTTCATCTGTTCTTCGGTGAGTTCGCCGGAAAGGCCGATGTCGGCCCAGTTGACGGGCGCCCAGTTGTAATCAACCGAGCCCTTGACGATGTAGATCCACGACGTGTCAGCCGCGGCGGCGCGGCCATCGGGGCCGTCCCCGGAGATGCCGGGGGAGAAGATGGCGGGGCGGCCAAGGATCCGCCACTGGCCGTTGACCTGCGTCGCAACGCCGGACTCAACGAGGGCGGGGAGAATGTGGTCGGCAGCGATGAATGTGTTGCGGGTCTGGCCGTTCTTGGAGGTGATGCGCAGGAGCTGCGCGATGGCATCAACTGGGTGAACGGGGCCGGTCACGTCGGGGGCGGGAGTCGCCTCAGACTGGAGTGACGGGCCGCCGGTAAGTGGCGCAGAATCAAGTTCCTGGCCGAGCATGTACGGGGCGCCCGATGCGACGATCTCGTCAAGCAGCGCGAGCGTGTCGTCATCGACGGCGCAGTTCTCGTCCAGCTCGTCGCTATCGAAGGCGCGCCATGCGAACGGACGGAATTCGTACTTGAACGCTTCAGCGAGCGGAGTGAACGGTGCTGGATCGGGTGCGGCGCAATGGTCGATCGCGCGACCCTGTGGGCATTCGCACTCACGGACGCAAACAGCGGATCCAGTGGTAAGCGAGATGTTCGGGTTGAGGCGGGCGCCGTTCAGGATCGATGGCGCGGAGACGGTCGGTTCGCCGGGTCCCGGTTGAATTGGAGGGTTGGCGATATCGGCCATAAAGCGCACTTTCCTTGGAAGGGGTTACATAGACGGAAGGGGATGACGACAGGCGCCGGCCGCAGCACCTACCCAGTAGCGGCCGGCGCCCATCGAACGCGGGTAGGCGCCGCCCTGCCGGAGCGGGGGAGGGCGGCGCCTACGATTGGCGATGACTAGAGGACGGCGCAGGCGATGGCGCCCGTGCGGTCGACGCGGTTGCCGTTCGGGCAAATTGCGTCGATGTCCAAGATGCACGACTCCAGATCCCCACGGGGGAAGAAGAAGTGACGCGACTCGCCGAAGTAGCGGGCCATGTTCATCTGGTAGTCATCGGGACCCTGACGGATGTCGTAGTCCACGACGTTGGTCGAACCCTTGAGGAACGCGTCGCGATGACCGATCCGGATTCGAGCCCGTGTCGGCAGACCTGGAGCGTCGGTGCCAGTGCCGAACGCCGGACAGTCATCGAGGATGCCTGGGTTGTAGGGCTGGTCGGTGCAGTTCCAGTCAAAACACGGCAGCTTGGCGTCAGCCGGGTCATCCGAACCGTCGGTAACTGCAAGATCGCCCTCGCAGCCCCAGTCCTGTGTAAACCGGACATCAGTGATGCCATGCGTTGCGAACGCATCACGGATCGCCTGCTCAGCAAGGTTGCCGTTCTCGCCAGCAAGACCCATGTCGATGGCCACATGACCGATCAGGTACTCGGGCACCTCAGCGAAACGACCGGACTCGTCACAGGTGTAACGGCCGCGCTTCGTGAACTGAATGAGAACCTTCGCAATCGCAATCTGGAGCGACGGCAGAAGGCCAACGCGCGTCTCCGGAGTCGACTCGAGCGATTCCAGGTTGGCGAGCTTGACGTTGCCACCACGGGCTGCGTGAGCGTCGAAGTAGGCGCGGGCGATGTTGTCAAGCTCGATCGCACGGTACGCGGAGATGAGGTCGTTGGCCTCACGGATCCGGTCCGGACGACAGAACTGGTCATCGACCGAAACACGCAAACCTGCGGTGAGGTAGAAGGCTTCAGCGGTGCTGTAGCAATCCTCGTCACATGCAGGCATGTCAACGATCTGCTTCCACGTGGTGTTGTCAGCCGGGTTAACACCAGCCTGGAGGCAGGCGTCCCAGATGTTCACCGCGTCAGCGATGTCCTCGAGGTTGTAGTTGCGCTGCCACTTGAACGAGCAAGCGTTAGCGTCCACGGTCTGCGAGAAGATGTCCCAGAACGGGGTGTCCGTCCGGTAGGAGCAGTTCTCGAAGGTTTCGAGTTCGATCGGGTTCCGACAGTCAGCCATGACGGCTTCGGCGCCGTCCAGCTTCTTGTGGATGAGCGCGGTGTTCCATGCGATGGCTTCGTCGCTGCCGCCACCCTTGAGGGTCATAGCGCCAGTCTGTGACGGGCGCTCGGTGCGCATGATGTGCTGGCCGAGCTGGTCGCCCGCGCCGCCACGCATGATCTGGAACGTCTTGCGCAGCTTCTCCGAAATGGTCTGCATGTCGGTGGCTTCGGTGCGAGTGGCCTCGGGGCCCTTGGCGCCATCAAGAGACGCAAAGATGGCCGGGGCTTCCTTGACGGGAGCTTCGGGCTCGACGCCCTCAACGACTCCGGTGCCCTGTGCGACGGCGGGGGAGATGTCCGCAGCGACAAGCTCCGGAACCTCTTCGACGACGGGCTCTTCCTCAACAACGGCTTCAGCGACGGGCTCGACCGCGGGGGCCGGCTCGACGGGCGCAGCCTCAGCCTCGGGGGCTTCGACGATGTCATCGATGAGCATGGCGGACAGGGACGCACGAGCGGCCTTGATGTCCTGAAGCTGGCCCTTGAGGTCAGCGAACTCGGCGGAATCGGCCGGGACAGCGTCACCGGCTTCAGCCTTGAGTCGAAGTTCAGCGATGCGGCCCTCAGTGATTTCCTGCTTGGCGGCAAGCTGCTTCTCGGTCATGGTGCTGTAATCGACGGCAACCTCTTCGGCGCCGTCTTGGATCTCGTCAGACACGACGGGAAACCTTTCGTTTGTGGGCGCGCAGCAGGAAGCAAACACACCCGATGGATTGGGTGGCTTCGCTTCGCAGCTAGCGCCGCTGACAAACGAAATTCAGTTACGTCGCCGCCAAAGGCTGACGCGCCGTTATCAACTAGTGGAGCGGGGCGCGGTTACGTGGAAGTCAGACCCATGTCGCGGCACCGGGGCCAGTCGGTTGCTGCAGATATCGCATCGTTCCGCCAGTGTCAATCTGCCCCAGCCGGCCGTCATGCGTCAGCACCAACCGAACCTCACCTGTCGACTGGTCGCCCGTCTGCTGATCCCTGGCGATCTCGAGGGCCGGGTATGTGGCCGCCGCGACGGCAGTGGTCAACCGCATAGCGCGGCCGTCGCCATCGATCTGCGCCGACCAGTTCGTGTCGCCCCAAATCGACTTGTACGAGTTGTGCCGATTCGGGTCGATCACAATGGGGTTAGCGTCATCGCGGATGTCGTCGACGCCATTGAAGAACGTCCCGTAGTGGATGAGGTTTCGCGTGCCGTTCGGGGGAACGAATTCGATGGGTGCTGAGAACTCAAGGCGCGGATGGTACCACGCATTGAAGAACCCTTCACAATAGATCGCGCGCTCGCATGCCTCTCCCTCAAGGTTCGGACTCAGGAATACGTGGCCGTTATTCCGGGGCCCGATCCAGATGTTTCGGCTGCCGACACTAGGGGATCCGCCGTTCGGCTGCAATGAAAGGGAAGAGTGCGACCACTTGCCGCCGATGAACGTGCATTCATTGGCGAACCCGGTATTGCTGCCCGCCACTGAGTCGGCTTTCATATTTACGAAATTGTCAAATAGTGATGGCGTTGAAAAGTTGCAAGACGTAATGAACCCATTGTCGGCCGCACCGGCAAGGTAGAGGCCAATTTGCCCAAAATTGGCGATCCGCAACGAATATTCCTGCATGGACTGGCCCTCAAGCTGGAGTCCGATCGATGTGGTATCACCAGAACCGGACCACCATTCCGTGCCGATCATTTTCTCGATGGTCAAATCCCACGTGAATCGCCTGCGATGCCCTCCGGTTAGCCGCATGCCGATCCCATTGTGGTCAGCAAGTAGCCGCGCTTCTGGATGCATTTGAACCCGAGCGGGCGCGACGACGGTCACCTCCCCGGATGCCACGTAGTCTCCTGGCGGGAAATATAGGGTGCGCGACTCTGATTCCGCCACCGCGAGCCCAGCGTTGATCGCTGCCAAGTCATCGGTGCTGCCGTCTGCAGAAGCACCGAAATCATCGACATTGAGAATCGACAGATCCTTCTCGACCGGCATCAGATGACGGTCACGGTGTTGAGGTCGGCGACGGCATCGCCATCCACGTCGGTCGCGGACAACAGATTTCCGAGACAGTCTAGAACGACATCGGCAGCCTCTGCGCCGCGCAACGTGATCACGTACGAAATCAGGTCACCGTTGTTGCCGCCGACATCGGTGTAATTGCCTGCGATCACATGCCCGTCGATGGGGTTGTTGACCGTGGTCGTGATGCGCACATCGGAGGAATCGGCGATCGCCGTTGCTGTCACGCCACCATTTCCGTACGACGCGGTCGTGAATCCGCCTGCGACGCCGTTGGCCACTGGCGCAACGCCTGTCGTGACGTCCTCCATCGACCATGAGTCTCCTGTAGTGTCGATGTCGCGGGCCGCGAACTGGAACAGCCCCATCGGGGCAACGCATCCCGCCGCAGTTCTGGACGCGCGCAAGGTCGCCTCGAAATCATGAGTCAATGCCTGCGCGCCGTCGCTCGATGACCACTGGATGGCGTTCAGGTTTGAGTTCCACTTGGTGATGTCGACGTCACCGGACGTGAGCCTGAATTCGACGATCGCGCCGTTCGAGAACTCGATGTCGTAGCCGTTCGCCACCTGCGTCGCGTTGACTGACTCAAGGAACGGCGAGAACGCAGCACCAATGAACCCGCAGCCGGCCTGATCCACGCACTCGGAAACAAGGACCGTGTCATCGTCCACGTTGGTTACGACGTTGCCCTGCGGGTCGGTCGCAGAGACGGTCGCCAAATTGTAGACACCGCCAGCAGCGACGTCGGCAGCTGTCACGGTGTACGTGCCCGTGAAGTTGGTGCCGTCCACCTGCCCCGGGTTCAACGTGATCGCGGCGCCCAAAACAGTTGCCTGCGGATCAGTGACCTGCACGTTCGTCAAGACATCTTGGCCGGTGTTCACCACCGTAAACGAGTAGGTGATTTCCTGACTCTCGAAGTATGGGCCCGGATCCTCTGCGGCCTTGAGCAACTTGATGCCAGAAGGGGCACCAACCGCGAGGGTCCCGTTAGCAAGCTTGCCGACGGGCTGGGTCGCCGCAGCGTCGATCGCAGAGAAGTCGGCGACATTCCCATCGTGCAAAAGAATGTCAACATCTGGATCGATGTCACGGCTACTGCCAACTGCTCCATCATTGACAAGCACGTTGTTGAGCACCGTGTCGCTCGTGACCGCGCCGCCAGTAGACGTGCCCGTGATGGTGGTTGTTCCATCAGTGTTGTCGGTCACGACCGCTTGGCCTTGCTCCGCAGACGCTGGCGGGATGACAAGCGGCGCGGAGCCGTCATCGAACGTAATGGTGATGGTGCCGTCACCCGCAACTTCATAGCTTGAGTCGTCGTCGCTGGTGATCGTGATCGGCGACTGCGGATCGGTCGGGTGCGTGAACGTGACCGTACCGGCGCCGTCGTCAACGAGCGTCCAGTCTTCGTCCGTCGGCAAGCAGGTTTGGATCAGGGTGCAAAGGTCGGCGTACGGCAGGTTGCCGGTGACGGGGATCCCGGCCGAGTCGGTGACGGTGACGGTGAGTCCGTCCGTGGTGTCGCCAGTGAGCGCCGCAGAGGCGTTCGTGGTGTTGGTGTTGACGATGTCAACGGTGTTGCCGTTGCCGTCGTCGTGGGTCCACGTGCCATCAAGGTTGTCGGTGACCACGGAGACGGTGTCATTGTCCACGAGCGCGGCGATGGCGGCGGTATTGCCGTCAGCCTGCGCCTGAAGGTCAGTGACGCAGGCGTCCACCTGGTCGCAGAATGTCGCTGCCGGCGGCAGGACGGGGATGTCAACGAGGTCGCTGATGTTGATGCAGTCGCCGCATTCGGCGTTGTTGTCCAGTGTGAAGTTGCCGATGGTGTCGGCGTCCAACTGGAACTGGAGGCCATCGATGACCGTGGTGGTTCCCCAGCGCACGGTGATCTTGTAGGCGGTGTTGTTCGGCTGGAGCGACATGGCCGGGTCGGCGGCGGTGTTGACGAGAAGGTCGCACGTACACCAGCAGCCGTCCGTCGAATCGAGGATCAGGTCATCGAAGATGCGGCCGCCGACAACGAAAGCGTCGGTCGTGGGGTCGGTTAGTGCGCCGCCCTCAGGGTTGATGAGGTCGATGGTGACGCGGAGGTTCTGCGGGTCACCGACCGCGCAGATTTCCTGAACGGAGCCACAGATTTTTGCGAACTGCAGAGTGGTATCAACGGGACAAGGCACGGCGTGAGGTCCTTACGAAAGTGGAGTTGGGTCGTCGGTCTGGTTGGGGTCACTGCGGGTAAGGCGTTCAAGGGTCCGGAGAATCTCAACGAGGCGTTCTTCGGTGCTGGCCTGACGATCGGCCATGCCATCGATGCGGGATTCAAGGTTGATGTCCTGGCCGTCGGACTGGAGAATGGCGAGGCTGGCGTACAGGGACTCAAGGCGGTCCACCTGTTCACTCAGGCGTTCGAGGCGGTCTTCGACGGCGTTGAACTCGGGCTCGGTCACCTCGGCCGCGACTAGGTCTGGCACCTCGGCCGCGATGAACCGAGGCTCTTCGGCGGATTGAATCAGGATCGGCTCACACGGGCATTCGTCGCCGACGCAGGGCACGATGCTCATGGCCTCGTCCTCAACCTCAACGGGCGCCTCGCCTGCTTCGGCGAGTACGGGGTCGTAGCCGTACGACGACTGATGGACCCGAGAGACGCCGATGAACTGCTTGCGGCCGCCGAAATCAGGATGTGACCACTGCTCGGATGAGACGGTGGTGCCGTTGATGGCGAGCGCCTGATCCTTGGTGAGCCACGGATAGGCGGCACCGCGGAAGATGAGCGCGCCCTTGTTCGGGCCGTCCTTGACCCGTGTGACCTGACCGCGCACGGCGAGATCGTTGATCATGTGGGAGTGCTTGCCAGAGCGGAACAGCCAGTCCTTGGCGTCCTGCAGGCGCTCCCGCAGTGAACCGTTCTCGGCGAGTACGGCGAAGTTGGGGGACTGGTTGGAGTGGCCGCCCTCAACCTGGATGTTGCCAACCTTGCGCTGGACGACTTCGCCAGCGTCATTGATGAACTGGGCTGACCCGCAGTGGAAGTCTCGGAACGTCTCGTCCGGGTAGATGGGCGGGATCTTGTGGCCGTGAGCGGATCCGCCGCCGACATATTCCTTGCCGGGTTCGGGCTGGATGAGGCCCCAGGCTCGGCCGGGTTCCCCCCAGCGGCTGCCGTCGTGGTCGACGGTGAGGTTCAGTCCGGGGATGGCGCCGGCGGGGTCAGTGGTCAGCCATGACTCTGGGGGCTTCTCGGGTGCTTCGACAGTCTCGGCCATAGTGGTCGAACTGTCGCCCGATGGGGTTAGGCGG
>JAHDDK010000004.1:0-19748 GCA_020629375.1 Acidimicrobiales bacterium
GAAGCGTCGTGCGTTTTCGACAGCCTTCCCTCACGGCCCACGTCGTTCGCTTCGCTCACTTACCGAGTTTCGGTGCCACCGAAACATCGCAGGGCGAAGCGTCGTGCGTTTTCGACAGCCTTCCCTCACGGCCCACGTCGTTCGCTTCGCCCGCTGCTGTGAGAGAGTTACTCCGAAGGATGCGGAGGGGCAATGGTCGAATCAGATGAAATGCGCGTCGCATATCGGACGTGCCCGCTGTGTGAAGCGACGTGTGGGCTAGAGATTCAGCTCGATGCCAACGACCGAGTCAGACGCATCCGTGGCGATCGCGAGGACGTCTTCTCCGGCGGGTTCATCTGCCCGAAGGGCACGACACTCGGCGCATTTCACGACGACCCCGACCGACTTCGGCAACCGCTCATTCGCGCCGATGACGGCACGCTCGTCGAGACCGACTGGGAAACCGCGTTCGAACGCGTCTCCGAACTCGTCCGGAGTCGGCTCGCCGATGTCCCTCGCGAATCAGCAGCGATCTATCTCGGGAACCCGGCGGTTCACAGCCTCGATCTACTGCTGTACAGCCGCTCCATCACCGAAGCGCTCGGCACCCGCACGATCTTCTCGGCCTCGACCGTCGATCAACGTCCACGGGAGGTCGCGTCCGGCCTCATCTACGGCTCTCCGCAGACGATTCCGGTCCCGGACATCGACCGAACGGACGCGCTCGTGCTCCTCGGAGCGAACCCCCTCGTCTCCAACGGGTCACTCGCGACAGCGCCCGACTGGCCGGGGCGAATCGATGCACTGATCGCGCGAGGTGGCACGATGACCGTCATCGACCCCATCCGGACGAAGACGGCGGCGCGGGCCAACCGACACATCCCGATCCGACCGACCTCTGACGCACTTCTGCTCGCTGCGATAGCAACAGACATCGCTACCCGCGGTCTGGCTCGGCCGGAACCGGCGGACGCTGAGCGTCTCCGCTCCGTTACCGAGCATCTCGCATTGTTCACTCCCGAATCCGTCGCCGAAGCCACCGGGATCGAACCACGCTCGATTCGCTCGATTGTCGACGAGCTGACGACCGCAGAGCGCCCGTGCGTCTATGGCCGACTCGGGACCACCGTGACCCCATTCGGCACGACCGCAAGCTGGCTGATCGACATCGTCAACGCACTGCTTGGGGCGATGGATCGACCGGGCGGAACGATGTTTCCGACGAACGCCGCCGGTTCGGCCAATACGCGCCGCTCCGGGCCACACGGCCCCGAGCAGGCCCTTGGTCGCCGCAAGACCTCCACCGGTCGCCCCATCGAGCTCGGCGAACATCCCGTTGCCGCGATGGCCGAGGAGATCGAAGCCCAAAGCATCACGTTTCTGATCACGGTTGCAGGCAATCCAGTCCTGTCTTGCCCGGACAGCGAACGTCTGGACGCTGCTCTCCCGACGCTCGATGCCATGATCAGCCTCGACTGCTACCTCAACGAGACGACGGCGCACGCCGACGTCATTCTGCCGCCGCCGTCGCATCTTCAGCGCCCGCACTTCGATCTTGCGTTCATGGGCCTCTCGGTCCGAAATGTGGCCAACTGGTCGCCGGCAGTCCTGCCACTCGACGAGGGTCAACTTCCCGAGTGGGTGATCGCCCTCCGCCTTGCATCGATCCTTCGTGGCGGTGCGGGATCGATCCAGGATGCGGAGAACCTCGACGACGGGCTGGTTCAGCGCAGTATCGAACGTGTAGTCACCGCCTCTAGCGGGGCGCTGACCGCCGACCTCGTCTCGAGCGGTCTTGGTGATCGAACCGGACCGGAGCGACTCGTCGACCTCCAGATCCGAACCGGGCCGCACGGTGACCTCTTCGGGATTCGCCCCGACGGTCTCACGCTGGCGGCGCTCGAAGCCGCTCCACACGGCATCGATCTCGGCCCGCTCGAACCACGAATGCCAGACGTTCTGGCAACCCCGTCGGGTCGACCGGAGTACGACCATCCAGACCTGATCGGCGACCTCGGCCGTCTCGCAGAGTTCGCGCGTCGACCCCGAAGCGACAGTCTTCAGCTCGTCAATCGACGGACCCTACGCTCCAACAACTCCTGGATGCACAACCTCGAGATTCTCGTGAAGGGCAAGCCTCGGTGCACCGTCCAGATTCATCCTGCTGACGCTGCGGACAGAGGAGTCCAGGATGGAGCTCCCGTTCGGATCATCTCGCGCTCTGGTGAGATCGAGCTGCCAGCGGCGATCACCGAAGACGTGATGCCCGGGGTGGTGAGTGTCCCGCATGGGTGGGGTCACGATCACACGGGATCACAGCTGCATGTCGCAGAGCGACACGCCGGCGCGAACGTCAACGTGCTCACGCCCGGTGACGTCCTCGACCCACTCTCGGGGACATCTCAGCTCGTCGGAATCGATGTGAGCATCGTCCCGGCCTGACCCCGGCAAGCGTTCGTCCTCTGAACCCCTGGCGGGCACTGTTGCGACCTCAGTAGTGGTATGGAAAACCTGACCAGTCCGGCGGTCGTTTCTCGAGGAACGCATTTCGGCCCTCGACCGCCTCATCAGTCATGTACGCAAGCCGCGTCGCCTCACCGGCGAAGACCTGTTGGCCAACGAGACCATCGTCAACGAGGTTCAGGGCAAACTTGGCCATCCGCTGAGCGGTGGGACTCTTGCTGTTGATCTCCGCGGCCCACTCGAGGGCGACGCTCTCGAGATCGTCATGCGCAACCACGCGGTTCACCATGCCCATGGCCGCGGCCTCGTCCGCCGAGTGATCGGCCCCGAGAAAGAAGATCTCTCGTGCCCGCTTCTGCCCAATCATCTTTGCGAGATACGCCGATCCGTAGCCGCCATCAAAGCTCGCAACGTCGGTGTCGGTCTGCTTGAAGATTGCATGCTCGCGACTCGCCAGCGTGAGATCGCAGGTGACGTGCAGGCTGTGACCGCCGCCTACTGCCCAACCGGGCACGACAGCGATGACGACCTTTGGCATGAATCGAATCAGCCGTTGCACCTCGAGAATGTGCAGACGGCCAGCTCGTCCTGGATCGACATCGGCGGCTGTCTCGCCGTCGGCGTACTGGTAACCGGTCCGTCCGCGTATGCGCTGATCGCCACCGGAACAAAACGCCCACCCACCATCCTTCGGCGAGGGCCCGTTGCCGGTGAGCAACACGCACCCCACGTCACTCGACATTCGGGCGTGATCGAGACAGCGATAGAGCTCATCGACGGTGTGCGGGCGAAAGGCATTCCGAACCTCCGGGCGGTCGAAGGCCACTCGCACCGTGCCATGGTCGACCGACCGGTGGTACGTGATGTCGGTGAGATCGTTGAACCCATCAACGGACTCCCACCGTGTCGAATCAAAGATCGGGGACACGCCGTTCTCGGCGGGGGGGTGATCGCTCATGAGCGAACCCTAGCCACCGTCCTCACCCCGATCCGGATCGCGCCGAGCGTGGTGCTTTTGCCACCGAGCATTGTCCGTGGGAGACTGACGCAGTGCCACTTCTGACCGACGCGTGCGACACCCCGTCGCGCGCCCGTCGACTCGCCACGGTGTTCTTCATGCTCGTGGCAATCGTCCTGACCATTCAGGGTGTTCCGGCGACTGCACAAGAAGACGAGGAACGCCTCGAGGAGCTCAAGGAGGAACGCGAGGCGATCCTGGCCGACCTCGCTGCACAAGCCAGCCTCGTGGACACGGCCACCGCCGACGTAGCTGACGTCGTCGCCGCGCTCGACGCCGTGAACGCGCTCGTCGACCTCCACGAGACCCGGCTCGCCGAAGCCGAACACGCCGTCGAGTCTGCGGAGTCCCTCGTTGCGGCAGCCGCAGCGCGCTCGGCCGAACTAGCCACCGAGCAGGACGCCCTCGAGATTCGCATCACCGAACTCTCCGTTGCAGCCTTCACGGGAGAGCCCGGACGCGGCACAGATGACATCACCACGTTTCTCCTCAGCGATGATCCCACCGAAGCCGCACGACGACGATCGTTGATCGAGTTCCAAACGGGAAGTCTTGGCGACGCGATCGATCTCATGCGTCAGCTACGCGAAGAGGCAGCGGACGTCGAGGCCGAACGGGTACAAGCGGTCCGTGCTGCAGTCGAAGGACGGACCGATGCGATCCGTCGCCGAACCGAACTCCAAGCCGCAGAAGATGCGCAGGTGGAGCTGGTCCTTGCTGCAGAGGTACGACTCGAAGCCCGGCTCGCCGAAGCGCAGGCGCTCGGTGAACTCGACGCAGCCAAGGCTGCCGAGATCCAGAAGCAAGAAGAGGAAATCGCTCGACGAATCCGCGAAGAGGCCGCCCGCCGGGCTGCGGCGGAGGCTGCGCGGCGCGCTTCCGCTCGACCGGTACCTGCGGCCGCAACCGACATGGTCACGATCGAGGGATTCACGGTCCACAAAGACGTCGCTGATTCGGTCGGGCAGATGATTCGAGACGCCCGTGCTGCAAACGTGAATCTGACTGGCTACGGATGGCGCTCTCCGCAACGCACCGCAGAGTTGCGAGTGATCAACGGATGCCCGGACGTGTACGAATCGAGTCCAAGTAGCTGTCGGATACCGACGGCCCGCCCGGGAACCTCGATGCACGAACGTGGCTTGGCGATCGACTTCCAGTCCTGTTGGAGAGGCTCGGACTGTTTCACGTGGCTCTCCAACAATGCTGCCCGCTATGGCTTCTACAACCTGCCGAGCGAATCGTGGCATTGGAGTACGAACGGACGCTGACCGGATCGGTCCATCCTCGCCGGTGATCCCATTTCGGGGCCCATTCCACTAGCGTGTCGGCGTGGCCGGAGTGGGTTGTCGAGCGCGCACGCGCCCAGTGCCTGATGGAGCGGTACCCCTTCCGGGTACGACACAGACGCGGCCAGCGACTCGACCCCGGTTCGCTACAGGTCGTTTCTGGGTGCTCTCTGTCATCGCCGCGACGATGCTTGTCTTCACCGGGCCCGTGTTTGCGCAAGAGGATGTCGATCGACTCGAAGAGCTCCGAGAGGAACGAGAGAAGATCCAGGCCGAGCAGGCAGCCCAAGCACTTCTGGTCGATGCCTCGCAAGCAAGCTTCGATGACGTCGCTCATGCGCTCGACGCGATCAACGGCCTCGTCGACCTCCAAGAGAGTCGGCTCGCCGAGGCCGAACAGGCCGTCGCGAGCGCGGAGACGCTGGTTACCCAAGCCGAGCTCCGGGAGGCGGAGATTCTCGTCGAGATGGACGAGGTCCGGGCATCCGTCAACGATCTCGCCCTCGCATCCTTCACGGGCGAGCACGGCGTGAATGGGCAGGACCTGACGGCGTTACTCCTGAGCGACGACCCGTCACAGGCCGCACGGAGACGTTCATTGGTCGAGTTTCAGACCGGGTCGCTGGCTGACTCGATCGATCGAATCCGGGCGCTCCGCGAAGAGGCCGAGATCGTGAGCGCTCAGCGTCGACTCGCGGTGGCCGCTGCCGTCGCAGGCCGGACCGAGGCACAACATCGTCGAGGGGAGCTCGCCGATGCCCAGGCCGCACAGCTCGAGATCGTTCAGGCAGCCGAGGCCCGGCTTGAGCACCGCCTGGCGGAGGCCGCCTTCCTCGCGGAACGTGACGCCGACGCGGCCGCCAAGATCCGCCAGCAAGAGGAGGAGATCGCCCGCCGCATCCGAGCCGAAGCTGCACGCAAGGCCGCTGAAGAAGCTGCTCGCCGGGCTGCTGAGCAGGCGGCATCACGCCCGCCGGTGGCGTCACCGTCCGATGTCGTGACGGTCCAAGGAATTCAGGTGCACGAGAGCATCGCCGGCACGGTCGGCCAACTCCTCGATGCGGCTCGTGCGGACGGCATCTCCCTCGGTGGCTGGGGCTATCGAAGCAATGTACGCCAGATCGAACTTCGCCAAGCACATTGCGGCACGTCCGACTATGCCGTATGGGACATGCCGGCCTCAGCCTGCTCACCCCCAACGGCACGCCCCGGGCAATCGATGCACGAACGGGGGCTCGCGATCGACTTCACGTACAACGGTGGTTCGATCACGACTCGATCAAACCCGGGGTTCCAGTGGCTCGCTGCCAATGCCGGCCGCTTCGGCTTCGTGAATCTTCCGAGCGAACCGTGGCACTGGTCAACAAACGGCAACTGATTCCACACGAGGCGTCCACACGGTACGCGACAGGATTGCGTCGAACGGCTCATGTCTGGGGCACCACGGGCGATGGTATGTCGTGACTCCGTCGCGCCAATCCCAGGCTGGTCTCTTCCTCATCCTCGTCTTCGCCGTCTTGGCGGTGGCCGGGATAGCGGTTGCTCAGGATGATCCCGACACGATTGAGGACCTCGAGAACGAACGTGAGGATCTGATCAGTGAGAACGTCGAGTCGCTCGAGGCGATCGACGTCGCGACCGTCAGCGTCGAGCAAGTCACCGCCGAGCTGGATGAGATCCGGGGTCGCGTCGTGGTCCAGGAGGGGCGGCTCAAAGAGGCCGAGCGGGTCCTGGAGAACGCTCGCGACGCCGTCGACGAAGCTCGCATTCGTCGCCAAGACGTGCTCGTCGAGATCGATCTGGTCCGCCTACACATCGCCAACCTGGCTGTCGCGAGCTTCATCGGTGAACCGTCATCGGGTGCCGACGACCTCACCGAACTCGCTCTCAGCGCAGATCCGGGGGAGGCCGCTCGGTTTAGACATCTGCTCGAGACGCAAACGGGATCGCTCACGGATTCGCTGGAGCAGGTCCGCCGACTCGAGATCGAAGCCGACGAACTGATCGATATCGAGTCGGCTGCCGCAGCCGAAGCGGAACAGAGCCTGGCACTCGTCGAATCTCGAACGATCGAGCTCGCAGAGCTCCGCGACGAGCAAGCGGCCCTCGTGACTGCCGCCGAAACTCGACTCGAAGCACGGCTCGCCGAGGCCGCGTTCGTGGCCGAGCGCGACCAAGTACTCGCCACCGAGATCCGAGATCAACAAGAAGCCATCAATCAACGCCTTGCGAACGTCGCTCGCCGGAACGGGATCGAAATTCCTGACCCGGTCGACCTCGACGACATCGTCACCATTCGGTTTCCGGCGGAGCCGATCCCCGAAGACCAGCGGCTTGGCGGTCAGGACGAGGACGGAGACGGCGTTCCCGATGACGGACGAATCTGGGCGGAGATCGCCAGTCCGACGGGTGAGGATTACATCATCGAGGTCCACATCGACATCGCCGATGAGACCCTCGCCCTGTTCACCGAGGCCTTCGAGCAAGGCGTCGATCTCGCGGGTTGGGGTTACCGTCCGATCCAACGCCAGATCGAACTGCGCGCCGCACACTGCGGAGGCAGCGAGTACGAGATCTGGCACAAGCCAGTCTTCGAATGTGCGCCGCCAACGGCCCGACCGGGGTTCTCGAAGCACGAACAGGGGCGAGCAATCGACTTCACGCTGAGCGGAGGGTCGATCTCGACCGAATCGTCAGCCGGCTTCATCTGGCTCAGTCAGCACGCCCCGAAGTACGGATTCGTCAATCTGAAGGGCGAGCCGTGGCATTGGAGCATCGACGAAGGTCAAGGCGCCTTCGACTGACTCAGGCTGTCGCACCCGAAACGCGAGTCGAGACGGCGACGCCGCTGCCGTTTGGCACGGTGACCCTCCCATGGACCGGATGGAGCGTCTCATCGACGCCGCGCACGAGCGGCCCGGTCGCCAAACCATGGGCGACGACTCCGTTGGCCGGCATCGCTGCGGCGACATGCATTGCCGCACACAACGCGACGTCGTGATCGATCGAGGACGTGACGACGATCGTCGTGTCGGCATCGGCCAGACGCCGGAGGTCCATGATCCGATCGACACCACCGATCGCCACCGGCTTGACCACGACGACTGACGCCCCTGACTGCTGTAGAGCACGGCGCGCGTCGGTGAGGTCGCCGACGGGTAGATCGATGGCCATTCGGACGCCTGTGTCCGCTTCGATGGAGGCGAACTCGGAGATATCGGCCGTGGGATCCTCGATATAGGACACTCGATGGCGCCCGACCCGACCGACGACGCGATCGACGCTCTCGCGGTCCCAGGAGCCATTCGCGTCGAGGCGCAGCTCCGTATCCGAGCCAGCAGCTTCGCTCGCCGCAATGATCCGGGTTGCATCGAGCGACGTGTCGCTCACGCCGACCTTCAACTTGATCGACCGAAATCCCGACGCCACGTACCGAGAAACGGCTGCGTGGACATCGGCCGGTGTCTCGTCGGCGACAAGGGCGTTGACGTGGACCACCGGCGATGCCGACGACCGCAGCCAGTTCGAGAGCGGCACGCCTGCGTCTTGGGACACGAGATCCACAAGCGCCGTATGGACCGCGAACCGAGGCTCGGGTGCGAGCGATGAGCTGTCGAGCTCCCCAAGAACCGTCTCGACATCTCCGCCCACGGCTGACGCCGCCCACGATCGAACGGCGGAGGCCATTGGCTCGAGCCGTCCTGGCTCCGTGCCCGGCAATGGTGAAGCTTCCCCGTGACCTACTCGTCCTTCGTCGCCGCGGAGGCGCAGAACCAGGCCACTTCGATCGCCAATGGCTCCCCGTCCGGTCGCCACCGTGGCCGTCAACCGGATGTCGATCGTGTCGAGTTCGAAATCGATCAGTTTCACGGTCGCCCTCACCCGCTCGTCTTTGCTCGCGGCGATCAGCAGATCAATCGCCCGTGGACAAGCCTTCCAGAAATTCGGTGATGACGCGCGCAACCTCGTGGGGATTCTCCTCGTGGACCACGTGGCCGCACGCACCGATCGTCACGTGACGCCCATCGTGAGCGCGACGGACCATCGACTCCGCGATGTCGACAAACTTCGAGTCGAGGGCTCCGGTCACGAACAACATCGGCGAGCGGATCGACGCGAGCCGGTCCCAAACCGGAGGCATCGATCCCGTGCCGGTCCCCCGAAGACTGTTCGCATAGCCAACGGCCATCGCCTCGCCGCGGCGCGCAATGGAGGCCGCGACCGCATCCTCGCCGACGGTCTGACGCCAGGGTGCGAAGAGCGGCGCATCAACCCACTCCCGAAGGAAACGACTGAGGCCATGTCGCTCGAGTTCGTCCGCTCGGGCACAGTCGACTTCGTGGCGAGCCGCTCGGTCGACGGGAGCCTCGATACCTGCCGTGCTGCTGAGCGTCGTGATCGAGCCGAAGAACCATGGTGCACGAGCAGCGATCGAGAGCACGACACGACCACCCATGCTGTACCCAAGGAGGTGGGTGTGCCCGACCGGGACCGGGCCGATGATCGAGAGGACTTGGTCGACCACCGCAGGCATCTCGTAGGGCCCCAGTGAATCGGGTGCTGCGCTCCGCCCATGACCAACAAGATCGATGAGCAGTAGTTCGACGTCCGGGGCCTGGCCGTGGATGAGCTCGGCGAGCGGGACCAGCGTCCGGTGATCTCCCGTGAATCCATGGAGCATCACCAGACGCCGATCGGCATCGCGCGGTCCGAATCGTCGGTACGCAAGGGTCGTGCCGTCCGCAGCACGCGTGGTCTCGACCGTCATCGCTCGTTGTCTCCTCGACGCGAAACGGCCACCCGAAGCTCATCGTCAATGCGGCGTCGGTCGTCCGGATCGACAAAACACTCGACGACACGAACCGCTTCGGATGGAGCGGAGCCGATGATGGAGTCGAGGGAGTCGATGTGGTCGACGGCGTGGTACTCGATGCCATCGAGACCACCCACGAAGCGGAGTGTCTGTCCGTGCGGCGTCCGGAACGCCGTGCGATAGCTCTCTGGGTCGATGGCCTCGTGGATCGGCAGCATGGAGAAGATTCCGCCACCATCGTTGTTGACGACAACGATGGTCAGCTCGACTCCCTGGCGCACGGCGTCGACAAGGCTGCCGACATCATGGAGTGCGGCGACATCGCCGATGAGGACCCGCACGCTGCTCCGTACACGGGCGACACCAACGGCGGTCGCGATCACCCCGTCGATCCCGTTTGCCCCGCGGTTGGAGAGGATCTCCGTCGAAGACGGAAGGTCGACGGCTGCATCGAGGTCGCGGACGGGCATCGAGCTTGATGCCACGACCGTTGCCGCCCCAACGCCACCGATGCAGGATGCAATCTGGTGTTCGTCGATCGACGACCGCAGGCTCGCTCGCACCAACTGGAGTTGGTTACGTACCGTTCGGGCATGGTCGATGAACTCGTCGCAGAATGACCGGTCACGGCGCGCTCCAATGACGTTCGCGGCTCCTTCGGCAAAGGCTCCAGCGCTCGATACGACGTGAGCAGCGCTCAGGTGACTCGGGTCGTGCCATTCACGATGATCGCCGACGGTGAGATGACGAGCCGTCGGTACCGACTCCCACCAGAGCCTGATGTTCTTCGCCGTCGGCGTATGCCCGAAATGGATGAAGAGGTCGGGTTGCGGGGGCGAGGTCCAACCAAGCCACCCTGAGGCCGACGCAACAAGTTCCTCATCGTGACCGCGCAACCCCGAGAGGACGTCGGCGATGATCGGCGCGCCGATCGTTGCCGCGAAGTTGAGGATCGATCCGACCTGGTCGGTGGTACGAACCGAATCCGGACCGGCGATGATGACCGGCCGCTCTGCGGCCACGAGCAGCTCTTCGACGACCGGAGCGAGCCGAGGTGCACCCGATGTCGCTGGTGGTTGGCGGCCCAACGACGGAAGCGCCGGCGGATCAAGTGCATCCCGAGGCTCGAGTGGCAACCGGAACGGCCAGTTGACGTGCACCGGGCCGCGTTCGGATGTGGCCGTCTGAGCGACTCGCCGACCAGTCCGACGGGCATGGGCGACATCTCCTGAGCCCCCCACAGGCATGGCGATCTCGGCGAGCACGTGCTGGCCATAGAGACCGCGCTGATCAATGGTCTGTCCGACACCCCAACCTTGATGTTCGGGAGGACGGTCTGCGGTCAGTGCCACAAGCGGTACGCCAGCGAGGGCAGCTTCGATGATTGCGGGGAAGTAGTGCGCTCCGGCGGTCCCCGATGTGCACAGCAAGGCGACCGGCGCCCCGCCTGCCTTCGCCTCTCCCAGCGCAGCAAACGCCGCAGACCGCTCGTCGAGGTGGATTCGAACCTCGAGATCCGACCGACGCAACGCGCTCACGATCAGCGGTGTCGACCGCGAACCGGGGGAGGCGTTGATTGCCCGAACGCCACTTTCGATGAGCCCGCACAGAAAGGCATCGACAGCGGCATAGGTCTGCGATGACGGGCTCGATTCTGGCGAACTGGTCACCGTTCCAGCGTAGGTCAGCGACGGTCGTTGAACGGACCGAATGCTTCCTCACGAATCGGAGCCCCATCGCCCCACAACGCGACGAGAACCGGATACGGGTTCTCCCAGGTCTCACCGTCCGGTGCCCACTGAAGGTGCAGGTGCGGAGCGCCGCGGGCGTTGCCCGTGTCGCCGTTGGTACCGATCTGCTCGCCAGCGAGTACACGGTCTCCGGGCTCCAGCGTTTCGACCTCGTCGAGGTGGGCGTAGAACCATTTCGCCCCACTGTTACCGACGATCGTGATCGAGAGGCCGGCAAGCCCACCCGAACCAACCTTTTCGACCACGCCGTCCTCGATCGACCGGATCGGTACACCGATCTGGGCGAGTACGTCATTGCCTTGATGTCGACGACCGCCCGATCGCGGCTGGCCCCAGTCGTCCCAGAACATCTTGCGTGCTTCATCAACCGGGAAGGCCGCGACGCCGAGTCCGAACGGTTCGACCGCATCATCGAGGTCGGGTCGCAGGTCGACAGAGTCGATTGCCTCGTCGAGGCGCGCGAGCTCGGCTGTCAGGATCCCTCGCGCCGCCGCATCGATCGTGCGGGCATGGGCAATCTCGAGCTGGTCCGCTCGATCGATCAGCGCGACACGATCGATCGCCCGGCGATGACGTGTCGGATCCGGCCGGAACGGCGCCCCTGGTTCGGTTGGTGCGATCAGAAGCGTTGGACTGGCCGGAGCCGCATTCGCCGGAGGGGACATCATCGTTACAACGCAGACCACCGCCACGGTGGCCCATACCGACAGCCTTCGGATCAGGCGAAGTCGGCGCGCGTCGACGGGAGATGAGTGACCGCTCACAGCCCCCAAAGAGTAGGAAGGGGATCGTTTCTCGCCAACCCGCGACGAAACCGTCGACAGCTGGACTCAGCCAAACTGCCCAAGTACCGACTCGGCACCGTCAGCCAACAACAACACCGCGGCGCCGCCGACGTCGGCTGGGACCGTCGGCAAGACGACCGACTCCGGCACTTCGCCTCGGAGGCCTTGTGCGATGCCCAACGCGTCGCTGAGCGAGGTGCGATCGTCCAGTACGACCGCATCGGCGATCGAGGTCATCATCGAGTTGAGGGTCGTCGGATTCCGCTCGGCGCTGACCTCGGCCATCAGCGCCCGCATGAACTCCTGCTGGCGTTGCACCCTCCCAAGATCACTCGTCGGGTCGCGCACCTCGGCACCGTCGATGACTTCGGTGTAACGGCGGCTTCGAACCCATGCCAGCGCCTGTGCAGAATCCAGGCGCACCGGCCCAGCTGTCGGCAGGTCGAGGCCGGATGCCCGATCGAAGGCTGGATGCGGAATCGTGATCGTCACGCCGCCAACCGCATCGACGAGTTCGATGAAACCCGCCAGATCGACCTGGACGTAATGGTGGATCGGAACGGACAGACCGTCCTGGACGGTCCGCACCAGCGCTTCCGGCCCGCCCCGTATCGCCGTGTTGATTCGCTGAGGGTCTCCGCCGTCGATCGGTAGCCACAGATCACGCGGTAGCGACACGAACCGTGTCGAACCATCGTCACCGAGACGCAGAACCATGATCGTGTCGCTGCGCTCGCCTTCCGTTCCACCACCAAGAATCAGTCCAGCGTTGTCCACGTCCGCCTCGATCCCGCTACGCGAATCCGTACCCACGAGCAACACATTGCGACCCGGGCTCGCAGCGATCGGCTCGTCGAGCGCCTCAGCGATAGGTAGCCGCTCGATTCCGTTGAAAGTTCGCCACGCCAGAAACACCGGTACTGCAGCGACGATCGCGGCTAGCAGAAGCAGGACGACGATCGTTCGGAGCCAACGACGACGCGGACGACGAGGCAGAGCGTCAACCCAATCGGTCGGGGGCTCCTCGCGAGCGACTTCGGTCGATCGTTCGGTCCAGACCGGTGTCTCCGGGCGGGCGCGTGGATTCGACCTTTCGGGGGCTCCTGTGGATTTCTCGACGACGTGACGACGAAGAATCGGTTCGGGAGCCGGCTGTTCGCGTGGAGATTGAGCCCATGAGGCATCGATGGGGCGATCGTCAACGTGCGGAATTCGGCCCAGCCGACCGCGGAGTCCACCGCTGTCCTCGCCCGATCCGGGGTCGTGCGTCGTGCCCACCCGCACAGTTCAGCACGCGGAGCGAGGCGATCGGTGGCGCATCGTTTTGGGCCTCACGCACGACCTCATCTACCATCGGTGATCGCCGTTGGGTGGACGGCACAACGCAAGTGAGGATGGTCGACACCATGACACTGAACGAGCGGCGTCTCACCGGCAGGGACGTCCTGGCCAAGACATTCCAATCCCGCACGAAAAAGGGCTACGACCCGGTAGAGGTCGATGCCTACCTGGAGCTCGTCGCTACTCAGGTCGACATGCTGCATGGAGATCTTGCGCGCGTCGGCTCGGCCGAGACGGCGACTGACACCGACGCCAATGTCGATTCGCAACTGACCGAGGCACGGGCACAGGCCGACGCCGCCGTCGCCGCACGTGACGACATCGCCGGCTCTCTCGCTGCAGCTGAACGACAGGTCGCCGAGTCCACTGATACCGCCTCCCGGCTCCAAGTCGAACTCGAACAGCGGAACGCCGACCTCGAGTCTCGAACCTCTGAACTCGACCAGCATCGGGCTGCCCTCGGTCAGGCACAGTCCGCCCTCGAGCAGCTGCAGGCGGAGAACCAGCAGCTCCGAACTCAACTCCTCGCGGTTGCGCCTCCACCCCCGGTCACTGCCGCCCACGCTGCACCCGCCGACTCCGAACCCGAAAGCGAGCTTGCTGCGTCGAGCGACGTCCGAGCGAGCGAGGAGTCCTACGAACTCGTTCTGCGGATGGCACAACGTTCCGCCGAAGAGGCGATCGCCGAGGCGCACCAGCGGGCTGATCAGATTGTCGCCGAGGCGACCGAGAAGGCTGATCAGATCACCCGAGAGAGCGATCGCAAGGCGTTCGAGGCCGCAAACCGTGTGCAAGCCGAACTGTCTTCGTTGACCGAGAAGATCGAGGACCGCAATGCGCATCTCGCGATGATTCAGGCTCGAGCCGAGCAGCAACGCACCGAACTCCGCGCCTTCGGACAACGGGTCATGGATCTGGCCGACAGCGAAACGCCGCGTTTCGAAGGGGCCGAGGTCGTCGACCTTCGCTCGTCGAACTCGTCGGTCTCCTGACCCAACAGCAAGCGCCAGCACGCGAGCAGCGGTGACGATCTGCGTCATCGGCGACCTCGTCGAAGACGTGGTCGTTCAGCTGAACGGAACGCCGCGCCGCGGTACCGACACCGCAGCGACCATCAGTCGACACCGAGGAGGCTCGGCCGCCAATGTGGCTGTCGCTGCCGCCGCAGCTGGGTCGTCCGCACGATTCATCGGGTCGGTCGGAAGTGACCCAACGGGGGATCGATTGATCGCCGAGCTCCGAACCTGCGGGGTCGAGTTCGAGGGGCGACGACACGGGATCACGGGATCGATCGTTGTGCTGGTCGAGCCGGATGGGGAAAGGAGCTTTCTGTCCGACCGTGGGACGTGCGTGCAGTTGTCTCCGAGCGACTCGAGGTGGCTCGACGACGCGACATGGCTGCACGTACCTGCGTACTCCCTATTCGGCGGTCCACTCGCCGAGACCACCCTCCGCCTCATCGGCGATGCCATCGATCAATCTGTCGAGATCTCGATCTCGACCTCGTCGGTAGCCGTACTCGAGGAGTACGGACCCCAGGCATTCGCTCGCCTCATCGATGAGGTCCGACCGTCGTGGTTGATCGCCAACCGGTCCGAAGCCGATGTGCTCACCAGCGCCATCCGAGGTGGCCTCAACACCACGATCGTCGTCACCGACGGCCCAAAGCCCACGATCGTGATTGATCGGAACGGACACGAGACACTTCGTCTCCTTCCGTCCGCGATCTCTGAAGTCGTCGACACGACCGGCGCTGGCGACGCGTTCACCGGTGGCATGATCTCTGCACTCGCCACAGGCATGGGACCCTCCGAAGCGATCGATCAAGGACATCGTCTGGCGCGGCGTAGCCTGCGCTCCCACGGAGCCGATCTATCGGCTGGCGATTGACCGTCGCCAACCCAGTCGAGAGGAACATGACGATGCCGAAACCGATGATCGAGGTCCACCCCGAAGTCGCCGATGCATTGGAAGCGGATGTCGGCGTCGTGGCCCTCGAATCGACCGTAACGTCGAACCTCGGGCTACCCAGTCCAGCCAATCTCGAGGCGCTCGAGCGGTCCCTGCGCGCCGTCCGAGACGCCGGAGCAGTACCCGCAGTGACCGCCGTCCTCGATGGCCAACTCGTCGTCGGGGTCGATGAACGTCACCACGAGCGACTGCTCGGCGTCGCCCAAAAGGTCGCCGAACGTGAGCTACCCATCGCCGTCGGTCAGGGGTGGGCCTTCGGCGCCACCACGGTGTCGGCGTCGCTGGCTCTCGCGTCGAGCGTGGGAGTGTCCGTGTTCGCCACGGGCGGTATCGGGGGAGTGCACCGGGGGGCCGAACACACCGCCGACGTGAGCGCCGACCTCGGCGCGATCGCGCGACACGGCGTCGCCACCGTGTCAGCCGGAGCGAAGTCGTTCCTCGATCTACCGCGAACACTCGAAACACTCGAAACACTCGGAGTTCCGGTCATCGGATGGCGCTCGGACGAACTGCCAGCGTTTACGGCACGCACATCCGGAATCGCACTCGGTCATCGTTGCGACGACATCGACGAACTCGCAAGCATCGTTCGAGTCCAGCGAGGGCTGGGTCGAGGTCTGCTCATCACGAACCCGGTTCCCGAGGCCGACGCGCTCGATCAAGACGCACATGATGCCGCGCTTGATGACGCGCTCACCGAAGCTGCTCGACGCAAGATCACCGGAGCGGCAGTGACCCCCATGGTCCTCGGGCGTATCGCCGAGGCCACGGCCGGCGCATCTGTGCCCGCCAACATTGCGCTCCTCGAGCACAATGCCACTGTCGCCGGGCAACTCGCGGTCGCGATGACCGGGAGCTGACGAAACGAAGCGACCTCAGGCGGCGCGCTGACGACGTTCCAGCTGGTTACGGAGCACTCGCCGAAGTTGGTTCGCTTCGAGCGGCTTCGAAAACAGGTAACCCTGCATGTATCGACACCCATGCGAACGCAAGAAGTTCACCTGCGCACGGGTCTCGACGCCTTCGGCAATCACGTCCAAATCCAAGCCCTTCGCAAGCGAGATGACTGCCGTCACCAGAGGCGCACCGCTCTCGCCGATGCGATTGATGAACGATCGGTCGATCTTGAGCGTGTCAACCGAGATTCGATCGAGGTAGTCGAGCCCGGTGTGGCCGACCCCAAAGTCGTCGATCGCCGTTCGGATCCCCATCTGCCGGAACCCGCCCAAGGTGTCGTTCACCTCCTCGGGCTTTTCGAGGGCAAGCGACTCGGTCAGCTCCAACTCGAGACGCTCGGGTTCGAGACCAGAGGTGCGGAGTGCCCGGGCCACGTCCTCGGTGAGGTGCGTCGCCTTCTGAAACTGGCGAGCCGACAGGTTGACCGCGACGTTGATCGGTGGCAAGCCTTCCGACTTCCATCGAGCCGCTTCAAGGCACGCCTGCTCGAGCGTCCATCGTCCAATCGTGTCGATGAGGGCCGACTCTTCCGCTACCGGAACGAACTTCTCGGGACTGATCTGCCCCAGCGTGGGATGGATCCAACGAAGGAGCGCCTCGACCGCGAAGATCTCGCCGGTCGTAATGTCGACCTGCGGTTGATACAGCAGCTGCATCTCGTTGTTGTCGATCGCCCGATGCAACGCCGCCTCGATCTCGAGCCGATGAGCTCCCGGTATGCGTTGCTCGGGACTGTAGGCAACCACCATGTTGCGGCCGCGGTCCTTGGCCTCGAACATCGCTGTATCCGCATTCTCAATCAGTTGATCGACGTTCTCGCCATCGCGCGGGTATTGCGCAATGCCGATCGATGGCGTCACGTAGATGTCCCGAAGTCCAACATCGAACGGATCGAGAAACTGATCGAGAAACAGACGCCCAATCGCATGGGCATGACGATCATCGTTGACCTGAGGGACGAGGATGGCGAACTCGTCGCCACCGAGCCGCGCCACAGTCACATCTGAGGAGACTCGCTTCGCGGCGGAATCCAAGCGACCCGCCACCTGGCGGAGCAGCTCGTCGCCCTTGTCGTGCCCCAGCGTGTCGTTGACGGCCTTGAATCGGTCGAGGTCGATGAACATCGTCGAGAAGGTCACCTCTCGCAAACGCGCACTGTCGATCGCGGATTCGAGCCGTGAGAAGAACAACGGGCGATTCGGAAGACTCGTCAACGGGTCATGTTGGCCCTGGTGCTCGACCGCCCCCCAGTGCCGGACGAGCTGCAGCAAATGACCCGCCACAAGCAACGACAACAAACTGGATCCGATCGTGATGGCCGGAAGACTCAGCGAGTTCGAGGTAAGCATGTCTACGCCGACGAGGATCGGTCCGATCAAGACGACCGAGAACGACAGCAGGCTCCGTCGGACATTCACCTCGGATGCCTTGATCACCGCAGGGGCAAAGCGGTCACGAACCTCCGAATGCATGAAGGCGGCCGCCGCCAGCCCCGACGCCACAAGCGGAAAGAACGAAATCGACATCCATTCGAGCGGCACGATCAAGAAAGCCACATGAGCAGCGAGACAGCACTGCGCCGACAACAAGAGAATCGCGGGCATCGACAACGTGCTCGGGTCATGCCCAAGCATCCACAACAAGTAGGCAACGCCGAATGTCGCTCCGGCGACCGCCATGGACACACCCAGCTGAAACCAACCCGATGACATGTCGAAACGCGGCACCACGGCGAACACATGCGCCACAAGCGCGCAACCGGCCGCAACGATGGCCATTTCCCGCTCCGTGATTCCGGGACGTTGACCAAGGCGATGCGCCATCAGCATCGACAGTCCGAAGCCGCAGATCGCGAGGCCGGCGATAACGACCAACAACGACACACCACCGACGAACAACGTCGACGCCAAAACCGTCGCCGAGCCCGCACAGAACACCAGGATCCCGGTCGGCCGCGGGTCCTCAGCCGCGGACTTCAGTGTCAGCAGCCGCCGAACGCCCACAAGACACAACACAGCAACGATCGCGCCGATCGTCCCGAGACGAGCTTCGAGTACCCCGCGCTGGATCGCGCCAGCGATTCCTGCCGAGATCAGTAGAGGGAGCGTCCACAAAAGACGCTGAAAGAGCGAATCACGCACCACGTTGTTCCTACGGCAGCCAGGGGTCGAACTGGCATAGGACGAACGACCCATTCGCCGACGGACTCAGCGGATATGCAAGCCACCGCCAGGGTTCTGCATCCGGAAGCGCACTCGATCGGCCTCGGCGTCCGCACGTGCCCACGTATCGAAGAGGTCCTCGTCGGCCCGTCGATGGGCGTAACCGATCGCCAGCACGAGGCCAGCGATCTCCAACTGCACCGCATGTGCACGTGCCCGACGTTCGAGTGCGTGAAGCGACGCAAGCGGAGAGCAGAGAATCGCCATCGACGACGTCGAGGTCTGGCACAGCCGATCCGACCCCGGAACCGAATGCCGGATCAGGCGAAGCGCACGACTCAAATCACGCTCGACATTCTCGTCGGACACCGCGACCGCCGAGACGACACCAGCGCGGGTACCGGTCATGTCGAGAAGCAACGACTCTTCAGACAAGAAGTGCTGCCACTCCGCCAACGCCAAGACCGACCGGTCCGGAGACGACGTACGAGCTGCCATCGACGATTGTTCGAGTTCCACGAGATCTGACCACCCTCGGGCGAGATGAATGCACCTGGCGCAACCCGTCCGTGACGATTGCACCTGATCCAATCGGCCCAAGAATGGCGAACTCAAGGAGTACCGAAGATTCAGGCTGCGCCAAGCTCCCGCAACGGGGCAAACAACTCGGCCACACCGTCGGATCCAGGGGCCAGCACATCGAGACGAACGGCGGTGGCCAACACGGCATGCAACACCTTCGCCGCGGACGACGGAACCTCGACATCGTGACCTTCGCAAAACTCCGAGATCCCGAACCACAACAGCGACTCGACATCAGCCGACTCGAAACGCATTGGATCAAACGAACGGTCGACATGAGCCGACAACACAATCGTCACCACGTCCGGATCCACCGGAAGCCCTGCCGCGAGGGTCTCGCGAAGAACCTCCACCCGAAGGGCACGCAAGGCCACCGGAAGATCGGACACGAGCTCCCGGCGAACCACCGGATCCAACGTTCGACGACAAGTATTCAACATGCCCCCAGTATGAGAGTGGGGTGTGACAGTGCTTTCCGAACCCCTGCTTCCCGCCGGGCCGGTCGCACGGCACAAAGGCGGCACACTTTCCGAACCCCTGCTTCCCGCCGGGCCGGTCGCACGGCACAAAGGCGGCACACTTTCCGAACCCCTGCTTCCCGCCGGGCCGGTCGCACGGCACAAAGGCGGCACAC
>JAHDDK010000004.1:19848-73791 GCA_020629375.1 Acidimicrobiales bacterium
CTTTCCGAACCCCTGCTTCCCGCCGGGCCGGTCGCACGGCACAAAGGCGGCACACCCCTCCGAACCCCTGCTTCCCGCCGGGCCGGTCGCACGGCACAAAGGCGGCACATCCCTCCGAACCCCTGCTTCCCGCCGGGCCGGTCGCACGGCACAAAGGCGGCACACCCCTCCGAACCCCTGCTTCCCGCCGGGCCGGTCGCACGGCACAAAGGCGGCACATCCCTCCGAACCCCTGCTTCCCGCCGGGCCGGTCGCACGGGGACGCGAAGAAGCCCCGCCCGCAGGCGGGGCTTCGATGCGTTTGAGTGAATTGACGCTCGTCAGCCGACGAACGCGCTCGCAAACACCAGGCTGACGATGGTCATCACCTTCAGGAGGATGTTCATCGCGGGACCCGAGGTGTCCTTGAACGGATCGCCCACGGTGTCGCCGACAACCGCGGCCTTGTGGGGATCAGAGCCCTTGCCCCCGTGATTGCCCTGTTCGATGTACTTCTTCGCGTTGTCCCACGCACCACCAGCGTTCGCCATGAAGATCGCGAGGGCGAAGCCCGTCACAAGCGCACCGGCGAGCAAACCGCCGAGGGCATCGACCGAAATGAAACCGACGACGAGGGGCACCACGACAGCGAGTGCACCAGGAATCACCATCTCCTTGAGCGACGCCTTGGTCGAGATCGCCACGCAACGGGCTGAGTCGGGATTGACGCCGGCCTTGCCCTCACGCAACCCGGGAATCTCTCGGAACTGGCGGCGGACCTCTTCGATCATCTCCTGAGCTGCACGGCCAACCGCATCGATCGTCAGCGCAGCGAACAGGAAGGGGAGTCCCGCCCCCACGAACAAGCCGATGAACACGTCGACCTCGCCGACGTTCAGGTTCAGCGAGCCACCCGCCTCGATGACGGCGAACTCGAAGCTCTTGAACAAGGCGAGAGCAGTGAGGGCCGCCGAGCCCACTGCGAAGCCCTTTGCAACGGCAGCAGTGGTGTTGCCGAGCGAGTCGAGAGCGTCGGTGACGTCGCGGACGCTGGGGTCGAGTTCGGCCATCTCGGCGATACCGCCGGCGTTGTCCGCAATCGGCCCGTACGCATCGACCGACACGACGACACCCGTTGTGGCGAGCATGCCGATGGCGGCGACGGCAATGCCGTAGAGCCCACCTTCGAGGTTCCCGATTGAGTCGAACGTTTGCTGGCCGCCCCAGTAGGCGATGGCGACACCAGCGAGGATCAGGCCGACGGACGCTGCCACCGACACCATGCCGGCAGAGATCCCGCCGAGCACGGTGGTCGCCGGGCCGGTCTCGGACTGCTGAGCGATCTTCTTGACCGGACCGAAGTGATCGGACGTGTAGTACTCGGCGGTCTTGCCGAGCGCCCAACCGATGATCAAACCGCCGATGACCGAAACGGCGAGGCCCCAGGGCTGGTCGAACGTGTCGCCTCCGAAGAGCCAGTACGCGACGCCGAGCGTTGCGAGGACGGTGATGCCCATGGCGACGTTCGTGCCCATGTGCAGGGCGCGAGACAGCGCGTGAGAGTCCGTCGAATCCCCGCCCTTGACCAAGAACGATCCGATGATGGAGGCGATCATGCCGACGAATGCAATCGCGATCGGGAACATGAGCAGTGCCAGGGCATCGTCGCCGATGTCGTCGGCGGCCAGCGCCGTGGCGAACGCGACGAGCGAGATCGGGGCGATGATCGACCCGGCGTACGACTCGAAGAGGTCGGCGCCCATGCCGGCGACGTCGCCGACGTTGTCGCCCACATTGTCGGCGATGGTTGCCGGGTTGCGCGGGTCGTCCTCAGGAATCCCGGCTTCGACCTTGCCGACGAGATCGGCGCCGACATCAGCGGCCTTGGTGTAGATGCCGCCGCCAACACGGCTGAACAGTGCAATCGTCGACCCGCCGAGGCCATACGCCGTGACGATCTCGAATGCATCGTCGCTCTCGAGGAACATGACGAAGACGATGTACGTGATCATCAGGCCGAGAAGAGCCAGGCCCGCGACCGAGAAGCCCATCACGGCACCGCCACGGAATGCCACCGGGAGTGCCTTCGCCGGGCCGTCCTTTGCGGCTTCGGTCGTACGGGCGTTTGCCATGGTGGCCACGGTCATGCCGGCGTACCCGGCACCAGCCGAGAGCACCGCACCGAGGCCATACGCAATGGCGGCGAAAGGGGCGATCACGATGGCGATCAGGACCGCCATCACGACGGCGAACGCCGACACCCAGGTGTATTCCTGCTTGAGAAACGCCTTTGCGCCTTTCGAAATCTCGTTCATGAGATAAACCATGCGCTCATTGCCAGGGCTGGCCTTCTTCACATCATTGAAGAAGAAGAACGCGAGTCCCAGCGCGGCGAGCGCTGAGACCAGTGCGAGGTAGGGGATCGATTCCAAGGTTCTGAGTCTCCGTGGTCGAGGGTGACCGCTAGTCTTTTGCCCGCGTCTGAACGGATCCCGGCTTCGAACAGCCGTGCCCGCCCCCACACGAGGCCGCATGAACGATACCCGAACCTCCGCTATCCGAGTCCGACTACAGGCCGAACGTTCGGCGATATCTCCAGACGACCGCATCGCCGCGTCGCTTGCCCTCGCCGATCGCCTTCTTCGAGCGCTCGAATCCACAGCCTCGACCGTGGTCGCCGGCTACCTGCCACACGGGGGCGAGATCGACCTTGGACCAACCCTGGCTCGGCTTCGAGCGACCGGCCGCAACATCGTCCTACCTCGCTGTGGAGCCAACGCGTCAATGGTGTTCTGCTCATGGGGAGACGGCGACGAACTCGTCGAGAACCGGTACGGGATCGGCGAGCCGACGTCGGATCCAGTCGACGATGCGACGATCGGCGTCGCCCTCGTGCCAGGCGTGGGATTTTCCAAATCCGGCGATCGAATCGGTCACGGGGTCGGCTTCTACGATCGGTGGTTCGCCCGGGTTGCTGCGACCGGCGCACGCCCATGGCGAATCGGCGTGGCCCACGATCTTCAGATCGTCGAATTGGCGAGCCCCGAACCGTGGGACGTTTCGATGGACGCCGTCGCCACTCCGACCCGCTGGTTCGGACGGCCGATCACGGCGTCGGCAACCGACCCCGAATAGGGTCTCGACGTGGACGACAACAGACACGTGATGCGTGTCACCGGAGGTCGGTCGTGCGGGTGATTGTCGTGGGCGCAGGCGAAGTCGGCTCGTACGTTGCCGATCGACTCAGCCGCGAGGGAGTCGACGTCGTCGTGGTCGAACGGAACACCAAGCGTGCCGCAGCCTTCGCCGATACCGCCGATGTCGAGGTGATCACTGGAAGCGGCACCCACCCGCGAGTCCTCGCCGAAGCAGGTGTGGACTCGGCCGACCTTCTCGTCGCCGTCACCAAGAACGACGAAGCGAACCTCGTGGCGTCCATGCTCGCCAAGCAAGCCGACGTCCCCCACACCGTCGTGCGACTCGAGGCACCCGAGCTTCGAGAGTTTGACGCCGCCGAGCTTCGACGCAACGCCGCTGCGGATCTGTTCATCGACCCTGACGAAGAGACCGCTCAAGAAGTGTTGTCGCTCATCGAGATGCCCGGCGCCTCCGAGGTGGCCACCCTCGGAAACGGCGAAGTCCTCGTCATCGGTGCTCGCGTCCCGCCCGAGGCGCCGATCGTCGGGCGGTCGCTCGTCGAGCTCGGAGTCGAGAACGAGCCGGAGTGGGACTACATCGTTGGGTCGATTCGTCGCGGCGACGAAACCGTGATCCCGCGCGGCGACTATCGGCTCGAAGCCAACGACCTGATCCGAATCGTCTGCAAGCGCTCCGCTCGTCGGAGCGTCGCGAAGCTGGTCGGACTGGCGCGCGACGTTCCACGGGAGATTCTGCTTCTGGGAGGCGGTCGGACAGCAACGCTCGTCGCACAAAAGCTCCGAGGCACCGGCGCACGCGTCCAGATGATCGAACGCGACCCAGACCGGGCGCGCGAACTTGCCGAGAAGCTCGATGGCGTCCGTGTGCTGCTGGGAGACGTCACCGACAGCGACGTACTCGACGAGGCCGACCTGCCTCGGATCGAGCTCGTCGCCGCGTTGACCGGAGAGGACGACGCCAATGTCCTCGCGTCCGTGTACGCGAAGTCCGCCGGTGTACCGGAGACGATCGCTGTCGTGCATCGACTCAACTTCCTCGATCTCCTCGACCAAGTCGGCGTCGATGCGGCGCTGTCTCCCCGAACCGCAACGGCCAACGCCGTCCTGCGATTCGTTCGCCAGGACGTCGCGGCGGTTGCGACATTCCTGCACGCGGGCGTCGAGCTGCTGGAGTTCGAGATCCACTCCGGGTCCGCCGCCGACGGTAAGACCATCGCCGAACTCGGGTTGCCCCGCGACGTGCTCGTCGGCGCCGTCGTTCGGGATGGTCGCGCCCAGATCGCTCGGGGCCGCACATCTCTCCGTAAAGGCGACCACGTCATCGTCATCGCCGAACCCGAATCGGTCGACGAGGTCGCCGACCACCTCGGCTGATCGCCATGGCCCGAAACCCGCGACCGCCCGGTTCCGCGTCAAAGGGCACGATTCGAGTGCTCCCGTTGCCCCTCGCGATCGGTCTCGCCGCCGGGGGAGCCGCCGTGCTGATCTGCGCGTTCGTCGGGTTGTTCCTCGACGGTCCCGAGTTTGGCCAAGAGCGTCGCGTCGAGGCGATGCTCGGGATCGGCGCCGTGCTTGTCGCTGCGCTCATCTCGCGCACCCAACACCGCTGCACGATCACTCGCCCAATGGCGATGTCGATGTTCGTGACCGCATGGGTCGGCTCCACCGTCGTGGCCATGTTGGCATTCTGGCTTTCTGGCGAGCTTGCAACGCTCTCCGATGGGTTGTTCGAGGCGGTCAGCGCATCGTCGACAACGGGGTTGACCACGGTCTCTGATCCGCAAGAGCTGTCCCACGCACTACGACTACTCCGAGTCCTGCTGCCGTGGTGCACCGGAATCGGGGTACTCATCGTGTCGATGGGAGTACTTCCCGCAGCGATCGCCGGAGTCGAGCTGACACCGATCATGCGCCTACACGGAACCCGCAAGCTGGTCCGAACACCACGTCAGGCCGTCCTCACCATCTCTGGGCTGTACATCGTCCTGACCGTCGCTGTCGTCGTCGGATTTCTTCTCGCCGGGATGGGGCCTTTCGATGCGGTCACCTACGGCCTGTCTGTCTCCTCGACCTCGGGGATGTCCAACCATGCTGACTCGTTGGGCCACTTCGACAGCGTCTGGGTCGACGCCGTCGCCACCGGGGGCATGATCGCAGCCGGTGGCAACCTGCTCGTCGTCTGGTGGGCATTGCGCGGAGCGTGGGGTTCGGTCTGGCGATCGACTGAACTGCGCCTCTACGCAGGTCTGCTGTGCGCCGGGTTCATCTCGGTCTACCTGGGCGGAAGCGGGCTCTCAGCCGAATCGTCGGCCTTCTCCGTCGCGTCGATGATGTCGACCACTGGACTGCGCTCTGGCGACTGGGCGTCAGCTGGCGCCTTTCCTCAGACCGTGCTGTTGATCCTCGCCGGCCTCGGAGCCATGGCTGGCTCGGCGGGTAGCGGCTTCCGGCTTGCCCGAGTTGCGCGAGTGGCGCTCGAAGTACGCCGCCGCCTTCAGGAACTGCTGAACCCGGCCCGCATCAGCATTCTTCGGATGGATGGGGTGGCGGTCGACGAAGCGTCGCTGCAACGCACATTCGGGTACCTCTGGATGCACGCCTTCACACTTGCGTCGGTGGCAGTGCTCGTGAACACGACGGAGCTCGACATCGTCGGGACTGCGTCGTTCGCCGTGGCGATCGTCTCGAACGCCGGCGTCTACGTCGACAACGGAACGATCACCTCGACCGTTCACCTTTCGAGCTGGTCCGAGACGATTGGAATGCTCGGGATGCTGTTCGGCCGGCTGTCGATCTACCCCGTGCTTCTCACCGCCGCAGGAGTGGGTCGATGGCTGTCGAGACGTCGTTTTCGTCGGTCGGCGATTCCGCGTTCCGGGCTGGTCAGCTGATGCTCGAACGCCGCGCCTCACGGCGCCAAGCGGACGGGTTCCACGCACCGTCGCGCCGAGTGCGCTCCACCGTTGCACACATCAGCGGGTTGGCGCTGCTCGCCGTTGCGCCCGGCCTCGCCGTGAGCTCCATCGTCGAACTCGTCGGCGGCGGCGACGCCGCGTGGTCGCTGTTGCTGTGTGCCGGACTCTTCGCCGGTCTCGGGCTTTCGATGTGGTCCGGAACGCGACTCGGCGACCTCGCCCCTCGCACGGTGTTCGCATCGGTCGCGTGGTCCTGGCTGCTCGTGTCGGTCCTCGGTGCCTTGCCGTACGTGCTCGGCCGCACATTCGCCCAACCGGGAATCAGCCGATGGGTTGAGCTCGCCGACGCCGTGTTCGAATCTGTGTCCGGGTACACGTGCACCGGGTCGACAGTTCTGACGACGCTTCCTGATCTCGACGACCCGGCACCAACGGTGGGCGATGGCGTGCTGTTTTATCGTCAGCTGACGCAGTGGTACGGCGGGATGGGTTTTGTCCAGCTGGTCATCACCGTCTTGCCTGCGCTCGGAACTCAGGCGATGGGCTTCATCGGAGCTGAAGCACCCGGACCAAGCACCGATCGTCTGGCCCCGCGAGCTGCGGAGAGTGCCCGTATCTTGTGGAAGCTGTACATCGGTGCGACCGCGGTCATCGCCATTGGTTACGTCGTCGCAGGGATGGCGCTGTGGGATGCCGTCAATCACTCGCTGACAACGGCGCCGACGGGAGGATTCTCTACCTACAACGACTCGCTCGGCGAGTTCGATTCTCTGCCGATCGAGATTTGGGCGATGATTGCGATGACCTTCGGCGGAGCGAACTACGCACTGCACTGGTCGTTCCTCACCCGAGACCGGCGCGTCTACCAGCGAGACCACGAATTTCGTTCCTACGTTGCGATGCTTGCGGTCGCCGCAATAGCCATCACCGCGATGCTGTGGGCCGGGGGAGAAGTGGGTGGGCTCCCTGCCTCGCTTCGGGCAGCGACATTCAACGTGGTCAGCCTCGGCTCATCGACCGGCTTCGGCAATGCACAAGGCGCCGGCACCCCGGGTGACATCGTCGTGTGGTCGGCAAGCCCCCTCGTCATCGTCCTGCTTTTGATGTTTGTCGGTGGGATGTCGGGATCCACCGCCGGGGGATCGAAGGTCATCCGATCTCGAATCCTGGTTGCGATCTCGCATCGCACCGTTGCCGTCGCTCGTCAGCCCCGCGCCGTCGTGCCGGTCAAGCTCGGCGGTGACGTCGTGCGCGAAACGGTGGTCGGCAGGGTGGCGGTGTTCATGATGGCGTACCTGGCCCTGATCGTCGGAGGGCTGCTCGTAGTCACGGCGCTCGGTGGCGACCTCGACGCCTCTCTCGCCGGGGTCGTTGGATCGCTCGGCAACATGGGTCCAGCGTTCGGCGAAGCCGGACCGACATCGACCTTTCAAACCGCATTCCCCACCCCCGCTCGGCTCGTACTCGCCTTCTTGATGATCGCCGGCCGACTCGAACTCTTTGCGGTGTTGCTCATGTTCGCCGCACCGCGACGGGCGATACGGAGACTCAAGCCCCATCGCCACACCTTCTAACGCCGGACCCGTTCGAGCGGAGACCTGCCAATCTCGGGCGCAGCTCGGTCAGGAGGCGCTCAGGAGTTCGGCGAGGACGAGGGTGAGATCCCACGGATCAGCGGCTCCGCACAGTTCTCGTGCCGAGTGCATGGCCAGCTGGGGCACGCCGACGTCGAGCGCTCGCATTCCCGTCGAGGCGGCGACGGTCGGACCGATCGTCGACCCGCACGGCATGTCTGAGCGGCTCACGAATCGCTGGGTCGAGACCCCTGCGCGCTCGGCGGCGAGCTCGAACAACCCCGCACCGACAGCGTCAGTGGTGTAGCGCTGGTTGGCGTTGAATTTCAGCGCCGGACCGCCGTTGCACGCGATGTAGTGGCCCGGATCGTGCTTGGCCGGATAGTTCGGGTGGGTCGCGTGCGCGTTGTCGGAAGAGACGAACAACGACGCGGCGAGCGCAGCCGCGTGTTCGTCGGCTGTTGCCCCGAGACCGTCGGCGATCAGGCGCAATCGGGCAGGAAGCGCTGCCGTGGCCGCCCCAGTCGTGCTGACCGATCCCACCTCCTCGTGGTCGAAAAGCGCCACGACGGCAATGGCGTCAGGGTTGGCACCGGCGAGGGCGGTCATGGCCGCGTGACACGACAGTTGATTGTCGAGTCGTGGCGCAGACAGCAACTCCTCGTCGACACCGATCAGGCCCGACGGCGTCACGTCATGAAGCATCAGTTCGAAGCCCAAAATATCGGCTGCGCCGATATCGGCTGAGGCAGCTACGACGTCGATGATCGACCGCGCACTCCCGTCGTCGATGCCCCACACCGGCGCAAGATGATCCTGTTTGTTGAGCCGCAGTCGCTCGTTGACCTCTCGATCGAGGTGAATGGCCAGCTGCGGAACACGCAGAATCGGCTCGCCGATGTGAACGAGCCGGGTCGAGACCCCATCGTCCCCGCGAAACGCCAGTCGTCCAGACAGCCCACAGTCACGGTCGAGCCAGGAGTTCAGCAACACGCCGCCGTACACCTCCACGGCAAGCCTGCGCCATCCGGCCGCGTTGGCATCGGGATGCGGCTTCAGACGGAGATTGGGTGAATCGGTATGTGCACCGACGACCCGAAACGGTGTTGTCGGCCCCGCACCGTCGGGAACGATCCACGCCACGACCGAACCGTCTTGGGCGAGAAACCAGCGCCCGGCCCCTGCCCCCGGCTGCCATGGCCGAAACCCAGCGGTATCCAACATGTCGATCGAGCGTTGGACGACGTGGTACGGCGACGGCGCTTCGTCGATGAACCGACCGAGTGACAGGGCATGCGCTCGATGACTGGGGCTGATCGACGTCATTGGGGTCCTTTCGCCAAGCGGGCCTGCCGTTGCGTCCCGCACGTGGTGAGGGATGTCATTCTCACAGAGGAGTGCGAAGATGTCCGATCCTCCAGTCGTACTCGTCTCCGTTTGTGTTGGAGTGGTCACCTCCGGAGCGATATTCTCGTGTTCCCCGGGCCAACGCTGTCCCGACGTGCATTCACACGCCCATCGTGAACGTTCCGTGCAACGACGCACGCGTTCGACGAGACGGACAAGCGGAGAGAGAAGCCCGTGAACGGACTGCCAGAACGGCAGGGTCTGTACGACCCCCTGAACGAACACGATGCCTGCGGGCTGAACTTCGTCTGCGATATGAACGGCGACGCATCACATCGCATCGTCGAACTCGGCCTCGGCGCCCTGTGCGCCCTCGATCATCGCGGCGCCGCAGGTGCCGACCCCGACGTCGGCGACGGGTCGGGGCTCCTAACTCAAGTCCCCGACGCGTTCTACCGCGATGTTGTCGACTTCGAGCTACCGCCCGCAGGGCACTACGGCACCGGTATCGGGTTCTTTCCCCAGGACTCCGCCGCCACCGCGGCCGCCAAGGCCGAAGTTCAACGTATTGCGGTGGAGCAGGGTCTCGTTGTCCTGGGATGGCGGTCTGTGCCGGTCGAGCCGGAGACCGTGGGCTCGGGAGCGTTGGTCACGATGCCGAACTTCGTGCAGCCGTTCTTCTCCTCCGCCGACGGACGAAGTGGGATCGACCTCGATCGTCAGCTCTACATCGCCCGGAAGCGCTTTGAGCACGAGATCAGCGTCGACGCCGGGCCCGACGAAGTCAATGAAGCGATGGGCGGCGCCTCGGCAATGCACGATGGTGTGTACTTCCCGTCGCTGTCGTGCCGCACCGTCGTCTACAAGGGCATGCTGACCACACCCCAGCTCGCCGCCTTTTACCCCGACCTGCGCGACGCTCGCTTCGCGTCCGCGATCGCGCTCGTCCACAGCCGCTTCAGCACAAACACCTTCCCGGCGTGGCCGCTCGCTCACCCCTATCGATGCGTCGCACACAACGGTGAAATCAACACGATCAAGGGCAACCGGAACTGGATGCGCGCCCGCCAAGCATCGTTGAGTTCGGACGTCTTCGGCGCCGAACTGCAATCCGCCTTTCCGATCTGCACGCCGGGCGCTTCCGACACAGCGGGCTTCGACGAATGTCTCGAGCTTCTGACGTTGTCGGGCTACACGATGCCCGAAGCCGTCCTCATGATGATCCCCGAGCCGTGGGAGAATCACGCAACGATGCCCGCCGATCGGGCGGCCTTCTATGCACACCACGCCACACGGATGGAGCCGTGGGATGGGCCGGCATCGATGTCGTTCACGGATGGAACGGTCGTTGGTGCCGTTCTCGACCGGAACGGTCTCCGACCAAGCCGCTATTGGGTGACCTCCGATGGGCTGGTCGTCATGGCGTCGGAGGTCGGCGTGGTCGACATCGACCAATCGACGGTGGTCGAAAAGGGTCGACTCGAGCCCGGCCGGATCTTCTTCATCGACACCGAAGCTGGCCGCATCGTCCGCGACGACGAGATCAAACAGCAGCTGGCGGAGAGTCGTCCGTTCGGCGAATGGCTCGAGGCATCGGTTCATCCCTTGGCGGACATGCCCCCCGCTGAGGACACCCGGCCTCACGAGGGCACCCTCGAGACCCGCCAACTCACTCATGGTTGGACCCACGAGGACATGAAGTTGCTCGTGTCGCCGATGGCACGCGACGGCAAAGAGGCGCTCGGGTCGATGGGCACCGACACCCCGATCGCCGCCCTTTCCCAGCGGTCGCGCCTGTTCTACGACTACTTCCAGCAGTTGTTCGCCCAGGTCACCAACCCGCCGCTCGACGCGATCCGAGAAGAACTGATCACCGCGGTCATCGCCAATGTCGGCCCCCGCGGCAACCTCCTGGAACCCTCAGCTTGCCCCGCTCAAGTCCGCCTCGACCATCCGACGCTGCGTCCCGCCGAGCTCGCCAAACTTCTGCCCGGCGCCTCAGACGATCCGGTGTTGGCAGCTCGAGTGCTCGACATCGTGTTCGATCGCCCCGCATCCGATGCCGAGGGTGCCGAGGCGATGGCGGCCGCAGTCGACACGCTCCGAGCCGAGGCGGACGCTGCAGTCGCCGACGGAATCGAACTGCTGATCCTGTCCGACCGCATCGCTGGACCCGATACCGCGCCGATTCCGGCGCTGCTCGCCACGGCAGCCGTCCATCATCATCTCGTCGCCAACGGCACCCGGATGGATGTCGATCTGATCGTCGAGAGCGGAGAGGCGAGAGAAGTACACCATCTCGCCTGCCTGCTCGGCTTCGGCGCCCGAGCCGTGTGTCCCTATGTCGCGTTCGAGTCAATCGCCGAACTGGTTTTGTCCGGCGTGATCGCCCATGATCTCGAAACCGCCGAGAAGAACTACGTGAAGGCCGTCGACAAAGGCCTGCTCAAGATCATGTCGAAGATGGGGATCTCCACCGTGGCGTCCTACACGGGCGCAGAGATCTTCGAGTCGATCGGCGTGTCGCAAGACGTGCTCGACGAGTACTTCGGTGGGGCGACGAGCCGACTCGGCGGTGTTGGCCTCGATGTCTTGGCCAGCGAGGTCCTCGAGCGCCACCGGCGTGCGTTTCCGGCCAACCCGAACCATCGGGCCCACCGAACGCTCGAAGTCGGGGGTGAATACCAGTGGCGCCGTGAGGGCGAGTTCCATCTGTTCAACCCCGACACCGTTTTCAAACTCCAGCATGCGACGCGGGCGAAGCGCTTCGACATCTTCCGCGAATACACCCGCGAGGTCGACGCCCACGCCCGCGAGCTCGCGACGTTGCGGGGCCTGTTCGATTTCGACTCGTCTGCCCGCCAGCCGATCCCGATCGACGAAGTCGAGCCGGCCAGCGAGATCGTCAAACGATTCTCCACGGGAGCGATGTCGTACGGGTCGATCTCAGCAGAGGCACACGAGACCCTTGCGTTGGCGATGAATCAGATCGGGGCGAAGTCCAACACTGGTGAAGGCGGCGAGGACCCGGAACGGTTCGAGACGCTGCCCGACGGTTCGTCCAAGCGATCCGCCATCAAACAGGTCGCCTCCGGACGATTCGGCGTGACCTCGAACTACCTCGTCAACGCCGATGACATCCAGATCAAGATGGCCCAAGGGGCAAAGCCCGGCGAAGGTGGGCAGCTTCCGGGCCACAAGGTGTATCCCTGGATCGCAAAGACCCGGAAGAGCACGCCGGGTGTCGGATTGATCTCGCCACCGCCACATCACGACATCTACTCGATCGAAGACCTGGCACAACTCATCTACGACCTGAAGAGCGCCAACGATCGGGCACGCGTGCACGTGAAGCTGGTCAGCGAGCTCGGCGTGGGCACGGTCGCAGCTGGCGTGTCGAAAGCACACGCCGACGTCGTATTGATCTCGGGCCACGATGGTGGAACAGGTGCGTCGCCTCTGACGTCGATCAAGCACGCCGGAGCTCCATGGGAGCTTGGTCTCGCCGAAACTCAGCAGACGCTCCTGATGAACGGCCTGCGGGACCGAATCGTGGTGCAGGTCGACGGCCAACTGAAGACCGGCCGCGACGTCGTCATCGCCGCACTGCTCGGTGCCGACGAGTTCGGGTTTGCGACCGCGCCTCTCGTCGTCATGGGCTGCGTCATGATGCGGGTCTGCCACCTGAACACCTGCCCCGTCGGTGTCGCGACACAGGACCCGGAGCTGCGAAAGAAGTTCTCTGGCTCGCCCGAGTTCGTCGTGAACTTCTTCGAGTTCATCGCCGAAGAGGTTCGGGAGATCCTTGCATCGCTCGGCTTCCGTTCACTCGAGGAAGCCATCGGGCAGGCCGAAAGCCTCGACGTCAAGGCGGCGGTAGACCACTGGAAGGCAGACGGCCTCGATCTGTCTCCGATCCTGTACGTGCCACCGCTTCTCGACGGCGAGTCTCGTCGCAACACCGTCGGGCAGTATCACGGCCTCGAAAAGGCCCTCGACCGCCAACTCATCGACGCGGCGACCTCGGCCCTCGAGGGAGGTACCCCAGTCGAGATCTCGACCCCCGTCCGCAACGTCGACCGCAGCGTCGGAACGCAACTGGGCGCGGAGCTCACCCGCCGCCACGGAGAAGACGGTTTGCCCGACGATTCGATCGTGGTGCGTCTCGTCGGGTCTGCCGGCAACAGCCTCGGGGCGTTTGTGCCGAAGGGCATCACGCTACGACTCACGGGGGATGCCAATGACTTCGTCGGGAAGGGACTGTCGGGCGGCAAGATCATCGTGCGCACCCCGGATGAGCTGGCATGCGTCGCCGAGGACAACATCATCGCTGGCAACGTGATCGGCTACGGAGCGACCGGCGGGACCATGCATTTGCGTGGACGTGTCGGCGAACGTTTCTGTGTCCGTAACTCCGGTGCAACGGCGGTCGTCGAGGGCGTCGGAGACCACGGATGTGAATACATGACCGGCGGCGTCGCAGTGATTCTCGGATCGACCGGCCGGAACTTCGCCGCAGGTATGTCGGGGGGAGTGGCGTTCCTCCTCGATCCGGACGGCACCGCTGCCGACAATGTGAACCCCGAAATGGTCGATGTCATCGAACCGTCTGCAGAGGACATGGTGATGCTGGCCGAGCTGATCGACTGTCACGCCACCGAAACGGGGTCGGACGTGGCCATTCGCGTACGGGCCGACTGGGACAACGTTCGATTCGCGAAGGTGATGCCCCGAGACTATGCCCGAGTTCTCGATGCGGCCGCTGCGGCCCGTGCTGCGGGTACCGACGAGCTCGAGGCGATCATGGCATCGGCCAGGGCAGGAGGAGCCTGACAATGGGAGATCCGACAGGATTCATGAAGCACGACCGGGCGACCCCCACCCGTCGACCCGTGCCGGTGCGGCTTCTCGACTGGAATGAGGTGTACGAACCCTTCGACGAAGGCGACCTGCAGACCCAGGCATCTCGGTGCATGGACTGCGGCATACCGTTCTGCAACAGCGGCTGCCCGCTCGGAAATCTCATTCCGGACTTCAACGATCTCGTCTATCGAGGCGAATGGAAAGAGGCCTCGGAGCGTTTGCACGCCACGAACAACTTCCCGGAGTTCACGGGTCGGTTGTGCCCTGCGCCGTGCGAAGGATCGTGTGTGCTCGGCATCCATGAGCCGCCCGTGACGATCAAGCAGGTCGAGATCGAGATCGTCGAGCGAGCCTTTGCCGAAGGCTGGGTCACCCCGATCATGCCACTGACCAAGACAGGAAAGTCCGTGGCGGTCGTCGGTTCGGGTCCCGCCGGACTCGCCGCGGCTCAACAACTCACGCGTGCGGGCCACGACGTCACCGTCTTCGAACGTGCGGACCGCATCGGTGGACTACTCCGGTACGGCATTCCGGAGTTCAAGATGGAGAAGCGCATCATCGATCGACGCCTCGAGCAGATGGAAGCCGAGGGCACGGTCTTTCGGACAGGTGTCAACGTCGGCATCGACGTCACTGTCGATCAGTTGCGAGCCGATCACGACGCGATCGTCCTGGCCGGCGGCGCCACACAATGGCGCGACCTGCCGATTCCGGGGCGCGAGGCAACCGGAATTCTCCAAGCGATGGAGTTTCTCCCGCCGTCGAACAAGGTGCAGCTCGGCGATATCGACCAGCACCCCGTGTCTGCCGAGGGACTCGATGTCGTCATCATCGGCGGCGGCGACACCGGAGCCGACTGTCTCGGGACCGTCCTCCGGCATGGGTGCCGCTCAGTGCGCCAGCTCGAGATCATGCCCGAACCACCAGGCGAACGTGCCGAATCCAACCCGTGGCCGACATGGCCGATGATTCTTCGCACCCCATCGGCCCACGAGGAAGCGATCGACGTCGAAGGACGAGACGTCCGCGAGTACGCCATCAACACCCTCGAGTTCGAGACCGACGACGCCGGTCATGTGTCGGCACTCCGGACCGTCCGAGTCGAACAAGTAGTCGAGGACGGCCGTATGCGTTTCGAACCCGTCGACGGCACCGAGGAGGAGTTGCCTGCTCAGCTGGTGTTGCTGGCGATGGGATTCGTCGGCCCAGAGCGAGAAGGCATGCTCACCGACCTCGACGTCGACCTGACTCAACGCGGCAATGTCGAGCGCTCGGCCTCGTGGGCCACGAGCGTTGACGATGTCTTTGCCTGCGGCGACATGGGACGAGGTCAATCCCTCATCGTGTGGGCGATCGCTGAAGGTCGATCATGCGCCGCCGCGGTCGATCAGCGCCTGATGGGGGAAACGGCGCTTCCGTCACCGGTCGCCACGACCGATATGCCCCTGCGTTGAGGTCGTAGAAATTCCCACAGAGCGTGGGTCAACTGACTCAACATCGACACCGGAGTTCCGATAGTGGGCTGAACAGGTGGCCATGTTGAGGAAACCATGCTGAAGAATGCCTCTTTGCGCAACAAGTTGATCGTCGTTGCAGCGATCCCGTTGCTCATTCTGCTCGTCGTCGCCGTACTGTCCGCGCTGGACCGTCGGTCGGCCTCGAATGCCGCAGACGACGCTCGTCGTCACGGCGAACTGCTGTTGCTCAACGGCGACCTGATCGCTGCGCTCGGCGTCGAGGCGCTGGACAACCAGAACTCGGCGTACGCGTCGAGTGGCGAACTGTCCGCGTCGCAGGCCCGGACCGACGATGCCCAGGCAGCCTGGCTCAGCCGTGCTGGTGAGTTCAGTGCGCTCGACGAAGGCGCCGCCGAGGCGCTCGTCCAAGGCCTCGACGGGCATCGCCTCGGGGTTTCTTCCAACTTCGGCTCGGGCGCCGACGGGGTTGAGCCGATCCATCGTTTGGATCTCGATCTGGCGACCGCACTAGCGGCAACCGAACGGACGCTCATCGAGAGCCTCGACGGCGACGTCTCCGGCCTCTTGCGACGCACGAATGTCGGTACCGAGGCTCTGCTGCGAACGATCGACGCTGGAGCGTATGGACAGGGCGCCATTCAGTCGGATGGGCAGATCGGCATCGACGGCCGAATCGCCGCAGCCGACGCTGCTGTGGCTGGCCACGACCGTGTCAGTCCGTCCGGTAACCAGATCGGCGCAGCGCCAGCAACTCTCGATGCTCTTCATACGGCGGCGATCGACAGCTCGGCAGCCGTTGACGCGGCGACCTGGCGTGATGCGTACACCGCACGGATCGGCGAGGTGACATCGGCCCGATCGATGGCGGTCGAGGTGGCGATCGGCGATGCCGCAGATGCCTCGTCGAGCGCCTCGGGAGCGATGCGCAACCTAGCACTGGCAGCACTCCTCGGCCTGCTGCTCCCGGCTGCCCTGATCGCCCTCATCGGCCGTCGGGCCAGCCGCGACACCGAAACGCTCGAAGCCAACGCCCGACTGCTCGCGGAGAACGAGATCCCATTGGTCGGCGATGCACTCCGATCCGGGGCGGAGATCGACACGCCTCGGGATTCGGGCCTGGCGGAGTCGATCGACGATCCCGAGCTCCGCAGAATCGCCGAACAACTCGACGCGTCTCGCGCGTCGTTGTCTGCGCTGGGCGCAAGCGCAGGCGAGATTCACTCCGGCGTCTCCCAGACATTCGTCAGCTTGGCCCGACGAAGTCAGGCCATGGTCGATCGCCAACTCGAAGCGATCGACGTCCTCGAAGCGAAAGAACGTGACCCCGACCGGCTGGCGCTCTTGTATCGCGTCGATCATCTGGCCACGCGTATGCGACGCAACGCCGAGAGCCTCCTTGTCCTGGCTGGCACGCAGACGCACCAGCGCCGAACCGACGCAGTCGAGCTCCGGGAGGTTCTCCGAGTCGCCATCGGCGAGGTCGAGGACTACCGGCGGATTATCCCGATCTCGATGGACGACCAGACGGTGGCCGGCCATCACGCGCAGGAGCTCGCCCACCTGCTCGCAGAACTCATGGAGAACGCAGCTCAACAGTCGCCACCCGGTACCGCAGTTGACGTCATGGGCGCACGGGACAGCGATGGTGTCTACACGATCCGCATCATCGATCGCGGCACCGGTATCGACGCCGAACAGATGGAAGCGCTCAACGCCCTGTTGGCGTCGGACGAGGCGCCGACGGTCACGCTCGGCAACGCCATCGGACTTCGTGTGGTCAGCCGTCTGTCTTCGCACCTCGGCCTAACCGTCCGTCTCGCACCAACGAGCGACGGAGGAACGTGCGCGTCGGTCCATGTGCCGAGCCATGTGGTCGACAAGTGGGACCAGGAACGTCCGCCATCCGCCGAACCATCGGCCACGGCTGGAACTGCTGCTCCGCTCACCCCAGCGACCGACGTACCGCAGCCAGAACCGCAGCCAGCACCGGCTGCGTCGATCGGCTTTGGCGAGCCGACATCGCCTGATGTCGCAGTTCCGACTGTGGCCGAACCGGTCGATTCCATCGATGGACAGCCGGTGGGCGCAGCGATGACGTCGGGCGTGACCGGGTTCGGATCCGCCCCGGCAGCCGCCGAGGCGACCGTCGACGAATCGATGCCCCCCGTCGCTGCGCTGCACGAGTCCGGCGATTCAACGTTCGACACGAGCTCGGCATTCGAGACCAGCGGCGAGACGTTCGCCCCCGAATCGCCCGCGCCGTTCGACACGACGAACTCGCTTGCCACCGAGTCGACGTTCGAACCCAGCATCGACCCGTTCGAACCGGAGAGTGCCACCTCGGACGCCACCATCCACAACGACGCCTCCTCGCCGTCGAACTTCGACACCGAAAGCGCGTTCAGCGCACTGGGTGGACACGAGCCAGCGGGCGTGGATTCGGCTCCCGACCCGATGGACCCGTTCGCGGCTGCTGCGACCCCGCATTCGCTTCCGGACGACTCGATCGACAACGTGGTCGCCGCAGACGTGCACGCCGTCGATGCGTTTGCTCCGGGTGAGGTGATCGAGTTCGAAACGCCAGATTCGAGCACGCCGATACCCGTCGTTCCGAGTGCAGCGCCCCTGTCGGACGTCTCGGAACCGGCTCCTGTCGACAGTCCGTCGCCATTCGACGCCCTGCCGGTGCCCGAGGCCGCCCAACAGCCCTTGGCACCAATCGAAGCGCCCACGGTTGCGACTCCCGTAGCCGAGTCGGCTCCCACGCCGACCACCGAGGAAGTCCCGCAGGTGCCGATGACTACCGTGGCTCCGGCTCCCGCTCCCGCCGCTCCATTACCGGTCGAGCAACCGGCTCAACCGACGCACCTCGCCTCGCCGCAACCCGACGCTGCACCGCACGTCCCGACCGTTATCGCACCCGCGGTAAACGCCGGGGCGGCGACAACCCCGGCACCCGCGCCAGCGCCGGTGGCTGTTCCGCTGACACCCACCGTTGTGCCTCCCACGGCGATCGCCCCAGCGATGGCGCCCCAGGTCAATCCCGTACCTGCTGTCGCCCCTGAGGCGAAGACCCCCTCAGGATTGGTTCGTCGTCAGCGATCCGAGCCAGATGCGTCGAATCCCCTCGACGACTCTCGGAGTGGGCCGTCGCGACGATCCCCCGATCAGGTCCGAAGCATGTTGTCCCGATACAAGACAGGTCTCGAGCGTGGCCGGACCACGACCGACCAGGACGGTGCCCAGTGAACCCAGAAACGCAGACCGAAGACGTCAGTTGGCTCATCTCGAGCTTCGTCGACCAGACGCCGGGTGTCGTCGAGGCGATCGTCGTCTCCTCGGACGGCTTGCTGATGGCGATGTCCAAGGGACTCGACCGTGCTGGCGCGGACCGGTTCGCCGCCGTCGCATCCGGCCTGATCGGCCTCGCATATGGCGCTGCGGGCCGATTCGGCGGTGGCCGCGTCAACGAAGTCATCGTCGAGATGGACAACGCCTTGCTACTCGTGACCGGGATCAGCGATGGCTCGGCCCTCGGCGTGGTCGCCGACGCAAACTGCGACATTGGTTTCATCGGCTACGAGATGGCCGTCCTGGTCGAGAAGACCGGACGTGTCCTCACACCCGAACTCCGCGCACAGCTCGTGAGTGCGTTGCCACAATGAGCCGCCCCGAGCCCCCGACTCCCGAAACCTTCGGGCCGTCGAAACTTCGGATTCCGCCGTATGCGGTCACCGGAGGGCGGACACGCGTCGACGTCGACATACCGTTCGAGGCGCTCGTCCGCACGACCGATCGTGGTCGTGAACATCTCCGGCTCGTCGGCTTCGAACGTCGGGACATTCTCCGACTCGCCGAGTCTCCTATCGCGGTCGCAGAGATTTCCGCTCATCTGCGACTCCCCATCGGAGCCATCCGGGTGCTCGTCGGTGACCTTAGCGTCGAGGGCCACGTCCAAACCAAGGCAATGACGGTGAAAGCGGACACCGCGTTGCTCGAGCGGGTCCGCGACGGCCTGCGGCGGCTCTGAAGGATCAGGTGTAGGCATGACTTCACACAACCCGTCCGGTTCCGAGTCCGTACCTCTCCCGGTCAAGATCGTCGTTGCCGGCGGCTACGCCGTCGGCAAGACAACGTTCGTCGGGTCAATCTCCGAAATCGAACCGCTGACGACAGAGGCCGCGCTGACCACCGTGTCTCGCGGTGTCGACAACGAGGGAGACGCCAACCTCAAGTCCTCGACAACCGTCGCGCTCGACTTCGGCCGTGTTGGGCTCGGAAACGAACTCGTTCTCTACCTCTTCGGTACACCTGGACAAGATCGATTCCGGTTCATGTGGGATGAGCTCACCCGCGGCGCCATCGGTGCGGTGGTCTTGCTCGACACCCGTCGATTCGAGGACAGCTTCGGGGCGATCGAGTACTTCGAGCGGGCACGCGTACCGTTCGTCGTCGCGGTCAACGCGTTTCATGGTCAGCTCCATCACTCGCTCGACGATGTCCGTGAGGGTCTCGATCTGTCGCCGGAGATCCCGATCGTGGCAACCGACGCCCGCGAGCGAGAGCTCACGAAGGCAACGCTGCTCGAGTTGGTCGAGTTTGCGCTCGTCCGTGCATCGGAATCGAAAGCGGCCTGAACGTCACCGGCTCATTCGTCGATCCGGAGTTCGCCACGTTCGACTCGATTGATTTCGGGACGGACACGCACGCAGTAGTAGACGGCGAGCGGAATGCCGACCGGAATGATCGCCGCGCCGATCAGCAGCGACGCCAACCAAACGACCTGCTTGCGTCCTGCCAGAGCCCACACCCATTGCGGGGCACGGGCGGCATGTAAGAACATCAGCCCGATCCCGGCGATCGGCACGCCAGCGATGGCGATGTAGAACGCGGTCCGGAGAATCTCTCCGATCCCGAAGATCACCGGGAACCACGATCGGTCGACATCACTCGTCGATCGTAACGAGCCCTCTTCCGTAGATGATGGTCCGACGAGCGTCAGTCAGATATCGTCTCGAACCATGGAGCTTCTGTGCCCGCGTTGTGGCGGCTCGTTCGACGGACAGGAGTTCTACGGCGTATGCGCAACGTGCGCAACGGCGCTTCGTGAACGTTTTGCGGGAGGGCCTCGCACGGTCGAGACCACCGAGTACGAGCCGAAGATGAACGTGACCCCGAACGCTGTCGCGTCCAAGGAGTAGCTGTCGTCAGCAAGAACGCCGGGCGATCACCTCGAGCACGGTTGAAGGGCGGTCGGTCATGATGCCATCCACCCCACGGTCGAGCAGCTGCTCCATCACGTCTTCGTCGTTGACGGTCCAGGCATGAACGACTCGACCATCAGCGTGGGCCTGGTCGACAAAGCGCTGACCGATGGGACCTGCGACGAGCGCCTGCGGAACTTGATACGCAATGACGTCGGCTGGCGGGGGAACCGGAATTTTCAGGCTCCGGAGGACCGCCAGTCCGATGCCGAGAGGTCCTGCACTGGTGGCGATGTGGGGGTGGGTCGCCCGGGCCCGACGCAGCCGACGTTCGCTGAACGAGCCCACACACACTCGGTCTGCGGCCCGACACTCCTCGATAACCGCCAACAAGCGCGTCAACACCTCGTCACTCTTGGCATCGATATTGAAGACGCAATCGGCGAAGGTCTCGAGCAGCTCGGCCATAGACGGGATCCGGCTGGATCCAAGCTCGACCGCCCGTAACTCGTCGAAGGTCATCTCATCGATCCGACCGGTTTGACCACTCACGCGATCGATCTCGGGGTCGTGAAAGGCCACGACGACCCCGTCGCGTGACAGGTGTACATCGGTCTCCATCACACGGATCCCGAGCGAGTACGCGTGATCGAATGCGGCCATCGAGTTCTCGGGCTGCTCCGACGCACCACCGCGATGTGCGATTGGCGTCGGTACGCCAGCCCCCAGAAAGTCCGGCTCTCCCACGGATCGAACCGTATCGCACACGGTAACGAACACCCAGGTACCGATGGGTCATCGCATCGACAGATGGCCGCTACGCCGTGCATCGTCAGCCCGAAGGGCGACGGCACCGTTCCCGACGACTGTGGCCACTAGTCTTGCGATCATGCGCCGAACGAAGATCGTGGCCTCACTCGGGCCCGCCACCGACGACGAATCCATCCTCCGCGGCATCATTCGGGCGGGCGTCGACGTCACTCGGATCAATCTGTCTCACGGATCGATCGACGACGGCATGGTTCGTTACGACGCGGTCCGTCGAATCGCGGCCGAGGAGAACCGCCAGGTCGGCATCCTCGCAGACCTTCCCGGCCCGAAGGTCCGCGTCGCGTCCTTCGTCGAGGAGTCCACGTTCGCCCAGGGCGACACGGTGCGGCTGACAGTCGGATCGGAGGGCTCGAACGGGTCGGTGATCGAAGTCGACTACCCCGAACTCGCCTCCAGCTTCGCACCGGGCGATCGCATCATCATCGGCGACGGTCGCCTCGTCCTCGAGGCGACCGCCGTGAGCGACGACATCACCGCGACCGTCATCAATGAAGGTGCGCTCACCGGGGCGCCAGGCGTCCACGTCCCGGCAGACAAACTCGCCATGTCGACGCCAACTCCGCACGACCTGAAGCTGCTCGATGCCTTCGTCGACGTTGGAGTCGACATGGTCGCCGTGTCGTTCGTTCGCTCGGCCCATGACATGCGACGTGTCGGAACCGAACCGCACCCGCGCGGACCGCTACTCGTCGCCAAGGTGGAGACGCGGGCCGCGATCGAGAACCTCGACGGCATCATCGAGGCGTCCGGGGCCATCATGGTCGCCCGTGGCGACCTCGGCAACGAGCTACCGATCGAAGATCTGCCGATCACCCAGAAGGAGATCATTCGTCGCTGCATCGCGGGCGGCAAGCCCGTCATCACTGCGACGCAGATGCTCGAATCGATGATCACCGCTCCGGCGCCGACGCGGGCCGAGGCATCGGATGTCGCGAACGCCGTCTGGGACGGAACGTCCGCAGTGATGCTCTCCGGCGAGACCGCCGTCGGCATCGACCCCATCAACTGCGTCCGGACCATGGGACGCATCGCTCGCAAGGCTGACGAGGTGTTCGACCACGAGGCCTGGGCACGCAACGTCGCGGCGCTCCGCATGACCGAATCAGGCTCGGGAACCGAGGTGACCGACGCGATGACTGTCGCCGCATGGCGCGCGGTCAGCGAACTCGACGTCTCTGCGGTGCTGTGCATTTCGGGTACCGGTTTCACCGTTCGGCAGATGGCCCGATTCCGTCCGCAGGCTCAGATTCTGGGGTTGAGCACCGACGTCCGGACGCTCAACCAGCTGGCGATGTCGTGGGGCACAATCCCGGTCATCCTCCCGACTGCGGGAACCCGCGAAGAGATGATGTCCGAAGCAGTCAAGGTCGCCGTCGCCGAAGGACTCGTTCGCAGCGGCGAACAGGTAGCGGTGCTCGGGGGAGACGGCGTCGGCGCGAAAGTCACGAACAATCTTCGGATCGTGCGGGTGCCCTGATGACTACCCACGACGTGCGTTTCGGCGGCTCGGGCATCCCACAGACGGTCCTTCCCCCCGAACCGGACGACATCACCTCGGCCATCGCCGAGGCGATCGAAGCAGACGCCGCCGATGCCCGGCTGGCACTCGCCGACGTCGCCGCAAAGGCACCTCGGACACTCACAGTCTGGGCCGAACTCGGCGACCGAGCCGCTGACCGGATCGAGGCCTACGCCTACTACCGGATCGGGTACCACCGTGGCCTCGACACCCTTCGTCAGCATGGCTGGCGGGGGAGCGGGTTCGTCCGCTGGGAGCATCCTACCAATCGCGGGTTTCTTCGCTGTCTCGACGGGTTGCAACGAAAGGCCGCCGAGATCGACGAGACCGACGAAGCCGACCGATGTGCGTTGTTCCTTCGCCAGCTCGACCCGTCGTGGCCTCCGGACGCGACCTAATCGTCGACGACGCCGAGGGCTTTGTGCTCGCAGGCGGAGCCAGCTCTCGGATGGGCCTCGACAAGGCGAGCATCGCCATCGACGGTCGTCGGCTCCTCGATCGTGTTGTCGATGCGCTCCAGCAGCTCGACCAGGTGACGATCGTCGGAGGCGAACACGCGCACCCGTCCGTGACGACCGTGCCGGATCGCCGACCGGGAGCCGGACCGCTGCACGCCATGGCGCATTGCGCCGACCTTGCACGGTCGCCGGTGGCGGTGATCACCTCGTGCGATCTTCCCCTCATCGATGCAGACGTCATCGACGCACTCGTCCGGCGACTTCGCCGTTCTGGAGCTGACGGCGTCGTCCCGGTTACCGACGGAAGACCCCAGTGGCTTCTGGCCTCGTGGAGAATCGCCACCTTCCGACCTGCTGCCAGGCACGCCGTCTCCCTCGGTCATCGAGGTCCTCGCGCGCTGACGAGACAGCTGTCCATCGAGTACGTCGTGTCGAGTGACGACGACCGACTCGCCGACGCCGACACCCCGGCTGATCTCGATCGTCTCGGCGTTCGGTGGGGCCAGTTGGACCCGAAGCGGTAACATCGGCCGGAGTGTCTGATCAAGAAGTCTCCGTGGAGCGCCTTGCGGCAATCCATCCCGACAACGGGTCTCTGATCGACGTTCGAGAGCGGGACGAGTACATCTCTGGCCACGTTCCCGGCGCGATCTCGATCCCGTTGAGCGAACTTGCTGCTCGAGCGAACGAGGTGCCAACGACGGGCACCGTCCACGTCATCTGCGCCGCCGGCGGCCGCTCTGCCCAAGCGATTCAGTTTCTCGAGGGCCACGGCGCCGACTTCGTCAATGTGCTCGGGGGCACCAACGAATGGCGCGATCGCGGTCACGACCTCGCCACGGGAGAGGATGTGCAGTGACATCCGAAGCGCATCGTCTGGTGACGACCGACGATGCGTTCCGCGAGTTCCTCGATGCGGCTGGTGACATCGATCGATACGCGATCGATACCGAGTTCCATCGCGAACGGTCCTACTTTCCGAAAGTCGCACTGGTCCAGATCAATACGGGCTCGGCAATCGGGCTCATCGACCCCCTAACCGTCGACCCGAAACCACTCGCCCATCTGTTCGAGACTGACGCGCTGGCGGTGCTCCACGCCGCAACACAGGATCTCGAGGTGTTCGATCACTGGGTGGGGAGTGTCCCGAAGAGAATCTTCGATACGCAGCTCGCCGCAGGCTTCACCGGGTTGTCGACCCCGTCGCTGGCCGCCCTCCACGACCGGGTTCTCCACATCTCTCTGCCCAAGACTTCGCGGCTCACCGATTGGCTCGCCCGACCATTGTCCGACGATCAGCTCGACTACGCCGCAAGCGATGTTGCTCATCTCCTCGAACTGTGCGATCACATCTCCGCGGAGCTGACCGAGTTGGGGCGCCTGGAGTGGGCCGAGGACGAGTTCGAGGTCTTGCGGACGCAGCAGCGTGGCCGGCGCGACCCCGATGAGGTCTGGCGCCGAATCAAGGCGGTTCGCCAGCTCAAAGGCGGCTCGCTCGGCGCAGCTCGGGCCCTTGCTGCCTGGCGCGAACGTCAGGCTGCGCAGCACGATCAACCCGTTCGATTCATCCTTTCGGATCTCGCACTTGTCGGCATCGCCCAACGCCGACCGAAGACGCTCGATCAGATCCGCTCGATTCGTGGAGTCGATGACCGCCTGGCACGAGGTGACCTCGGAGAGACCATCCTCGGGCTCGTCGAAGAGGGTGCGGCGATGCCGCCGCCACGCGCGACCGGTACCCCGCGCCGAGAGCCGCGTCCAGACCTTCGCCCGGCGGTCACTCTGGTCGCCGCGTGGGTCGCGCAGCTCGCTCGAGAACTCCGGTTGGACCCGGCGCTCCTCGCTGCCAGAGCCGATATCGAGGCGCTGGTTCGTGGTGATGACGACGCACGGCTCTCGCACGGTTGGCGTGCCGACATCGCTGGCGAACCGATTCGCGCGCTGATGAGTGGTGGAGCTGCGTTGGCGTTCGACGGTAACGGGGGGCTGGTCCTCGAGGAGCGTTCGCGACGCCCGGTGTCACGAACCTCCGGCTGAAGTCGTTCGAATCGTCCAAATCTCCGGAAACGAGCCTCGACCCGGTACGGCACCGCACGATCGACTCGCTAAACTGGCCGTTCTGCACGTCCGGCGTTCGTTTCACGGAGGTTGACAGGTGAAGAAGGGTCGCCACCGCCGATTTGAGGAAGCTCGGGCGCTGAAGCGCTCTCATGACGTCGATCTTGAGGATCTCTTCGAGAGCCTCAACGACGACGACGATGCTGATGCCCACAAGCCCGAGCACGATGCGTGGGCCGATGTCGCGGCGGAGTGGGAATCGAAGAACGACGACGACGAACCAGCTCTCGCGGAGGCCGACGGGACGGAGGCCCTTCAGTCGTCGAGCGATTCCGACGAAGAAGAATAATCCGGGTTGTCTCCTGACCGAATCGCCACGTGCGTCTCGGTTCTCGGAGTCCGGTCGACGACGTAGTCTACGAGTGCAGAGGCGATAGCGGTGCCCGCTAAGGCGCCGACTTCCGCTTGGAGGGTTTCGGCGACGGTGGCCGTGCCGACGTGGGCGTCAGCGCCGTCGCACCACCAGCCCAGGTCGTCGCCGGCCTCGCCCCAGTCGCGACGCAACCACTGCCGGACGAAATGGGTGGCGTGATCGTGGTCATCCACGTGATGCTCGACTCGTAGCGGTAGCTGCCAACACACTTCGGGTTTCCATTCGAGCGGTTCGATGTCGGCGGCGCTCGCAGCCACGTGAAATGCGCAACCGGCGCCGCCGGCGAAACCGGGCCGGTTCAGGAAGACGCAGGCGCCATCGACGACCGTCGTCACGCGGTCGCCATCCTCGTCAACGACCGTCAACGCGTCGACGAGCGCCTCTCGATCGATCAGACCGTCGTGTGGTTCGGGGCGGACCGCGTGATGTTGCCAGGTCTTCGCTGGTAGCGCCGCCGCCACGTCCATGACCCGGTGGAGGTCATCGAGATCAGCGAAGTGCGCGCCATACGAACAGCAGCCACGCATCCCGTCCGCGTCCTGAGTCTCTTCAATCCCCTGACAGCCGTTACCCCAGATGCACTGCCACGACGAACCAAAGAACGCAGCATCGAAGAGCCACGTATCGCCGTCCGCGGCGTCGAAGGACACCCACGGAACCCCACCACCAGCAGCTGCTACGCCGCTCATCGCCGGACACCCACGACCGAGCCAGCGACTCCTACAGTGCGGGGATGACCGAGCACGCCCGTCACGACATCGCCGACCGGTTGGATGCCATCGCCGAGGAGATCGCCGATTTGGGCATGGACAACATGCGCAGCCGTCTCGAAGCCGGCGAATCCGACCGGTGGGCCGCCGACGAGGAGAAGCGACTGGCGAAGGCTCGTCGTTCGGTCATGAAAGCGGCTCAGGACTTGAGGCGTTGAGTGCGTCGATCAGCTGACGAAGCCGGGCATAGCCGTGGCGATTGAATCGGAAGGCGATTCGATCAAGATCGAGGTGATCGTTGTCGCGAATCTCCGATTCGGTCGCGTCGATGGCCTCGATCGAACCGGCTTCGATGATGTCTCCGAATTCGGCCGTGAGCGTCCGAATCTCGTCGTCACTCGGTGCACGATGAAGCCGAAGAACAAGTCGCTGCCCGACCGCCCGAGCAGAGTGATAAGTCGAGTAGAAGCGGACCATCTCGTCGGCAGCATCCTCGACCGAGTTGGTCAACAAGAACAACGACATGTCCGCGGGGGAGATGAGTCGATCCGCGAGGAGTTCCTTGGTGACGAACTCCTCCCATCGTTCCCAGTACGTCGATCCTTCGGGGTCGAGGAGCACGACTGGGGCAAGAATCGACTTACCTGTCTGCATGAGGGTGAGCAGCTCGAATGCTTCGTCCATCGTCCCAAAACCACCGGGAAGAATCGCATAGCCGTGGCTCTCCTTCATGAAGGTCACCTTCCGGGTGAAGAAGTAGCGGAAGTTGATGAGCTTCGGGTCGTCAGCGATGAACTCGTTGGCGGATGCTTCGAAGGGCAACACGATGTTGATCCCGAAGGAGTTTTCGGCGCCCGCTCCCTCGAGACCCGCCGCCATGATGCCGGGTCCGGCGCCGGTCATGACCATCCAATCGCGGTCAGCCATCGAGGCGCCGAGCTGCTTCGCGCTCTCATACGCAGGGTCGCCAGCGGTGATCCGTGCCGATCCAAAGATCGAGCACTTTCGGATCGCCTGATACGGAGCAAAAACGTCGAAGGCGTATCGGAGCTCCTTCAGAGCCGCATTGACCAGTTTGAGGTCGGCACGTCCGACGTCATCGCGTCCCATCCGAAGAGCGGACACGACCATTTCGAAGACGAGGTCCTCGTTGGCGCGGATGTCCGCTTCGTCGATCACCTGAGCAATGGCGGCATCGATGTCGTCGCGTCCGGTCCGATAGCGGGGGAGTTTCTCCATGCGCGCAGCGTAGCGACGCCGGTTGGTCGAGCGGGGACGCGTCCAGATCAGTCGATGAGGTCGTAGGTGGTGTTGCGTTGGCGCAGGGTGCGTCCAAGTGGCCCAACGAGTGCGGCGAAGTCCTCTCGAGTAGCGGCTGTTCCGTGCGATGCACCAGCAGCCCGACTGATGTTCTCATCGATGAGCGTGCCCCCGAGGTCGTTGACGCCCGCATGGAGCAACTGTCCGACGCCGGGCAACCCAATCTTGGGCCAGGACGCTTGGATGTTGTCGATCGCTCCGTGGTACACGATCCGAGCAACGGCGTGCATCAGCAATGTCTCGCGGAAAGTCGGCCCTCGTCGCGCACGCCGACGGAGATAAATCGGCGAAGCCATGTGCACGAACGGAAGGGTGACGAACTCCGTGAAGCCGCCGGTCTCGAGTTGCAGCTCCCGCGTGCGTAGGAGATGCCGGGCCCAGTGCAGAGTCGATTCGACCGCTCCGAACATGATCGTGACGTTCGACGTGAGTCCGACGCGATGCGCGAGCCGGTGCGCCTCGAGCCACTCTTCGGTGTTGACCTTGTCGGGACACAGGGTCGCACGAACCTCATCGTCGAGGATCTCGGCCGCTGTGCCGGGGAGGGACTTGAGACCGACCTCTCGCAACCGCGTCAGATACTGCTCCAGCGGCTCGCCGAGCCGCTTGGCACCCTCGGTGACTTCGAGGGCGGTGAACCCATGGATGTGCATGTCGGGCACGGCGCGGTGCACCGCGTCGATCACATCGATGTAGTAGTCGCCGTCGAAGTCGGGATGAATACCGCCCTGCAGGCACACCTCGGTGGCACCAAGCTCGGCAGCCTCGGCAACGCGTTCAGCGATGTCATCGAGGGTGAGCAGGTACGGCGCGCCGCGCAGATTCAGCGACAGCGGCCCCTTGGAGAAGCCACAGAACTGACACTTGAACGTGCAGACGTTGGTGTAGTTGATGTTTCGGTTGGCGACGAACGTGACCACATCGCCCACCGCCTCGGCTCGGAACTGATCGGCAAGTTCGGCCACAGCCGCAACCTCGGCGCCTCGGGCGCTGAAGAGCGTGACGATCTGATCCTCGTCGAGCACCGCTCCCGAGCGCGCCTCGGCCAAGACCTCGGCAACCGCACCAACGGCCTGTCCGGGGGCAGGCAGCAGGGTGGGTGCCGGGGCGTCGGCTCCGGAGTACCAGGCCGTCGACCGGTCGCCGATCAACACCACCTCTGCCCCGTCTCCGACAGCACCGGCTTCCATCGTCCGCTCTGGGAAGACCGCGCCCGGATCGTCGCGTCCGAGCCCTTCGGCGTCGGCACGGTCTCCGACCGCGAAGTGCAGGGACTCATCGATCCACCGTTCGCGGTCCTCGATGAAGCTCGGATGGACGGTCAGGCGGGGAGCGAGCACATATCCGTGTGGGAGTGTGGCGGCGATTTCGTCGATCTGCGGCCAGGGTTTTTCGGGATTGACGTGGTCGATCGTGACCGGAGAGATGCCACCGAGGTCGTCGATTCCGGCGTCGACCAGGCTGGCCACATCCGTCACAAGATTCGGTGGGGCCTGGATACGAACCGTTGCGGGAAGAATCTCTCGGGCGAGCGCGATGGCCTCGAGATGGTCCGAGGCCGGACACGGCGGATGTCGGTGCATGCGCGTGTCCGATTTCGGCAAGAAATTCTGCACGATCACTTCTTGCACATGGCCGTGCCGCACATGCGAAGCTGAGATCGCTTCGAGCGCCGCGATTCGATCGTCTCGGCTCTCGCCGATGCCGACGAGGATGCCCGTCGTGAACGGGATGTTGAGCGCTCCGGCGGCCTCGAGCGTGGCCAGGCGGCGCTCTGGAGTTTTATCGGGCGAACCGGTGTGACACTCAAGATCCGGATTCAGCGACTCGAGCATCATCCCCTGAGACGGTGCGACGCGGCGCAAGATAGCGAGCTCATCGGGATCAAGGGCGCCGGCGTTGGCGTGAGGGAGCAGTCCGGTCTCGGTCAGTACGAGTTCGGCGGCGGCGCGCAGGTAGTCGACCGTCGAGGCATACCCCTGCTCGTCGAGCCAGGCGCGTGCCGCGGGGTATCGCAGTTCGGGCCGTTCACCGAGGGTGAACAACGCCTCGTGGCATCCCGCACGGGCGCCGCGTCGCGCGATCGCTAACACCTCGGAGAGCGACAGGTACGGCGACTCGACCCTCGCTGGCGGTTCGGCGAACGTGCAGTATCCGCAGCGGTCCTGGCACAGCTTGGTCAAGGGAATGAAGACCTTCGGCGACCACGTGATGCGGTGGCCTGACAGCCGGTCTCGGGTCGCTGAGGCCCTGGCCATGGATTCTCGAACGGCCTCGCTCAGCATCGGCTCGGACCGGGTCTCGAGGGTGGTCATCGGCGGGCCTCTGCTTCGCTGGTGGGTCGGTCGGCATCACTTCGGCGAATGCGGCTCGCGGAGACCGGTTCGCCACACCCGCTACATCGGGTGACGTTCTCGACGACGGCCCCGCAGCCGGCGTGAACGAGGGTTGTGGCCGTCGTCTCCGAGTCGCTCCACCGCACGCCCCACTGCAGGAGCGACACGAGGACAGGTGAGAGTTCTCGGCCAGCGTCAGTGAGCCGATACTCGTGGCGTGTTGGACGTTGCTGGTACGGCGTTTTCGACACGATGCCGTGATCCACCAGTCGCTGGAGTCGATTGGTCAACAGATTGGTCGAGATGCCCGTGTCCTCAACGATTTCTGCGAATCGGTGCGAGCCAGCAAAGATCGACCGCAGGACCAGAAGGGACCATCGGTCGCCGATGGCGTCGAGCGCGGCGGTGATTGGGTCGGTTGTCGTCGATGGTGCAGACATCGCCACGGCCTGCACTGTAGCGAGTCACTTGCGAAATGCAAGTGACTCGCGGACTGGGTCTCGTCAGCTGAGTTCGGCAGCTTTCTGCGTCAGCGACGCGAGAAGCGAGTCGAAGCTCTTCTCGAAGGCAGCGACGCCTTCGTCCTCGAGCACGACGGCCACATCGTCGAAGTCGACGCCCACGGCGGCGATGTCGGCAAGTAGCGAACGAGCCTCGTCGAGGTCTGCATCGACCGTCCTGGACACGGTGCCGTGGTCGAGAAAGTGTCCGAGTGTCGAGTCCGGGATCGTGTTCACCGAATCTGACCCGATCAGCTGGTCGACGTACAGGGTGTCGGGGTAATCCGGGTTCTTCGTGCTCGTGCTCGCCCACAGTGGGCGCTGAACCCGAGCGCCCCGCTCGACGAGAGCCTCCCACCGTGGCCCGCTGAAGGCCTCCGTGAAAGCTGCATAGGCGAGCTTGCCATTGGCGACCGCAGCCCTGCCTCGCAGCGCCAGTGCCGCGTCGGTCCCGATGGCTTCCAGTCGCTTGTCGACCTCGACATCAACCCGACTGATGAAGAACGACGCGACGCTCGAGATCGCTGACAGATCGCCTTCGGCGCGCTCGAGCCCGGCGATGTAGGCCTCCATGACCTCGCGGTACCGCTCGACCGAGAACAGCAGCGTGACGTTGATGCTGCGTTTCTCGGCGATCATCTGCTCAATCGCTGGCACACCCTCGGCGGTGGCTGGCACCTTGACGTAGAGATTCGGCTCGTCGATCGAGTCCCAAAGATGCCGTGCTGACGCCTCGGTACCGGCTTGGTCTCGAGCGAGTCCCGGATCGACTTCGACGGAGACATATCCGTCGAGTCCGCCCGACTCGTCATACAACGGCCGGCACAGGGCGAGCGCGTCTTCGATGTCGGTCGTGACGAGACCCCAATAGGCCTGTTCGACGGTGGCGCCATCGGCGAGAAGCGCAGCGAACTGCTCCGTGTATTCGTCGGAACCTTCGATCGCCTTCTGGAAGATGCTCGGATTGGACGTGATCCCTCGAACACCTCGGTCTAGCCACTGCTGGAGCTCACCATCGTGAAGCCATCCGCGGCGCAGATTGTCGAGCCACGGGCTCTGTTGGTGTTCGTCGAACAGGCGATGCAGGGTCGTACGGTCCATGCCGCCGACGTTACCGGCTCGACCCTGACCAGGTGGGCAGGGTGCCGGTGATCAGCTGATCGCGGCCCGGACCGCGTCGACGACCGCGCCTGCAGTCATCCCGAAGCGTTCCATGACCTCGTCGCCAGGCGCCGACGCACCGAAGCGGTCGATGCCGAGACAGATGTCTGCATGGCGTTCCCAGCCGAACGTCGTGCCCGCCTCGATCGAGATCGTCGGGTGCGTGCGCGGAATCACCGAGGCGCGGTATTCGGCGCCTTGTTCGGCGAAGACCTCCCAGCAGGGGAGCGACACCACACGAATCGCGACGCCTGACGCGGCGAGCGTCGCTGCGGCATCGACGCCATGTTGCACCTCAGAGCCCGTGGCGACCACCGTTGCGACGGCATCTTCAGGGTCGTGCAGGACGTACCCGCCACGAGCGACACCAGCGGCATCGACACCATCGAGCACCGGCACGTTTTGGCGGCTGCACACCATCGCTGCAGGCGACCGACGGCCGAGCGCCGCTCCCCATGCCGCGGCCACCTCGTTGGCGTCGGCTGGTCGCCACACATCAAGACCGGGCATGGCGCGCAGCGACGCCACGTGTTCGACCGGCTGATGGGTCGGGCCATCCTCGCCGACGCCGACCGAATCGTGGGTCCACGAGAACACCATCTGGAGGTGGCCCAGGGCGGCGAGTCGAACGGCAGCCCGCATGTAGTCACTGAACACAAGGAATGTTCCGCCGACCGGCACGAGGTGTCCGTGTGCGGCCATGCCGACCATCGCTGACCCCATGCCGTGTTCACGGATGCCGAAGTGGATCTGCTTGCCGGCCGGCTCGTCACGGAAGACACCGTGGCCGCTGATCACGGTGCCGGTGTTTCCGGTCAGGTCAGCGCCCCCACCGAGCACGCCGGGGTGGACGTCGGCAAGTGCTTGGAGCACCGCTCCGGACGCCTTGCGGGTGGCAACCGATTCGCCGACGTTCCAGGTTGGCAGAGCATCCGCCCAGCCGTCGGGGGCCTCGCCGCGGACCAGCGCCGCCAGCGCAATGCCGTCGCCGTCGAAGTCGTCGACTCGCGCTTGCCAAGCGGATTGGCGCTCGGCGCCCCGAGCCCCGAGCGTGCGGCAGTATTCGGCCACGTCGCTTGCGACATGAAAGGTCTCGTCGGCGGGAAGGCCCATTGCGGTCTTCGTGGCGGCGATCTCATCGTCTTTGATGGCATAGCCGTGGGCATGATGCGTTCCGGCGTGTTCGGTTGCCGGAACGCCGATTGTTGTCTTGAGCACGATCAGCGACGGCTTGTCGGTGACGGCCATCCCTTCGCGGATCGCCGACTCAAGGGCATCGAGGTCTTCGCCGATGTCGCCAGCCTCGACGACATGCCATCCATAGGCACGGAATCGCGCTGCCGAGTCATCGCTGAAGGACAGGTCGGTCGGTCCGTCGATCGAGATGGCGTTGTCGTCGTAGACGAACACGATCTTGCCGAGCCCGAGATGCCCGGCAAGGGAGGCCGCCTCGTGGCTGACACCTTCTTGGAGGTCGCCGTCGCTGCACAGACCAAAGATCCAGTGGTCGCACACGTCGGCTCCGAGGCGGGCCCGTATGTGCGCTTCGGCGATCGCCATGCCGGTCGCGTTCGCGAAGCCTTGTCCGAGCGGCCCAGTGGTGACTTCGACCCCAGCGGTGTGTCCGACCTCCGGGTGGCCCGGCGTCGCTGATTCCCACTGGCGAAACTCGCGCAGGTCATCGAGTGTCAGGCCGAATCCGTAGAGGTGAAGCAGGCTGTACTGCAGGATCGAGGCGTGCCCGGGGGAGAGGATGAAGCGGTCGCGGTCGAACCAATCGGGGCTCGCCGCGTTGAAGTTCATGATCCTGCTGAAGAGAACGTGGGCTACCGGTGCCAGCGACATCGCCGTGCCTTGGTGGCCTGAGCGGGCGGCATGGGGGGCGTCCATCGACAAGCCACGGATGGTGTTGATGGTGCGTTGATCGAGTTCGTTCACGAGCTGCTCCTGAAGCGGTCTGGGTCGAACGCTAGCCGGAGAAGACAAGGCTGCTCGCCGTGAAGCCATGAACGTGGTTCTGACCTCCGACAGGGCCGATCTCGCCAGCGCAGAACATCCCGGAGAGCGCGTTCACGCCGGTCAGTTCGGCGATCGTCTCGGCGTCATGGCCCGGCGCCCCAAAGAGCCGCTCTCCCCGTCCGTTACACGTGAATACGAGCGCTGCGGCACCGTGAACCTCGGCCAGCGTCTGGTGGAGATCCGCTGTCGCCGTCTCCGCATCACGAACGTGGAACTGGATGGTCGAGCCAATTTCGACATGAGCACCGACGGCGATCGCTCCAGTGTCGGGGTCGGCACCGAGGAGTCCGCGGATCAAGAAGTCGCCCGTGGCGAACTCTTCCGAGTTCGATTCGTCGATGACGATTCCGACGTGGAGAGCCTCGGCCATGCGCTCTCGATCACGAGGGCTGACCTGCTCTGCGAGTCGCCGGAGGAGTGGCAGTGGAGGCTCAGATGCCAACTCGGTGATGACATTGCCGACGGCGCCGGTGATGGTGAGGGGTTGCGCCACCGGTCGACAACCCTGCGAGACGGCCGACTCGACAGTCGCTCCGTGCAACGCAACACCGACAGCGCCATCGGCGTGGAGGCGACGACCGGCGATCAGTCGGTTGCCTCCGGGAGCGGTCGCGGCCGAGGCGAGGCCGCCGTGCATGGCGCACCGCACGCCTGCGGCGTGGGCCGAGTCGATGATCTCGGTCACGGGCGAGCTGAACGGGTCGGCGAGCAGGACCAGTTCGGTGTCGTCGTCGTGGCGTTCCCATCCTCCGTCGGGGTCTCGGGCGCCGGGGTCGAATCGGACGAGTTCGGCGTCGAATCCTCGGAACGCCATGACCGACAGCGCCGATCCATCTTCGATCTCTCGAGGACCGCCGAGAACTCCGCACGCAGTGGTGCCGATCACGGTTTCGGTGTCGAGCAGTGTGGCGAGGGCAGGCACCACGTCTTCGAGCGGGCCGGTGAGGTCTCCGGTCGCGAACACGACAGCAAGATCGACCCCGGGCCCAAGTCGCTCGAGGATGTCACCGGCGACCTCGCCGACGGCGTGGGACGCAAGCGGGTGCTCGCTCATCGCCGAAGCAGCTTCGAACACGTCAGGCGTCGCTCGGTGCAGCGTCGAGCACGGTGAACGGCACGATGATCGCTGGTCCGTCGTCGAGACGGACGTGTGTCTCGACGCTGAACGGGGTCGATGGCACATCGATCTCGGCGCGGACCAAGCGATACCCGAACTTGCCGGGCTCGACCTGAAGCGGTTGGACACTTCGGGCGACCTGCTCGCCGTCGACGAAAAAGACCGCTTCGAGAACCGCGGAGCCGGAATGTTCGGAGCCGGCGCGCACGAGGGCGACGAGATGTGGCGCCCACTGGTGGGGCCCGTCTACGGGAGCCGGAGCGGAGAACTGCACTCCGGTGAGGTCGATGTGGGTGGCCCCGCCGTCGATTTGCCGAAAATCGATCTGGTCGATGAACAGTGCCGCCAGAACTTGCATGGTCGTCGCCGATGCTCCGTCGATGTTCTCGGTCATGAAGAGGCTCCTACAGGCGGATTGACGAAGACGGGTTGATCGTGACGAACGGTCGCATGACCGAATCGGCGAGCCACGCCGATGACCCACCAACCGAAGTCGACCTGGCTGCGATCGAGTGCGAATCGTGCGGACGTGGGCGCTGCGTGATGGTTGTTGTGAAATCCTTCGCCACAGGTCAGAAAGGCCAACCAGCGGACGTTGGTCGCAGAGTTTTCGTACGGTCGAGTCCCGAACGTGTGCGCGACCGCGTTCACGGCCGCCGACAGGCTGAGGTACAGCACGACGTGCGTTCCGAAAGCAATGAACCCTCCCCACCATCCGAGTACGGCGACCAGACATAGCGCCGCCAGAGAGAGCCCGACAAGCGCATGATCGAGCAGGAGCCGGTCGAGCCTCGTTGGCGGTAGGTCGCGTGCGTAGCGGGTCACCTGTTCGTCGTCGCGGGCAACGCGGCGGTACAAGTGCACGTTGGTCATCTGTACGCGGACCCAGCCGAGTTGTGCGGGACTATGCGGATCAGCCTCTTCGTCGGTGAACGCGTGGTGTTTTCGGTGGACCGCCGCCCATTGGCGCGGGCGAATGCCGGTCAGCAGCCAGATCGTGACCCGGAAGATGACAGCGAGCGGGGTCGACACGGTCACGGCTCGATGCGCAAGCGCCCGATGCAGATAGACGGTCGTGGCGACATTGGCGATCTGGGTGAGGACAAAGCCCGTCATGAGGGCGGTAAGAAGAGTCGTCATCACGAGCGTGACCTCCATCCGGCGAGCGGAATGCGAACCTACCGCATCGGCTGGCTACAGTTCCCGCCATGCGGCGATGGATCCTGCCTCTCGTGCTGCTCGTGATCGCCGGCGTGGCGGCATGGCAAGCGGTCGAGACCGATCGGGCTTTGGCCGACGAATCCGCCGAACCCGCCGGCAACGACGCCCCGGCGACCCGGACACCGCTCTTGTCGGTACGGCGGATTCCGGAGTATCTGCGGGCTCCAATCGTCCTCGACCAGTTCCGCACCGACCTCGAGGCCGTCGGCGCAACGTTCCCTTCGCAAAGCTGCATGGTCGTGTCGATCGACGGCGAGGTCGTGTACGAGCAGAACCCGACGCTTCCGCTGGTTCCGGCGTCCGCGCAGAAGCTGCTCACCGCGTACGGCGTCTACGAGACACTGGGCGCGGATTTCCGATACGAGACGCGGGTGGTCACGGATGCTCCGCTCGCCGACGGCGTCCTCGACGGAAATCTCTGGATTGTTGGCGACGGTGACCCGTTGCTTGCCGCTGGTGCGTACACCGACCGATACGAACAGCAGCCGCACCACCGCACGCCAATCGAAGAGCTGGCCGACGCGGTCGTCGCCGCAGGCATCAGCGAGATCACTGGAGCCGTGATCGGTGACGAAACCCACTACGACACCGAGCGATACGTGCCGCAGTGGCCTGAACGGTTTACGAATGTTGCGCAGAACCAGACCGGCCCGTTGTCTGCATTGGTCATCAACGACGGATTCGTCAGCTGGGATTCGATCAATCCCGCCAATTCGCTCTCCACCGCGGCCACGGACCCGGCGGCGTTCGCCGCGGCCTACTTCGATGACGAGCTCGAAGCTCGATCGGTCGTCATTCGACAGTCCGCCGCGGCGGGCGAAGCACCCGTTGGGGCCCGCACGATCGCAACGCTCATGTCTGATCCAATCTCCGTCGCCACCAACCAGATGGTCGACGTGTCGGACAACATGGGCGCCGAGCTGCTCCTCAAAGAAATCGGCCAGGCCGCCACTGGACGAGGGACGACCGTCGACGGGGCCGCCGCGCTCGAGTCGCTGCTTCGGACCCGAGGTTTCACGACCTCGGAGATCGACGTCGTCGACGGCTCCGGTTTGGCGTCAGACAATCGCCTGACGTGCGCCCTGCTGGTCGAGATCCTCGACGACACGTCAGGCACGGCGCTGCATGACGGACTCGCGGTGGCTGGACAGACCGGCACCTTGCTCGAGCGCATGGTTGGCACGCCTGCAGAAGGCCGGATCCGAGCGAAAACCGGACGGCTCAACGAGGTCGGGGCGCTTGCAGGCGTCGCCGAAGCCTCCGACGGCACACCCATCACGTTCGCGTGGATTGCGAACACCACGGACCTCTACCCGCTCGATGAAATGACCGCCACGCAAGACCGCATCGCCTTCGAGCTCATCGAGTACCCCGAAGGTCCGTCGGTCGACGTGCTGGCACCGATCGGCTGATGTCGTCGTCTCCTGCCACCGAAATGGCGATGTTTCCGCTCGGATCGACCGTCTTTCCTCATCAGGTCGTGCCGCTACATGTGTTTGAACCTCGGTATCGCATGCTCATGCAGGACCTCGCCGGCAGAGATCACCCCGAGTTCGGGATCGTGCTCATCGAGCGTGGGCATGAGGTCGGTGGTGGCGATGCGCGAGCAACGGTCGCAACCGTCGTCGAAGTGATCGAGTCCGAGGAATTCCCCGACGGCCGCTGGGGACTCGTCGCCGTCGGCCGTCGACGGATCGACGTGATCGAATGGCTGCCCGAGGACCCCTATCCGCGAGCGATCGTCCGCGATCGGTCACGCCGCGACGACGGTGGAGCACTCGACGAGGTCGAGAGCTCTCTCCGACGTGTCCTCACCGAAACGCTCGCTCGTCATGGGGAGGCGATGCCCGACGAGCTCGGGTTCAGCACTGACCCGCACGATCGGCTCGATCAAATCGCGGCGCTCGCGCCGACTACCACCTTCGACCGCCAACGTGTCCTCGAAGCCACGACGACGTCCGAACAAATCGGGTTGCTGCGCGAGCAGCTCGACGACCTTCAAATGATCCTCGATGCCACCGGGGGAGCGGACTGACCCGGGGGAGGGCGAGCCGGGCGCGCGGACGGTAGGTTGTCCAGTGCTGACGAGCGGAGGTTGCCACGTGGCCGACGGCCCGAAGACACCACAAGAGAACGCCCAAGAGGTCTTCGATCTCGTCAAGGCGTACACGATGCAAGAGACCGCAGAGCCGCTCAAGGGGCTCGGCGACTACCTGAAGTGGGGCGTGTCCGGTGCGGTTGCGCTCGGGCTCGGCCTGTTCTTCTTGGTGATGGCGCTTCTGCGCGGCCTCCAGCAGATCGGCATCTTCAACGGCGGCGATGATGGCGAAGGGCCTGGGGTGATCGTGCCTTACCTCGCCGTGTTTGTCGCTGTGGCGATCGTTGCGTACGCCCTCTCTACCCGGATCACGAAAGGCCTCGATCAATGACCACCGAGCAAGCGCCGATCAGCCGTGACGACATCGAGTCGAAGTTTCGAGAGATCAAGGACGAGGTGGACAACGTCACCAATTCGGCGAAGAACCGAGCCGTCCCCGCGGCGATCGGTGGCGGCTTGATCGTTCTGATCATCATGTTCCTGCTCGGCCGTCGTGTGGGATCCAAGCGCTCGGCGGTCGTGGAGATCCGCCGGATCTGATGTTTCCCTTTCTTCGGCGTGCGTATCTGAAGCGCCTCGTCTCCATGAACGCGCTCCGCAAAGGGCTCCTTGGCGGCTCGCCGATGTGGCGTGGCATCTGGGTCGTGCTGACCCTCCGCCGCTTGTGGGCACGGGTCTCGAAGAAGGGCGAAGCGCCAATTGCGCTGTCCGAACCTCTGGGCGAGGGGGAGGCGTGGACGCTCGTTCACGTACCCGAGCAGTCTCGGCGTGGCCGCGGTGAGGGCCGGAAGTACCTGGTCGGACCGAAGCGGAAACCTCCCCGGGCGACCGCACTCGCCCCCGCTGCGCTCGCCGCAGCTGGAGCGAAGATTCTCGAGGCCCCAGACGCGGCACGGATCAACGAGATCCTCGGCAAGGAGGTCGTCTCGGACCCACCACCGTCTCGACGGGCAAAGCGGAAGGCGAAGCGCAGCGCTCGCCGCGCCGACAAGGCGAGTCGCCAGGCCGAGAAACGTTCGAGACGCACCGAAGCCAAGGACTCCGCTCGCCAAGCGAAGGCTGACGCCCGCTCAGCAAAAGCAACCGCGAAAGCCGACGCCCGCTCAGCAAAAGCAACCGCCAAAGCTGACGCCCGCTCTGCCAAGGCCGCAAGCAACGAGGCTCGCCGAGAGAAACGGTCCGCACCATCGAGCGGAAAGGCCTCGCGTTCGACGGTCGGCGGAGAGACCACTCACGTGCGCTCACGCTCGGTCGAACCAGCCGAGGCACGTCCGCATCGGCGGAGCACGAAACCGAGACGCCTCCCCAAACGAGCGATCGACGATCAGCCGACGGACGCATCGCCGGCCGGATGAAGGTCACCATCCGCAATCCCCGGCGTGAGCTGGAGATCGAGGGTCCGATCCGGGTGCGTGACCTCGTGTCCTCGCTTGGCTTCCACCGCGACGCCGTACTCGTCATCGTCGACGGACGACTCGTGACCGACGACACGACGATCACAGACGATGCCGATGTCGAGATCCGTCGGGTGATCTCTGGCGGGGACGTCTGAGATGGCGAGGACCTGTCGAGTGTGCCGAGGGGCCCCAGTCATCGATCTCCGACAACACAACGCAGCGTTCTGCGAGGAGCACTTCTTGCGGTTCTGCCGCTCGCAGGTGACGAAGACGATCGAGAAGCACCAGATGTTCGGGCCGACCGACCGCATTCTCGTCGCCGTGTCCGGAGGCAAGGACAGTCTGGCTCTCTGGGACATGCTCGACGAGCTCGGATACACGACAGAAGGCCTCACGATCGGTCTCGGCATCGACAACTACTCGGACCAATCGACCGAGATGACCCGTCGGTTCGCGGCAGAGCGAGGCCTCGCTCTACAGGTCGTCGACCTCGCAGCCACCTACGGCTTCTCTGTGCCCGACGCGGCCGGTCGAACCGGTCGCGTACCGTGCAGCGCCTGTGGTCTCTCCAAACGCCACGTGTTTGACCAGGTGGCCCGTGAGGGCGGATTCGATGTCGTCGTGACTGGCCACAACCTCGACGATGAGGCCGCCGTACTGTTCGGCAACGTCATGCGCTGGCAAGACGACTATCTCGGCCGCCAGCGGCCCGTACTTGCGGAAGGCGATGGCTTCCCCCGCAAGGCGAAGCCACTCGTCCGCCTCACCGAACGCGAGACGGCTGCGTGGTGCCTACTTCGAGGCATCGACTACGTGCTCGACGAGTGTCCGATGGCCGACGGAAACAACCATCTCGCCTACAAAGAACTGCTCAACACGCTCGAAGAACGCACACCGGGAGCCAAGCAGGACTTCTACCTCGGGTTCCTCCGGCAAGGATTGCGACATTTCGAGCAGGGTTCCGACACGGCCCGAACCGACCTCCGGGCGTGCGAGGAGTGCGGCGCGCCGACATCGGCCGATCGATGTTCGTTCTGCCGGCTCCGTGAGCGAGCCAGCACCACCAGCGTGACGGTCGAGCTCGGATCCACGAAGCACCCAACGGGAGCAACATCATGAACACTGGCGATCTCGTCGAAGGAGAACTCGTCCAGTTCGTGGACATCAAGGATCGCCGATATCTGGTGACACTCGAGTCCGGCGGCGAGTTCCACAGTCACGCGGGGCTGGTCCCCCACGATGACGTCATCGGAAAGCCCGAGGGCCGATTCGTCCAGTCGACCCGCGGCGGCTCGTACCTTGTTGTCCGCCCAACCTTGTCGGAGTTCATTCTCAAGATGCCTCGGGGCGCACAGGTGATCTATCCGAAGGACCTCGGGCCGCTCCTGATGATCGCCGACATCTTTCCCGGTGTGCGAGTTCTCGAAAGCGGCGTGGGTTCCGGAGCGCTATCGATGACCATGCTTCGAGCCGGCGCCGACATTGTTGGTTACGAACTCCGCGAGGACTTTGCGGCACGAGCCCAAAAGAATGTCGCCCAGCTCTTGGGCCCCGCAGCACTCGAGCGCTACCGAGTGGAGCTTCGCAATGCCTACGACGGGATCGACGAGACCGATCTCGATCGAGTCGTCCTGGACCTCCCCGAACCCTGGCAGGTGGTACCGCACGCCGCGACTGCACTCCGGACCGGCGGCATTCTCGTGGCGTATACGCCGAGCATCATCCAGGTCAGCCGACTACGTAACGCACTCCGGGAGAACGGCTTTGCGATGACCGAAACCGTCGAAGTGATGAATCGCGGTTGGCACATCGAGGGACATGCGGTGCGACCCGACCACCGGATGGTGGCACACACCGGATTCTTGACCAGCGCTCGGCTACTCGCCGCCCCCGACAAACCCAATTCGAGTGACGCAGCCCGGGACTGACCGTGCCTCTTGATCTAGGGAACCCCAGGGAGCCCATCGATCGACACGGCGTTCTTGGCGCGATGGTACGCGTCCAACTCGTCGGCGGTTGCGTCAGCCCAATGATCAGCCAACCGCGGACGGTCCTCGACGTACTCCATGAACGGAACTGCGTACCCGCAACTCGTCGAGGTGCGATCGATGTCGGCGACGATTACCGACCGCAGCCCTGGAGGGCGACCGACCGTCTCGACGAGGTGCTCGAAATCTGGTTCTCCAGCGAAGACTGCGCGACCCCGACCCTGGAATCGGACAATGTTCGGCGGACCGTCGAACGCACAGAACATGAACGTGATCCGGCCGTCATCGCGCAGATGAGCGATCGTCTCGGCGCCGCTGCCGGTGATGTCGGCGTAGGCAACCGTGTTGTCGTCGAGGATCGCAAAGCTCTCGTACCCCTTCGGCGAGACGTTCACGCGACCTCCACTCGATGGCGCAGTCGCGACGAAGAACATCTTCGAGTCAGCCACGAGCCGACGCATGGGCTCGGTGATGTGCTCGTACGCCTTACCCACGGCCACCCGCCGACCGCAACCCACGGCCACCCGCCGACCGCAACCCACGGCCACCCGCCGACCGCCAGCCACCGCCTTTCAGCGGCGGCGTCACACCTCGATGAAGATGCACTCGCCCGGACATTCCTCGGCCGACTCGATCACGCCGTCCTCCTTGCCGGACGGAACCGCCGCCAGACCGTTGACCCCACCCGGGTCCGACAAGATGCTCGAGCCGTCCTTGACGTAAGCAAGACCATCGTCGAGCAGCGCAAACACATCCGGGGCGATTTCGACGCAAATGCCGTCGCCCGTGCACAGATCCTGATCGATCCAGACCTTCATGAGTGTCGTCACCTCGTTCGTGGAAGACGTTGCGGTACCCAAAGTGTATCGACGCACACTCGGGCCGGTTGACTCCTTCCGCCACGGGCTCGATGCCAGTATGGTCCGGTGAGGGAGGCCCCGTGAACGAACCCACACCGCGTGATCTCGAAGACGCGCTCGCCGACGAACGTCGCCAAGCCGACGTGTTGCGCGACGAAATCGAAGCGTTGCGCAACCGGCTCGAGGACGCGCCGCGGCGGGTCCGCACGCTCGAGGAGCGACTTCTCGAAACCAAGGGTCAGCTAGCCAAGGCAGTCAGCCGCAACGAAAAATTGACCTACACGCTCCGTGAGGCCCGAGACAGCATCGCCACGTTGCGTGCCGAAGTCGACAAGTTGACGCAGGCGCCTGCGTCGTATGGCACCTTCCTCGGCTTCAACGACGAGGACGGCACTGCCGATGTTCACGCCGGGGGCCGCAAGGTTCGCGTGTCGATCTCGCCCGAAGTCGAGAACGACCTGCGTGTCGGCATGGAAGTCGTGCTCAACGACACCCTCAACATCGTGCTCGCCCGCGGAAACGACATCACCGGCGAGATCGCCAGTATTCGGGAACTGCTCGACGACCGACGAGCCATGATCGTCGGACGAGCCGACGAGGAGCGGGTGGCCGAAATCTCCGAAGACCTCCGTGACGGCCAACTCCAGTCCGGCGACAGCGTGCTCGTCGACCCTCGTTCCAACATCGTGCTCGAGAAGCTGCCCCGTGCTGGCGTCGAGGATCTGGTACTCGAGGAAGTTCCCGATGTCAGCTACGCCGACATCGGTGGGTTGGACGAACAGATCGAGCAGATCACCGACGCCATCGAGCTCCCGTTCGTCCACGCCGACCTCTTCGCCGAATTCCAGCTGCCGTCCCCGAAAGGAATCTTGTTGTACGGCCCACCCGGCTGCGGCAAGACGCTCATCGCCAAGGCGGTCGCCAACTCGCTGGCGAAACGCGTCGCCGAGGTGAGCGAGGACGCGACGGCACGCTCGTTCTTCATCAACATCAAGGGTCCTGAACTCCTCAACAAGTACGTGGGCGAGACCGAGCGCCAAATTCGTCTCGTCTTCCAGCGGGCCCGTGAGAAAGCCCAGGAAGGCTGGCCGGTCATCGTCTTCTTCGACGAGATGGAGTCGCTGTTCCGAACCCGAGGCTCCGGCATCAGTTCGGACATCGAATCGACGATCGTGCCCCAGCTTCTCGCCGAGATCGACGGCGTCGAAACGCTACGAAACGTGATCGTGATCGGTGCATCAAACCGAGAGGATCTGATCGATCCGGCGATCCTGAGGCCCGGACGTCTCGACGTCAAGATCCGAATCGAACGGCCCGATGAACTGTCCGCTGCGGCGATCTTCGGGCGCTACCTCACCTCGGATCTGCCGATCGATCAGACATTGGTCGACACCGTTGGCGGCGGAGACCGTCACAAGGCGGTCGCTGCGATGGTCGACGACGCCGTTGCGGAGATGTACCGGACCGACAAATCCAGTGAGTTCCTCGAAGTCACCTATCAAAACGGCGACAAAGAGGTCATGTTCTTCAAGGACTTCGCGTCGGGAGCCATGATCGAGAACATCGTTCGACGCGCCAAGCAACTGGCGATCAAACGCGTAATCAGTGGTGGCCAGCGCGGGATTCGAACCGAAGACCTCGTCGCCGCCACCCAACGCGAGTTCCGCGAGCACGAGGATCTCCCGAACACCACCAACCCCGATGACTGGGCGAAGATCTCAGGCAAGAAGGGCGAGCGAATCGTGTACATCCGTACTCTCGTAGGCCGCGACGCCGAAACGTCGACAGGGGGCCGCGAGGTTCAGCGCGTCGGAACAGGTCAGTACCTGTAGCGATGGTGGTCCCCAAGACAATCGGTATCGAAACCGAGTACGGCATCGTCCTGCGCGGCACGGACGACCCCAACCCGATCTCGGCATCGTCGATGCTCATCACGGCGTATCTCTCCGCCGCTCAACCCGGCAGATACCCGCGGGTCTCGTGGGATTTCGAAGACGAGTCGCCGTCACGGGACGCGCGCGGCGAGACCTCGCTCTCCGCACTCGCTCCCGAGATCGAAACCCATCTCGTCAACGCAGTCCTCACCAACGGCGCTCGGTACTACGTCGATCACGCGCACCCGGAGTACTCCACTCCCGAGTGTGCCGACGCTCGTTCGGTTCTCGTCCACGACCGAGCTGGCGAAGAGATCCTCGTCGAATCGATGCGCGCCGTGGACGCACTGCTCCCGCCAGGCCAAGAGATCGTCGTCTACAAGAACAACTGTGACGGCAAAGGCAACTCCTATGGCTGCCACGAGAACTACCTCATGGATCGATTGACGCCATTCGGGCAAATCGTCCACCACGGCACCGCGCACCTCGTCACCCGCCAGATCTACACCGGTGCCGGAAAGGTCGGCACCGAGATGCCGGGTCTTTCCCGCCACGAGGTCGACTTTCAGCTCACCCAGCGAGCCGACTTCTTCGAGGAAGAGGTCGGGCTCGAAACCACCCTCAAACGCCCGATCATCAACACCCGCGACGAGCCCCACGCCGACGCCCGCAAGTACCGCCGCCTCCATGTCATCGCCGGCGACGCGAACATGAGCGAGTACTCCACCTACCTGAAGGTCGGTGTGACCGCCATCGTCCTGGGAATGATCGAGCAGGAGTCGATACGCCGTCGCTGGATCTTTGCGGATCCGGTCCGGGCGATGCAGCAGGTCAGTTTCGACACGTCGTTGGGTCGGCCCCTCGACCTCGAGGACGGATCGCGTGTCACCGCGCTCGACATCCAGGAAGCCCTCGCTGCCGATGCCCGCCGACATGTCGAACGTCACGGCACAGACGACATCGGCGGATCGGTCGCGCTCGATGTGCTCGACGAGTGGGAGTCCACGCTCGCGTCGCTGCGGTCGGACCCGATGTCTCTTGCCGACCGTCTTGATTGGATCGCCAAGATGCGGTTGCTCGAGGCCTACCGCGAACGGCACGAACTCGAGTGGAGCGACGCACGAATCTCCGCGATGGACATCCAGTACCACGATGTTCGTCCGGACCGCTCCCTGGCGCGCCGCTTGGGCCTCCACCGAATCACCAACGACGCCGAGGTGACGGCCGCCATGAGTGCGCCTCCCGATGACACGCGTGCGTACTTCAGAGGCGAGTGCCTTCGTCGATGGGGAGACCAGATCGTCGCCGCGAATTGGGATTCGATTGTGTTCGACGTGGGTACGGACCCGCTTCGACGAATCCCGATGATGGAACCGACACGGGGGACCCGCGCCCACGTGGGTACGGTGTTGGAGCAGAGCGAAACGCCCTTGGAGCTGCTGGAGAATCTCCGGAGCTGATCCCAGGACGTTTCGGACCGAACGAAGCACGAAAGGAGCCGAAGATGGCAGAGCGCGAGCAACGCCGCAAGGCCGCACCTTCCGAACAGGATCAGGTCGAGGACTTGCCGGCGTCGACCGAGTCTGGCGAGAAGCTCAAGGCGGACATGGACGATCTTCTCGACGAGATCGACGAAGTTCTGGAGACGAACGCCGAAGACTTCGTGAAGAGCTACATCCAGAAGGGCGGCCAGTGACACTTCCGCAGTTCGGGCAGGGCGCAGATCCCGGCCCCGATTTCGCCGCGCTGCTTCGACGCCAGGGCAACGATCCGTTTCCTGCACCTGAAGCACCGCAGTCTCCCGACACGATCACCCATGGCACGACCTGCGTCGCCGTCCGGTACATCGACGGCGTCGTGATGGCAGGCGATCGTCGGGCGACAGCAGGCAATCTGATTTCGCATCGGTCGATCGAGAAGGTCTTTCCGGCCGACCGTCACTCGGCGGTGGCCATCGCCGGCGCCGCCGGACCAGCGGTCGAAATGGTGCGGTTGTTCCAGCTCCAGCTCGAGCACTACGAGAAGGTCGAGGGCTCACCGCTGAGCCTCGAAGGCAAGGCCAATCAGCTCGGCCAGATGCTGCGATCGAACCTCCCTGCCGCGATGTCGGGTCTGGCGGTCGTGCCGATCTTCGCGGGCTACGACCTGGCACGGGAGACCGGCAGGCTCTTCGAATACGACATCACGGGTGGCCGGTACGAGGAGTCTGACTATGCCGCCACGGGCTCCGGGTCACTCCATGCCGAGACGGTGATCAAGGTCGGCTACCGGCGTGACATGACCGCCGATGACGCTGCTGACCTACTCGCCGAGTCCCTGTTTCAAGCGGCCGACGCCGACGCAGCCACTGGGGGAGCGGACACACTGCGCGGCATCTACCCGATCATGGTGACCATCAACGCCGACGGATTTACGCGACTGGCGGATGCGGATGTCGCCGACCGCTTCGCCGAGATCGCTCAGCGGTTCTCCGACAACCACCGGGAGGTCACGCCATGAGCATGCCGTTCTACGTCGCTCCCGAGCAGATGATGAAGGACCGGGCCGACTACGCCCGGAAAGGCATTGCGCGAGGACGAAGCCTCGTGGCCATGGCGTACGAGCACGGGGTCTTCATCTGCGCGGAGAACCCCAGTGCGACGCTGCACAAGGTCTCCGAAATCTACGATCGCATCGCCTTCGCCGGGGTCGGAAAGTACAACGAGTTCGACCAGCTACGGATCGCCGGAGTCCGCCATGCGGACCTCAAGGGCTTCACGTACAGCCGCGAAGACGTCGAGGCTCGAAGCCTCGCCAACAATTACGCCCAGATGCTCGGCCAGACCTTCACCCACGAGATGAAACCGATGGAGGTCGAGATCCTCGTCGCGGAGATCACCGACACGCCAGGGGAGGAGCAGTTGTTCCACATCCTCTACGACGGCACGGTGATGGACGAGCGCAACATCGTGGTGCTCGGCGGCGACGCGGAGGCAATTCGCGAGCGGGTGGCGAGCGGTTTCGAAGCCGGAATGTCCGCAGCTGCGGCTCTTGAACTCGCTCGTGGCGCTCTTGCCGGCGACGACCGCACCCTGGACGATGACGATCTCGAGGTCGCCATGCTCGACCGGACGAAGGGGCGGCGGACATTCGTCCGAATCCCCGACGGCGAACTCGACGGTCTCTGACTCCTCTCCACGGGTCGCGGCCTGAGCCAAACGGATCATTGCACAAGCGTGATGCTCAACGTTTTCGGACGTGGCGCCGACGGAGACGTGATGCATAAGCACGCGGGAGCGCCAACAGCCATCGACCCGAAGGTCGTGGCGGACGCAGCAGCCACAGCCCGAAGCCTCGTTGGCTATTCGGTCGACGGTGCGGCGGCCGCCCTTGGGCTGCCCGCCGCGATCCTCGAGGACGTGGAGTCCGGCAAAACGCCGCTCAACGCCGCCCTTCGGACCCGGCTTGAGCAGTGCTACGGCGTCAACTTGGACGATGTCATGCGCAAGCGGCCCGACTTCACCCCCCGAACACCGATGGCCTACGACGCGACTCGGGGTGTGCTGCGCGTCGGCACGCTAGGGGTCCGATTCCGTATCGGGCTCGATTCCAACGATGACCTTCTCCGCGGGTTGAGTACGGCGATTCGGCGTCAGCGACGACTTCCACCGAATGTGCCGTTGCAGCTCCGCGCCGCGGACATTCCGGTCCTTGCGCATCTACTCGACATCGAGGATCCGGAGCTCGACACCCGGGCACAGTTCTGGTTCGGGCAGACGGCACAAACTGCCCAGGGATTCGCATCGATGCTCCGAATCGCCCGAGCCGCCGGCGAGTCCGCACGCGAAGAAACGCCGTCGTCGATGCCCCACGCTGCCTGACAACCGCGAAACGTACCCATCGCACCGAACTCCACTTGGTACGGTGACGGGCGATGCAGAGGCGAATCTTCGGGCTCGAGAACGAATACGGCGTCACCTGCACCCTCGAGGGGCAACGACGACTCTCTCCGGACGAGGTCGCTCGGTACTTGTTTCGTCGGGTCGTGTCATGGGGACGTTCGAGCAACGTCTTCCTGGCCAACGGCGCCCGCCTGTATCTCGACGTCGGCTCACACCCCGAGTACGCAACGCCCGAGTGCGACTCGGTCTACGACGTCATCGTTCATGACAAGGCCGGCGAGCGCATCCTCGAACAATTGCTCGTCGGCGCCGAGCAGCGACTTGTCGAAGAAGGCATTCGCGGCGACATCTACCTCTTCAAGAACAACACGGATTCGGCAGGCAACTCCTATGGTTGCCACGAGAACTACTTGACGAGTCGGCGCGACGACATCGGGTCGTACAACGAAGTCCTCATCCCGTTCCTCGTCAGCCGTCAGATCTATGCTGGCGCCGGGAAGGTGCTCCAGACGGCCCGTGGCGCCATGTTCTGCGTGAGCCAACGCGCCGAACACATCTGGGAAGGCGTCTCGAGCGCCACGACTCGGTCGCGGCCGATCATCAACACCCGGGACGAACCGCACGCCGACGCCGAACGGTACCGACGCCTCCACGTCATCGTCGGTGACTCGAACATGAGCGAGTACACGTCGTTTCTCAAGGTCGGCGCAGCGGCGCTCATTCTCCGAATGCTCGAAGAACCGAGCGTCGTCCTGCGAGACATGACGCTCGAGAATCCCATACGGGCGATCCGCGAGATCTCTCACGATCCGACCTGCCGCCGACGGGTTCGTCTCGCGAACGGACGTGAGGCATCCGCGCTCGAGATCCAAAGCGAATACCTCGAGCGTGCTCTTCGATTCGCCGAACACCACGAGCTCGATCCGCTCGAGAAGCAAGCCCTACAGATGTGGGAGCATTGCCTGACCGCGATCGCCGACGACCCATTGACGCTCGACCGCGAGGTGGATTGGGTCATCAAGCACAAGCTGATCGAGTCCTATCGAGATCGGCATGACCTTTCGCTCGCCGACCCACGCGTCGCTCTACTCGACCTGCAGTACCACGACATCCACCGTTCGCGCAGCCTCTATTACCGGATGCAGCGCAAAGGGCTCGTCGAACGCGTCTGCGACGACCACGACATCGCGCATGCCGTCGAGAATCCGCCGCAAACCACTCGTGCTCGTCTGCGCGGCGAGTTCATCAAGCGGGCCAAGGAGCGTCGACGCGACTTCACCGTCGATTGGGTGCACCTCAAGCTCAACGACCAGGCGCAGCGCACCGTCCTGTGCAAGGACCCGTTCCGCAGCCACGATGAGCGCGTCGACAAGCTCATCGCTTCGCTCTAGAGGGTCGGACCGCTAGTCATGTCCAAGCTCGAACGCTTGATGAAACTCCTTGCGGTGCTGCTCGATACGGAGCAACCGCTCACCGCCGAGGATCTGCGTGGCCGCATCGGCGGCTATCCGGAGAACGCTGCGTCGTTCAGGCGGACCTTCGAACGTGACAAGGACGATCTTCGCTCGATCGGGATCCCGATTCGGGTCGAACCTGTTCGGACGATCGAGCCGCCGATCGACGGGTACCGTATCGACCAGGAGGAATACGCCGGTACGGACCCGGGCCTCGACCCTGACGAACTTGCGGCGTTGCACGTTGCGGCGTCGCTTGTCCGCCTCGACTCAGCTGGAGAGGCGTTCTGGAAGCTCGGTGGCGACTCCGAAGCTCCGGATGCGGCCGAACATGCTGTCGCCACGGTGTCGACATCGGGCGCCGCCGCCGACCTTCATGGGGCGGTCACCCAGCGGCGGGTGGCGTCGTTTTCGTACCGTGGTGTCGAACGGGAGCTCGAGCCATCGCGGATGTCTTTTGCCCGCGGCCATTGGTATGTGTCGGGTCATGACCGCGTGCGCGACGGCGACCGGGTGTTCCGAATCGATCGGATCGAGGGTGATGTGCGCCTTGGCCCACCCGATGCGTTCGAGCGACGTGATGTGCGAGGCCCCGAGGTGACCCGCACCTGGGAGCTCGGCGACGAACCAGCCGTCGAGACAACCGTGCTGATCGATGCCGACCGTGCGGCGGCCGCACGCGTTCACCTCCGGAACGACGACGTCGTCAAGACCGACCAAACGGGCGACATGACCGTCCGACTCTCGGTGAGCAACCGAGATGCCTTTCGTGACTGGGTGCTCGGCTTCCTCGACGGGGCGGAGGTCCTCGAACCAGTCGAGCTGCGCCAGCTCATCGTCAATTGGGCCGGAGGGTTCGAGTGAACGTTCCGGCCACCGAGCGCCTGAGTCGTCTCGTTGCCGCCATTCCGTGGATCGCGGCGCGTGATGGTGTCGCGCTCGACGAGATCGCAGACCGATTCGATTACCCACGAGACCTGCTCCTCGCCGACCTTCAGGAGGTGGTGTTCTTTGTCGGCGTCCCGCCGTACACCCCCGACAGCCTGATCGACGTGAACGTCGACGACGACGGTCTCGTGTGGATTCGGTACGCCGACTGGTTCGCTCGCCCGATGAAGCTGTCCGCTGCCGAGTCTCTGGCGCTCATCGCCGCGGGTGAGACGGCGTTGTCGTGGGATTCCTCGGACGAGTCCGGAGCGCTCCTTCGGGGGCTCGCAAAGCTACGACTCGCCACGGGAGCCAGCGAAGATGCCATCGATGTTCGCATCGGCGCCGGCACGGAAGACACGCTGCGAACGCTGCGCTCCGTAGCCGAGGCCGGCACGTGTGCCGACATCACCTACTTCTCGACGGGCCGGGGAGCCCGCACCGAGCGTCGCATCGAGCCACTGCGATTCTTCGCCGAACAGGGCAACTGGTACGTGAGCGCCTGGTGCCATCTAGCCCAGGACGATCGTATCTTCCGCCTCGATCGCATCGAGTCGATCGCGGTGGTGGCCGACCCTGCGGTCCATCGCAGCGATGATGTCGCTGCGAGCTTCGCATTCGACGAAGCCGCCATCGTCACGATCGCCCTCCCGGCCGATCGATCGGCACTGTTGGACGGGCTCGCGATCATCGAGAGCGCCACGGCGGATAACGTCACGACGGTGACTCTTCCGGCGACATCGGTGCGGTGGCTCGAACAACTGATGGTCCGGCTCGGACCGGACGCGAGACTCGTCGACCAGGGTGCGCTTCCGAGGACTCCGGACCCTGCAGCGGCGGCTCGCCGGATCGCTGATCGATATTCGGACGCAAGTTGAGCGGGGATGTGCCGATGAATGCACCGATGGATGTCGAGGCGCCAGTGAGCCCAGACGAACTCGCCGCTCGGGTCAAGGCGCCGGACCCAACCGAGTTTGACTCCCTCATGGAGGAGACCGAGGCGACGACCGAGGGTTTTCGCAGTTCGGACATCCGGACGGTCCTCGAGTGGCTCGCGGTCATCGTGTCCGCGTTGGCCGTCGCGCTGCTGATCAAGGCGTTCGTGCTGCAAGCGTTCGAGATTCCGTCGGCGTCGATGGAACCGACGGTGAATGTCGACGACCGCATCCTGGTCAACAAAGTCAGTTACCGACTCCACGATGTTCGGCGTGGCGACTTGGTGGTCTTCGAGAAGCTCCCGGGCACCCCGGGCGACACGAAAGATCTCATCAAGCGAGCCATCGCACTCCCGGGCGAGACGATCGAAGTTCGCGACGACGGCCGCATCTGGATCTGGGGCCCGGGAGAGGGTCCTGGTGACGCCCTCCTGCTCGATGAGCCATACCTCGCCGACGACGACCGCCTCCTCGTCGCTCCCGGGCCAACGACCGCCGTCACGTCCGATATCTGGAACTCGAGCTGTGCAAACCAACCGAGGACCCCGGGACGATGCACACTTCCCGAGGGCCACTACTTCATGTTGGGCGACAACCGGAATCAATCGAGTGACTCCCGATTCTTCGGACCAATCCCTCGGGAAAACATCATCGGCCGGGCGTTCCTGCGAATCTGGCCAGCGAGCAACATCAGCACCTTGTGATTTGTGCTGGATCGGTAATTCGTGCTGGAGCGGCATGGATGAACTCTTCCGAAGAGGCTGGCGAGTACCGTCAGGAGTGCTGTGACTGAGCCGACCACGCCCGCCTCGACCGACCCCGAATGGATCCGGGGCCTCGTGGCGCGTGCCTTGCTGGCAGCCGAAGAGGACGACGCTCCGGCCGACGACGTCACCTCCGGCACTCCATCAACAGTCTCGGCGCCACCGCCGAACGCTTCGTTGGCCGAAGCACTGCTCGGCGGGCATGTTGCGTCACCGGACCTCTCGACGCGTGACGAGCGCGCACCCATCCCCGACACCGCACTGCCGAACCTCGCCACGACTGTTCCCGCGGCCCCTTTGGTCGACTACCCCGATATCGACGAGATCGCCGCAGAACCCGAGGTAAGCCACGCAGAGACGATCACTGGGCAGGTCGGGACCGGAGAGGTCGTCGCCGGGGCTCCATCCCTGCAGACCGGGGTCGTTGAGGCGTCGGTCGTCGAGGCGACCGTCGTCGTCGAACCAGCCGTCGTCGAACCAGCCGTCGTCGAACCAGGCGTCGTCGAGGCGACCATCGTCGAACCAGCCGTCGTCGAACGACACTCACCGGAGCCGTACGGCGATCGGATCGCTCCTCCAGCGACACGCACGCCACCGGTGCCAGATGCGCCCGAACCCGATCTGCCAAGCCGAGCCGCCACCACGCCGACGCCGCTCACCGAGTCCATCCCGGCCCGAGTGCCCGGTGACACCGGCACCGGATCTCCCGCGCCCGCCGACCGATGGTGGGCCCGCGGTGGCATCGCCAACCCACCGCAAATCGGCGCCCTCCTCGACGACCCAGTCGACGGGATCGAAACCAGCGACAACGAGCTCCTCAACGACGCAGTCATGGTCGAAGAGGACGCGACCACCGAGGGCTACCGAAGCTCTGACCTGCGAACCATCCTCGAATGGCTGGCTGTGATCGCGTCAGCGCTCGTCGTCGCGCTGATCATCAAGGCATTCGTGCTCCAAGCGTTTTGGATTCCGAGCGAATCCATGGAAACGACGGTAAATCGTGGCGACCGAATCCTTGTCAACAAGCTCAGTTACCGGCTGCACGACGTTCGACGTGGTGACCTCGTCGTCTTCGAGAAGCTGCCCGGAACGCCGGGCGACACCAAAGACCTGATCAAGCGAGCCATCGCCCTCCCGGGTGAAACCATCGAGATCCGATCAGACGGCCGGATCTGGATCTGGGGACCCGGGGACGGCCCCGACGACGCCCTCCGACTCGAAGAGCCGTATCTCGACCCCCAGAACGCACTCCTGGCGATACCTTCCACGGCCGACGCGCTCGCCACCGACATCTGGGACGAAGCCTGCGTCAATCAACCACGTACGCCGGGACGATGCACACTCGCCGACGACCAGTACTTCATGATGGGCGACAATCGCAACCAATCGAGCGACTCCCGCTTCTTCGGCCCCGTCCCCGAAGCCAACATCATCGGACGAGCCTTCTTCCGGATCTGGCCGCTCGGAGACATCTCCACGCTGTAACACGCCGCAGGCAAGCTGCGGATCACACGCCGCAGGCAAGCTGCGGATCACACGCCGCAGGCAAGCTGCGGATCACACG
>JAHDDK010000004.1:73891-119649 GCA_020629375.1 Acidimicrobiales bacterium
CCGCAGGCACAACGACGGGTCATGCCGACGTCCGTTCGCCTCCTTCGGCGATCGTCTCCATGAGAATATCCACGTGATCGCTGTAGATCCCGTCGATTCCCATTCGGACGAGGTCATTGATGATGCGTGCGTGCTGCGCATCCCAGCCGAAGCAGAAGCGGTCGAAACGGTGGAACAGCGTCGTCAACCCACCGGTCCACTCTGGCTCACGGAGATTGACTGCGTCGATGCCGGCCCGTGCGAGGTTCGCCGCACGACGTTCGGGACCGTCCTCCATGGACTTGAGGCTGGTCGAGTCGACGAGTCGAACATGGGTGTCGTGCCCCCGCCACTCGGCCAGAAACTCCCAGTGCGGATGGCACAACCACACCCGCGATCGGCTGACCGGGTCGAGCGTCTTCACCCACTCGATCGCCGGACCCATGGCATCGTTGGTCTTCACATCGATCGAAACGGCCATTCCCGCGGGAATGCGCTCGATCAGCTCGGGCAGCGAGATCCACGACGCCGGTAGTTCCGTTCGAGGCAACGACGAGATCTTTCGCCGCCGTAGCCCGACCGTGCCGTCGTGGGTGAGGATCAGTTCGCCGTCTACGGTCAGCCAGACATCTGATTCGATGCCTGTTGCTCCGAGCTTCACGGCCAGATCGAACGCCTCATCGGTGTTCTCCGGAGCGTGAGCCCGAGCGCCGCGATGCGCAAAACCGATCGGCGTGCCGATGAGCGAGGGGAGTCGCATACCCATCGCCGCATTGTCGCCCCAGGTCGCAAGACACACAACACCGGGCGAACGCCAGATCGTTCGGCTCACGAGTGGGCCGGGCGGCAGCGTTGAGCCGCCGGACGACCCAACCGCGGCGTAGCGAAATAGGTCGGCCGGGCCTCAAGGGAGTTCGCTCCGCCGCCGAACAATCCCCTGTAAGGGAAAGGGAGCGTGCAGCGGGATATGGCAACAATTCGAGCTAGCTGTCCAGATTGCGGAGACGTCGAACTCACCACGCAAGACGTCAAGGTGCGAGTGTGCCTCGACGACGACCGTGGCGAGTATCGGTTCACGTGCCCGATCTGCACCATGGTCGTCGTCAAGCCGGCCGAGCACCGGACAATCGATCTTCTCGTCGCCTCCGGTGTCCACATGGACACGTGGACGCTTCCGGCCGAGCTGTTTGAGACCCGAAGCGGTCGACAGATCAGCCACGACGACATCCTGGACTTCCATCGGCTTTTGGCCGACGAGAGCGCCATTGCCGAGGCATTGGCCTCGATCTCGGATCGCTGACGCCAGAACGGACCGCCAACCGCGGCCTTCGACCCGCCGGGCGAGGCCGATAGGATCTGGCACATGCTCAACGTCGGAGGTGGGGAGCTCCTCATCATCCTGCTCCTCGCGCTGATCGTCCTCGGACCACAGAAGCTGCCGGAGGCGGCCCGGACCATCGGCAAGGTGGTCTCGGAGGCTCGCAAGATCTCCTCCGGGTTCCAACGCGAGTTCAAGGCCGCCATGGATGACCCGGTGGCTGCAGCGATGCGCGATCACGACGACACAAAGACGTTGCCGCCGGTCGCCGACGGAGACCCCGTACACACCAACGACTCGCCGTTCGACAACGCCAAGAGCACGGTGACGACCGACCGCCTGGCGGATCGGCCCGACACCCCGAGCGAAGGTACCCCAGCGACTGACGAGGGCGAACCCGACATGGAGCCCGCTCCAGCGGACACCGACTCGCCGTCGGACCAACCCGTCGACGCCTTTGGCATCGACAATCTCGTTGCGCCCCAAACCGACGTTTCCAGCGTTGACGACCTCGACGAAGGCGGCGGTCCGCCGATGCCGAGCGATCGATGACCGCTGACCCGACGACCCAGCCGAAGGCCGGGGAGATGACGCTCATCGAGCATCTCACCGAGCTCCGGCAGCGAATCATCAAGTGCGCGATCGCCATCGCCGCAGGTGCCGTGGTGTGCCTGGTCTTCTACAACCAGATCTTCGATGCACTGGTCAATCCGTACTGCAACGCGCTCGAGGACCTCGATGTCGAGAGCGAACTGCTGTCCGACTGCGTGCTCGTGCTACGCGAGCCCCTCGAGGGGTTCTCGCTCGTCCTCACCGTGGCGGGATACGGCGGGCTGATGCTCGCAATTCCCGTCGTGCTTTGGCAGGCCTGGCAGTTCATCGTGCCAGGCTTGTATCCCCACGAGAAGCGGTGGGCCGTTCCCTTCGTCGTGACCGGGGCGCTGCTCTTCCTTTTCGGATCTGCGCTTGCGTACTGGAGCGTGCCCCGGGCACTCGGCTTCTTGCTCGACATCGCCGGCCCCAATGTCGCACCGTTCCTCGGGCCAGGACCGTATTTGTCGTTCATCATCAAGATGCTCGTGGCGTTCGGGCTGGGCTTTCAGTTTCCGCTGATCCTGATCCTTGCCCAGCTCATCGGCTTGGTCACCATCGATCAACTTCGCGCCGGGCGCAGGTACGCAATCGTCGGGATCGTGGTGCTCGTCGCCGTGCTCACGCCATCAGGGGATCCCATCACCCTCATGGTGCTGTCTGTCCCCATGTACGTTTTCTATGAAGCGGCGATCATCTTCGGCGCGATCCGTGCCCGCCGGGCGAAGAAGGCGGTCGCCGAAGGCTGATGGTCGCCCATCGCCCAGGCGAGGGCTTCGAACTCGACCCGTTCCAGCGCGAGGCGATTGCGCACCTTGACGAGCGACGGTCCGTTGTCGTCGCCGCACCGACGGGGAGCGGAAAAACCCTCGTGGCTGAACACGCGCTCGCGGCAGCCCTCGACGCCGGGCGCCGAGGGGTGTACACGACGCCGATCAAGGCACTGTCCAACCAGAAGTTCCGGGATCTCGGCGAGTGGGCGGGCGCCGACAACGTCGGGCTGCTCACCGGAGACAACTCGATCAACGGTGATGCCCCACTGGTCGTCATGACGACCGAGGTCCTCCGAAACATGCTCTATTCGGAACCGCAGCGTCTCTCGACCACGGACGTCGTCGTGATGGACGAGGTCCACTACCTGCAAGACACGTTCCGCGGCCCGGTCTGGGAGGAGGTGATCATCCACCTGCCACGACACATCCAGGTGGTAGCGCTCTCGGCGACGGTGTCGAACGCGGACGAGCTCGCGGCGTGGATCTCCGAGGTCCAGGGTCCGTGCCATGCCATCACGGAAAAGACGCGGCCCGTTCGATTGATGAACTCGTTCATCGTCTCCGAGAAGTCATCGTCACGGATGCATGTGGTCCCGACGATCCGGAAGGGACGACCGAATCCAGAAGGCAAACGCTTCGACACTCCTCCAGGCGACCGAAAGCGACGCTCCCGACACGCTCCGCCCCCGAAGCAGGGGCGCCCGTATCGCACCACTCGCCGGGCCGAGGTCGTCACCGAGCTCGACCGCAAAGGGTTGCTGCCGGCGATCACCTTCATCTTCTCGCGTGCAGGCTGCGACGATGCCGTCACCCAACTCCGGACGTCCGGCATCACCCTGACCACAGACGACGAACGCGATCAGATCGATGCGATCGTCAACGCCCGCACCGGCCACCTATCCGTCGTTGACCGCAATGCGCTCGGGCACGGGACGTGGGCCGCCGGGCTCCGGCGCGGGTTGGCAGCCCACCATGCCGGCATGGTTCCCCTGTTCAAGGAAACCGTCGAGGAGCTCTTCATCGAAGGCCTCCTCAAGTGTGTCTTCGCCACGGAGACGCTGGCGCTCGGGATCAACATGCCGGCACGAACCGTGGTGATCGAACGGCTGACCAAGTTCACCGGCGAGCGCCACGAACTTCTGACCCCCAGCGACTTCACCCAGCTGACCGGGCGTGCAGGGCGGCGTGGCCTCGACGAGGTGGGCCACGCGTGGGTGTTGTGGACGCCGTTCACGACCTTCGACGACGTGTCTTCGCTGGCCCGTTCGACCTCGTTCGAGCTCCGTTCGGCGTTCCGGCCGACGTACAACATGACGTGTCATCTCGTCGACCGGTTCACCCGCAAACAGGCGCTCGAGCTCGTGAAGGACTCGTTCGGCCAGTTCCAGGCAGATCGCCAGATCCGCGAACTCGACGCCCGCATCGAGGCGCTCAAGGGCCACCTCGGCGACATCGCTGACGGCGTTGCGGATACGTCGAGTGCCCAGGCGATCGGCAAAGAGCTGGGTGCGTTGACCCCGGGCGACATTCTCGACCTCGGCTCGGGGAGCCGTGTCGTCGTGTTGTCATCCACGTGGCGCCGCAAGGAAGCGCAGGTGCGGGTCATCGATCCCGACGGTGACGTGCATGTGCTCGACGCCGAGGCGATGGAGAAGGCGCCCGCGGTGCTCGGCAGGGCGAAGCTCCCGGAGCCGTTCAACCCGACTAGCCGATCCCATCAGCACGATCTCGTCGGCCAGCTCCGGTCGTCGCGGCGACGCTCGAAGTCGTCCGGCAAGAACAGCAAGGCGACCAAGCGCCAGGATCCGCCGGCACCGCCAGGTCCGTGGCGAGACGAAGGCCAGCGTGCCCGACGGCGCGAACTGCGACGCCTCGAGGCGCGGGTTCGCGAACGGCGCGGACGACTCGACGACCGATTCACTTCCGTAGTCGGGCTCCTGACCGAGACCGGCTACATCGACCAGTGGACCCTGACCGAGCGCGGTGAGGTCCTGCTCGGGACGTTCCACGAGCTCGACCTCGTCGTCGTCGAGTCCCTGCTCGCTGGACACCTCGACGGCCACGACGCGCCGACACTCGCCGGCCTCGTCTCGTGCGTCGTCCATGAGCCGCGAGGCCGCGACGAGCCATCGGAGCCCTGGTTCAACTCGTCAGAGGCCCGTACGGCGCACCGGGCGATCCAGGCGGTAGCCGAGGAGATCCGGCGACTCGAGTCGGCATACGGCCTCCCAGAGAGCCGCCAGCTTGACCCCGGCCTCTACGCCGCAACCCATGGTTGGGCGTCGGGAGGGGACCTGGGCGACATCTTGATGGACGAAGAACTCTCCGGAGGAGATTTCGTGCGGGCGATGAAACAGGTGATCGACCTGTGCGGACAGATCGCTCGCGTCGCCCCCAACCCCGCCACCCGCCGGACCGCTCACAAAGCGCTCGAGCTCATCCAGCGGGGAATCGTGGACGAACGGGACACCCCATGACGATCCGGCGGGGCGAAGACTGGGGTGGCCCGGGCATCGTTCCTCCGGGGACCCCGTTCGCCGGCTCCGACCAGGCGCTGGCATCGTTGTTCACGTACGTCCCAGGGGCCGAACGGGCCCTCGACGGTCCCGACGTCGTCATCCTCGGCGGGGGAGACCTGGCACGAACCGTCGGAGCGTCCTCGCGTACCGCTGGCAGCATCGCCGCCGGCGACCCGGTCACGGTGCTTCCGATCGACCTTGGCGTGCTCGAACACGACGGAGGCCCACCAATCGTCTTCGCGGCCTCGCTGGTTGCCCGTCGCCGCCTCTGGGGACCGGGAAGTCTGATCGTGTGCAACGCCGCATTCGTCGGCCAATGGAACGTGGCCCCTCGTGGGCATCCCAACGACGGACGCCTCGACCTTGTCGTCAGCGAACTCGGGTTCGGCGATCGAATCAAAGCTCGAAGCCGGCTTCCGAGTGGCTCCCACATCCCCCATCCCGACCTCTCGATCAGACGTGTCCGATCAACCGAACTGACCCTCCCGAAGAACGCCACGGCGCTGATCGATGGGCATCGCCAGGACATCTCCGGCGACGTCCGAATCTCCGCCGTGCCGGATGCCACCTCCGTGGCCATCTGACACGTATCGTGTGAGCCCGTGACGCCCTACGACGCCGAGGCCTTCAGCCCCGCCGAGGCCGACATCCTCCGGCGGTACTTCACCAACCTCGACCAACCCGTCTTCGCGCTCGTCAACCTCCCCGAGGTGGTCAAGGGAGCGCTCTTTGCCCGCTACTCGCGTTCGGCGAAGAGTCTTCGGCGGTTGTTCCTCGACGAGTTCGTCAGCGACCTCGACATCAGCGGAGACGAATCGATCGATGCCACCATCGGTCTCCGGCGGGCCGAAGAACTGTACGACCGGGTGTTCTTCCAGTACGGCGACGACTCTGTCGCCCAGCTCGGCGGGGTTCACCTGGCCTGCGAGCAGGCTTCGAACGTGCTCACGAAGGTCTTGGAGTGGGGACGACTCATGTCGTACCTCGAACAATCCACTCGGTACATCCGCTACGACGAGCGGCTGGGGGGCCGCTATCGGTACTTCCGGGATCCCGACATCTTGAACTCGGTCCACGGCACTCGGTACGTCGGTGACATGGACCGGATGTTCGACGTCTACTCGAGTCTCATCGACCCGATGGAGCGGTATCACCGGGAGCAAACCCCGAAGACCGAGGACGACGCCGACTTCGCATACAAGATGGCGATCCGCGCCAAGGCTCTTGATTCGATCCGTGGTCTCTTGCCTGCGGCGTCGCTGTCCAACGTCGGTATCTATGGCACGGGACAGGCCTACGAGGCGTTGCTGCTCCGAATGCGGGCGAGTGCGCTCCCCGAAGCCCGCACCTACGCCGATCTGATGCTCCACGAGCTCCGGAAGGTCATCCCGTCGTTCCTGAAGCGCGTCGACCTGCCCGATCGCGGCGAAATCACGAGCCAGTATCTGGCCGACAACCATGCAGGGGTCGAGTCGCTCGCCGACCAGTTCCTGAGCGTGCCCGACCAACACGATGCGAAATCGCACGTCGATCTCGTCGACTTCGACCCGGACGCCGAGGTCAAACTCGTGACCGCAATGCTGTATCCGGTCAGCTCGCTGAGCGAGCGAGAGATCGTCCGTCAGGTCCAGGCCATGACCGTCGACGAGCGCATCCGGGTCATGAAGGCCTATGTCGGTGATCGCCAGAACCGTCGCCACAAGCCAGGTCGGGCACTCGAACGTGTCGACTACCGGTTCGACGTTCTCGGCGACTACGGCGCCTTCCGCGACCTCCAACGGCATCGGCTGATGACGATCGAGTGGCAGCCGCTCTCGACCCGCCACGGATTCGAGATGCCCGACGCGGTCGTCGACGCAGGATTCCAGGTGCCGTTCGAGGAGGTCATGGAGCGATCGGCATCGTTGTACGACGCCCTGATCGGCGATCACGCACCACAGGCGCCCTATGCCGTGGCTCTCGGCTATCGGGTGCGGTATTCGATGCAGATGAACGTTCGCGCCGCCATGCACATGCTCGAGCTTCGTACGGCGCCTCAAGGCCACGAGGCGTATCGACGAGTCGCCCAAGACATGCACACGCAGATCGCCGAGCGGGCCGGTCACCACGCCGTCGCGGCGATGATGAGGTTCGTGGATCACAGCGGCGGAGCAGGTCTCGAACGGCTCGATGCCGAGAACACCATCGCGAGCAATCGTCGGGAGTCGACGTAGGCAACGATGCCTGCATCCGAGCCGGATGTTGAGAAAAAGGACACGGGGATGTGTGTCGCCCGATTTTGCGCCTATATTCCCCACCGAACCCAGGCACCTGAACCCGAGGAACCATGTCTGAAGAAGACGACATCGAGATCAACGACGAGGACATCGACGGCGAGGACATCGACGACGAGGACATCGACGACGACGATCTCGATCCCGACCTCGACGAGGACGACGACGACCTCGACCCCGAGCTCGGTCTCGACGGCGAGTCGCTCGACAGCGACGAGGACGAGGACGACGACGACGAAGAAGGCGCTGCGCCCACCAAGCGGCCATCCGCCAACGATGACGACGACGAGGAGGACGACGATGATGTCGAGGCCGATCTCGACGCCATCCTCCGTGATCGCCTCGTGTCGGGAGACGACGAAGACGACGACGACGACGAAGATGCGCCGGCTCCTCCTCCTGCCGCCGGAAGCGACGTTGCGGCAAAGACCGAAGACGAGCGCACGTGTGAGTCCTGCTGGCTGATCAAGCCGCTCGTACAGTTCCCTGATGATGGAGTCTTCTGCGTCGACTGCAGTTGATCATCGGTCGACTCCTGGTCGTCGGTATCGTCGTATCCATGGCTGATCGCGACGACGCCCAGAATCCCGCAGACCAAATCCTCGAACTGCTCGTGTACGCGCCCGTCGGGCTCGCGCTCGAAGCGGTCGACAACTTCCCGAAGTTCGTCGAACGCGGGCGCTCGCAGGTCACCATCGGGCGTTTTCTCGCCCGCACCGCTGCAAAGCGTGGTGGGGCCACGGTGGAGGCCGCCGCCGAACGGGTCGTCAACGATGCGGCCCAGGTGGTTGTCGATCTGTTCGGGATCGACCTTCGGCCAGACGGCGCTGCGCCTGCCGAGGCTGCGGTCACACAAGACGATGTCGATGAGGCGATGGCTGAGCACGACGAGCTCCCGATCGACGAATACGACTCGCAGGCTGCCGCACAGATCATCAAACTCTTGCCTCAGCTCGACGACGAAGAACTCCAGGTGATTGCCGATCACGAGTCCGCGAACCGTGGACGGGTGACGATCTTGCGCAAGATCGACCAACTCCTCGGCAACTGACCACGTGGACGGCATCAGGATCGCGATCCGTCGAGCTGCATCATCTGATATCGGGTTGCTCGTCGAGCTCCATATCGAGTCGAGAGACACCATCCGCCCAGAACGTGGCGGAACCGTCGACATCGCTCTACAGCCCGCAGGACGTCAATCAGCGGACCTGGCGGCCTGGTACGAGGCAACCCTCGATGACGAGCGACGCCGAGTGCTGATCGGAACCGTCGACGGCCACGTCGTCGCAGCGCTGATTCATGCGATCATCGACACGTCGGACGGCCCGCTCGGCCGGGTCGAACAGCTATGGGTGACTCCTGCCGCACGCGGCGTGGGCGTCGGCGCCGCGCTGATGAACGCTGCGGTCGCGATCGCGAAGGACGCGGGCTGTTACGGCGTCGATGCGCGTGCGCTTCCCGGAGACCGATCGACGAAGAACTTTTTCGAATCGTTCGGACTTGTTGCCAGGAGCCTCGTCGTGCACCAGGCGTTCGAGGAGAACGCCTGACGTCGATCAGGAACCGTTCGATTCGGCCGCCGGCTTCGCCGGCGTCTCCACGAACAGCGCCGCGATGTCGGGAACACGCTTCGAGAGCTTCTTGATCGTTGCTCGGAGCTCATCGTTGACCTTGCTCGGCAGACCTTGCGGAACCACCTGAGATCGCACGGGCGAGAAGGCCACGGCATCGACGACCGTCGCCCAACGTTCTGGCGAGGTCTCCGACGTCATCGATGCGTTCGCCGCCGCGGTGAGGCGCTGGGCCAGATCTCCGGGAAGTGGTGATCCCGCCTTTGGTGGCCGCGATGATTGACGCAGCGCGCGGACGGTGCGTCCCTCCACCAACAGCTCGTTGAGCTCGTTGAGCCACGATGTGTGCTCCGCGTCGACACGAGCAGTAACGGCCGACTTGAGCTGTTCGGCGAGCTCTCGACTCTCTTCGTCCTTTGCCCCGTTCTCGGAAGCCACGACAACTTTGCGGAGGTCTCGGATGTCGACGTCGTCAATCCCCGCCATGGCAGCTTCGGCATTGTCTCGCCATTCAGCGGAACGAAGGCGGGGGAGTAGCCGCTCGCCAACTGCCTCGAGCATCTTCGGTGGAATCTCGGGCTGGCCAGCGGCCTTCGCAGCGACATTCTGCGTCTCGACGACCTGACGGAGGCCGGGCACGCCGTCACGCATCACGACACGGGCCAGCGGACGCTGGATCTCGGGAATGTCGTTGAGAACGGCGTCTCGGTGCGTGCGGCGTGCGCGAAGCCGCTTCGGCTTCGGCCGCGACGGCGCCTGGGGTCGCTCGCGTCGCGGGCGATTGTCTCGATTGTCTCGGCGATCGTTGCGATCACGGCGCCGACCGTCGTTGCGTTCGCCGCCTCGGCTGCGTCCGCCACCGCCACGACCGTCTCCACGGCCCCCGCCGCGTCCGCCTCCGCGGCGTCCGTCTCGATCGCCGCGCCGTCCGTCGCGGTCGCCGCGGCGACCCCGCTTCTCCACGAGTTGCGTGGTCACGCCGCCGTCGTTGCGGCCTGAGCCGAATATCTCGAGTGTCTCGGCGCGTGCCTTCTTGGCCTTCGGAGGGAGGACCGCGGTGATGAAGACGCCGTCGACGGCGAACTCCGCCTCGGCGCGCACGACATCACCCACGCTGGCTCCCTCGTAGAGGAGGGCGCCATCGAGTTCCCCTTTTGGCTGCTTCGCTCCTGCGGCTCGCCAGGTGTAGGACCCGTCTTCTCGTTTGCTGGTGAGCTCGACCTCGAGACGTCTCGACATGGACACCACGCTAGCGGTCGCCCGACGATCCGCCGAACTCGGTGTGCCGCGGTGGACAACCTTGTGGGCAACCTGGCGGTCTCTGGGGAAATCCTGCCGAAGGTGTCCATAAGTCTGGGGATTTCGCGTTTTCGTTTGACGGATCCCAACCGGTCGACAACAGTGCACCTCAGCCGCACGGCAACGGGCGGGGGAAACACTCACCGGAGTTCGGGAACGAACGCAGGAAACTGCCGCAGGGACTGAGCAAAACGGGGGGAGGGACTCCGAAACCGAACGAGCGGTGAGGACACGGTTCGTTCCGCCGAGGAGCAGGGTTCACCTTGCGAGACAGCGGAACCAGGAAGCTTCGGCTTGCTGGCCAAAGCGAACTGCCCCGCCAGACCACTGGTCCGACGGGGCAGAAAAACACGTCGAGAGAAACGGTACTGCCGGGACGGACGACGTTGGTGGACCCTGACCGAACGTGAGGCCCCTGCAATTCCGGCTCCGGCTGGAGGTGCAGGGGTCTCTTCCTTTTTCGTCCGACGCGGGCTGCCTCTCCAGCGCGGTACTTCCTGTTCGCTCATTCGCTCGATCGATACGATCATTCGGTGATGAGCGATGAGGCCGAGCGCGTTCGAGTGGATGTCTGGCTCTGGGGCGTTCGGATGTTTCGTACGCGGTCGGCGGCGACCGAGGCCTGCAAGCGTGGTGGCGTCCGGATCAACGGCGTCGTCGCCAAGCCGGCTCGCGATGTCGTGGCCGGCGACCGAATCACGTTTCGGGTCGCCGGCCGCGCACGAGAGCTCGACGTCGTCGGAGTGACGAAGAAGCGCGTGGGCGCACCGATCGCTGCGGAGCTGTACAACGATCTGTCTCCTGAACCCCAACGGGTAGAGCGTCTGGTCGGCCGCGACGGCCCGACCGCCGAGCGCGAGCGTGGGACAGGTCGTCCGACCAAACGGGATCGGCGGCAGCTGGACCAACTTCGGGGAAGAGACTGATGACGATTGACCCTGCAGCCCTGTCCGAGGAGATGCGGCTGTTCTTGACCGAGCGGCACCTCGCCACATTGACGCTTCGACGTGCCGATGGCCGGCCTCACGTCACACCCGTCGGGTTCACCTATGACGAAGGCGAATGCCTTGCACGGGTTATTACCTGGGAAGACTCGTGGAAGACCCGTCATGTCCGGCGAGAACCGCACATGCCGGTGGCGATCTCGTCGGTCGATGGCGGGCGTTGGGCGACGCTCTACGGAACCGCGACCGTGTCGACGAAGCCCGAGTCTGTAGCGGCAGCCGTGGAGCGGTACGCGAGTCGCTATCGCCAACCCAAGGACCGCAACGACCGCACCGTCATCGAGATTGCCGTGACGGAGATCCTCGGTCGCGGATGACTACCGGTCGCCAAAGCACCGCCCGACGTCGCGACAGTCAGATACGGCCGCCCGGAACTCCTCTTCGGTATTGAAGAACGACATCGCTCCGTCGTTGCCTGTCAGGTAGAAGTACCAGTCACCTTCAGCAGGATTCAGAGCGGCGTGCAACGCCTCCGCCGATATCGCACCGATCGGCTCGGGTGGGAGCCCGGCGATGACTCGTGTGTTGAAGGGCGAGTCGAGTTCGAGGTCCTCGCTGGTCAGCTGGTCGACGGACTTTCCCAACACGAACAGAAGCGGGCTGTTGATCCCGAGTGGTACGTCGTCACGTAGCCGTTCGTGAAGCACCCGGGCGACCCGCTCTCGGTCACCGCTCCTCTCGGCCTCGACCTCGATGATCGACGCCATGACCATCAACTCCTGAGTGGTCAGAGCCTCGGGCCACTTCGCGTCATGCGACTGCGGTCGAAGAAACTCTCCACAAATCGGCCAGGCCGACAATCCGCGTTGACCGAAGACCTCCTCCGCAATGGCGTTCTGGAGTGAGGCACCCACCGAGCTCGGCAGGACGCCAATGAGGTCGGGTTGTGCGACGGCCGCGGCATCATCCCAGATCGTCTGGGTTAGTTGGTAGGCACCGTGGTAGGTCCCACCCGGGCTCACCGCGTCGTAGCGCCCCATCGACTCGCACTCTCGAAGAGCCCTCCACTGCGCTGGTGAGGGATCGGTCTTCGACCCAGGGGAACCCGTCGAACTCGTCGGGGCCACGCTCGGTTCGCCGACTTCGCCTGTCGATTCGATCTCTCCCGTCGAGTTCGGAGACGGTGTCGGCGGATCAGACGACGCTGCGGTCTCGACTGGACGTGTTGTGTCCGCTGCCGTCAGCGAGACCACCGCACCGACGCCCATTGCAGCCACGAACATCGCCACCAGCAGCTGCGCTCGCCGGTGGCGACGCCTCGTCAGGCGCTTCTCGCCCTCGGCAAGCTCGTTGCGTAGGTGATCCACGTAGCTCATGTCAGACACCTCCTGTCTGGTCGGCGATGACCCGTAGCCCTCGGGAGACGCGGACCCGTGCAGCGCCTTCCGAGCAGCCAAGGCGGTGCGCGATCTCGGCATACGGGAGCGAATCGCCGATTCTCAGCCGAACGGCATCTCTTTGCGAAGCGGGTAGCGCCGCGACGGCGTCGGTCAACGCCTGCCGCACGGGTTCGAGGTCGACGAGGGTCTCGATCCGCTCCAGATCCTCCGTCGTCGGCTGAAGCGGTTGCATCCCGAGCCGGCGTCGAGCCGTTGAGGCCACCCGCTCGCGCCGGACGTAGCGGCCCAACTGGCGTTCGGCGATGGTGAATAGCCACGCCCTGCCGGGCTTACCGACGTTGCGGAATCGACGTCGGGAGATCAACGCGGCGGCGAAGGTCTCCGAGGTCAGATCGGCGGCCGTGTGGGCGCAGCCGGTTCGGCGCATGAAGTACCGCAGGACGTCGTCGACGGTCCGGTCATAGAACACGCCAAACGCCTCTCCGCCGGCCTGGATCAGCTCGGCATCGCTCCGCCCGTCGTGGTGGCCCATGTCTTGTTGTATGCCACGAGCGCCCGAAGTGTTACGTCATTCGGGCACAAGGCAGTCTCGAGGCTGGGCCAGACGGTCGGCACTATCGTCTCGTTTCATGGCCCGCCTCTACGAGCACCCGTATCCCTCGCCCGAACTGGCAGCGACACAACGGTTCATTCCGCTCGTACACACCCGGCTGCCGCCCGACGAGATGGCCACTCGAGCGACACGGTTCCGCGACACGATGGAGCGTCGACGAAGCGTCCGAATGTTCTCGGACGAGCCCGTACCACGAGCGCTGATCGAGCATGCGGTGATGACTGCCTCAACGGCGCCGTCTGGGGCACATCGCCAGCCGTGGCGATTCGTTGTCACCAGCGATCCCGAGGTCAAGCGCCAGATTCGCGTTGCCGCCGAAGAAGAGGAACGTGTCAACTACCTCGACAACCGGATGAACGATGAGTGGCAAGAGGCGCTCGCTCCACTCGGCACCGATCACCACAAAGAGTTCTTGGAGATCGCTCCCTGGATCGTTGTGCTCTTCGAGGAGCGGTACGGACTGGACACTGCCGGCAACCGGCGGAAGAACTACTACGTCAAAGAGAGCTGCGGGATCGCAGCAGGCCTTTTCGTCGCCGCGATCCACGAGATGGGCTTGTGCACGCTGACGCATACGCCGTCGCCGATGCGCTTTCTCAGCGAGGTTCTCGGGCGTCCGGACAATGAGCGGCCTTTCGTGATGTTTCCGATCGGTTTCCCACTCGAGGACACGCTCGTTCCGGACATCGAACGCAAGCCGATCGAGGACGTGCTGATCGAGGTGTGAGCCCTTGACCTTTCGACTCTCGTGCCGATGGGGTCGTGATCTCGAGCGAAGGTGAGTGTGATGCAACGGTCAGCGATTCAGATCGTGAAGATGCGGATGGGCGATCTCAAAACCGGCGATGTCGTCAACAAGAATCCGGACGACCCGCGCGGGTGGTTCATCGTGCGCGACCTCGAGCACCTCCCGAACGGCGGCCTTGCCGTGAACGCGATGAACGCGAAAGACAGCATCAACGGGCGACCTCAGGATCTCGTTGGCGTACAGATTCGCTACGCGATCGATATTCCCGATGCCCCCAAGGTCACCGCTGCCTGACATCAGGCTGTCCGGTGGACCGAACGCCGGCGGCCGCGAGTTGTGGGGTGTTTCACCCATCGAGAGTTCAGAGGACCTCGTCGACAACAAAGTCATGACACTCGCGATACAGGTCGATCGACTCACCGATTGCCGCCATTCGGTAGAGATGTCACTCACGCACATCCTCATGGGCGCAACACTCGGCGACTTCCAGCTTGCACGCTACGTTCGAGACTTCGAGATCATCGGCGAACGTGACGAGTGGTTCCGGCGCACGATCGCTGCGGACAGCGCGATCAGGCTCCCGACGAGTGGACTTCGCCTCGATGTCGCCGAGCTCAGCGCGAACGCCGTGTCGGAGTCCTGGACCGCCGTCGGGGCGTTCGAGCGACTTGGCGGCAGTCGCGCGCTTCGCCACCAGCCGCGGATCGACGTGGTCTCGGTCATGACAACTGGGGGAGAGGTCGAACTGTTCGACCGCAACGACTGGCCTCTGCTCGTTCCACTTCGGACCAACGATCTCGCCCCGCACCTCGCGACGCTCGGATTCGCGTCAGACGCCACCCGAATCGCCATCGCTGCACACGCACTCGTGACCGCGTCGGTACGGGCAGCGATGATGGAGGCGCAGATCCCGAGCGATGGCCTCCGCGTCCGCACCAACTTCGAAGAGGACCTCCACCTCGAAACGACGCTCTAGTCAGCGGCGGACAGCGCCATCCCCGCGGCCCAACCAGTACTGAAGCACGCCTGCAGCAGATAGCCACCCGTGGGCGCCTCCCAGTCGAGCATCTCACCCACGACGTGGACTCCCGGCAGCTTCTTCAGCTCGACGCCGGGACCGACTTCGGACCAGGCAACGCCGCCGGCGGAGGAGATCGCACGGTCGATGCCCGACATGGCCGTGGCAGCGACCGGCGCAGACTTCGTGAGACTGGCGAGGCCGTGCGCGTCAGCCGGCAACTGATTTCGGGTCGCCTCGCGCAGGAGCGACACGGCGACTGCACTGAGGCCGCCCCGGCGTAGCCACTTGGTCGTCGTCTCGCCGCGTCGTCTCCGATCGGTCAGGCGCTGTGCAAGCCGTTCGAGGCTCAGGTCGGGCATCAGATCGATCCGGACATCGACGGACCCGTCGGCGAGGCTCTCTCGGATGCGGCGGGAGTGGGCGTAGATCGGCCCGCCTTCAATCCCGGTCCGGGTCACGATCGGATCGCCTCGGACTTCGATGCCGTCGACGATGACGGCGGCGTTCTTGATCGGGGCGCCAGCGAATCGCTCGGTCATCACGTCCGACCACACCACCTCGATCCCGCAGTTGGCGGCTTGGAGCGGCCGGACGTCGATGCCTCGGCCGGCCAACAGTTCGACCCAGGTGCCGTCGCCGCCGACGCGTGGCCAGCTCGATCCGCCGAGCGCCAAAACCGTCCGGTCGGCGGCGATTGCGATCACGCGATCGGGAGCTGCGAACTTCAGCTGACCGTCCGAACTCCAGCCCACCCAACGATGTCGAGGCTCGAACCGAACTCCCAACGACTCCAAACGACGTAACCACGACCGCAGCAATGGGACTGCCCGAAACTCCTCCGGAAAGACCCGACCGCTGCTCCCGACGAACGTCTCATGGCCAAGACCCGCACACCACGCTCGTAAATCTGCGGGGGAGAAGGCCCGGATGGGCACTTCGAGATGCCGACGTTCTGGCCCGTACCGCTCCAGGAACTCATTGAGCGGTTCCGTGTGCGTCAGGTTGAGACCACCTCGACCAGCCAGCACGAACTTGCGGGCCGGCGACCGATGCTGATCGAACACCGTGACGTCGTGCCCGGCCGACGCCGCTACCTCTGCGGCCATCAAGCCCGCAGGACCGGCTCCGACAACAGCGATCTGCACGCATCGACACTAGCGACCACCCGGCCGTTCAATTCGAAGTCGGCGTTTCGGAGACCGTTGAATTTCCAACCCTGAAATCCCGAGTTACTTTACATAACGTATATTTCCGGCGCTCTATGAAGATTCGGTGGGGTTGCAGGCCCAAGCGCCAGATGCTCCTGCAACAATGCTCGAGTGTTCCTCCCCCCCAGCGTGAGCTCAGCGTTGCCATTGCTGCGAGCTGCAGGCTTCGGCCATCTCGTCATCGCCGCAGACCAGATCGAGTCGACGCCGATGCCATTCGTCGTCGACGAGGATCTGACTGCGATCACCGGCCACCTCGCGAAGGCCAACCCGCTGCTCGAACTCATGCCAGCCGAGGCGCTGTTCATCGCACCCGTCCGTGACGCGTACATCTCGCCTTCGTGGTACCCAACGAAGGCCGAGACCGGAAAGGTCGTTCCGACCTGGAACTACGAGATCGTCCATGTCCGAGGGCGAATCGAGCGCCCGCCTAAGCCCCATCCGGTTTGGCGCTCGTCAGGACTTCGGCTCGGCCTGAAGTGGCGTCGGCGAGGCGCTCCGCCACGGCCGTCACCGCCTCATCCGCCACCGAGACTCGTCGGTGTACGGATTCGGTCCAGAGTGTTTCGATTTCGATCACTCCGAACGTTCGGAGAGTCTGTTCGACCGCAGCGGTGTCGTGATGGTCATGGACGATCGTCACCTCGATACGCGCCTGCCATGACACGACTGTGGCCGCATCGAGCGCCAAAGCCGCAGCTCCGCCGTAGGCCCGCACGAGTCCCCCGACGCCGAGCTTCGTGCCACCGAACCAACGCGTCACGATGACGGCGACCGCCACCAGGTCTCGCCCGGCGATCTGCGTCAGGATCGGCCGGCCAGCCGAGCCTGACGGTTCGCCATCGTCGCCCGCGCGTTCGATCGCTGGCCGCGCAAAGCGCCACGCCCAGCAATGATGATTGGCCTCCGGCGACTCTGCAGCAATATTCGCGAGCAACGCCCGGGCCGCTGCTTCGTCGGCAACCGGGGCAGCAACCGCCCTGAACCGCGAGCCTTTGATCGGGTCCGAGTCGACGCGGACGACCGCTTCTATCGTCTTCATGACACGACCTTCATGACGCGATCCTCAACGCACCGCCTTCACGAGACAATGACGAGCTCGTGCGCGGCGCGGGAGGCGGCGAGGTAGAGATCCTTGGCGTCCATGCCAGCGACCTCTACGACAACGGCGTCGTACTCCACGCCCTTGTGTACCTCGACTTCACCGGAACGGATGACCGCCACGTTGTCCCACTGCGTCTGAAGGGCCTCCACCGCAGCCGATACGTCGTTGGCCGTCCTGACGTCGCGTCCGGTTGGGCGAATCCCGATCAGTTCGACGGCGTCGAGACCGCTCCTCATCGCATGGGCATTCAACCACTCCGCGATCTCCGCCGACATCCGATACGCCGTGCCCATCTGTGTCGGTTCGACACCCAACTCGATTGCCGCGTCGCGAAGACCAAGGCCGTGCGGATGGGTTCGTTGGGCATCGTCGCCGACCAGGGTGAGCCCCTTCGCCCGACGCTGAACAGCACGCAAGCGGAGGAGCGACATGTCCTGCGCCTCGTCGACGATCACATGGCTGAACTTCTGTTGCACGCCTTGGAACGTCGCCCGTACCTCGTCGGTCATGGCCCCTCCCCCAGCCTTCGCCGCTGCGGCGAGCGCCGGCGCGTCGGCCGGGTCGATGCCCAACCCCACGAGCGTCTTGGGGTTCGAGAGCTTGCCGAGCGCTTGCTTGGCGGTCATCGACGGCCACACGGTCTTGGCTGCGTCGCTGATCTCCGCCGGTTTACGGTCGTACGCTCGGGCGAGCGACTCGACGAATACGCGCCGACGATCCTGCCATGGCAACGAACGTGCCCGGAGACGGTCGATCGTGTCGAGGACCTCCTCCTCGGGAATCTTGCGGACCGGGCCGAGCGCTACTGGTCCGGGCCGGTACAGGCTCTCCGCGAAGGCGGCGACGATGTCGACCCATCGGGGATCGTCCGCAGCATCGTCGGCCTCACCGAAGAGGCGATCGAACGTCGTCTGTTCGATGCGGGCCTCGCCAAGCGTCGGTAGCACCGCGGCGACGAAGCGCAAGAACGCATCGCTCGGACCAACCACGAGGATTTTGTCGGCGGTCAGCCGCCGATCGTTGTAGACGAGCCATGCCGCACGATGGAGACCCACGACGGTCTTGCCGGTCCCCGGCCCGCCGCGCAGCACGAGCGTGTCGTCGGGGTCGAGTCGGACCAGATCGTCCTGTTCGGCTTGGAGCGTCGCTACGGCCGCACGCATCTCCGTGCCACGGCTGCGGTGCAGTTCGGCCATCAGCGGAGAGGATCCCGTCACTTCGCCCGAGCCGAACTCCTCGACGTACAGGTCGTCGATACAGCCGACGTAGCTGATCCGACGCTCCAGGCCCATCTCCTCGCCGAAACGAGCCTGGTAGAAGCTGCGGGCGAAAGGCGCTCGCCAATCGACGACGAGCTGCTCCCCTCCCGAGTCGATGCCGTACAAGCCGACGCGCCAGGGCTGGTCGTCATCGATCCGGCCGAACACGACCAGATCGTTCTGGAGCTTCTCGACGGTGCCCGCGACGACCGCCGACATGTACTCGTCGGCAAGCGCGTCGGCGCCCTGACCTGCGAACCCGGCGAGTGACTCGAGTTTGTCCTCCACCGCCGTGCGGGCACGGTCGAACGCCGCCAATTCGATATCGAGACTCGGCCCGATTTCGTCAGCCATCATTCCTCCGACGGTGGGTTCCGACCGAGTTATTCAGGCTACGGGCGAACTCACCCAGACGGTCCGGCGCAATGTTGATTCGTCGCGCTCATGAAGGGCGTGGCCCAACCGCCCGAATGAAGAGAGACAGTCCGGCGGGACGAAGAAATATGGTGATTCATTATGGCATCGCTTGATGACGAGGAACAGCGTGTCCTCCTCGCCGTTCACGACTCGGCGATCATCACATCCGACAGCCCCGACTCAGCTGTGCTTCGACGTCTCGGCGACCGGGGACTGGTCGATTCTCGTCCGAACCCGCTCGGAAACTTCGCGCCGAAACTGACCGCCGATGGCGCCTATCTCGCCGCCGCCTTGCTCCATCCCCGCCACGACTGAGCCTCCGTTCGTCTTCGCTTCGGGATCAGTCGAGCCACGCAGCGAGCAGAGCCGACGAACTCTCCCCTGGTAGATGCACATAATCGATCTCCGGGCTCGCAGCGCACTCGAAGATGCGATCCTGCTCATACGTCTCGTTCTTCTCGAACCGGACTGCCCAGTGCACAAGTGAGAACGAGTCGCTCGTATCCAGCGAGTTGTCCATCCACGACGACCGTTGCTCGATCATGTCCGAATTCTGGAAGACCGAGAGACCCACAGCGCCCGTGATCGATCGCCGCGGCAGTCCGTGGCGCAACGCGACGACGTACCAGAACTTGACCAAAGCCGCACCCGAGTCAGTATTCCACGCCACCGCGACCCGACGACCGTCGTACCAAAGCAGTTCGTTCGCGGGCGAGGCAGGCGTCAGCTCGGGAAGAACCGCAACCTGAATGTTGAGCGGCTGGGCCTCCGCGTTGAAGGCGACCTCTTCGGCGTCGAATTCGTGCATTTCCATTTCGTGCCTGACTATCACCTCGGACCGGACGTCTTCACGACACGATCACGTGGTTGCCATCTCTCGAGAGAACTCCCGATCGAAGCGACTTAGTCGTCGTCTTTCGGGCCGGCGCCTGGCAGCAACGACGTCAGCGCATCGACGGTTCGGCGCAGCTCCTTGACCGGTTCGATCGAACCGATGTCGCCGCTCAGCACCTTGCCGGTGTTGTCGCGGAACTGTGTCTCGAGCTCGCGGGCGGTGCCGTCGAGCGAGCGAACCAGCGGGGCCACTCCCGACGCCTCGGCGTGTTCGACGAGTACTTCGATCGCTGCGGTCGCACTCTCCAGTCGCTTTGTGACCGAGCGCAGATCGGTGATTGCGGTGCGCAGATCGGCCAGCGTCTGTGGGAGGCGCACCGCTTCTTCGGTGAGACCGCTTCGCCACTCGTTGAGCTGCTGTATCTGCTTCTTCCAGCTCGCGCTGTCGCCGTCTGCCATGCGTCCGCTCCTTGATCGAGGTTCAGCCCAAACCGTAGCGACCGAGCACAAGTGATGTGCCCGACTGGGCGCATCGGGTCGCCGTCGACAAGCGTCGACACATGCCACGAGCCGGCGATTTGCTCCTCGCCTCCCCGGGGATGCATGACAGCATCTTTGATCGCACGGTCATTCTGCTGCTCGATCACGGGGTCGAAGGGTCGATGGGCCTTGTTCTCAACCGGCCATCGCCCCTCACCGTGTCAGCGACGCTCCCCCAGTTCGCGGAGCGCGCCGAACCCGACCTGCTCTACGTCGGTGGACCGGTCGAAGAGGGCACCGCACTCGTTCTCGCCGAGCCGGTCGACCCCGTCGAGCCCGCGCTACATCACCTCCACAACGGCGTCGGCCTCGTCGACCTTGGCGACGATGTACCGGCGTTGCAGCGCATACGGGTCTTCAGCGGGTATTCGGGATGGGGACCCCGCCAACTCGAGGGCGAACTCCGCCAGGGGGCGTGGATCACCGCACCCTGCGCCGAGGGGGACGTGTGGACGCTCGACAGTGAGAACCTGTGGGCTCGGGCCTTGCGACGTCAGGGCGGCTTGACGTCGTTTCTCGCCGACTACCCCGATCAGCCCTGGCTCAACTGAACGGCTCAGGCGCGTAGCGGTTGGTGCTTCGCACCTGATTGTGTCCGCACGCCCCTTCGCCATCTCTCCCGCTCCAATCGCCTGCGGCGATGGGCCGCTCGGGCCCCACCTCGCTGCGGCTCGGTCAGCCCTTGAGATTGATGTCCCACAGCACTTGCTGAAGGGCCGCATCGGCGCTGATCGGGGCGAATCGCTGAGGGTTTTCTGGCGTTACACAGGTTTGTACCGGTTGCAGCACGGTCCAGCCAGCTGGATGGCAGAACTGCACCATCGAGATCCGCTCCCCCGGGTTGTCCGGGTCTGCGACCACTCGATGGATGCCGCTCGGGATCGTTCCGTTCGTGACCCGTTCGAGCATGAGACCGGTATTGACGATCATGTGCCCATCGGGCGGGACAGCGTCGATCCACCCGTCGGCCGTCTCGACCTGAAGGCCCTTGGCCGTTGCTCTAGGGAGTGCGGTGATCAAGTTGATGTCGGCGTGCGCATCGGCCCACACATGGTCGGCGCTCGGCGCATCGGCCATTGACGGGTACCGGATTGCGCGGCTCAGCGTGGGCCCGTCTTGAGTCATCTCGTCGAAGAAGTGCTCGTCGCAACCAATGCCGACGGCGATGATCCGCAAGAACCGGCGCTGAATGTCCATGAGACGGGCGTGGAAGTCGAACAACGCCTGGCGAATACCGGGGACCGTCTGCTCGGGCAGCACCTGGTCGGTGTATTGATACGGAAAAGCTCGACGGAGCGGATGACCCTCGTCCATTTCGAGCTTCCAGTTCAGCATCTCTTTCCAGTCCGGAAGCTCCGCACCAGCAGCGGTTTCGACCAAAAGGCCGGTGTAGCCAGTCTGGCCGAACGTGCCCGGCGCATGGCTCTTCTGCTTCTCCTCCGGCGAGGACGAGAAGAACTCGTCGAGCTTGCCGTACACGTCGTCGATCATCTCGTCGGAGAGGTCGTGCGCCGTGTACACGAACCCGCTCTTCAGGCTCTGCATGACGCCATCGACGACCGCAGCGCGTTCGCCGGTGGTGCCCTGCTCGAACCGCAGCAGGTCGACATCGAGAATCCGGTCGGTCACGTTCTGAGCCTAGGCTCGGTCCATGAACGCCACCAGTGATTCCGCTGCTCCTCCGCGAGAAGATCGAGAGTTCGACCTGGTGGTCTTCGGCGCCACCAGCTTCGTTGGGGAGCTGACGTGCGCCGCGACCGTCGATCGTCACGGGACAGACGGCGAACTCTCGTGGGCGATCGCTGGGCGCAACGAGCTCAAGCTCAACAAGACCGCATCGGCGACCGGGGCGGACGTGCCGAAGATCGTGGTCGACGCAACGGATCGAGTCGGACTCGACGCTCTCGCTCGTCGCTGCCGGGTCGTCGTCTCCACCGTGGGTCCCTACGCCTTGTACGGCAACGACCTGGTTGCGGCATGCGCCGCGGCCGGAACCGACTACTGCGACCTGAGCGGCGAGCCACAGTGGATGTTGCGCATGATCACCGAGCACGAGGACACTGCTCGAGCATCGGGGGCGCGCATCGTCCACGCCTGTGGCTTCGATTCGATCCCGTCCGATCTCGGAGTTCATCACCTGCAAGCCGCCGCCGTCGAGCGACACGGAGAGCTGTGCAGCTCGATCGCCATGCGCGTGCGAGCGATGAAGGGCACCGCGTCGGGCGGCACGCTCGCCTCGCTGATCAACGTCATCGACGAGACGAAGACGGACCCGTCGCTGCGCAAGGTGCTCGCCAACCCCTACGCCCTCGCACCCGAAGGCATGCGCAGCGGTGTGCGCCAAAAGAACCTCAACGGCCCTCAGCGCGACGACGTGACCGGCGACTGGATCACGCCCTTCGTGATGGCATCGATCAACACCCGAGTCGTGCATCGCAGCCATGCGCTGCTCGGCATGCCGTGGGGCGAGGAGTTCCGCTACGACGAAGCGATGGTGGCTGGTGGTGGACCGCTCGGAGCGGCGAAAGCAACAGCGGTCGCCGGCGGCCTCGCGGGCTTTATGGCGGCCTCGACGGTCGGACCGCTACGAAAGGTCCTCGAGGAACGAGTGCTGCCCAAGCCTGGTGAAGGCCCCTCCCCCGAGGCTCAGGAGAACGGCTTCTTCTCGATTCGGTTCCACGGATCGACGGCGTCCGGAGATTCCATTGAGTCGAAGGTGACCGGAGATCGAGACCCCGGATACGGCTCGACCGCCAAGATGCTCACCTCGGCCGCCACCACCCTTTTGGGGACGGATCATGAGACCACCGCAGGTGGGTTCTGGACACCCTCGACCGCCATGGGTGACGCACTCGTCGACGATCTCGTCGCCCACGCCGGTCTGACCTTCGATCTCGCCTGAGCTCACAATCCAAGAAACGAACACCTGTTCGCTTCCCGGGCTAGGCTTCGTGCATGCATGCGTTGCCCCTGACGCTGTTCGGCGTCGCCGAACCCGAGGTCCGGTCGATCAGCGTCGACATCACCCGTCACCAGCTCGATCCGTGTAGTTGGATCGACATCTGCCGTCACTTCGTGTCCGGCGGCGACACGCTCTTGGCTGCCCTCGAAGACACGATGTCATGGCAACGCGGCCGCCGCCTGATGTACGGCACGTGGTACGACGAACCCCGACTCACCGCAACGGCCTTCTCCGAAGGGTCGGAGCGACCGGCCGTAATCGACGACGCACGATCCGCGCTGACCGCCCACTATCAGAGACGGTTCGACGGCCTCTTCTGCAACCGCTACGTCGACGGCCAAGACAGCGTTGCGTGGCACGCCGATCGTATCGGCCGCACCGAGATCGACCCGCTCGTCGCGATCATCAGCATCGGCGGTTCGAGGACCTTCGCCATGCGTCCAATGGGTGGCGGCGAGTCGCATCGCTTCGTCCTCCACAGCGGCGACTTGCTCGTCATGGGTGGGGCAACGCAGCACCATTGGGAGCACGCCGTCCCCAAAGTCCGATCAGCTGCACCGCGGATCAGCGTCACGATGCGCGCCGGCGGCCCGATGCTCGATTCGCTTCCGGTCGGAACGACCGTCAGCCCTCGTCGAGTACCGGCACCTCTCGGCTGAGGCCGGCGCCGACACGGGCGGAGCCGACAGCACGGTGTGCTCGAATGGCGTCGACCTGGGCCCCGATGAGGATGCCGAGCGACACAAGCTGTAGCCACAGGAGCACGACGACGATCGTCGCCAACGGACCATAGGTCTCGCCGTACGACCCGAAGTTGTCGACGAAGAAGCCGAATCCCCAGCTCAACACGACGAACAAGACCGTGCCGACTACGCCACCGACACTGATCAGTGGCTGCTTCCCACCCGGAACCAACTCGAACGTTGATCGGTCTGCTGGCGCCGGACCGAGCCGGTACAGCGTCGACAGTCCAAACATGACGATCAGCCCGAGTCCGACGAAGCGAGCGACGCCTACGAGCGCCTGAAGGGCCGTCGATCCGGTCCAGTCGCTGAGGAGCGCAGGCAGCACCGACATAGTGAACACCATCGCGCCCAACAGGAGAATCGAGCCCAACAGCAAGACAATCGCCGTGCCGCGCTTGACCAAGAAGTTCCGGTTCTCCTCGCGGTCGAACACGACGTTGAGCGCCGACATCAGGTTGCCGACCGCACCCGACGCGCTGAACAACGACAGCAGCACACCAAAGACGGCAGTCAGTCCCGCGCCCTCGGATTGCGCGATGTTCTTCACCTGCTGGACGACGAACTCACGCGTCTGCTCGGGCGACGCTTCGAGAGCCGATTCGACCTCCGTGACCAGCTCGTCGGTGTCTACCGCGAGGCCGACGATCGACAAGGTCGCCGCAATTGCGGGGATCATCGCCAAGAACGCGAAGAACGCGATCGCGGCGGCAAAGATCGGCAGGTACTTGGCCGAGATCGTCTTGGTCAGCTCCTTGATGAACGGTACGGGTTCGTCGATCGTTGCTACGGCACGGTTTCTGGCCATGTGTCCTCTCTCGGGGGCTGGTGCGGACTACCGTTCGGCTGCGTGGAACCGTTCGTGTTCGGCGTAGACCTCGATGGCGTGTGTGGCGACTACACCACCGCGTTCCGGACCATAGTGGCGCACGAGCTCGGCGTGGCTGAAGACGCGCTCCCGCTCGAACGGTCCTGGGATTTCCGCGAATGGGATCTTGAGCGCGCTGGCGGTTTCGAACGCCTGCATGGACTCGCCGTGACCGAACACGGCTTGTTCGCCAACATGCCAGCAATCGAGGGCGTCACCGATGCCCTGTGGCGGTTGTCCGACGCCGGGATTCACATTCGGATCATCACCCATCGCCTGTACGTCAACTGGGGACATGCCTCCGCAGTGGCCGACACCGTCAGCTGGCTCGACGAACACCGCCTGCCGTACCGAGACATCTGCTTTCTGGGCAACAAACCCGACGTTGGCGCCGACGTGTACATCGATGACGGCCCGCACAACATCATCAACCTGCGAAACGCGGGCCATCGGGCGATCATTTTCGACCAGCCCTACAACCGGGAACTCGACGGCGAACGCGTGTCGAGCTGGTCCGAGCTCGAAGAGGTCGTGATGGAACTCGCCACCGACCGCCTCGGTGCGACCCAATCGCAGCTGCCCGGCGTCGACGCCGGCGCCGACCGGCTCGATCGACGCCGAGGCTGAACTGCCGTCAGGCCCGTTTGGCAGCGAGCGTGGCACGAGCCGGGTCGAGGTCGTGCGGGTTGGTCACACCAATCCACTCCTCGCTCGACTGCGGAACGAGCACCGTCAGCTCGCCGGCGGCCCGGAGCTGGTCGACGACGTCCGGGAGTAGATACTCGGTCTTCTCCTCTTCGCCGTGATCGGCATAGAAGGTGTCCCAGCCCGAGCGAAGATGCTCGAACAACATGTGTGGGAAGGCGAACATGTTCATCGACACCATCGTGTCGTCGGCGTACTCCCCCGGAGGGTCATCCGAACGAATCACTCCGTCATCGCCCCGTTCGATGCCGTGGGTCTCGGTGATCGACCCGAGCACACCATCGGTTACGTCGCAGACCCCACGAGAAACAGCGCCTTCGGTCGGCAGCGTCTTGGCCATCTCGAACGACACGAGTGCGGCCGTCTTGCCGTCCGTGTCTGCGATCGCGTCGGCGGCGATCTGATACGACGTCACGCCGTAGTAGTCATCTGCATTCACGACGATGAACGGACCCGGCACCGCGTCGGCGGCAGAGAGAACCGCGTGGGCGGTGCCCCATGGCTTGGCTCGGCTGGGACCCAGGTCGTCCTGGCGCACCAGGACGAACCCGTCGAGCGACCCGTACTGCCGGACGAGATGGTCCGAAACATCGGCTTCGATGTCGCTGCGGATGATGAGGACGACACGAGCACAGCCCGCCGCCCGGGCATCGGCAATCGCGAAATCCAGAAAGGCTTCGCCGTTCGGGCCCACCTCGACGAGCTGCTTCGTGCCGCCGAATCGACTTCCGAGTCCGGCGGCCATGACCACGAGTGAAAGATCCATGACGCAATGCTCGCGTTTGTCGCCGCAGTCCGCGCGGCAATCGGACAGATAACGTCGGGATCGATGTCGATCTCTGCAGTGGTTACCGATCTCGACGGAACCTTTTGGGCCCGAGACATGTCGATCCACCCCGAGACGCATCGGGCGGTCGAACGCCTGGACGCTGCCGGCGTACCGTTGCTCGTGGCGACAGGAAGACGGGCTCTCGGCGCGCTGTCCGGACTAGCACCAGCCGGTTACGGCGATCGCCCGGGCATCGCCATGAACGGAGCGATCGTGCGCGATCAGCTCGACGGACCATCGTTTCTGGTCGAACCAATCGAGGCGTCGGCAGTCGACGAGATGTTCGGGATCTTCGAGGCAAGCGGCTTGGAACCGCTGGTGTACGTCGACCGAACGGATGCGGACATGATCGTCGGGGCCGCGCCCGCGGCGGGCGCTGGATACCTCGAAAGCGCTCCCGGCGTCGAACGCCATCCAACGACTTCGGCGTTGCGCTCGCAGGTGCAGCGCGAAGTCGTCATCGGACTCGGAGCGTTCGGTTTCCCCGAAGCACAGATCCAGCCGGTCGCCGATGAGGTCAACGCTCGAAGCCTCGCAACAGCGATCGTCAGCCCAGCCTTGTTCGAGAACGGGTACGGCCTGATGATCCAAGGCCTCGGCATCGACAAGTGGACCGGAATCGTCGCGTGGTGCGAACGACACGATCTGGACCCAGGGCGGATCGCCGCACTTGGAGACGGCATGAACGACATCGACATGATGACCCACGCACACGTCGCCATCGCGCCGAACAACGCGGTCGAAGCGGTTCTCGCGATCGCCGATCACCACATCGAACCGAACGAGAACGGTGGGTGGTCACCGGTCCCCGATCTGCTCGGCCTGTAGCCTCGGCGACCATGTCACGCATTGGGTTCATCGGGCTCGGAGTCATGGGCTATCCCATGGCCGGCCACCTCGTCGCCGCCGGACACGACGTTGCCGTGTTCAACCGAACAACGTCGGTGAGCGAGCGATTTGTCGGCGAGCATCCAGCGGCATCGCTGGCGGCCACACCTGCCGATGCGGCCGACGGAGCCGACGTGGTCTTCTTGATCGTCGGCAACGACGATTCGGTGCGCTCGGTCGCCCTTGGCGACGACGGCGCATTGGGTGCAATGGCCGAGGGCACCATCCTCGTCGATCACACCACGGCGTCGGCAACCGTCGCTCTCGAGCTCGGTGAGGCAGCGGCAGCAAAGAAGGTCGCCGTGATCGACGGTCCGGTGTCCGGAGGCGAAGCCGGCGCGCAGAACGGCGCCCTCACCATCATGTGTGGAGGAGATCAAGCATCCTTCGACGTGGTCGAGCCGATCATGGCGTCGTACTCGGGCACCCGGACGCTCATCGGACCGCTGGGCTCGGGTCAACGCACGAAGATGGTCAACCAGATCGCCATCGCCGGACTACTCCAAGGACTCTCCGAAGCACTGACTCTCGGCATCGAGGCCGGCCTCGATATGGACAAAGTGTTGGCGACGATCTCGAACGGCGCCGCCGGCAGCTGGCAGATGAGCAATCGAGGACACACCATGGTCGAGGATCGCTTCGACTTCGGCTTCGCCATCGAATGGATGGTCAAGGACCTCGGGATCGCGCTCGCCGAGGCACGACAACTCGGCGTCCCGACGCCGGTGGCCGACACCGTGGCCGGGTATTACGACGAATTGATGGCGTCGGGGGAAGCCCGGTCCGATACGTCGGTGTTGATACGTCGACTGCGCACGTCTGACTGACGTTCGACCTCTGATCTCCGAAAGGTCATTCATGGAGCACTTCGACCTGCTCATCATCGGCACGGGTTCGGGCAACTCGATCCTCGGGCCCCAGCACGACGATCTCCGTGTGGCGATCGTCGAACGTGACGTCTTCGGCGGGACGTGTCTCAACAAGGGCTGTATCCCGTCGAAGATGTTCATCTACCCGGCCGAGATCGCCGAGCTCGCCGCACACGTCGGTCCCACCCTTGGGGTCCACACGCGCCTGGATGGCGCGGACTGGGTCGCCATGCGTGATCGGGTCTTCGGACGGATCGACCCGATCGCCGAAGGCGGCGAACGATGGAGGTCCGGCGACGAGCAACCACACGTCACGGTATTCAAAGGCAGCGGCCGATTTACGGGTCACAAGCAGCTCCAGATCGCCATGAACGACGGCACCGAGACGACGATCACTGCAGACCGGATCGTCCTCGCCGCAGGAGCACGAATCATGGTGCCGCCGGTCATCGCAGACTCCGGCGTTCGCTATCACACGTCAGACACGATCATGCGCGTCGACAGCGTGCCGGAGCGTCTCGTGGTAGTCGGCGGCGGGTACATCGGTGCCGAGCTCGGAAACATGTTCGGCGCGTTTGGATCCGAAGTGACGATCCTCAATCGAAGCGACGCCATGTTGCGCCGGGAGGACCCCGACATCAGCCGGCGGTTCACCGAGGCCTACGCCGCGAAGTTCGACGTCCGGACCGGCGTCTCCATCTCGGCCTATCGGGAGAACGGGCCGCTCATCGAGATCGACATCGACACGCCAGCAGGACCCGAAACGCTCGTCGCCGACGAGGTCCTCGTCGCCATTGGAAGACAACCCAACGGTGACGAACTCAATGTGACAGCCACCGGGGTCGAGCTCGACGACGCCGGCTACGTCATCACCGACCCCACTCTTCAGACGGCGGTCGACGGCATCTGGGCGCTGGGAGACATCACCAACCCCGCCCAGCTGAAGCACACCGCCAACGCCGACGCACGCGTCGTCGCCCACAATCTCGACCACCCCGACGATCAACAGTTGATCGACCGGTCGATCACCCCGCATGCAGTCTTCGGTCACCCGCAGGTGGCTGCAGCAGGCCTCACCGAGCCCGAAGCAATCGAAGCCGGTCATGACATCGTTACGTGCGTTCGTGCATATGGCGATGCCGCCTATGGATGGGCGATGGAGGATTCGACCAGCGTCGTCAAGCTCATCGCCGACGCGAACAGCCGCCTTCTGCTCGGGGCTCACATCATTGGCCCCCAAGCCTCGACCTTGATCCAGCAACTGATTCAGGGAATGACCTTTGGTCAGACCGTCGACGAGATGGCACGGGGTCAGCTCTACATTCACCCGGCCCTGACCGAGGTCGTCGAGCAGGCACTCCTCGAGTTGTGAGCATCGCTGCCCTGGTTCTGGCCGGCGGCAGCGGCGCACGATTCGGCGCCCAGAAGCAATTCGAGACGCTGGGCGGCGAACGCCTGATCGACCGCAGCGTGCGAGTCGCTCGCGCGGTCGCCTGTGACGTCACCCTCGTTCTTCCGGCAGGCGTCGACTGGGATGGCGACCCTGTCGACCGTGTCGTTGCTGGCGGACCGAACCACCTTGCGAGCACGGCCCGCGGTGTGGCGGCCATACCCGCGTACGACACGCTCGTGATCACGGGACCGAGCCATCCACTGGTGGACGCCGAACTCGTGCGACGCGTCATCGACGAGATGATTCGCGCCGGGTCCCAGGCCGCAGCACCCGTGGCGCCCATGGTGGACGCGCCGTTCATCCGACGCCAGGACGGGTCGCTCATCCCGGCGCGGCCTCGACCGAGCCACACGGTCCAGTATCCCTACGCCTGCTCGCTGAACGCGCTCCGCTCGGCGCTCGCCACCCCAAGCCACGAACACGCCGAGGAACTCGCGCTCATCGCCGCTTCTGGCGGGAGGATCGCGTCGATTCCCGGGCCTGTCGAAAATCTCCACGTGACCCGGCCAGAAGACTTGCGTCTGCTTCGTCAGCTCACCGGCTTCTAACGCCGAATCGAGATTCACCGCTCTGTTGCGAACACATGTCAACAGGCCACAAGTCCTATGGGTGACCGGGTGAAATGACCGACATCACCACCAACGGCGATCTTCGCGATCCCGCGGTAGGCGATCAGAACGGGCTAACTCACTATGGCACGACTCCTTTCGAGACGACCGACATCACGATCGACGTCGCGTCGGAGCTCCTCGATCCGACGCCGCATCCAGAACCGGGTGATCCCACTGGTGCTCATCCCGATGCTGCTCCTTGGCGCCGCAACGGTGTTTGCGGTGTTGTTCTTCGAGCAGCGGACCACCGACGCTGTATCCGAAACCGAAACACTCCTGACCGAGCAGGTCGTGGAGGGTGCGGTCAACCGCAGCTCGTCCCGTGGAGCGCGAGAAGTCGGCCAGTTCGTTGACGAATGGATCGAGACGACACAAGCGCTCGCCGACCGGAGCGACGTTCAGCTGCTCATCGCCCAAGCCGCCGATGGCCTACGGAGCGAAGGCGTCACCGCCGACACGTCGAGAGCGCAAGCCACCGCGCTCATCGACACCCGAATCTTCGCCCCGACGGGTCGTCTGATCGCCACACAGGGATCGATCACGGCTAGCGACATCCGGCCCGAAATCACCATCATCTCCAACGACGGCTACCGCCTCGGATCGACGAACCGGACCGAGCAGATCGACTTCAGCAACGAAATCTGGTTCAACGATGCCATGGCCAACGGCGTGAATGTTCGTGCCTTCGTCATCGAAGGCGAAGAGGGCGTTCCCTCGCTCGAGATCGCGGCCCGCCCGGACCGATCGCCGGCGGGCGAGATCGGCGTGATTCGCCTGCACGTGCCGCTCAGCCCGCTTCTGGGCATCGTCGATGAACTCGCGGTCGATGATCAGGTGAACGTCGTGGTGATCGACCGTGAGAGTTCGGTCTTGCTCGCGGACACGATCAACATGAACTCCGAGGAGTTCCTGTACAACATGGGAACGCTCGCTGGTGGTCGTTCGGGAGCGAACCTCGAGCTGTTGCGAGAAGGCACGTATCAGGATGCGTTGAACCTGACCAGCGCTCGGTCGATCGAAACATCGGTGGGCCCTGCTCAGGTCAACTGGCTGATCCAGACGCAACAGCCCATCGAGCGGGCGACCGAGTCGTTGTCGACGATTCAAGAGGTATCGGAGGATCTGAGTTCGAGCCGCCGCGTGTTCGTGTACGCGATCGGCGGACTGTTGCTTCTCTCGCTCCTCGTTGCGCTTCTCGCCATTCGGGCACTTTCGAACCGCATCACCGCGCCGATCCGAGAACTGTCCGAGCAGGCTCAGTTCGCCGCCGACGAGGGCATTCCTTCGGTGGTCGAGGCGGCGCAGTCCTCGGCAGACATCCTCCCCGAGCTCGACCCGTTTGAGGTCGAAACGAACGATGAGATCGCGCTTCTGGCCGACTCGCTCAATACCATGCAGGACGCAGCCACCGACCTTGCCGCCGGCCAGGTGCAGTTGCGCCGACAGAACGTCGCACGAACCTTCGTCTCGCTCGGCCGCCGAAATCAGAACCTTCTCAACCGCCAACTGGAGTTCATCGACGAGCTCGAGGAACAAGAATCCAATCCGGAAACGCTCGAGAACCTCTTCCGTCTGGACCACCTCGCAACCCGCATGCGGCGCAACGCCGAGAACCTGCTGGTGCTCGCCGGCGAGCAGACGCCCCGTAAGTGGAGTCGACCGATCGCCGTGCGAGACGTGATCCGTGCCGCAGCGTCCGAGATCGCCGATTACACCCGCGTCCAGATGGGCGACATCGAGCCAGCGACGGTCTCGGGCAACGTCGCCACCGACCTCTCGCACCTTCTCGCCGAGGTTCTCGAGAACGCCGGCAACTTCTCCCCTCCCTCCACCAACATCGAGGTGCTCGGCCAGCGCACCGCAACGCACTATCGAATGGCGGTCGTCGATCAGGGCATCGGGCTCGATCCCGAGGCACTCGAGAACGCCAACAACCGGCTCCAAAATCCTGTCGACTTTGCCGACGCGCCGTCTGCATATCTCGGCCTGTTCGTGGTCGGGCACTTGGCCAGTCAGCTCGGTATCACCGTGCGGCTGGCGAACGCCGACCCGACAGGAGAGGGCCGCCGTAGCGGCACGATCGCTTTCATCGACATGCCCGTGGCGCTGCTGACCGAAGCTGACGCAACGCCAGTCGAGGATGGGAAGCGAGCCGCTCGCCTTGCTTCTCAAGATGTCCCGCTCGCCGAACAGGTCGCCGAGTCGATTGCTGCGCCGCAGCACGAACAAGCCCCGGCGGCTGCACCAGCAGCTGCGCCGGTTCAGCCGGCAGAAGCTCCGGCTGCGACCACCACGGCCGGGTTCCCGAAGCGCAATCGTGGCGTCGCTCCCGCCGAATCTCCTGTTCCGCACATCGCTCCCGAGCCTTCGGCGGGGGTCACAGAAGCAACACCCGCTGTTCCTGGATCTGCTCCCACGCCGGCGCCATCCCCAGCCCCGGCGGCAGCTGAGGCCGTCGGCACAACGTCGGCGGGCTTCCCGAAGCGACGCAGCTCGCCACCAACGCCAGAGCCCGGGCCCGCAGCCGTTCAGGATCCGCCGGCCACGCCGCCAGCGACCCCTCAGCGTCGCACCGCCTCCGATGTCTCCTCGTCGCTCCGCAGCTTCCGCGAAGCGGTAGCCAAAGGACGCGAGCAAGCGTCGAAAGAGACTGCCGGCCTCGCTCAGACAATGGCCCACGCCACCCAGTCCCCCGACCAGGGTTCGGCGAATTCAGCACCCCCAGCACACGCGGATCACCCAGCCACCAATGGGCCCGCACAGGCCAACGCCCTGCCGGTGGACCAACCATTCGATCCCGCGTCCTCAAGCACCCTGCAACCACCGCCGATCATTCCGACACCGGCGCCTGATCCCCATGGAGAATCCTCATGACCGTCTCAAACGACGCCCAGAACTTTGCGTGGCTACTGTCGCGGTTCGCCCAGGACACGGCTGGGGTCCGAGAGGCCGTAGCCGTCTCGGCCGACGGACTTCTCCTTGCCTCCTCGGCCGGGATCGACACCTCAGGAGTCGACCAGTTCGCCGCCATTGCGGCAGGACTCACCAGCCTCACGCGTGGCGCTGCTGAGTGCCTCGGCTGCGGCATCGTCGACCAGGTCGTCGTCGAGATGAGTGGCGGCAACCTCTTCGTGATGTCGATGGGACACGGTGCCTCACTTGCGGTGCTATGTCACCCGGGCGCCGACGTTGCCCAGGTCGCCTACGAGATGACGCTTCTCGCTGAGCGGGCAGGGTCGGCTCTTTCCCCCGAGCTGATCAGCGAACTCAAGAACGTCCTCACGGTCTGATCGGCGATCGTCATGTCCAACGCACACTCGGAGATGCCCGACACGGTCATCGAGGACGGCCCGATGGCCCGGCCGTACCAGCTCACCGGTGGTCGCACTCGTAGCTCAGCCGGCGAACTCGCTGTCGAGGCCATGGTGTCGACAGCCGAGGGCAAGCCCCTTCCCAACGACAACGAACTCGCAGAGATCTTCCGTCTTTGCACAACACCAAACTCGATCGCCGAAATCTCGGCGAAGCGATCACTCCCCCTCGGCGTCGCTCGTGTCCTGGTGGCCGACCTGTGGGGCGCCGGCTACCTCGAGGTTCTTGAGACATCGAAGTCCGACGACATCGCAATCGTGAGGAGGTTGCTCAATGGCATCCGCAACCGGTGAAAACTCCCGTCCCGTCTCCGCGAAGGTCGTCGTTTCCGGCGGGTTCGGTGTCGGAAAGACCACGTTCGTCGGAGCCGTCTCCGAAATCGCACCGCTTCGCACCGAAGCGAAGATGACCACCGCAGCGGACGGCGTCGATGACGCGACGTATGTGCAGGAGAAGACCGCGACGACCGTCGCGATGGACTTCGGCAAGATCACCGTCGAACAGGGCCTCGTGCTCTATGTCTTCGGGACGCCGGGTCAAGACCGGTTCGGCTTCATGTGGAAAGACATCACCGAGGGCGCACTCGGCGCGCTCGTGTTGGTCGACACCCGACGCCTCGACGAGTGCTTCGCGGCCGTCAACTACTTCGAAGAACGCAACATCCCGTTCGTCATCGCGATGAATCAGTTCGAGAACGCGCCACTTCACGACCCGGAAGACATCCGCGAAGCGTTGGATCTGCCCGCCCAGGTTCCGATCGTCCGCACCGACGCTCGCAACGAGGAGACAGCGCTCCAAACACTCGTCGAGCTGTTATCACACATCCTGCACAGTCTCTCGGCTGCGCCGCAGCCCGAACCGACAGCTCCGGAGGTTTCGGACTCCATGCGCGAGCGGGCGGCCGCGGCACTCGCCGTCGAGCGAGCGGGCTGAGCCACAGCCAGTTGCGTCGGAGAAGCCGGGTCGGCAAGCGAAGCGTGGTTCGGCCACGCCGCTAGCCTCAGATCGTGGGCAGCGTCTTCGGTCACCTGTTTCGGATCTCGACCTTCGGCGAGTCGCACGGAGGCGGCGTTGGCGTTGTGATCGACGGGGTACCAGCCCGAACGCGTGTGGACCTCGACCGAATCCAACACGAACTGGACCGACGCCGACCCGGCCAGAGCCGGTTGGTGACCCAGCGCGACGAATCCGACCGTGTCGAAGCGCTGTCGGGCATCGACGACGGACACGCGACAGGAGCGCCGATTGCGCTGCTCGTCCGCAACAAGGACGCTCGGTCCGGCGCCTACGACCACCTTCGGGACGTCTATCGGCCCTCACACGCCGACTTCGCCTACGACCAAAAGTACGGCCACCGCACGATCGCCGGAGGCGGCCGCTCCTCCGCTCGCGAGACGATTGGGCGTGTCGCAGCTGGAGCGATCGCGATGGCGGTACTCGAGCAACTCGCACAGACGGCCGGCAGCGCGCCCGTCGAGATCGTGTCCTGGGTCGATTCGGTCCGCGACATCGAGGCCGACGTCGATACTCAAATCGTTGCACGTGAGCAGATCGAAGCCCATCCAACTCGGTGTCCCGACGTCGACGCCGCTGCGGCGATGACCACCGCGATCGAGAATGCTCGACGCAACGGAAACTCGCTTGGAGGAACCGTCCGCGCAGTCGTGCGGAACGTTCCTGCGGGTCTCGGTGCACCGGTCTTCGATCGCCTCGAAGCTGATCTCGCCAAAGCGATGCTGAGCCTGCCGGCAACCAAGGGCTTCGAGGTCGGCAGCGGGTTCGCGGGGACACGCATGACGGGGCTCGAACACAACGACCCGTTCGTGCCGTCTGAGTCGGGACCGATCACCGCGACGAACCACTCGGGTGGCGTTCAGGGCGGCATCTCGAACGGCGCCGACCTGCTCTTTCGAGTGGCGTTCAAGCCCACGGCGACGATCTCATCGGCGCAGGACACCGTGACGGTGGGCGGTGAAGCGACAACGCTCGCCGCGAAGGGCCGTCACGACCCGTGTGTGCTTCCGCGAGCGGTCCCGATGGTGGACGCGATGACGGCCCTCGTCCTCGTGGACCATGTGCTCCGCCAGCAGCCGAATGAGCTGCTCCCCGCGATTGGATGAACCGGCTCAGGTGCCGGATGCGCTGAAGTGCTGCCAGTCTTTGGCCGAGCTCCAGTCGCCACCCCAGCCCCAGCCGATTGCGGCGAAGGCCCGGACCACGACGTCGTCTGGATAGATCCCTCCCACCGCACGCACGGACCGATCGACAAACGGTCGAGCTTCGGGTGGCAGCACGGTGTCGCCCTTGACGTACGGGTTGATCAGCGGATTGATGTCAATGGCCTGACCGGCGGCATGGTTCGACCACACGCCTGGGCGCCACGCGACCTCCCGGCAGTTGAACGCCGAGGTGTTGTTGGCAGACATCGAACGATCGTCGTTTCCGCCGTAGACATCGACGAGTTCCATGCGTTCGATCGGGAACTTCGCCTCGTACAGCGTCTCGAACACCGACAACAGGTCCGTCGCGTAGGCGGCATGCACAATGACCTCGCCGGTCTGGGCCGCGTCGTCGAAGTTCCAGTGCGTCACCGTGAGCAGTCGCAAGTCCTCGAGACCGACCGGACAGCCTTCGCGCCACGAGTTGGTCATCCGGGCCGCGATCGTTGCATCGATCTCCGCGACGAATCCCTCGAACCCGGGCTCGGGGACCGCCGTTGTCGACGCTGCGGTCGTCGTGGTCGAGGTGGTGGACGCGGAGCTGGTCGTGGACGACGACGTCGAAGAGGATGTGATCGTCGACGATACGGAGCTCGATGACGTCGTCGACGATGTCGACGAGACAACACTCGACGAATCTGGGGACGTCTCGGTCGTCGTTGTCGCCTCGTCGATCGCCGCCGAGGAGGGGATGCTCGACGGATCTACGGACGACGAGACGGCGTCCTGGGGCGGAGCTGATGGCAGCGACGAACACGCCGCGACGATCGCCAGGAAGGCAGCGACGATGCCGCTGCGGTGGAGTCTCAGATCGCCTGGGCGTCGAGCGATCCGTCGACCCGTGCACTCGCCGGTACGAACTCGACGATCGCGGCGTCGAGTTCGTCCTTTACGCCGGAGAGCGGCAGGACGTTCAAGACGCCTTGACCGTTCTGCAACAAGTCGATGATCTCCTCGCCCGACCGCACGAGCACGGCCTGCCCGCCGCTCACAACGAGGTTGGCGGTGGCGACGTCTTCGCCCAAGTTGTCTTGTAAGAACTCAAAGACCTCACGAACCTGCTCCAGGCGAATGCCCGCATCGAGCAGGTTCTTCACGACCTTGAGTTCGAGAAGATCGCGATAGGAGTACTTGCGTCGCGAACCCGATCCGGCGGCGTCGGCGAGCGATGGCCGAATGAGGTCGGTTCGTGCCCAATAGTCGAGCTGCCGATACGTAATGCCGACGATCTCGGCTGTCCGCTTACCGCTGTATCCGTCCATCTGTCTTCCTTCTCCGCCTTGCCGATCGTCGGTCGAACCGGGTGCTCGAAGACCATCGGTGGAATTACGACACTGCAAGACTACGAATCCCGATCACGCTGGTCAACGACCCTCCGCGCGAAGTTTCGCGCTCGTCGCGCGATACATCCGCTCGAGCAGCGCTCAGGGGCCTTCAGGCGAAGTCTTCGGGATTGACGTTTTGGATGAAGTCGCGGAAGTCCTCGACGACTTCTTCGGCTTCTGCTTCGATCTCTTCTTCGTCGTCAACGAACCCGGCTGCTTCGAGGACCGGGTCCTCGGCAAACACCGGAATCGACAGCCGTACGGCGAGCGCAATGGCGTCGGACGGGCGGGCAGAGATCACCCGAACGTCTTGTGGGCCACGGACATGCAGCTCGGCATAGAAGGTCTTGCCCCGCAGCTCCGTGATCACAACCCGCTCGATTCGCACCGACATCTCGCCGAGTACTTCGGCGAACAGGTCGTGGGTCATCGGACGCGGAGGTTCCACACCTTCTTGCGCCATCGCAATGGCCGTCGCCTCCGGGCCGCCGATGAAGATCGGCAACATCACCGGGGTCGGTGTCTCGTCTTCGGTCGCTTTGAGCAACACGATCGGGGTGTTGCTCGGAAGCTCGACCCGAACACCGACGATCTCCATTGGCGTCATGGCGTCCCCCCATCCATCTGCGCCGCCGCACCGGTTCCGTGAAAGAACCGCAACTTGAATCGACCGATCTGCAACTCGTCGCCATCGACGAGGATGGTCTCCTCGATCAACTGACGATTGACGTACGTCCCATTGAGCGAGCCGACGTCTCGGGCCCGGTAGACACCGTCTTGGCTCAGGATCTCGACGTGGCGGCGCGAGACGGTGACGTCGTCGAGAAAGATGTCGGACTCGGGATGGCGTCCGGCGGTCACGATCTCCGTATCCAAGGCATATCGCGAACCGCCCTTCGGGCCGTTGTCAACGACCAACAGGCCGAGTTGCGCGTCGAATTGGTTGCGGTCTTCGAGGTGATCGTGGTCAACCTGCTCGGGATGTTCGACGATCGGGATCGACGCCGTGGGTTCGTCGGGCGTCGAACCGATGCGCTCACCGCAGGAACTGCAAAAGTTGGCTGACGGATCGTTGCGATGTCCACACGCCACGCACACCTTCGGCTCGGTCATGATCCCGTCAACTCTCGATAAGCGGTCGCATCCAGGAGTTCGTCGAGCAGGGCTGCGTCGCTCACGGCGAGCTCGCAGAGCCAACCCTCCCCATAGGGGTCGTCGTTGAGGCGACCGGGGGCGGCATCGAGGGCTTCGTTAATGGCCACGATCTGACCGCTCACCGGCGCATAGACGTCGCTGACGGACTTCGTGGACTCGACCTCGCCCATCGATTGCCCCGCACCCACCGCCGAACCCACGGCCGGAAGTTCGACGAAGACGACATCGCCCAGCGCATCCTGGGCGTAATCCGTGATCCCCATTCGCACGACTGGAGGGTCCGCCCGGACGTGGCGGACCCACTCGTGATCGCTGCTGTAGCGAAGGTCGGCCGGGATCAACATGGGCAGATCCTAACGCTGCCGGCGCACCGTTTCCGTGGCGGGCACTCGTGGCTATCGTCGCGCCGCAAGTGCGACCCGCGCCGGACGGACATATCCCGCGGCGGCGTACCACGAGATCACCAGACCCGGGATGCCGCAGATCCATCCGAGCGCGGTCAACACCTGAGCGCCAGAAACGTCGGCGGCGCCACCGAGCAAGAACGGATAGGCGAACATCAACAAGAACGTTCCGGTCTTGCCCCACCACGACACGTCGAATCGAGGTGCGCCGAGAATTCCCAGACCGACCGCGGCGACGCTCACCAATCCTTCGCGGAGCAGTGTGAGGAGCGCAAACCATCCGGGAACCGACCCGTCGATCCACGTGCTGACGACAGCCGTGAGCATCATGAGTCGATCCGCGGTCGGGTCGAGGATCTTGCCGAGTTCGGATACTTGATCGAAACGGCGAGCAAGCCAACCGTCGACCCAATCGGTGGCGCCCAACCCCGCGAGCAGCAGGGCCGCAACGAATCGGTCCTCACGGCCGAACAACAGCCAGACAAACACCGGAATGCACAGGAGCCGGCCAAACGAGAACGCATTCGGGAGCGTCCACGGCCGCCACGGCGGAGTGTCCTCAGCGGTCAGCTCGTCGGTCTCCATCGTCACCTCAGCGTAGACCGATCTAAGGTGCGGCCATGCCCAGCATCTTCACGAGAATCATCGACGGAGAGATCCCCTCGCGGATGGTCTGGGAAGACAACCTCTGTGTGGCCTTCCTCGACGTCCGTCCACTCGCTCGCGGCCACGCGCTCGTGGTCCCGAAAAGCGAGATCGACCAGTGGACCGACGTTCCGGCCGACGTCGCCTGCCACTGCATGCGGGTCGCACAGTCCATCGGCATTGCTCAACGACAAGTCTTCTCGCCCGACCGGATCGGGTTGATGATCGCGGGGTTCGAAGTCCCCCATACCCACATCCACGTCGTGCCGATCGACTCGATGTCCGACCTCGACTTCGCGCACGCCAACCAAGATCCGGATCAGGACGAACTCGACGCCGACCTCCAGGCGCTACGCGATGCGCTACGCGCCGACGGTCATGAATCGGTCTCGAGCCGATAGACCCGAATCGAACCGAACTGATCGGTTGCCCGAAATCCGAGCCCGGCAGCCGCTTGTTCGAATGTCGTACGGCCCAGCTCAGACCACTGCTCATCGTCTTCGTCGATGATGACGACGTCGACGTCGAATACCGGGTTTCGGGTGTAGAAGACCGGCTGCGAGGCATCGAATTCACGCAGCTCGACCCGCTCGGCGAGGCCAGGAAGGGCTCGCTCGAACGCGGCGACCGACAGCGACGGATCGACGGAGTCGATCGCGGCCAACACGTCGGCATCATTGGTCGAGCGTGCACCCCAGGTCCACGGCTCGTTGTAGAGACTCGACCCAGCAGCGAACAAGAAGAACGCGACACTCGCAAAGAGCACACCGGCCAGCAGCCGACCGTTCACGAAGACCCGTTGCACACTGCGACGACCGACGGTCCAGAGAGCGAATGAGGCGGCGATCGGAAGGAACGCCAAGGCCGCAACATCTTGTTGGGGGGTCCCGAACCGTCCGGGAGGGATTGCCGCCACGAATCCGAAGGCGCCGAAGAGTACCAATGGCAGCTGAAAGCGCAGCCGCAACACCGGCAAGAACAACCACGGGGCGAACAACAAGATGAGTCGCCCGAAGTTCTCCTCGGCGACGAAATCTCCGAGGACCTGGCCGGGGTTCGTCAACATGCCCCACAACACCGAAACCGGGCCATCGCCGTAGTCTTCGAACGCATCGGCGTACACGAACTCGCCGCCGGCAAGGTCCGCCTGAAAGACAAGAAGTGCCAGAACAGCCCACAGGGCGCCTCCGGCTGCGGTGAGTCGCCCAGCACGTTGTTTGCCGTCGACCGCGAGAAGCGTTCCGAGACCGATCACGACGAGTCCGAGATCCGAGCGAGTCGTCAACGCGAAGGCGACGGCGAGCCCGAATCGGACCCACTGCTCACGCTGCGAGAAGAGATAGGCCCACATCAGCGCCGGGAGGGCAAGCGCTTCGGGGTGGAACTCGGCCAGATTCAGATTGTGGAGCTGTGGCTGGAACCCGTAGGCGATCGAGATCGTGAGGGCAGTCTCAACGCCGAGCTCGAGGATGCTCCGCGCAATCCGCCACAGCGGAACGACGCCCAGCGCCAAGGCCGCCGACTGCAGCACGAGCAACAGCGGACCCGCAGGTACGAAGCGGGCGATCTGTGCAATCGGCCACATGATGATCGAGAACTGCCCTTCGAAGACCGAGCGCTGAGTGATCGAGACGAGCGGTTCTTCGCCTTCGGTCAGTAGCCAGATCCCTTGCGTCCACGCCGCGAACTCGGCACCGAGTTCGAGTGAGCGCCATCGGGCGAGAGCCAAACCGGCGAACCCGACGAACAACACGGTGGCGATGATCCAGGGGATGGCGCCGTCCGGACCCGCTCCTTCGAGGCGGGCCTGCCAGCGCAGGACTCGATGATTGAGCGATCGGCGGACGTCGGACTCGGGTGCGAACGCCGAGATGATCGAGGTCATGGTCGGTCAACCCACCGCATCGAGCAGCGTCGCGTCGTTGTTGCGGACATTGTTGACTTTGTCCGACACCGGTCGGGTGACCAGAAGTCCCTCTGGCGCTGGCAGAAGAAGCGACTGGAGCGCATCGACACCGTGATTGGACGGGTCGAGCCAAGCGTCCCAGTCCTTGGGCGCCAGCAACACCGGCATCCGATCGTGAATCGGCGCCATCGTCTCGTTGGCAGTCGTCGTGATGATCGTGAACGTGTGGAACTCGCGGTGATCCTCGGCGTCAGACCACCGCTCCCAGAGGCCGGCAAAGGCCAACGGGTCACCGTCGGCACGGTGGATGTAGGTGGGCTGTTTGGTCTTGTCGTCGAGCCGTTTCCACTCGTAAAAGCCATCCGCCGACACGATGCATCGCCGCTTGGTGAATGCTGACCGAAAGGCGTTTTTCGACGCGACTGTCTCGGCGCGAGCGTTGATCATTTTCGATCCGATTCGGAGGTCCTTCGCCCACCGAGGCACGAGCCCCCACCGAAGATGGTCGAGGTGTCGTTGCTCCTCGCGCACGCGGACCACCGGGACATCACGGGTTGGAGCGACGTTGTAGTCCGGTTGGGTTTCATCGGCATCGACGATCGACGCTTCGGCGCCGAAGTAGGCGGCGAGGGCATCTGGAGGGGTGGTGCTAGCGAAACGTCCGCACATCGACGCGGATGCTACAGGAACCGGACGGGCACATCGGCACGGTCAGCGAGCGGACACGAACCAGCAAGTCCAGCAGCCTCGGCATCGAAGGCGTCGCCCGGCTGACCGACGATCTCGACGAGCCGACTGGCGATCCCGCCAGACAGGTCAAGTCGACCGCGGATCGATTCGCCGGTGCCGGGTTGTTCGACCCGAACTCGAAGTTCGGCAGGCTCGATCGTCGGACGGTCAGGCCCGCGATCCGGGCCAGGCCACAACTCGAGAACAACGACCTCCTCGCCGAGACAGGCGAGGCGATCGCCGGTACTCGTCGATTCCTCGGGACAGTCATCGCCGTGGCCCGCGAGGTCGACCGGTCGCAGATCGTCAGCGACCAGCGTCGCCACGACGCACGCCTCGTTGAGCGACGTCACGGTCGAGGTGTCGACGGCGAGGTGAAGACGACCGCCCCAAACAAACAGTCCGAAGCCGATGATCGGCTCGGCCACGGGACCCACACGAATCAGCTCTCCAGCATCGTCCACGACGAAACGTTCGTCGAGCACGCCACGGGCGCGGGCGACCGATTGCGTGCCTTCGGCATAGGGGCGCACATCGTCGACGCCGACGAGGACATCGTCGAAGGAGAGCTTTTCGGCCTGGGACGCCGCCTGGCGGTCGGCGTCGTCGGACGACCAGACCCACACGGCGGCAGCGATGGCCCCGATGACGAGGATTCCGAGAACGATCCATCGGGCTCGGATTCGCCCCGACAACGTCGATTCGAGGAGCTGCGAGCGTTCGGCACTGTCATCGCCGTCGAGGACGCCGGGATCACCGGCACCGTTGTCGGCACCTGACCACGCTTCAGCGAATCCCTCGGTAGCCGAGTCGCCAAAGTCCGATATCGACGACTCGGTTCCTTCGAGAATCGTCGGCTCGGACGGGCGCTCTCGCCGGAACCTCATTCCCCGAACGGTACCGGGCTGAGCAGCCTGTCGAGGGTCGCCACCGTGAATGGCCCGGCGTCTCATAGACTTCACCTGTGCGTCGACGTCGAAATCTCATCAGCGCGCTCTTCGTGGTCGCAGCGCTTGTCTTGTCGGTCATTCCGGCTTCGGCGCAGAGCGACGAGCCACAGCTCGCCCCGGCGATTGGGCCGTGGCTTGGGGCTCCGCGAGGATGGATCAGCTCGCTACAGGCCATCGACGGCGGAATCGAGCTCGAGGCCGTACTCGCCGATCGCGATTCGGCCGCGCCGATCGACTACGAGATTGTGGTCGACGATGTCGTCGTGGCGTCCGGCCTGTCCCCGCGACCGGGTGGGGTCGGCGCTCCGATCACCTTGGCCGCTCCCGTGACCCTCGATCCGGGCCTGCACGACGTTTGCCTGCGGCTTAACGACCGACGATTCGGTAGCCGGACGGTGGACTGCCAGCGTGGCACGACCGCACCACCGATCAAGGCCTCTGAGGCGCTGCGCGCCGGAGCGACGGGCGCGCTGGTCTCTCCCACCGGTGTCGTCGTGCCGGTCACCGGCGGAACGCAGGGCGATTGGACCGTCACGACGCCATGTGGCGCTCCGACGAGGCTCACGGCGGGTGAGTTCATCCCGAATGCTCGTGTGGTGATCGATCCTGGCCACGGCGGCTCCGAATCGGGTGCCGCCGGTCCGGGCATCTTGGAGAAGAACCTGAACCTCGATGTCTCCGAACGTTTGCAGGCCGAACTGGAATCGCTTGGCATCTCGTCGGTGATCACCCGGACGGCCGACTATCGCGTGCCGATCCGCACGCGAGCCGACATTGCGACGGCGCTCGCACCGGATGTGTTCATTTCGGTCCATCACAATGGCGGCGCACGCCGGCCGTCGTCTCGCCCGGGCACCGAAGTGTTCTATGCGATTGGGTCGACCGAGTCCGAACGACTCGCTCGAATCATGTACGAGGACATGGTGGATGCGCTGGACGATTTCAACGTCTCGTGGGTCTCCACCGTCAACGAAGGGGCGTCGGTCCGTCTTCGCGAGGACGGCATGGATCTCTACGGCATTCACCGCTTCTCTCCAGGAGTGAACTCGATCATCACCGAGTTCGTGTACCTCTCGAACCCGTCCGAAGCGTCATTGATGAAGCAGTCGGGTATGGCCCAGTTCGAAGCCGAAGTAATCGTCGACGCACTGCTGCGGTGGTGGTGGACCGACGATCAAGGGTCGAGCCGCGGCCGCCAGTTCACCGACTCGTCGAGCACCGGCACGGGCGGATTCGACGGCTGTGACGATCCCCCACTGACGGGATCCCGCAGCCTCACGACCCCGACGAGGGAAGACGCACTCGCATCAGCCCTGGTCGATCCACCCGAGCCGGTCTCGCTGATTCCTGCCCTCTATCTGGGCACCGAACCCGACAGCGGCCTCCCCGACAACTGACTCACGTTCGCAGCCAGCTCGGCGATTGCGGTTCAGTGATCCTCATCGGGCTTGCGGGCCCGTGATGGCGCAACTCTCGGGGGTTCGAAGGGCATCTTTGGATAAACGGGCGGCCAGGGCGCATCACCGACCGTCTCGAGCCCGTTGCGCCATTCGTCGATGAGCGCGCCGATGTCTTGAGGGTCGTCGTACATCCCCGCCCAGGCATCGCCCTGCGTTCGCAGCCGTTCGGGCACCGTCTCGACCGTCAGCTCGTTGGGGTCGAAGGTGTCGATCTCGTCCCAGCGGACCGGTGTCGAGACCTGGGCGCCGACCCGAGGACGAACCGTCCACGCGCCGAACACCGTCTTGTGCGGGGCGTTCTGGTTGAAGTCGACAAAGACCCGCGAGCCTCGCTCCTCTTTCCACCAGCGATCGGTACAGAGTTCGGGGTGCCCGGCCGCCAGACGTCGCGCAACAGTAACGGCCGCTCCTCGAACGTCGTACGAGTCGAACGACCCCGTGACGGGAACATAGACGTGCAGACCTTTGCTTCCGCTCGACTTCACCCAGGATCGGATGCCGGTCGCTGCGAGCAACTCGCGGGTCGCGTGCGCAGCATCGACGATCTGAGACCACCCGACGCCCGGTCCGGGGTCGAGGTCGATGCGGAGTTCATCAACGCCTGGCGCCCCCACACGAAACGGCCAGGCGTGCAGGACGAACGCGCCCTGGTTGACCGCCCACACCAGGTGGGCTTCGTCGGCGAGCACGAGTGCTCTCGACGGAGTCCCGTTGACCGTCTCGACCGTGGTCGTCTCGATCCACTCGGGTGCGGTGTCCGGGATGCGTTTCTGAAAGAAGTTGTTGCCGCCAACGCCACTCGGAAACCGTTGCAGGAGCACCGGACGACGTCCGAGAACCCCGAGCAGAGCGGGGGCGACCTCGAGGAAGTACTCGATGATGTCGAGCTTGGTCCAGCCGAGCTTCGGGAAGTACGGCTTGTCCGGCGAGGTAATCGTGACCTCTCGACCGGCGATCTCTCGGACGAGCCCGCTCATGGCCTCACCAACGTCACCGGTGGCCGTTGAGAGGCTCCACAGAGGAGATCGCCTCGGCGACAACCGCACTGGTCTCGCCTCGCCGGTGACCGTTGAGAGGCTCCACAGAGGAGATCGCCTCGGCGACAACCGCACTGGTCTCGCCTCGCCGGTGACCGTTGAGAGGCTCCACAGAGGAGATCGCCTCGGCGACAACCGCACTGGTCTCGCCTCGCCGGTGACCGTTGAGAGGCTCCACAGAGGAGATCGCCTCGGCGACAACCGCACTGGTCTCGC
>JAHDDK010000125.1 GCA_020629375.1 Acidimicrobiales bacterium
CCCCGAGGTGGGCGAGCTCACCTCGATCGAAGAGGCACTCCTCGTGACCCCACCGCCCGGCATGGAGGTCGGCTACGTCCCGATCGCCACCCGTCAGGCGCTGGCTGAGTAGCCAGCGACGACGACATCCACGAGCCGACGATGGACAGGTCGGCGATCATCTACACCAGCACCGTCAGGACCCCGGCCTCAATCTCGACTCGATCGAGAGGGCCGGGGTCCGTCGGCGTTTTCGTCGAACGTGATGTCGGAGTTACCTGTCGACGCAATCCGTCAAAGCGGATCGACGGCAGTCATGGCTACGACGACTTCGTGGTCAGTGCATCCGGTGGTCGCCTCCACAGATCGCAGACATCACGCATGTAACGCTCACGTTCATCGACCGTCGTCTCGTGCGACGTGACGCACGCGACGATCGATGACGAACTCTGGCGACCTTCGGTGAACATCCACCCCTGCGGGACGATGCGCCACGAGACCGTCGTGTCCTCAGCCGGGTAGTGAGATCGGTGGAGCGACGCAAGACCAGACTCGAGCTGGTCAGTCGTCGCCTCCGCGGTGCTGCCTTCCTGGATCACACAACTGAAGTGGCCGGCGCTCACGACGCTTCCCCAATTGCCTTCCACGCAGCTTCTTCTGCCGAACCCGGTTCGGGGAGCAGCATCCCGCCTTCCATCGTCCGCGATGCGTCGATGTCGATCGACACGGCGGTGACCGTGGCGGGGTCGACTTCGGCGTGACCGGCGAGAGCCGTCGTGAGCCGCGAAGCGATCTCCGCCTTCTGTTCGCCAGTGCGACCGTTGCGGATCGTCCCGAACACGAGCGCCACCTGCCCCTCGTCGAGATGACCGTCGTCGTCCTCTGCGTAGAGGACGTGGACGAATGATCGGGGCGCGCCGGTCACGTCGCAATGGACGTCGACCACATCGTTCGCAAACGCTTTCCGCTGATCGAGATCGAGGAGTCCAGGTTTGATGAGCGTTCGATAGAGCGGCACTGCGATCCTTTCGGCATGGCAACCATGCCAGTTTCGTGCACCCGACTGGGCCGGATCAACCGTCCTTCACCGGCCGCCGCTCGGATCGTCGACGTAGCGGAGATACGGCGTGACCACGTCGACGTTGTCGAAGCGCTCGACGACATCGTCGGTCGCCAGTGCGGGAGAGGCGATCACGCGATCGCCCTTGGTCCAGTCGACTGGGGTGGCGACCTGGTGCGCGTCGGTCAGTTGCAGGCTGTCGATCACGCGGAGGATCTCGTCGAAGTTTCGGTCGACGTGTCCCCCTCGCCCGGATGGATCATGTCGTAGAGCTCCGACACCGTGTGATCAGCATCGGCGATGATCGGAAAGTTGAGCTCGGTGCCGGTTGCGGCGCCGATGTCGGGGGCCCATCCGTGGTGGTCGTCCAACGGGTCGACCGACAGCGCAATGACTTTGGTGTTGCGCTGGGCGAACCCTGACTGCAGCGCTGCCGTCCGGCCGAGTTCGGTCGTGCACACCGGCGTGTAGTCGGCGGGGTGGCTGAAGAGCACCGCCCAGCTATCGGCCTTCCAGGCGTGAAAGTCGATCTCGCCATCGGTGGTCACAGCAGTGAAGTCGGGGGCGGTGTCGCCGAGTCGAAGCGTCATAGCGCCACTCTGGCGCAGATCTCAGGTGCCTGCCGAAACGGTCTCTCGATGCTCCCCGTCACCGACGTGCAGGGTGTCGGCATGCTGGCGTTCACGTAGGTGCAGTCCGAGAAAGATCCCAGGAATGGCGACGAGGCCGAGCATTGCGCCCGATGACACCATGACGAGCGCAGGTGCTGGACATGTGCCGGCGATGGCCCAACCCACACCGAACAGCGCGCCCCCTTCGACGTGGTGACGTTCGGGCATCGATCGCGAAAGGATGAGGCTGCCACCGAGCGGCGTCCGAAAGCCGATCCTTTCGAGCAACCACAATCCCGGGAGGGCCACGGTAATCGCCGACGCCATGAACCAGAAGACATCGAATTCGTCGAGTCGGAGCATGGCGTGGATCGTGTCGTACTCGTGGAGGTTCGACGCAGCGAGCACGCCGCCGAACAACATGCCGAAGAGCAGACCGAGGAGGTTCATCATCTTCACAGCGCACCCCCGGTCAACACTCGAAGCACGAATGTCGTGGCGATCGCCGTCGCCATGAACGTGACTGTCACGGCGAGACTCGCAGGCGACCTTTGGGCCGTGCCGCACATTCCGTGACCAGACGTGCAACCGCCTGCGACGGCGGCCCCGTACCCAAGAAGCGTTGCTCCGCCGAAGACGAGCGGAATGGCGGCCCACAACGGAAAGACCTCGCGGAGGGCGTCGTAGCCAGATCGGATCTCCGCACCTTGGCGAAGGACCTGGGTGACGAGCAGGCCGCCGATGAACATCCCGACGAAGTACCACACCCGCCAGACAGCGACTCCCCCCTGACGTCGAAGAAAGCTCGACGTCTGCACGTAGGCGCCACTGGCTCCGAGCGGTTGGTTCGCAAGGGCGAGCATCGCAACGATCAAGAAGCCGAGAATCGGTCCGCCGATGAACCACGGCAGTCGATCGGGCAAGACGTCGAACATGGCTGTTCTCCAAGGTGAGTGATCGGGATCGCGAACGTCATCGCGTGGAGGTCAGACAGCGTTGAGTTGCGCTGTCCAGGCGCTATACCCGCCGAGCAGGTCAGAGACGTCGTCGAATCCCTCGGCGATCATCCGGCTCGCTGCAATCGACGATCGAAAGCCGCCAGCGCAGTACACGATGGTCGGCTTGGTCCGATCGAGGGTGTCCATCTCGGCGGTGAGCTTCGTCAATGGCATAAGGATTGCGCCTTCGATGGCCCCACCTTCGGTCTCGCCGGGCTGGCGGACGTCGACGAGTTGGAGGCCATCGATCGAGTCCATCGCCTGAAGGAGACCCTCGACGTCGAGCCGGCTCGAACGGCTGACAAAGTCAGGGTTGGCCATCATCGCGTCGGCCGGGTTGGCGAGGGCGCCGATCACCTTGTCGAAACCGATGCGCGCGAGCCGGTTCTTCGCTTCGAGCTCGCGACCCCCTTCGGCGACCACCACCATCGGTGTGTGCGGCGTGATCACTCCGCCAGCGAACTCGGCGTAGCGGCCCGCCATCCCAATGTTGACCGAACCCTTCAGGTGGCCGAGGGCGAACTCTTCGGGGCCACGCGTGTCGACGACGATTGCGCCGTCGGCTTGTGCGGCGATCACGTCGCCGATTGACATCGATGTCGGCGGCGTCGACTCATCGAGCAGCGGACGGATCTCACGGTTGAGCATGGCGTCGTAGGCGAAGTACGCCGGTGGGGCCGTCTGACCGGCGGTGACCACTCCGATGAACTCGCCCTTGCTCATCGGGGCGACGGCGTAGTTGGAGGCGCGCTGCTCACCGATGGTGGACGACGTGTCGGTCGAGAGATTCTTGCCGCACGACGATCCAGCGCCGTGTGCGGGGTAGACGAGTGTGTCGGCGGGAAGCGTCATCAGCTGTTCGTGAAGCGAGTCGTAGAGAAGGCTCGCGAGCTCCTCGGAGGTGACGCCCTTCGATGACAACAGGTCGGGGCGTCCGACGTCGCCGATGAAAAGAGTGTCGCCGGTGAGCACGGCGTACGGAGCGGAGTCGGCCGATTCGTACACGACGATGCTGATCGATTCGGGCGTATGACCCGGCGTGTGGCGAATCTCGAGCTCGACCTCGCCAAGCGAGATGCGCTCCCCGTGTTCGAGCTTGCGCGACTCGAACTCGGTCTCCGCTGCGGACCCGTAGGCGATCGTGGCACCCGTGGCTGCTGCGACCTCGAGATGTCCGGACAAGAAGTCGGCATGGAAGTGCGTCTCGAGCACGAGCTCGATCGTCATCCCGTGCTCCTTTGCGGATTCGAGATACGGCGCAATGTCGCGACGCGGGTCGACCACGACCGCACGGCCACTCGATTCGTCACCGACGAAGTACGACGCTTGCGACAGGCAGTCGAGGTAATGCTGCTCGAAGATCATGAGAAGTCCCTTCAGCCACCAAGGTGACGGGCGACACAGTGAATGTACAAATGTACGGTCATTTGATGGTGGGAGCGATGTACCAGCCAAACCCCTTCGGCCAGGGCCCTTGGGCTACTCGGCTAATGGGCGCAGCGACGGTTGCGCCCCGAACGACCAGTCCGTGACGAACCGATACCGATCACCGCGCAGGATCGTGGTTCGCCACTCCACCGGGCGCCCGTCACGCAATCCGAGTCGTTCGAGAAAGAATGCGGCGTCGCCTTTCCGCAGCCCGAGCCGCGCACGATCGGCCGGCATCGGCACAATCGGCGTGAGACGTTCCCATCCCTGATTGGGCACCGCTGCGTTGATTCGAGCGAGTTCTTCATAGAGCGCGGTGCGCGACCAGTCGACGTCGAGCAACTGGTGCGTGGTCTCTGCAGGCAGCCACGCCCGATCGACCGCCAACGGCGATCCACCGGCGAGGCGAAGGCGCTCCAGAACGACAAGGGGCGCACCGGGCTCGCGGTCGAGCCGAGACGAGGCGGCGTCATCGGTCACGACCTCGCATCGCAGGAGTTCGCTCTGTTGTTCGACCCCGTTCTCCTCGATTGATCGATACAGCGAGTACAACGTTCCGAGTGATTGCTCGAACTCCGAGCGGTTGAGGACCGTCCCGCGGCCCCGCTCGCGAGTGAGGAGACCTGTCTTGTTGAGATGCCGGATCGCCTCACGAACGGTGTGGCGACTGACGCCGTAGTCGTGCGTGAGTTCGAGGTCGGTCGGAAATGCGTGGGTCATCCCCGCGGCGGGTCCCTCGCTCGTGCCCGTCGAACGGGAAGCGTTCGAAGATGCTCGTGATCAAGCTCTGCGACTGGGTGGGCAGATAGCAGCGGCTTCCGTCGGTCACTGTCGACACCGAACGCACCAGGACGCGCATGAGTTCGTCGATCGTCTTCTCTCCGAAGACGACGTCTTCGAGTGCGGTCGCCATGGTCGCGATGCCTGTCTTGCACTGGCCGCAGGACTCGACGTGCAAAAAGCGCAACGCCGCGTACGCCACATCGATCATGTTCCGCTGTCGTCGAACACGATGAATCCCGCCGATCCGAGGCCGCCACCAACGCCGGCGAGCCCCTCGTAGCTCAGCGGAGCATCGAGATCTTCAGCCGACAGAATCCGGTTCGAAACC
>JAHDDK010000126.1 GCA_020629375.1 Acidimicrobiales bacterium
AAACCACCCGCGGTCGCGCCTTTGGCCTGCGATGGATCGGCGAACAACTTGAGCCCGCCTGCAAGTCATGTACCGGCACGTCGGCCACCATCTATCCGCACTGCCCATCCGAATGTGGACCTGAGCTGGACGAGAACGACGAACCGATCGTCATCGAGTTCCCCGATCCCGCCACGGCCTTCGACCTGTCCACCCTCTTCGCCGACGACTGCTGCGAACTGGAAGGCGCCGACGCCCCACTGGGCCCCGCCGCCGAGACGCTGATCCTGCCCGACAACGGCGCCCGCACCCTGATTCAAGTCCGCTACGTACCCGGCAGCTTCACCGAGCTGGCTACGGAACTGCCGTCGTGCTTCGGCCAGCGCGTAACGTTCGAGTATGAAATCCTCGGTGCCGAATCGTTCACCGACGGCCACCTTGCGGGCCGCATCGAACCCCCAGCCGAGGGCGAACCCAACGTTGCCTGCCAGTCGATCAGCTTCGGTGATGTCGCCGAGGTCAACCAGCTGTGCGACTCTTGCGGGCCCCGCTGCGCCTGTGTCGCTGGCGCGACATTGTCATCCGAGGACGGCCCTGCCGCCAACCTGATGGCCGACGGAGTCGCCGAATGCCGCTGGTCCATGCCCCTGCGATCACGAACGTGGGCGACGCTCATCGAAGACTTCTCTTGGGATCTCGCCGCGCCCGTCATTGAAATCCACGCAGGCTCTGGCGAATTGATCGACGCCAGGGTTCAGGTATGGGAAGCCGTGTCAGGACTGCCGAACATCATAACGTGCGCTGGCGCGGACCAGTACGACGCCAGCCGCATCCCATGCGGGGACGCACTCATCACACGGGTCCCCCCAGCGGCGACACTCACCCTCGATGCTCGCTCCATGCGTGAGACGCTGACGTGCCCGGGGTTCGGTGAGCAGCCCGCATCGTCGCTGGTGTCTGGCTGCGATGGCCGCTTTGAACACGCACGCATGTGCTGTGGTCGCTACTGGGTCACTATCGAACTGCCCGACTGCGTGACGCACACCGACTGGTCGGTTGATGTTTGGCTGCACGGGGTTGAGTCGGCGTCGTGACCGGGATCCGCAATGCCTGCTACGACGTGCGCCTGCTCGACTTCGCGGGCAACGCCGTTGATGGCTGTGAACTCGGCGACATCTCCGGTCGATGGACGCGCACCCTGTCGCGTCCATCGACCGCCGACGTCCTCTGGGACCTCAACCAAACCGATGGCGACTGCTGCGACTGCGCCGCGAGGGAATGGCAACACACGCTCAAGATCGACCGCACCGCCGCGGGCGCTACCGAAACCGTCTGGTCTGGACCCGTCGACCAGACCGTCAGCGACACCAACCTCAACCTGCTCGACATCAACGCCGTCGACCGATCCGGTCTCTGGCAGGGCCAGCCCTACGCCACCCGCGACATCACGTGGGCGGCCGACACCGACCAAGCCTACGTCTGGGCCGACATCATCAGCATGACCGAAGAATGCGCCCGCTCGGGACTCGCAGTGACGCCGACGGCGACAGGCATTCCCATCGGCGTTGACGTCACGCTTTCCGAGGGACGCGAACTCGCCCCCGTCCTCTCGCAACTCTCCGCGGTCAACTGGACGGTCATCAACGGAACGCTCTACGGACCGGGCCCAGCCACGACCAACCTGCCGCCAATCAAGCTCGACGCCAACCGCGACTGGGACAGCGGACCGATCATCGACCGCGACGGAAACGCGGCCGTCACGCAATGGATCGTCGCCAACGCTGCCCCTGGCGAACCCGGCCGCAAGTCGGCCATGTACCCGCCAGCGCTCGCTACGGGCGTACCGTGTCGCCGCCGCCTCGTGGTCGACCAGACGTTGCGCGACGAGGATCAACTCCTGGCGCGCGCTCGCCAGCTATGGCAGCTGCGATCCGGCGACAACGTCTCACTCATCACGTCCACTGACTCGCTCTCGGCAGGCATCGACCTCGACATCGCCGACCTGATCCCCGGCCGGCGCGTCGACGTCACCTCGGATGGCTGCGAAGATCTTGACCAGCAATTCATTCTGTCGTCTGTCGTCGTGGACTTCGAGACGGCCGGAACCTGCGTCGAAGAAACCCGGGTCGCCGTGGACCTGCAGCCCATCGGCGGCAGTCGATCAACCAGGGAAAGCGCTTAACCCCACCGCGGAAATATCGCAGAACCATGGGGACTACACCGACTCCGCTCAACAGCGAAACCGTAGCTTGGACGGACCCCAACGCCACGAACCCCAAGGGTCGACTCCAAGCGCACGTCAACGTGGCCCCCAACGGCGGACTCAAATCCAACTCAGCCGACGACTGCGGCTCCACCAACATGGGCCTCGCCGTCTGCGTCTGCGGTGACGACGAGATCGAAGAGATCCCAACCGCCACCGTCCCGATCAACGGCATCGATACCGTCGTCGAAGCCGAGAACACGCTACGCATCACCGCGTCCGGTTGCCTGTGGGCGAAACGATCCCTCCCTCGCCGCTGGAAGAAGACCATCTCAGGCGCGGTCAACAGCCCACAGAACCTGGGTGCCGGCCAGTCGCTCGTCACCAACACGACGCAGGCCGTCGGCATCACCAACGAAACCGCCGAAGCGATGTGTCTCGAAGTCGTCGCCGACGTGTGCAACGCGTTCATCAACTGTCCGCAATCCGACGCACCGACCGTCACTGTCGTCACACCTACCGCGGGCTTCAACGGTGACCTCATCGTGGAGAACCTGTCTGGCAACGCGGAGACGCTGCAGTTCTCGCCTACTGGCACGGTCATCATCAGTGACGTCACGGCCACCGCGACGCAAGCTGGTAAGGCGGGCGTCGGTATGCGAGTCAACTTCGACGGCCGCACATGTGAACTGTTCGCCGCCGACAACGGTTACGGCTCCTACTCCGGCCGCATTCACCTTGGCGAAATCACCGTGAACCCCGGCGAGACGTTCTCGTCAGACTTCATCACGTCCCTCTACGGCCACGCCGACGTCACGAACCCGTTCACCGCGTCGACCGGCGATATCTGCATCCGCTTCACCGAGGTCGACTGTGAGGTCAACTGTGAATAACCGAAACGGATCGGCGATCCGATGAGTAACCGAAACGGATCGGCGAGCCGATGAGTAACTGCCCCAAGTGCGGCAACGCGGTGCCCACATTCGTCATCGAAGCCGAAGACGGAACCACCAGCCCTGCACCAGTCGACACCGTCAACGACATCGTCACGATCCCGTACACCCCCGACAGCGTCTTCGCTGCCATCGGGGTCGAACCGATCGTCATCACGCCCGATCCCAACGACGACCACGCACCGACCTTCACGCTCGCATTCTCGACCGACGACTTCGAGATCGTCGACGGAGAACTGACGATCACCCCCACCGCATCAACCGGGGATTGGTCGTCGCCGAACGCAACTACCCCACTCGGCGGCATCGTCGTCTACCCCGGCGGAACCGACGGCGGCAACCCCAGCTTCGGGCTCGCCATCGCCGACGGCAGCAACGCCACGATCAACGCAGACGGCCAGCTCGTCATCGAATGCTGCCCCGACTTGCCATGGTCAGCCACCGAACTCGACGGCATCACGATCACGCCCGGCGACAACCCGACCGGCGACCCTGGCAACGGCCATCGCCCCGCCATCGGCGTCAAGGTCGACGGCACCACGATCGACTTCGACGACAACGGAAACCTCGAAGTCATCGGCGGCGGCGGAAACGTCGACGTCTGCGCCACAGTCCAAGCGCTACCCGCAATCCCCGGTGGCGTCACGGCAACCGCCACGCTCGTCGTCGGCGATGACGGCAACTGCTATCAAGCCGACCCCGCCACCGACACTGATCTCTGCGCCACACTCCAGGCCCTCCCGACGCTGCCAGCGAACGTTGAGCCCGACACTTCGGTAGTCGTCGGCGACGACGGAAACTGCTATCAAACCGCAACTCCGTGCATCCTCACGGCAGATGCTGGCGGTGACCCCTGGGACGCCGCGAACGCCAACTACATCGACCCCACCACCGTGGACGAGTTCTGCGAACTGCGCCTCACGAATGGTGCCACCGGGTCGGAAATCTGGCGGATGCTCTCCGACGTCGGCGGCACTGCCGACTGGGCGCAGGTGGCTTAGGGCTTGTAACGGTCATCCAGTTCGGGGTGTTCGTCCATGTAGGTCGCCAGCGTAAGCGCGTGCCATGCAACTGCAATCACATGCTTGGTTCCCAATTCGGGGTCCAGGTCCTCGCCGCCCCAGAAGGCGTTGGCGTGGCGCTGTAGTGCGGCGTATGACTTCGACCATTCATAGCCCTTGCGCCAGTTGTGATCGTCGTACTTCTCGGAACCGCGCCCGTAGTGGGTTGCCAGTTCGCGTAACGCCTCCACGGGGATCAGGTCGGGGCGCTCAAGTTTGACGCCCTTCTCTGCGCCTGTTGCTTCGTTTACGCTTCGGACTTCGTCATCGTCCATCCAGTCAGTGTTCACGACGCCACCAACTCTTCGGGATCCATCGACCAATCCCAGCGACGCCAGTCGGCGCCGTGCGTGGTTCCGGGTGCGTTGAATGGTGCGGGGAAGACGACCGGCTCCCATTCGGAATCAGGAACCCAATGCGGCTTGATGGCATCATCGAGCAGCAGTCGGCCGCGGATCAGCGACTTGTCGGGCGCGAGGATGAGCCGAGTTTCCCAGTAGGTGCCCATCTTCTGGCGGATCCACTTCGCCTTTTCGTCACGGCACCACGGGTTCGATTCGAGCGGCTTCGTGCAGATCCAGACGCGAGCGAACTCGATGAGTCGATCCATGCCTTCGACTGCGCCTTCGATCTCCGGCAGGTCAAGAAACCACCCCTCCTGCTCCACCTGTGCGCGCAACTTGTTTCGCAGATGCGAGAACTCCGGCTTGATGTCGTCGGTCATGAATCGGTGGGCCTGCTTGGACGGATCATCGCCGAACGCGAACGGGCTTTCGCCCACAAGTTCGCACGATCGTTCGTAAAAGGCCAGATCGAAGTCCGCCAGCACGCCATCCATATCGATGAGGATTGTTGGTTTGTTGCCATTCACTGGCCCAACGCCTCCAGGCATCCGACGATGTCGGTGGACGCAGCGCACAGGTTGAC
>JAHDDK010000052.1 GCA_020629375.1 Acidimicrobiales bacterium
AGGCGTGATCTCGCGTTCGAAGAACCCGCGCTTCTTCGATTCCTCGGCCCGATTTTGGGAGCGCACGCCCCAGTGGTCCTGGCGCTCGCGGCTGATTCCCGTCATCTGGGCCACGTTCTCGGCGGTCTGGCCCATGGCGATGTAGATGTCGGCGATATCGCCGGCTTCCCAGACATCGGCTCCTCCTGCCGAGCGTTCCGCGGTGCGGGCTTCGGCGGCGGCGAAGTGCTCGTTGTGTGGTCCGGTGTCGGAAGCACCGTGCCCATAACGGCTCACGGTCTCGACACCGCCGGCCACGAACAGATCACCTTCGCCAGCCTTGATCGCGTGTGCAGCCATGCGGATCGTTTGCAGCGAAGACGAGCAGTATCGGTTGACCGTTACGCCCGGCGCTTCGAGACCGGCGAGCAGTGATGCGACCCGTGCCACGTTGTAGCCACCTTCGCCAGCCGGCTGTCCGATGCCCCAGATGACATCTTCGACCTCGTCCTTCGGAACGGAGGGAACTTTGGACAAAACGTCATCGATGATGAACGCCGACATATCGTCCGGGCGGACGTCGACCATCGATCCCTTGGCCGCTCGGCCGATTGGCGTTCGGGATGCGGCGACGATGACTGGTTCGGCCATGGGACTTCTCCTCGGGTGGGCGTAGCCGCAGTGTACGCGACGGCGCGAGTCGCGGAGGCGAAAGTGTCGTCCGCGAACCCAGCTCGAACAGGCGAGATGCCCGCCGAACTGCATTCGACAGTGATCACCGAATGTGGTAGCGCCCCGCGAGCTACCCCATCTGTTCCAGAGATGGACCTCGCGGCGCAAACTATTGGAAACGCGGCGTAGGCCGCGCGCATCATCGTGGCCGCAAGCAGTGGAGTGTGAGGGTCCTACGGGCGCGTGCGACAGACTTTGTCGCTGATCGTCCTGCCCTCACGGAGGGACCAAGGACATCGATGACTGACGCACTTGTAGTGTCTGGAATCACGACCTCGTGGATGGGTCGAGGTGCCTGTGCAGGAGACAGTGATCTGTTTTTTGCACCATTCGCCGAGCGCCCCGAGGCGCGTGTGCGGCGAGAGGCCAAAGCACGTCTCATCTGCGAGACCTGCGACGTGGTTGAGGAGTGCAGGGCGTATGCCCGTGGCAACCTCGAGCTCGGTTTCTGGGGTGGTGAGTCGGAGTCGGAGCGGGCTTCGGCCGGCTACGCCCCGACGACGCCGATCATCGGTCGCCGCAAGGTCGCCGAGACCCGCGCTGCTGCGGCGCTTGATCGCTCTCGCTGACCACCCATCAGCTGGTTCGCTCGCGCGAGACCACCTTCAGCGCGGCGTTGGCCGTGACTCGGTTTCTGTTCGTACCCATCGACGGGTCGACCGCGTCGTAGCCGTCGTCTCCTGACCACATCAGTACCCGCAGATCTCCGGCGGGTGCCGCCACCGTGTGGTGGATGCGGGGCCCGTTTGTCGCGGTGTGGTCGATCAGCGCGTGCATCGATTCGAACTGCATGAGGTCGTCCAAGGTCACCCATGTCGGCACGCTCAGCGGTAGCCGATCGACCTCGGCGTCGGCGAGCGCATCGGACGGGGTCAACCAGCGAAACGCCGTGTTCTCACGCTCGTCGAGGACGATCGATCCCGTCGCTTCGGGCGCAACGAAGAACCACGTCGCAAATCGCTTCGGCGGCCCCTTCCGAGGGGGAATCCAGTGAGAGAACCACGCCATCGCGGCCGGGTCGACCTGCAGGCCCGTTTCCTCGGAGGTCTCGCGTGCCGCGGCAGTTGCCGCCGTGGCCATCGTGGTCACGTCTCGCCAGTCGTGGGAGACCTCGTCGAGCACATCGGGTATCGGGCCATCTGCCGCCTCGATCGCACCGCCCGGAAAGGTCCACAATCCGCCAAAGCTCAGATCGGGAGCTCTCTGAACCATCAACACCTCAAATCCGTCGTCGCAGGGACGGACGGGAATTGCGGTGGCGGCGAGTCGAAGACGAGGCGATTCGGACATCGGCCTATCGTAGGGTTCGACATCACCATGAAGCTGCCTCCCGACGCCCAGTACATCCGGATCCGCTACGACGATGGCGACGCCCTCGCCGATTTCGTCAATCGAGTGATTTCGAATCCGGGCAGTTGGTTCAACGCCCAACCTGAACTCGATCTCGACAAGCCGCAACCGTCGGACTCGGCGTTGATTGCCCTGTTTTCCGCACGCGGGCCGTCCAACCCGCTCGCGACCGTGGTCTCGGGAGAGGGCGACGGTCCGATCGAGGTTGGCATGCAGCATCGGCTTGGGCCGCGAGCATCCGGGGTGTTTGCGGAGCTTGGCCATCCGATTCCCGACACCTGGCACGTGACCCAAGATCACCCTCGGCGCGGCCTCGTCATCGATGTCGGCCGCGACGAGCCGTCCCTCCGCATTGCGCAGTGGGTGCTCGCGGCCCTCGATCTTGCCGGGCGCGCACCAGCGACGGACGGCGTGATTGTTCAGTGGTTCGACAACGGCTGACGCCGTCGTCGGAGACGTCAGCCGGCTCGGCGAATCGAGGTGGCGGGTGCTGTGGTTGCGGCTTGGCGTTGGCGCAACCACGCATCAGCCTGACGGCGGGTGACCGAAGCCATTCCCGTCGAGCAGATCAATGTGAGGCGATCGCCAGACGCCGTTGTCTGGTTCGTGCTCATGATGTTTCCTTGTGAATTTGATCGAGCGTTCCGTACGGTCTTCGGACGGCAACGCATCGATCTACAGCAAAGTGTGTCATACGGCCCACCGACGCGCAACGATCGGCCCGTAGGGCCGGTATCTCACTCCTCTTCGTCGGAGCCCAAGGCCGTCGATGCCAGCGCCAACACATGGGCTTCGCGGCGCTCGGTGGCCACCGACGAGTCGAGTTCGGCGGTGGTCATGACCATGACGAGATCGTCGAACGACGGGTCGCCGAGGCCATCGCTGCACCAAAAGCGCATGCGGGCTCGGGCGTTCTCGGGTGTTTCCAGTTCCTCGGCGATGATTCCCGAGTTTCCGGTCCACGCCTGCTCGACACCGACCAGGTCCCAGGCATTCCAGAGTCGCAGCGTCGTGCCACCCACCGGTGGAAGGACATGCAGCTCGACGACGTCTGCACAGTCGATGTCGATTCGAGCTTCGCCGCCCAAAACGCTTGCTGTATCGAGCCCGATCACGTCGTCATCCGAACAGCTGATCACAAAGACCTGATGATCGTCGCGGCGTTCTTCGACCGCGAGCTCGACGATGAGTGGGTTGGAAACCCGGAACTCGACAAGGGAGAGGACTTCGTGCTCGTCGACACGAATGCGATCCGTGCGTTGCGAACGAAATCGCTCGGCGAACGAGGCGGATGTACTCATCGCAGCCCGATGTCGTCGAGAATGAGTTCGCGGGTGGTGTCCTCGACGTTGTCTCTGCCAAAGCCATCGTGAAGAACAATCCGGGTCCGGGCCGAACGCGGCCACGACATCTCGCCGGACTCTGCATGGCGCTCGAGTGTCTCGATTCGCCCGGTTACCGGGTTGTAGCGCTGCGGAGGTTCACCCGAGTCCAGCCGAATGGTGTTCTCGTCGCCGAACCATGGTGCAGCATCGTCTGCGAGTGATTTCCAGAAGGTGGAATCATCGACCCTGGCGGGACCCAGGGCGGGCAGTTCGCCAACAATCGGTGCGTGCTCAACCGGGGACGGTCGGGCGATCGCACGCGGTGGCGGCGTCGGTGCGGGTGCGAGCCGGGTCATCGTCGTGTGCCGGGCGAAGGCGGCCGGTGCCACCTTTCGTCCCCAGCGCCACGTTCGGGCCCGTGCCGGGGCGGCCTGTTCGAGCGGGCGAGATCGGCCAAGAAGAATGGACCCGAGGCGGTCTGAGACGATCATCAGACCTGCCGCAATCGCCCATGCGGTGAACATCCACACGAACATCGACTCGGCGTCGGCGTCAGTGAACAGTTCTCGGATCCACTCGATCGGTCGGCTGTCTTGGAGGTCTTCCATCGCAGGTCACCAGGGTTCGGAGGGCGCGATCGCCGAATCGAGGATGATCCTCCTGATCTCCTCGGCCTGCGCCGTGGTGGCCACCCGGACGTCAAGCCCACCATCATCGGGGTGGCCGGCCAACACCGTAGCCCCTCGGCGGTCGCTGTCCTCGGCACGCACGGAGAGCCTCATCGACTCGAAGTCGAACAGCTCGGGCCGCACCGCTCCGAGAACGGCGCAGGGGTCATGCATGGGTTGGCCCCCACGATGCTCGCCGCTGTTTCGTGCGTAGAACTCGAGCCACTCCGCTGCGAGGCGCGCGGTCGGCGTGGCTGCCCGACGCAAGGTCTCGATGTCGGCGCCGCCGAGACGAACCTGGTGGGTGAGGTTCAGCCCATACATCGTGATCGGCACCGGCGACGAAAAGACTTCGGCAGCGGCGTGAGGGTCCGCCCACGCGTTGAACTCTGCGACGGGGGTGATGTTCCCGACGGTGGTCGAGCCGCCCATCCAATGAATGTGCTCGATCCGGGAGAAGGCGTCTGGGTCCGCACGGTAGGCCGCAGCGAGGTTCGTGAGTGGACCGGTCGCAATCACGACGCCACCGGGGAGCAACGCGTGTTGGAGAATTGCCTCGACGGCATCGGTGGAAGCCGGGTCGCGCCGGGGCCGGGGAGTTTCGGTCAGTCCGAGGCCAGCGGCACCGTGAACATCGTCGGCGAACATCGGCTCGAGGACCAGCGGCCGCTCGGCGCCGCGGTGGACAGGGACCTGGTCGAGGCCAGCGAGTTCGGTGACATGGAGCGCATTTCGGGTGGTGTGCTCAACCGGAACGTTTCCACTCACGGTCGTGATAGCCCGTAGGTCGACCAAACGTGCGGCGCAGAAGATGGCGAAGGCGTCGTCGATGCCCGGGTCGCAATCGAGGAGTGCGGGGAAGTGGCTGGTCATGGCAGCAGCTCGTCGACTTCATCCGAAGTCGGAAGGGATGGCTGGGCACCCTGTCGCAGCGCGGTCGCGGCGCCCACCCGAGTCGCCTGTCGGACGATGTCGACGAGGTCGTGGCCGCCTTCGGCGAGGCCGACGGCAACTGCCGCCCGAAAGGCATCCCCGGCGCCCGTCGTGTCCACGGCGGTGATGCTCGGTGATGGAACGAGGGCGGTGTCGTTCTCGGAGATCACGAGTGCTCCGCGGGCCCCGAGTGTGACGATGACTGTCGACGGGCCGATCGAGCGTGCCGCCTGGGCGAGCTTCTCGGGAGAGGCAGCGGTATCGACCCCCGTGAGAAGTGCGAGCTCGGTTTCGTTTGGGATCAAGACGTCGACCGGTGCCAGGAGAGAAGTCGGGAGTCCGTCAGTAGGCATGGGGGCAGGATCGAGCACAACGGTTCCGGAGGCGGTTCGGGCAGCGGCAACCACCGTGTCCAGCGGCGTTTCGAGTTGTGTGAGGACCACGGTCGCCTCGCGGACGACATCGATCTCGACGTCATCGGGAACCATCGCGTGGTTAGCCCCGGGGCTCACGACGATCGTATTGTCGCCGCTTCGATCGACAGCGATGAACGCCATGCCCGAGGGGCGATCCGGATGCCGACGAAGGAAGGACGTGTCGACCGCGGCTTCGACGAGAGACTCCGCAAGTGTCGTCCCCGCTGCGTCGCTTCCGATGCATCCAACGAATGCCGTCGGCCCGCCGAGGCGGGACGCTGCTACCGCCTGGTTGGCGCCTTTGCCGCCCGGAAACCTCGACGTGTCGCCTCCGAGGACGGTCTCCCCGGTGCGCGGATGGCGGTCGACCTCCACGACCACGTCGAGGTTGGCTGAGCCAACGACGGTGATCACGCGATCGACACAGATTCGACCGGAGGAAGGTCGTCGTCTCCGAGCCAGGTGTTCGGGTTCGGGAACAGCCGATGCTCGACGGTTCGGAGTTCGAACACCGTCGCTTCATGGCGTTCGACGAGGTCTTCGATCGGGGCGAACGCTCCTGCCTGGCGGGCCTCGTCGATCGCGTTGACCGATCGAAACAGCATCGTGAAGACCGCCGTCGTCACCGGAGACGGAACGAGGTCTGCGGTGACGACATAGGTCGAGATCTCTGCCTGGGGTAACCGGTCGTGGAGAAGGTCGCCAGCGGTCTCAACCAGGTGACGGTGATGATCGGGAGAATCGGAGTCAGCGGGCATCCGGACAAAACAAAGCGACTTCACACCCGGAGTGGAGGTGCCAAGCCACGTCGTTGCCGACTGTGTTGCTCGGCGATCGTCGACCTCCCACGCAGCCTCGACTTCGCCCGCTTCGAAGACCATCTCCCGAAGCTCGCGCACCGCCGAGCGGTCGGAGTTCGTCTCGATGACGGTAATCATCGCCCCGAGGTCCTGAGGGGTGTCGCCCGAGCTTTGGGTCTCGATCCGTAGGTCGACCGTGACCGACGAAATGCCGTTCTGCGATCGGAGGAGCTGCGGGACAGCGCCCCGGAGCAGGTGGTCCTCGAACTCGAACTTCGCCAGGTCGCCATGCGGGCGAATTGCGAGCAGCGATGTCGTGGTCATGCTGGCTAGTTCGTCGGTCCGCCGTCGATCTCGTGGAGTCGCTTAACCGCGCCGACGAGAACCTTCCGTGCGAGTCGCGGCTGCTCGTCGAGGAGCGCCGAGAACTCCCGGCGGTTGAGGACCGAAATCGTCATCGGTGAATCGGCCGTCACTGTTGCTGTTCGGGGGACACCGGCGATGACCGCGAGTTCGCCGAGAAAATCGCCGGGCCCGACCTGAGCGAGGATGCGCCCTTTGCGACGAACGGTGGCAGTGCCGTCGACGACGATGACGAACTCTCGGCCGGGGGTGCCCTCGGTCATGATCTCCCGGCCCTCTTTGACGGTGATCGTCGTCATCAGACGGGAGACGTCGCGCCGCTCTTTCTTGGAGAGTTCTGCGAAGAGCTCAATCGTTGCCAGTTTCTCTTCCACCGCCGTGGCCCCCTTCAGTTGCGTGGTCGTTGTCTACTACAGCTCGCCATCAGGGGCCCACCCCGTCCGGAGGTGGCGCGTCGTCTGCCATGCGGACCAGACGAACAAGGAAGATCGCGGCACCGGCCATGATCGCTGCACCGAGGAGGAGTTGGGCCCATCCGCCCCGGTCGCCGGCGTCCTCTGGTGCCGGACCAGGTTCGGGGCGGGGAACGATGTCGCCGAGACCTGGCGCCTCGGCGCCGGGTTCGTCGTCGATCGGCACGATCTGGCCGCCAGCGGCGCCCGAAACCATGAGGCTGGCGACGAGCATGATCACGACAGCGATCACGGTGCGCATGAGAAGATCGTATCGGCGAGCAGCCGACGATGACCGAACCCGCTGACCTGGGCAAGTCTGCTCATTGTCCAAAATCGACTCGACCACGACGATGGTTGATACGCATGATCCCGCACGTGTGATCGTTCGCCGGTTCCCACCAGGCGCACACTCTCAGCCCGCTCCGAAAATCCCGCCTCGGAGCGGGTTGAGCCCTTTTTGTACGGCAGGATGTGGTGTGCGCGCCCCACGGGATGTCTACAGTCCCACCGTTCGACGAGTGCTCGACCAACCCCGGCCGTCGTGGCGCGGCCGCATGCACAAGTGGATGGTGCCCGTCGCTGCGGTCATGACTGCTGCGCTCGTCGCTACTGCGGAGGGCACGGCTGCGACGGCCTCCGCCCTGGTGTACGGACTGGCAACGATCGGGCTGTACGCCGTCTCCGCTGCGGCCCACTACAAGATCTGGAAACCCAAGACGTTGTTCGTCCTCTTTCAGTTGGACCACAGCATGATCATGGGGTTCATCGCTGCGTCGACGACACCGATCGCTTTGGTGGCGGTTGGTGGTGGCCGTGGTGCCGCTCTGCTCGGCGGGATGGTCGTGGCAATGGCCGGAGGGCTCGTGGCCGTCTGGCTACCGTTTCATCCCCCACGCGGTTTCATGAACACGGTCTTCCTGTTGATGGGCTGGTGGCCCGTTCTCTTCTCGGTGTCGTTGTACAACGGCCTGGGCTCGGGCGGACTCGCGCTCCTGCTGGGCGGCGGCGCAGTGTTCACGGTGGGCGCGTTCATCGTGGGATCGCAGCGCCCGAATCCGGCGCCCACGGTGTTCGGGTATCACGAGATCTGGCACGTGTTCGTCATCGTCGGCAACCTCGTGCACTACGTCCTCATGTGGCTGATCGTGTCCGGGCGGACTCCCTGGTGACCACGGAGCCGCTGTCTCCCGACGAGCTGCCTCTGGCCTTCCGGTCCAAGTCGACGACCGAGGGGCTGTTGCCCATCGCGGGCTATGTGATTGGCGATCAGGTGGGTTCTCGTCTCTTCGACGACACCACGGGGGCGCGGATCGCCATCGTCGCCATGACGGCTGCCGCTAGTTGGGCGATCGTGCAGCGTCGCCGACGTGGCGAGAGCATCGGCTGGTGGATACCCGTCGTCGCGCTGTATCTCCTCGGACGGGGGATCGCCGGACTGATCTGGGGAGAGGACGTCTTCTTGGCCACGGGGATCGGCCTGAAGGTGCTCCTCGGGATCGCTGCGCTCGCCTCCGTGCTGATCGGTCGACCGCTCGCCGGCGAACTTGCGCCTCTCGTACTTCCGGTCGACGATCACGTCCGAGAGCATCGACGATGGCACGTCACCATGCGAAATCTCACACTTGGATACGCGCTCTACCAGCTCATCACCGTGGGCTTTGAGATCTGGCTGCTCGGCTCGACCGACTCCGGTACGGGTTTTTTGCTGATTCGGACTGGGGTCGGTTGGCTGTCGGGCTTCCTCGGCTTCTTCGCCGCCGTCGCCTATGCCGAGCGGGGACTGCGGCCCATACCGGACTTTCCCGGCGTGCTCGCGCTCTTCGAGCAGATCGGTGAGGCACTCGAGGCGCGCCGTCTGGCGCAGAAGAGCTCTTCCTGACGGCGGTTCATTGTCCGGCGAGCTCGTCGAGCCACCGATCCGCACAGGCCAGGCGATGCTCGAGTTGACTACCGGTCGCCTCGGTCACACGGTGCACACCTGATCGACGGTTCAACTCGGCGTTGACAGCCCGGTGCTCCCATCCCAACAAGCGAGCGATGGTCTTGACGCGATCGGCATTTCGGTCGCGTAGCTCGCGCTTCCCCGCGAAGCGCCCACGAAGTTCGGCCAGGGCGTCAGCGGCCGCGAGCGTCGACCGTCCGGCGAGCGGCGGGGGAGGAGGGAGATCGAACGGGTGGCCGATCAACTCTTCGGCTGTCACCCGCATTGTCGGTTCATCGGGATCGAGCCCATCCCGAGCCCAGTCCTCGTCGAGGACCGAGGAGGACAGCGCCGCAAACAACGACATCTGCTCGCTCGCGTCGTCAAGAGCGGCAGGATCGGCTTCGCGGGTCGACGTCGGGCGACGATCGATCGAATGGCGACGTTGGACGGCGATGTTCGTCGCATGACCACGCAGTCGATGATCGTCCGGCACATAGACATAGGCGGGCTGCTGCGCGAGCCCCGGTGTCCATCGCGCAACGCGGCCCACGGCCTGACGGAAGAACAACGCGGTCGTCGTCGTGGTGGCGTACACCGCCACACGGAGTCGAGGAACGTCGACACCCTCGCTGATCATTCGGACAGCAATCACCCACGGATCGTCGGTCGTGGAGAACTGATCGATCTTCGTGTCCGCCTTCGGGTCGTCCGAGAGCACGATCGTCGGAGCCGTCCGGGACACTCGTTCGAGGATCTCCGAGATCTCACGAGCGTGCTCGTGGTCGGTCGCGATGACCAGCCCTCCGGCGTCGTGATGGCTCTCACGAATGCGAGCAAGTCGCTGATCCGCTTTCGACAGAACGGTGGGCAACCAATTGCCGTCCGGTGAGAGGGCCGTGCGAAGACGCGCAGACCAGTCGGCTCGATCGACATCGTCGCCGAAGGTCGCTTCTTTGAGCGCGCCGCTGGCGTCTACCCATTCCATGTGACCGTCGAAGCGAGGAAAGTAGACCGGGCGAACGACTCCCCCCTCAGCGAGTGCGTCGCCATAGCCGTATTCGAAGTCCGCCACCGCCTCGCCGCTATCGCCCCAGGTGTAGCGCACGAACGGAATCGGATTGTCGTCCGAGCGGAATGGTGTCCCCGACAACAACAGGCGAACCGCTGCTGGAGCGAACGCCACCTGGACGCCGTCTCCCCAGGTCCGATCCTGCGCAGCGTGGTGCACTTCATCCAAGACCACGACACCGTCTGCGACATATCTGCTGATGTCTGCTGCCGCCGAGGCCGCCTGGGCATAGGTGACGACGATGCCATGCATGTCTGAAGCCACCTGATCGCCGGATCGCCAGTTGGGCTCAAGATGCAGCCCGAGTCGTTCTGCTGCACTCGACCACTGTTGTTTCAGGTGTGCCGTCGGTACACAGATGGCAATGGGTCGCGGCTCGCCACCGAGTTCGGCGCGAATCGCCGCCAGAGCAAAGGTGGTCTTGCCGGCGCCCGGGCACGCGACGGCGAGAAAATCGCCGAGTGGCCTGTCGGCGAAGGCGATCAGCGCATCTCGCTGCCAGCGTCTCAGCGTTACGGTGGTCGACATCGGAACGACGGACGATATCGGGAGCTAGCGTCGGCCGCCGTGGCAGAAGACGTGTTTCACATCATTGCGCTCGACGAGCTGCGCCGGGCGATGGAGTCCGGCGAACATCGGCCCCGAAGCCTCGACGACGTCGGCTACGTTCACCTCAGCGGATCACATCAGGTACTTCGGCCGGCGAACTTGCTGTATCGCGGACGCAACGATCTCTGGCTGCTCCGAATCGACCCGGACCGACTCCCCGCCGAGCGTTTGCGCTGGGAACCCGGGGCTCACGGAGAGAGCGAGGACTTTCCACACCTCTACGCGCCTCTCCCGCTTCGGTCCGCGACCGCGGCGTTCGAGTTCGTGCCTGGCCGCGATGGTCGATTCGAGCGACTTCCTGGCGGGCTGCAATTCGGACGGGACGCGTGAAGGTTCAGTCGCCCTCTTCGCCGAGAAGCGATGTCGACAAGAACTCTTCGCTCGTCGCATGCATCACATCCGATGACGAGGAGACCGCCGACGGCGTGGTCAGCGAGTCGGCGTCGATCTCGGTGAGTCGAAGCTGCGCGAGGGCCGCATCGATCGCCGATCGGGCCTGAGACAGATTGTCTCGGGTCGACTGCTCGGCGCCAATGAAGTTCGTGAGCGTGTTCCGCGCCTCAGCGAGCATCCGATCGCTCGTGTCATGCGCTTGCTTCTCGGCTGTGGTGACGATCGTCGTCGCTTCCTCGCGGGCCGCCGCGATTGTGGCTTCGGCCTCCCGCGTTGCGCTCTCAAGCTTGTCGGCCGCCAGCTTGCGGTCGGCCTCGGATGCGGCCTGGGCTTCGGCGTGTTCGCGATCGGCGTTCGATCGTTGCTCGGTGGCGTAGTCGTCCGCCGATCGGCGGGTGTCCTCGCTGTAGCGTTCGGCTTCGCTACGGAGCTGTCCTGCACGTTCTTCGGTGCGGGCGATCAGGTCCGCAGCGGCACGTTCGTGATTGAGCCGGTCGGCTTCGATGTCCAGCCGAACTTGGTCGACCAGTGCGCGCGCTTCGACCTCGGCGTCGGTGCGGATCTTGACGGCGCTCTCCTGGGCTTGTCGCAGCATCATCGAGATCTCGTTGCCGACCCGATCGAAGTTGTCGAAGTCCGTCGGCCCCACGGACGCAGCCACGGGGGCCGGTTCGGGCGAGAAGCTCGCAACTGGTTCGGGGGCGGGCATCGGCTCTGCGAAGCCGGGGACGTCCTCCATGGGTGCCGGTGGCGCATCGGCGATGCGGGGTTCCGGGAGGTCGTCGTCGACGCCACCGAGGTCACCCAGAAGGTCGGTGGGGTCGGGCAAGTCCGGTTCTGTCGGATCGACAACGGGTTCGGCGACCGGTGCAGGAGCGAGCGCCGGTGACTCGTCGACGATGACGGCCTCGGCCGGCCCACCACCAGCATTGAAGGTCTGGAGTTCCTGGGCGATCGTGTCGAGGAACCGATGGACCTCGCCACGCTCGTAGCCCTTGCGAACGATGCTGAACGTCTTGTTGCGGATGTCTTCGGGGCTCATGGCCATGAGTGAATTGGTCTCCTCGAACTACCGAGTGCTCCGATCGGTCCGGAAGGGAGACCGATGAGGCTTCGCCCGATGTTTTAGCGGTCCGGGGGACGTGCGGGGCACATCCTGCGTAGAGAGATCACCGAGGGCGTCGACGACGGGCGCCGATCGCACGTGGAGTAGGGTCGTCAGCCCTCGATCTCGGGGGTGGACTCATCGGCCGACGTTGCCTCAACCCGAAGCGCCGTGCCGAGTACGTCGTCATTCGGAATCAGGACGACTTCGCCGCTGTCGAGGTCCACCTGCGTGGTGGTCGAACCAATGCTGACGATCGTGCCGGTGACGTTCGACGTGGAGATGCGGTCGCCGATTTCGAGCACTTGTCGGAGCGCGCGTCCGGCGGCGATCCGTTCGGCGATCCCGCGACCGCCGAGTCCGGCGAGCAGCGCCGCAGCCAAACCGACGCTGAAAAACAACGCAGCCACGGCGACGATGATGATTGTCGTGTCCACGCCGAGTTGGTTGGCTGCGATGACAACCGCAAAGCCCGTGATCGCGAGCTTGATGACCCGGGGAACGCGCTCACGGAGCTCGGCGGAAACATGGCCGAGACTTCGGGCTACGCCGGTCTCGACGATTGCGCCGACGACGTTGCCCAGGATCAGGACGATCGCGGCGGAGAGAACGCGGGGGAGGAACGTGACGAGGTCTGAGCTGAGTTGATCGAGCGCAGAGCTGTTCACGATGCCGAGCGCAATCACCAACGCCACGATCAAGATGACCGAGAACGCCAGCGTCGCCAGAGGCGCTGCTGACGATCGGATCGCCTCGGGTCGCGACGCGGACGACGTCAATTGGCGAGTGATCGCGGCGGCGATACTGCCGAGGGTGAACCCGGCGACGATCACGGCGACCGCGATGATCGCGTTCGTCGCACTCGAGCCGGACGCTTGGGCGAACAAGTGGAGCATCAGAACCTCATCCTGACGCGTCCGACCCTTCCATCACCACTCGGCCCGTTTCGATGGGGATTCCGAGCAGCGCGCCGAACAGTTCGACATCGGCACGAGATTGCAGGCGGGCGGCGAGACGACGACTGACCCGCTCCTCGAGGTCGGTCGGCGGCGTGAGCAGGGACATGAGGGCTGGCCGAAGGTCCTTTGTTTCGGCCTCGGCGAGTGCGTCGAGCGTTTCGGCGCATTTCGCGCATGACCCGATGTGTTCGTCGAGCTCTGTGGCGTCGCCATCGAGCCATCGGGCCAACTGCCGACGGTTGGGGTGGCGGCCGATCATGGCTTCCAGCCTTCCAGCGCAACGGCGAGCGTCCGACGTGCACGCAGCAGCCGGGTCTTGACCGTCGGAAGCGGAATCTCGAGTGTGGCCGAGATTTCGTCGTAGCTCATGCCCTCGATCTCGCGCAGAACAACGATCGAACGAGAGAGTTCATCGAGCTGACCGAGCGCCTCTTCGAATGCATCGAGCGAGAGCGAATCGACCACCCGTTTCTCGGTGGTCATCAGTTGCTCGCGTTCGGGAAGCAGGTCGGGATCGCGGAGCTCTTCGCGGCGACGCCGCATCGTCGAGATCGCCGTGTTGTGGGTGATCCGGAGCATCCACGAGCGAAGCGACGAGTCTCCCCGGAACGTCGGCAGCGCCTTCCACGCCTTCAGGATCGCGTCCTGCGCAACGTCCTCGGCAAGGGCCGAATCTCGCACGACCGAATACGCGACCCGGTAGACGGCATCGAGGTGATCCCGTACGAGCGCTTCGAGTTGCTCAGCAGGAGGTGCGTCGCTGTCCATTTCTCGGTCCGAGGTCTTCGGTTGATCCCACCCCTCGGATGCCTTCTGCACCGTACTCTTTTCCCCTTTGCTTGGCGATTTCGACGCACTCGACGTCGTACCGCCGGGAGCCAGCCCGGTTCCGACGGAGGCGACGGCCATCATCACGATGTCGAGCCATGGTCGGGTGACCGGCAGGGAGATCGCGTAGATACGCATGGATCAGTGACGCTCCGCAGTGGAAAAAGGTCGCGGCGCGCGATTCTCGACGTTCTGAGGGGAAATCTTGAGGCCAATTGGGGTCCGTGCGGCTCGCCGACTAGAAAATCTTCCGAGTCTTCGCGACTTCAGGGCTGGACGGCGCGTCTCAACCCTGTCCCACGACAAGGAGTAGAAAAACACAACATGGTTGATGACATCGTTGATTCATTTGCGGACATGATTGGACTCTTCATTGAGTTCGTCCCCCGCATCGTCGGAGCGCTCTTGCTCCTTCTCATTGGTCGCTTCGTCGCGAAGTTCGTCGCTGGTCTGGTGCACAAGCTGCTCAAGGCCGTGAAGTTCGACAACGTGGTCGACCGTTCTGGTCTCGGCTCATATGTCGAGCGTGCTGGATACCCGGACTCGGGATTCCTCCTCGCCCGCATCGTTGGCTGGATGATCATGCTCATCTTCGTGAGCCTCGCCGTGAACACGCTCGGCATCGACGCCATCACCGAACTGGTGAACACCTTCGTCGAGTGGATCCCGAACGTGATCATTGCGATCATCCTCGTCGTGATCACCGGCGCTGTGGCGAACTTCGCCAAGGATGCGCTGGCGCCCTCGCTGGCCAACGCCGCAGCTGGCGATGTGATGCTCCGTGTCATCACCGTCGCCATCTGGGTCGTCGGCGGCATGATGGCGATCGATCAGCTCGGCTTCGGTCGTGACATCATCGATCAGCTCTGGACCGCCCTCACCTCTGGCCTCGCAGCGATCATCGTGATCAAGTTCGGCGTCGGTGGTATCTGGGCCGCTCGTGACCGCTTCTGGCCGAAGGTTTACGACGCCGTCGAGAACTGATTCACCTACGCCCTTTCGTGGGCGGGGATGATTCCCTCGGGAATCACAAGTGACGCGCTGACCCCGGGCTTCGGCCCGGGGTCTTTGCGTTGTGTCGGCACCAGCACGACTGACGCAGGCGTGCGTCCAACCGATCAGAGTTCGTCGATCCGGTGGAATGCTTCTCCGAGCTCGGCGTCCACGGCCGAGGCGCCCGCACGAAGCTGATCGAGCTCGCGTTCTCGGAATGCGACCGTTTCGGTGTCGGGATCTTCGGTGATCACCATGGTCGTTTCGAACTGCGACTCGTGAGCGAGTAGCGCATCGATCTTCCGGGTGGCGTGATTCGGCGTCACCTGTTCGACATGGTTCGGTGCTTCGCTCTCGAACAAGAGCAACACGTCGGGCCGGTGACGATCCAGCCCGATCTCGGGAAAGAAGAAGGGATCGCGGGCCGCGACGATTCCTTCGACCGCCAGGAACCCGGCGTGGCGGTGATCGGGATGTAGCCGCCATCGTTTCCACGGGTCGTGGCCCAAGACCACGTCGGGTCGGGTCTCTCGGATGACTCGGGCGACTTCTCGTCGCTGATCCAGACCGGAGGTGAGTTCGCCATCCACCTCATCGAGAAACGAGACCGAACCCGTGGCGCCGAGTCGACGGGCCGCTTCGCGCTGTTCGATGCGGCGGGTGGCGACGAGCGTGGCCTGGTCGATGGTCTCGTCCCAGGTGCCCTTGGAGCCGTCGGTGCAGACGAGATGGTTCACGACCGCTCCCGCGGCCGCCCACTTGGCCAAGGTGGCGCCACACTCGAACTCGATGTCGTCGGGGTGCGCCCCAATGGCGAGGACCGATCGTGGGGTCGGGAGGTCGATCGTTGGGAAGGTCGGGGTCATCAAACGATTCTCTTTTTGTCGGGTAGGAGGTCGGGACGGAGGTCTTCGGGGTGGTCGACGTCCCAGGACAGATCTGGCGCATCAACCACGCGGAACTCAAGTCCGAGGCGCGCCGCTTCGGACTCGTGGCGCCGCGCCGAGCCAGGTCCGTAGGCGAACTCGAAGCCGACGTCGGTCGGAATCGACAGGACGTTGGTTCCGTCTCCATGACGATCGGTCACGATCGACACGGACCTCGGTTTCGCGACCGGGCGGAGATCGATCGCGTCCGGCAGGTCGGCGTGGGCGATGATCGCGTGTGAGACACCGTTGGCTGCGAGGACCCGAATCGCAACATCGACAGCGGTGTCGAGACCAGGTTCGGTCACCTGAATCGGAAGCGCGCCGAGATCGGCCGCCCATGCAGCCACATCGTCGTCCTCGTGCACGACCCAGAGTGGGAGGTCGTGTGCAGCTGCGGCCACCCGGCGAGCCATGCGATCGATCAGTGCGAGGCGCTGATCGGGCGTGCAGACCGGCGACAGGCGACTCTTTCCGCGTCGCAACGAACGCAGGGGAATGACGACCCCCAGCGCCGAATCCGACTGCATGAACGGCATGTGCTGAGTCTAGGGTTCGGCCGGTGCCTCGATTCTCTCTCGCCCGAAAGACGACACCAGTCGAACGATCGTCCACCGTGGTAGGCGATGCGGTGGGGACACTTGGCCAGGGGCGCGTGGCAATTGTCGATACGGCCGGTCGGGTCATCCCGAAAGACCGCGGCTGGATGCTCGCGTTGTGGTTTGGCGATGGCCAGCAATGGGTCGGTCCGGGCCATGGCGCCGCCGTGCGATCGAGACGCGTCGATGGTCTTCCTGTGATCGAGTGCCGCAGCCGGCTCGGTGATGGCGACGTGGTGTGGACAGTCGCCGCAGACGAGGACGGTCCGGTCGGCCGGGTCTTGATCGAGATCGAAAACGAGGGCGACGCGCCGATCACGTGCGCAGTCGCCGTGTCCGCGCAGGACGGCAAGGGTGTCTCGGCTCGCGTCAGCGGAGAACGAATCGTGGTCGGCCGGACGCCGGCGGTCGAGCTGGGTCGACTTCCCGGCGACGTCGTCATCGCGGATGGCGACGACTTGCACGCTGTCCTCGAGGCGACGAGCGCGTCCACACATCGGCCGTCGATCGAGCGTGCCGTCGACTCCAAGGACGGTGGTGGGCTTGCGGCGCTGATCCCGATCGTGCCCGGTTCTGCCCGGACGATTCGAATCGTGCACGGGCGCGAGCCCGAACGGACCGTGGCGCCTCCGATCGAGCGAGTCGTTGACGGATGGGGAGCGCTCGTCGGTCGCGGCGCTCACGTCGCCCTTCCGGGCTGGCCGACGCACCTCTGGCCCGCGCTCGTCAGTGGCGTTGCCCTCGAGCAACCGACGGTCGACGATGTCGACGAGGCGGCTGCAGTGCTCGCCGCGCTCGCCGTCGCCGGTGCAGACGAGACCTCGGTGAGGTCGATGCTGGACGAGATGCTCGACGACGTGCTCGGCGGGCGGCTCCGACCGGACCGCTGGGCCCCTGTGGGCGCCGCACTCGCTCTCGCCGCCCGACTCGACCGTTGGCCATCGCCGGGACTACACGACATCGCCGCGACGGTGCTGGCCGCCACGATCGAACGTATGGGCGGGGCGCTCGTTCCCGACGCACGGGCGGCACTCATCGCGCTCGCCGGTCCCCGGGCGGGCGCGGATGCGGCCGCGATCGAACCGAGGCCCAGCGAAGCTGGACGATTGGCGTCGACCATCCTTGGCCAGGCCGAAGATGGGCGCGCCGCGCCAATCCACGAGCGCTTGAGGCTTCTTCGCGATCCGCTCGCTGCCCTACTGGGTGCCGGGCCGGCGTCGAGGCTCGACACGGATCCGATCGTGGCGATTCGTGCCGCTGCGGGGGCGACGTGGTCGTGGGCGACCGAAGAGGCGGGTGATGATCCGATGGTCCGTGCTGTGCTCATCCTCGGCATCCGGCGCCTGGTCCTTCGCGAGGTCGACGACACGGTCTGGTTGGCGCCCGGCATCCACAACGCGTGGCTGGGTCGTTCGGTCGACGTCACGGACCTGCCGATCTCTGGAGGCGAACGGATCTCGTACTCGATCCGATGGCATGGTGCCCGGCCCGCCGTGCTCTGGGAGATCGACGGAGATCGCCCTCGTCGACTCTGCGCACCCGGGATCGATCCGTCCTTCGAATCCACGGACCACTCGGGTGAAATCCTGTTGGCCGCTCCCGAGTGGGCTGAAGCACCATCGTGACGCAGACCGTTCGACCCCTCCGAAAGGCGTTGAAGCGTTCGGCGCCTGGCCTTCGGCTCGAGCGCGAGCATTGGGCTTCGGGCCATGTGGTGGCCGGGCTCGACGAAGTGGGAAAGGGGGCGTGGGCTGGGCCGTTGAGCGTGGGAGCGGTGATCGTTCCGAAAGACCGGCGGCTGTACAAGGTGCGAGACTCGAAGATGCTCACCGAAGCCGAACGTGAATCGATGTTCGACCGAATCGTGGACTGGTGTGAGGCATGGGCGGTCGGGCATGCCTCACATGCGGAGTGCGACGCGATGGGGATGTCGGCGGCTCAGCGGTTGGCGGCATCACGTGCGATCGACGGACTGGGTGTCGCCGTCGATCGGGTGCTCCTCGATGGCAAGTGGGACTTCGTCGGTGGCGGCAAAGCGACAACGATCGTCAAGGGAGATCGGATCAGCCTCTCGATCGCCGCAGCGAGCATTCTCGCCAAGGTCACCCGGGACCGGCTCATGCGCGAATTCGACGAACATCATCCGTGGTACGCCTTCTCGGAAAACAAGGGCTATCCGTGCCCCCGTCACCGGGCCGTTCTTCGGAGTGTCGGTGTGTCGGCGGTGCATCGTCGGAGCTGGGCGTTCATGGACGATCTTGGCTGGCAGGGCGTACCCCGGTTGCCGGGAGCGGGTGTCGTCGATCCGAACCAAGGCTTGCTGTTCGACTGACGGACGCCGCGGCCGCGATCCGACCGCTACGATCTCCTTCATGGGTCAGCTGGTGTCTGTCATCGAGAAGCCGTCTTCACGCCCCGGAATCGTCCGGTTCGTGCTCAACCGAGCGCTGACGGGCATGGGTCACGAACGGTACCGAGCGGACAAAGAGATCATGGGCGATCGCCCATCGGATGAGCTCGCACGGCGCCTGATCGCCACGTCCAAGGTCGACGGTGTGTCGATCAACGGCAACGTCGTGACGGTCGAACTCGCCACGAGTGACGGCGAGGGCCTCATCGATGTGATCCGTGATCTGTACACATACTGGGTCGAGGGTGTCGAGGTGCCCTCGGATGAGGAGCTCATGGCTCAGGTCGAGGGCTGATCGCCGATCTGGTCTAGCCGGTGTGTCGCCACCCAGTGGTGCATCGCGATTCCTGACGCGACGCCAGCATTGATCGAGCGCGTCGAACCGAACTGGGCGATCGACAACACCACATCGACGGCTCCACGGAGTGGTTCGGACAACCCGGGGCCTTCTTGCCCAAACGCGAGGACGCACCGCTCAGGGATTGGCGTGCGCTCGATCGCCCGAGAACCCGGAAGATTGTCGATCCCGATGATCGGAAGCCGTTCGTGTGTCGACCACGCGAGGAACTCGTCGATGCTCTGGTGGTGAAAGACGTGCTGATAGCGATCGGTCACCATGGCACCGCGTCGGTTCCACCGTCGTTTCCCGACGATGTGGACTGCGGCAGCCTGGAAGGCGTTGGCGTTGCGGACGACCGTCCCGATGTTGAAGTCGTGTTCCCAGTTCTCGATGGCGACATGAAACGGGAAGCGGCGGGTGTCGAGGTCGGCGACGATGGCCTCACGCGTCCAGTAGCGGTATCGATCGAGGACGTTCCGCCGATCGCCATGTTCGAGCAGCTCCGGGTCGTAGCGATCGTCGTCGGGCCAGGGCTCGGGGTGCGGGCCGACCCCGATGATCCGATCATCCATTCGTCGACGCTAACCGCGTCGGCGAAGTGATCTGGGGCTCAGGAGTCTTCAGCCTGCGAGTCGAGCCAGGCTCGAAGGTCGGAGACGCCAATGTCGACAACGTCGTCCTCGGGATCGTCGGCAATGCCACGTGGCCGCGTGTTGGTCAGGGGCTGGTCGGTGGTGTCTTCGTCGACATCATCGATTCTGACGAGGCGGCTGTAGGTGGTCGCCGCGGCATTCACGGCCTTCGTGTAGTCGTCATCGTGGTTGTAGGCAAACAGCGCCCGGTCTGTGCCGGCCGCGGTCGTGAAGTTCGCTGCGGCGCACAGGTACCCGGCGGCCGCGACTGCGGCGTCGTAGATGTTCTGCGGGTTGTCTGCCCCATCTCGGTCGGTGTCGGCCGACCAGGACGACCAGGTTTGCGGGATGAACTGCATCGGTCCAACGGCGCGGTCGTACACGGTGTCGTTGTCGAGCCGGCCACCATCGGTGTCGAGAATCAGCGCAAGTCGCTTGACGACGATTTCGGCAACCGGAGCGTTCCCGGCTGTCGCGGCGTCGCCAGCCGGCGCCGCGTCACTCCCGGAGACGGCGTCAGTTACGGCGGCACTGTCGCTTCCTGGCCCGGTGTCGTTTCCGGCAGCGGACGTCTCGGCTGCTGCCGGAACGGCCGAAGCCGACGAGGCGGACTCTTCGGCGCTCGCCAAGGCTTCGGGGGCAACAGATTCGGCAGGAACCTGCACGGTGGTCTCTTCGCTGCGACCGGTCGCTTCGGGGGCTTCGACCCCATCGGGGAGTTCTTCGCCTCCGGACAGAATGCGCCCGTCGAGCGGAAGTCCGTAGATCGGGTCGGTCGTAGTGCCCTCGTCGTCGAGGGTCGAATCGGCGAAGTGTCCGTGAAGGCTCTCGATTCGACCGATGCCGGCGAGCATCCACCATTGGACGCCACACTCGGGGTCGGTCTCCTGGAGCGTCCGTTCGGCGATGACGTAGGCGTTCATAGCGACGAGGGGGATGTCGGTGCCGACGACGAACGCGTCGAGACGGCTGTGGAGCGTCCGTTCGAAGTGCACGATCGTGTCGTCGACAGCGATCTCGGCAGCGCGTAGATCCTGCCACCGGAGCCGTCGATCAGTACGGAGCCGGTTGATCTCGGCGCGCAGTCCCTCGAGCTTGCGTTCGAGTGCGCGACGGTCGGCGACACTTTGCGCATGGGTCTCGTCGTTTCGAGCGATGCGGTCGAGGTGGTCACGTCGGACGGCATCGTCGAGGATGACCGTCGTGGCGGTCCGTTCATCGAGGCCGAGGTCGAGGCCGATCGTCTCGGATTCGTCGGAGCCGATGAATGTCGTGATCGCCGATTGGGTGATCGCTTCTCGAAGGATCGCGTTCTCGGTGCGGAGGGTGCGCTCGGTCTGGAGGTGGCGGTCGATGGAGTGTTCGAGTCGTTCGATTCGTGGCCGGTGGTCGCCGATCTCGCGGTCGAATTCTCGGAGTTCGGTGCGGATTGCTTCGGTCACTTGTTGAGCCCGGAGGTGGCGCTCGAAGGCCGCCGGAAGCGGGTCGTCGTCGACCTCGAGTTCGGCGACGCCGGTGGCGAGCACATCGGAGCGGATCAGGCTTGCGAGTTCGATGTCGGGTGGTGGGGGAAGGTCCTCGGGGTCGACATCGAAGCGTGTCACGGGGTCAATCCACGGTTCGCCGCTGTCGTCGTCGTAGGTCTGTCCGTGGATGTCTCCGACATCGAGCTCGTCCTGCGCTGCGGCGGTGCCGCTCGATGTCGCGAGAACGATGGCGCCCATGGCGAGGAACACGATGGCGCGAGGGATCAGCCGGATGGCGCGACGGCTCAGCCGGATGGCGCGACGGCTCAGCCGGATGGCGCGACGGCTCAGCCGAGGGGCGTTGCGGGACATACCCGAGACGCGTCGGCATATCTGACGTTTTCTTGAGAAGAGAGAGCCCGACGACCCCGCAGCGGGTGTCTGCGGTGGGAGCCTTTTGCGACCCCGCAGCGGGTGTCTGCGGTGGGAGCCTTTTGCGACCCCGCAGCGGGTGTCTGCGGTGGGAGCCTTTTGCGACCCCGCAGCAAGTGGCAGCTATTAGATGTTCACGTCGTCGAAGCGGCCGAGGTGGTATTCGATGTCGCGGATCTCGAGGAGGAGCCGGTATGCGGTGGATTCGGCATTCTCGTGTTCGGTGATGGCAGAGCGGCGGGCACTGGCGAGGTCGTCGAGGATCTGGTCGATGCGGGCGGTGGCGGTGTTGAGGCGGGTGTGGTGGCCATCGAGGCGTGTACGGCTCTGGTCTGCGGCGTTTCCTTGCCACGTCTGGTCTTTGTGGAGTCCGTCGATGGGGGAGAGGACGTTGGTTAGCGGTTCGGCTCGGCGTTCGATGTAGAGCCGAACGCGTGCGAGGTCTGCGGCGCGATCGGCGGCGCGATCGGCGGCGAGAAGCTCTGAACGCCGATCGCGGGCGACCCGGTCGAGCTTGTCCTGGAGTTCAGTTTGAGTGGTCATGGTGCCTCGTCGGGGTCGGGCTTTGAACGAATCGCAACACTTCACGACAAGTGTCTGAGTAGTATGAAAGCACACGAAAAGCATCAAATGCAACAGGAAGTGCGAAGTCTCCGTGGAGTTGCGAGAAGCGAACACGTGTTCGATACTGGGGTGGATGGCGATCACCGCAGAACTTCGAGCACAGATTGGTGAGGTCGCTCCGGTCGTCCTCGCCGCCGAGCAGGTGCTACCGGTTCCATCGATCTTCTCCTCGGTGATTCCTGGTGGGGGTCTCCAGCGCGGGTCGACCGTGGGCGTCGGTGGGGGGCCTGCAGGTCGAGTGGTTGCGTGGTCGTTGCTCGGCGCAGTCACCGGGACCGGAGGATGGGTGGCCAGTGTCGGCATGGCCGGCGTCGGGCTGGTGGCCGCGCACGAAGTCGGTGTGGCGATCGAACGGGTGCTCGTGGTCGACACCACCGACGTGGACGCCGAAACCTGGAGCGCATCGATTGGCGCGCTCATCGGTGCGGTCGATGTGGTCATGTTCGGTACCCCCCGACACCGGATTACACCGTCCGAGCAACGTCGGATGTCGTCCCGGGCGCGCGAGCGCGGCACGGTCTTGCTCGAAGTGCCGGGAGTTCGCCCCCAGCGTCAGCTGGCTGCGGATCTCACGCTCGATGTCGAAGCGGTCCGGTGGGACGGGTTGGAGAACGGGCACGGAGTGATCCGTTCGAGGATCGTCGATGTTGTCGGCAGCGGCCGTCGCGGGGCTCGCCGGGAGCGTCGAGCGACCTTGGCGCTCCCTAGCGACTCGGGGGCCCTTGACGTCGTCGCGGAGTCGACACCTTCGACAGAGTCGTCCACGAACCATCTGTCGTTGGTCAGCCCGACCTGACAATGGCCGAGACGACGGGCTCTCGCCCGGTCGGCACACGAGTCGCCGTGCTGTGGTGCGCGGACTGGCCGGTCGTCGCGGCCGGTATCGGCCCGTCCGAGCCGGGCGCAGTTCTGCACGCTAATCGGGTCGTTGCCTCGTCCGAGGCGGCTCGACAGGTCGGTGTCGTTCGAGGGGTGCGGCGACGAGAGGCCCAAGCCCGATGCCCGGAGCTGATCATCGCCGAACGTGACCTTGCGGCCGAAGCTCGTTCATTCGAGGCGGTTGCGTCCGCACTCGAAACGCTCACCCCACGACTCGACATCGTTCAGCCCGGCACGGCGTTGTTCTCGACCCGTGGGCCGTCCCGGTACTTCGGCGGCGACAAGGCCTTGGCCGATCGAGTGCTTGCCAAGGTGGAGGCGGTGCTCGACGGTCGGACGACCTGCGCGGTGGGGATCGGCGACGGTATCTTCACCGCTCGTCTCGCAGCTCGTGTCCGGACGCCCAATCCGATGATCGTCGAGCCAGGCGGGAGTCCGGAGTTCCTGGCGCCGCTGTCGATCACCCTGCTCGACGAACCGGCCCTCACCGACGTGCTCTGGCGGCTCGGGGTCCGGACCCTCGGTGCCTACGCCGGGTTCGAGCCCTCCGACGTGCTCGGGCGGTTTGGTCGCGTTGGGCTCGTCGCTCACGCTCGAGCATGCGGTCTCGACGATCAGCTTCCTGATGCGATCGATCCCCCCGAGGATATGAGTCGTTCGATCGAACTCGATACGCCGATCGAACGTATCGACCAAGCGGCGTTCGCTGCCCGGCAACTCGCGATCTCCTTGCACGAGCGACTCTCCCAGCGCGGGGCGGCCTGCACGAGGATCACGATCGAAGCCGAGAGCGAACATGGCGAGCAGTTCGCCCGTGGGTGGCGCCACGAGGGGGCATTGTCGGTGGCGGCACTCACCGATCGGGTCCGGTGGCAACTCGACAGCTGGTTGCAGGCTGGCCCCGCCGTGCGCCCGACCGGCGGCATCACCCGACTGGTCCTCTCGCCAGACGAGTTGATCCCTGCGGCGGGCCGCCAACTCGGGTTCTGGGGAGGGGAGACCGAAGCCGACCTCCGGGCGGGCCGTGCCGTCGCCCGCCTCGAGGCGCTAGTAGGCGTCGAGAACGTGGCGGTCGCCGAATGGAAAGGCGGCCGCGAAGCCGCCGACGCCGTTCGGCTTCTTCCCGCTGGCACGGTCGACCTCGCCGGGCGAGGGCTGGGTGGTGGAGACGAGCGACCGTGGCCCGGAGCGCTTCCGGCCCCGTCGCCAGCGCAGTTGTTCACGGACCGGGTGATCGAGGTGATCGATGCCGACGGGGCGCCGGTCGGCGTGTCGGGGCGGGGGGAGGCAACGGCAGCGCCGGCGTGGATCGACCTCGACGGCCGTCGACCTCGACGGGTCGCGGCGTGGGCTGGTCCGTGGCTGCTTGAAGAGCGGTGGTGGGACCCCGAGAGCACTCGCCGTCGAGCGCGGTTTCAGGTGGTCGACGAGGACGGCCAGGCGCTGCTGGTCTATCTCGAGGCCGGTCGGTGGTGGCTGGCTGGGACCTACTGACCGTCGCTCGCTAGGGTCACGGCGATGAGCGACGACAGAGAACATCTCACGTGGGAAACCTATGGGACGGCCGTGCGAGAGCTCGCCGGTCAGGTCGCCGACGACGGTTACCGCCCGGACATCATTCTGGCGATCGCCCGCGGCGGTCTGTTCGTTGCCGGGTCGCTCGGATACGCCCTGTCGGTCAAGAACCTGTACGTGATGAACGTGGAGTTCTACACCGGCGTGGGGGAGACGCTTGACGTCCCGACCACGCTGCCGCCGTATCTCGACAAGTTCGATCTCACTGACTCGCGAGTGCTCATCGCAGACGATGTGGCCGATTCGGGAAAGACGCTTCGGCATGTCTACGACTTCTGCGAGGACGTCGTCGGTGACGTACGCAGTGCCTGTCTGTACGAGAAGTCGAAGTCGCTCATCAAGTGTGAGTACGTCTGGAAGCGAACCGATCAGTGGATCGAGTTTCCGTGGTCGACCCTCCCGGCTCTCGTCGACGGTGGAGTTCAGGACGCCTGATGCCCACCATTCGTGTGCCGGCTTCGTCGGCGAATCTCGGACCCGGATTCGACGTGCTCGGGATGGCCGTCGATCGCTATCTCGAGATCGACTTCGCCGAGGAGGGGGTCGGCTCCGAGGATCACCTCGTGATGAAGGTCTTTCGTCAGTTCGGCGGGACGGGCGGGCTCGACATCCGTTGTGCAATACCCCCGGCGCGCGGTATGGGTTTCTCCGGAGCCTGCCGCGTGGGCGGGCTGGTCGCTGCCGCCGTCCAGAAAGGGACGTCGCTCGAGGAGTGCCGCCGATGGCTGTTTCTCGAAGCCACCGAACTCGAGGGGCACCCCGACAACGTCGCTCCCTCCGTCTTTGGTGGGGTAACCGTCGCGGTCGGTGACCGAGTCGAGAAGATTCCGATCGGACTTCAGGCCAACGTCGTGCTGTGGGTGCCGGACACCTTGTCCGGCACCAAGGAGTCGCGCGGCAAGCTTCCCAAGGAAGTGTCGATGGAGGACGCCGTCTTCAACATGGGGCACACCGCGTTGTTGATCGCCGCGCTCACCAACGGCGACACCGACCTGTTGGGCGACGCCGCGCAGGATCGGCTCCATCAGGAGATCCGACTCGAATCACTACCGGAGACGGCTGCGGCGATCGAAGCGATGCGGTCCAACGGCGCGTGGTGTGCCTGGCTGTCCGGCTCTGGACCGACGGCGGCGGCGCTCTGCGAGCCTTCTCATGCCCAGCGTCTCGCCGAGTCGTTGCCCGACAGCGGTGAGGTGATGGTCGGTCACATCGACATGCGAGGCGCTGTCTACGAGTGAGCGACGTGGCCGACGTCGCGCTGGTGGACCAGACCGAGGACTGGTTCGTCCGAAACGGGATCCCGCACTTCATCGATGATTTCTCGGCGTCCGAGGACGTCTGGACTCGTGCCGTCGGGATGTTGACGTTCGTGTTCTTCTGCGAGATGTTCCTCACGTTCGGTCCCGGTGTCGAAGGCTGGCAACAGTTCGGCGTGTTCGTCCTTGGCCTCGTGATCGTGGCTGCAGCCGTCGCGTTTGTGAACCGACTTCGGGGTCGGACGTGGTTCGAGCGGCCTCGAGACATCGGCGCTGGCGAACTCGCCCTGTTCGTGCTCGTTCCGCCAGTGCTGGCCGTGCTCGGCAATCATCGGACGTGGGGTGAGTTCTTGTTCGTCGTCGGGTTCAACATTGGCGTGCTGATCCTCACGTACCTCGTCGTGTCGTGGGGGTTGTTCTCGATGGTGCGATGGGGGCTCGTAGCGATGTGGGCGCACATGACCCAAGTACTCCAGCTACTTGGTCGCATCCTTCCGTTGATGCTGCTGTTCTCCGCGTTCTTGTTCCTCAACGCCGAGATCTGGCAGGTCGTCAACGACTTCCCGCCTCGGCTCTTTGCGCTGGTGATGGTGGGGTTGGCGCTGCTCGGTCTAATTTTCCTCGTCGGGGCGATGGTCGGCTCGATACGCGAGCTGCGCTGGTTCGACACGTGGGCCGAGGTCGGCAGCGAACTCGACGGAACTCCACTCGACGATCTCGACGTGACGGAGTTCGACGGGCGTCCCAAGCAAGTGCCGCTCGGGCGGGCCGCCCGGGCGAACCTGACACTGCGGCTGGTGGTCGGGCTTGCTGCCCAAGTGCTCGCCGTGACCTTTCTGATCTTCGGGTTCTACGTCGGGTTCGGGATGCTCACGGTGCGACGGGAGACCGTGCTCCAGTGGACCACCCTCACCGTCGACGAACTTCCCGATGCCCAAATCGCTGCCTTCGACCTCTTCGGCGAGGCGATCCTGCTCACGCGTCTACATCTCGTAGCGGCGGGATTCGTGGCGGCGTTCTCGGGACTCCAGTTCGCCGTGAGTCTTGTGACCGACGAGAGCTATCGCACCGAGTTCGTCGAGGACTCAAACGCCGAAGTGCGAGAGGCGCTCGCCGTCCGGGCGGCGTACCTGCGCTTGCGGCGGGACCTCGTCGACACGGTTGCCTGACCTTCTCCAGCGGACTTTTTCTGTCGCCCGCGACAGATCTCGGACGTCTGCCTCGATGTACCAGTCAGCGACGCATGGTGTGTCGCATCCACGTGGGTGGAAACTCGAGGGAGAACAGCAATGACGAACAGGGCGGAACGTCGGCCGGGCGGTCGGACGTTTGGGGTGATGGCGTTGGTGAGCGTGCTCGCCATCATCGCTGGATTGTTGGGAACGGCGCAGGCGGGGGCCCAGCAGGGGTCGATTCTCGATGGCTACGAGATCCCGGAATGGATGGAAGTTGGCGATGTCCTCGAGAACGGCGACGTCGAGTTCATGGCGCCGATCGCTCGGGTCTATGGAGACAAGGGCGAAGACTGGGCACTCGTTGCCGGGGCGGACCTGTTGTCCGTGTGCCTCGACGAGCCACCAGCGTCTCAACCTGGTGTGCTGTGGCAGCAGTCGAGCGGAACCTTCGCGAATCGGGTCGCCGACGACGTGCAGGTGCGGGGCTACCTGTATGAGAAAGACCCCTCGGTCGACATCTTCGAGTTCTTCGGACAAGTCTGTGGCGGGTTCTTCGAGAACGGCTCGCCGATCCCTGCGCCGTATGCCTCGGGGTACATGGACCTCCGGAACCGGGAGCGGGGTCACTCCGCACCGTTCTTCACCTTCGAGGAACAGCCAGCGGGCCGGTACCGGAACAGTGCGCGTGGCACCCTGGCCGACCGTGACGGCAACACGTTCACCGTGAGCGGCGTGGCGAACTACCGGGTGACGAAATCGGGCGATCTCAACCCGTTCTTCCAGCGGCTGACCGTGTCTGCCAGCTGACTCCCTCCGGCGGCGGAACCGATCTGCGGGGTGCGCGGCGGCACCCCGCAGATCTGCCGCGTCCGGGTCACTAGGAGCAGGCGTTCAGGGACCAGCGGTTGGATCGAAGACGAAGCTCAGGTCGTTTCCGTTGATCTTCATCGCGAGGCCGTCGCTCGTCACCTGGACCTCGTCGATTTGTCCCATGGGGAGGACGTCCTCGAAGAGTTCGAAGAGATCCGGGCAGATCGGACTCTCGTCGAACGCGAGAACGCCGTCTGAGTACTCGGCGTCTTCGACGTCGGCCAGTGCCTCGATTCCGGACGCACCGACGCTCAAGTGTCGCTGTGCAGAGTGGCAGCGCAGATCGGCCCAACTGTCGATCCGGACGACATCGCTGGATGCGTCGTCGCCGATCAATGCCGGGCGATAGAGCGCGACATATGGGCCCGAGAGGTCGGCTGTTCCATTCGGATCGCGAAGGCCGTCGAATTCGGGTACCGCTGATTCGATCGACTGCTCGTTCACGGAGTCGAGCCGAAAGTAGGTCAGCAGTGTTCCGCTGATGAAGCGGCCCTCGACGGTCTCCGCGATCTCAACGGCCGTCGGACTGTCTCCGTCCGGAGCAGATGACTCCAGGACCCCCGGGGTCCCACACGCAGAGCCGACGGCGACGAGAAGGGCCATGGCGATTCGGAGGCGGAGGTGCATGGAGCATTTCTAGTTCGCTCTCAGAATTCGGCGTGCGAGCCGTCGGCTCGGTAAACGAACACACGTTCGATAACCTGAATATTCAGCGAGGTAGACGAAGGAGTCAGCAGAGCACGCCGAGCGAAGCGAACGTGCGATTGCGAAAGCGATCCGCCGGTGCCGTGGTCGGAGTTGGAACGGCGAATGTCGGATCGCGGGACGCGCTCGGATTCGCCGAGTGCCGATGAGTGGGTGAGTGATGGGCCGGCGGTGCGGGAGGGGCCACGTGGGGCGCCGGCTGAGGAGCCAACGAGTGGGGTGTTGCGTACGGGAGGTGACAGTCCGGCGTGGTCGCGGCATCGGGAGGCGTACGAGCCTCCCGAGTTGATGCGCCCGACGTCGGTGGCTCCTTATGCCGAGTTGCACTGCCACTCGAATTTCAGCTTTCTGGACGGGGCGTCGGGGCCGGAGGACTTGGCTGAGGAGGCGGTTCGCCTCGGGTTGTCGGCGTTGGCGTTGACCGACCGCAACGGCTTCTACGGGGTCGTCCGTTTCGCAGAGGCGGCTCGGGCACATGGGTTGCCGACGGTGTTTGGTACCGAGCTGACGCTTCCCGAAGGCGATCTGGTGGTGATCGCTCGTGGCCCCGAGGGGTATGCCCGTTTGGCGCGGGCGATCAGTGAGGGGCAGATGGCGGGGGAGAAGGGGGCCCCGGCCTACACACTCGACCGGTTGGCCGAGCTCGCCGAGGGGTCGTGGATGGTGCTGACGGGCACCGATCGGGGTCCGGTCGCA
>JAHDDK010000005.1 GCA_020629375.1 Acidimicrobiales bacterium
CATGACGCGGGCCCAGCTGGCGATGAAGGGCGTTTCCATCGGGTTGTTGAGGAATCGGTCACCGGCATCCATGATCGTCTGAGCGAACATCTCGACCATCGCTTCTTCCTCGTGTCGGTACGACTTGAAGCCGTTGAGCAAGGCGTCGTTGTGGTAGCGGTCGCAATGGTCGAGGGCGGTTCGGTAGTAGGCGGCCTTGATGGTGCGGAAGGTCTCGGGAGTGAGGATCTCGCCGTCGATGGCGACCTTGCGGAAGAGCGCCTTGGCAATGTCGATGCTCATCTTGTGGAGTCCCGCGTCTCGGTCGTCGGCGGAGACGTCCTGGTGCTTGTGGTCGTAGGCCCCCGCTATGTCGACCTGGCAGATTCGTTGGGGGGTATAGCGGCGGTACAGCTCGGAGAGGGTCCCGATCTCCAGGCCCCAGTCCGAGGGGATCCGAAGGTTGCGGACGACGTTCTGGTGCATGGCGAACTCGCCGGCCAGCGGGTACCGGAAGCTCTGGAGGAACTCGAGGTATTCGTCGCTGTGGTCGAGGGTGACGCGTAGCGCATGCAGGAGTGGTGCGACGAGCAGGCGGGATACTCGGCCGTTGAGCTTCTCGCCGTCGGACCGGAAGTAATACCCCTTGCTGAAGGCGTAACCGAACGCGGGATGGGCGACCGGGTAGAGCAGGCGTGCGAGCATCTCCCGGTTGTAGGTGAGCACGTCGGCGTCGTGTAGCGCGACGGAGGTCGCACGGCCGCTGGCGAGGTAGTAGCCGAGGCAGTACCAGACGTTGCGTCCCTTGCCCGCCTCCTGGGGGGCGATGCCGAGCGCGTCAAACTCGTCATCGATCTCGCGCAGGCGGGGCCCGTCGTTCCACAGCAAACGATGCCGTTGCGGGAGGACAGAGAAGAACTCCTTGGCATGTTCGAATTGGGCTTCGTCCGCACGATCGATCCCGATGATGATCTCGGCGAGATACGGAACCTTCTTCAGCTCCTCGACAATGTTTTGGAGGGCCGGGCCTTCGAGCTCGGAGTACAGCGCAGGGATGACCAGTGCCATCGGTCGATCAACCGACCACTCGACCAGCTCTTCTTCGATCGACTCGATCGACCGTGCCGAAAGTTTGTGCAGCGTCGTGATCGGACCGAACTGGTGGTAGTCACCCATGGGCTGATTCTTGTCGATGATCGCCAATCGGGTGCGGTCCTGCCGTGTGACGTCGATCGACGAACCCTCCGATGTCGGTCGGCGACCGGAGAGAGCTCAGGGTCAGTACCCGACGCTGACGTCGACGGGACCGATGAGCTCGTCGCCCCGGATCCATCGTTCGACATTCGCTCGCACCCGCTCGGCGATGAGTGGAAGCCCCATCTCGGGGGTGTTGGCGACGTGTGGGGTGATGATGCAGTTGGGGATGTCCCACAGGGCGTGCCCGTCGCTCAGCGGCTCGGGGTCGGTGACGTCGAGAGCGGCCCCACCAATCGAACCGGCGCGCAGTGCGGCGACCAGATCGTCGGTCTTCACGTGACCCCCTCGTGCCACGTTGACGAGCCATGCGTGGTCGGCCATTGCGTCGAGGAACTCGGCGTCGACCATTCCGCGGGTCTCGTCGGTGAGTGCCGCTGCCAGAACGACCACGTCTGCCCCGGCGACCGCGTCGAGGCGGTCAACGAAGGCGACCGTTCGGGTTGCACCGTCGAACGGCTCGGTGCTGCGCCGGACAACCGTGACCCGTGTGCCCCACGGTTCGAGGAGGCGAACGAGCGACTCGGTGATGCCGCCACCGCCGAAGATCGTCACGTTTGCGCCGAGGAGGTTGCGACCTTTCTGGACCGGCCATGACGTTGCGGGAATCGCTTCGTGCAGGTAGCGGAACCCCGCGAGTGTCAGACAGATGACGTGTTCGGCGACCGGCTCGGCGTACACACCCTTGCCGCACGTCCACTGGCGAGCGGGATCGAGGTTGTCGGCGAAGTTCTCGATCCCGGCGTACGGAAGCTGCACCCATTCGATCTGTGGCGCGGCGGCGACGACGCCCGGAAACTCGTCGGCTGCCGCCGGGTCGGCCCACATCAACGCCGACGCGTCGGCGACGTCGGCGAGTTCTCCGCCTCCGGCGACGACGGCGGCGCACATGGCGTCGTACATCGCCGGTCGCGACCGGGGGGTCACGGCGATCTTGCGGCGGGCGCGGTCATTCATGTCCACCAGCTCCTCACGCGTGGTCGTCGTCGGCGATCGGGGTGAGCTTCCACTCGGTCGCGGTCTTGGCAGGTTCGCCGCCGGGCACCGAGCACATGATCGCGGGGACCTCGCGGGCAACTCGAGCATCGAAGTGACGCTCGATCGCTCCGGACGGCGACGATGCCCGCACCTTCACTCGCACGGATCCGTCGCCCCTGTCGTGTCGATCCACGGCGCGTTCCCATCCGTCGACTTCCCACCCGATCTCGGCGAGGAGCGCGATCTCGGCGACCTGTGCGGGCCCGGTCGCGGCGCCCCACCAGCCTCGGCACTTCGCCGACACCTCGGAAGCCGGCTCCGTTCGGTCGAGTACGGCCACGGTGGCGTCATCGTCGAGGTGGGCCCACATCCGTCCGTCCGGCAACGTCATGGCGGTCGGCGACCACTTGTGACCGCCGGTGTGGCTGACTCGAAAGAGTTCGATATCTCGATTCGCCACCCGGTCAGCAAACGCCGAGCCGACCGTGCCACAGCACACGTCGTGACTCCCTTGTGTACAGACGAGCATTGTCGTCGGAGGTGACGACGAGGACAGCCCGACGCCGTCGCCGGCCTCGAGGCTCGCCCACACCGCAGCAACGTCGGCGGCGTCGTCGCTGGATCGTTGGTGGTCGACCCGGAGTGCCCCGGTCGCGGAACGAGCGAAGGCGATGAGGCGCGGCGACGTGGAGTCGTGCGGGATCGCAGCGAGCACTCGGGTCTGACCGGACCGGGTCTGCACGGCCCGAACAACGCCAGCGAGGCGCTCGTGTTTGGCAACGGGCTTCGGCCAGGGTTCGTCGACCTCGACAAGGAGCACGACGTCGGGGGCGAGAGCCGTCCCGGCCGGGTCGGCCCCCAACTGTTGGGCCCAATCGACGCAGGCGACGACCTCATCGGCGTAGGGCAAGGCGACCGGCGCGGCGGACGGGGCGTCCGGTGTTGGTGCGGGCATCAGTCGGCGGTGGCGATCCCACCGCCCACGGGCAGCACCGAGCCGGTGACGAACGAACCGGCGCGGCTCGCCAAGAAGATGGCGACGCCCGCCATGTCGTCGGGCCGGCCGATCCTCCCGATCGGGACTTCGGCGGCGACGTTCGCTCGAGCTTCATCGTCGCTCAGGGCAAACGCCATCATCTTCGACTCGAACGGTCCCGGAGCGATTGCATTGACGAGCACGTGCTCGTGGCGCAACCGCTTGGCGAGTTGGCGAGTGAGGTGATGAACGGCGGCTTTCGAGGTCGAGTAGGCGTAGTGCTCGAGATCGCACGCGCGGAGACCGTCGACCGAGCCGATGTTGATCACCCGCGCCGGGTTGTCTGCGTCGCCGGCCGCTCGGAGCTGATCGACCAGCGCTTCGGTGAGGTAGTAGACGCCGCGGACATTGACGTTCATCACCTTGTCCCACCCGTCGACCGGGTACTCACCGAGTGGGGCACCCCAAGATGCTCCCGCGTTGTTGACGAGCACGTCGACCTGGTCCCACGTCGCTTTGACTGCGTCGGCGAAGGCGCTGACCCCCTCGGGGTTGGACAGATCCCCCTGAATGCCGATGCAGGTTCCCTTGACGGCGAGCCGCTCTGCGGTCGCCATGAGCTCGGATTCTTTGCGTGAAGTGATGATCACCTCGGCGCCAGCATCAACGAATCCTTCGGCGATCATTTCGCCGATGCCGCGAGATCCGCCGGTGACGACGACCTTTCGTCCGGCGACCCCAAAGAGCGATTCGATTCGATCCGTCGTCATGTGTCCCCTCCAGGGTCAACGTGGTGGGCGCGATCCTAGCTTCGACGACGAATGGCATCGCCGCCCGGGCTTCGTGATCAGTCGTCGTGCGTCGAGGTCGGCGACACTGGACTCGTGAGCGTTTCCGCCCCGACGAGCGAGCCTGTGCTCGAATCGGACGACAATACGAGCGGCCAGATGATCGGGACGTCCCCACAGCTCGATCGGCATCGCCCGGTCCGCTGGATTGTGGCGGCGATGCTCCTGCTCGTGATCGGCCTGATCGCCGCCGCGCGGCCCGGAGCCGATCGACCGGCCGCCGAAGCGACGCCGCCAGTCATCGAGGGGCCGCTGGAGAGGGCACCACCGGCGACCGCATCGATCCGCAGGCCTGTCGAAAAGGTGCGTACTCCAGTGGCGCCCGGAACGATCATCCACGCCGAGATCGGGCTGATTGGTCTGGCTGGCACCGATGCCCGGTCGGGCGCCCCGCTATTGGTGCGCTCCATCGACGGCATCGAGTGGCAGCGTCTCGAGGTGCGAGGCGATGACGCATTCGAGAGCGGCACCGGCGCAGTCATTGCCCATTCGGACCTGATCCGGACGAACGACGGATACGCGATCATCGCGTCGGCGACCGACCTCGACGCGGGTAAAGCCGAGCGGGTTCGGTTCCGTCGCCTCGTGTCGGATGATGCCGTCGAGTGGCGAGCGGACCCGGCGTTCTCGCTCACGAGCGGCCCCACCGCCAAGCTTCGCCACCACGATGCCGACACCGCGGTCGTTCTCGTCGAACGCGCTGCGGGCAACCGCGAGCTCCGCCGCCTTCTCGACACGCTGCTCCCCGAGCCCCCCGACCCATCGTTCATCCCGTGCGGAGTCGATATCCGTGGCGTCCGCTTCGCCGTGACGAGCTGCGACGGTGCCACCGAACTGATCATCGACGAGGTCATCGCCCCGAACTCCGTCGAAGCCGTCGCCGCCTGCGCCTGGTCGGTCTCGCGCACCTGGCCGTACCGGGCTGAAGCACAACTCCATCGATTCGACGATCGGAGCATGACGACCTTCGAGGTAGCTGGCCTGTTCGGGTTCTCGTTCTTCCCGGACGGCGACGACCTGATGGTTCTCGACCGAGCCGACGTGACCGCAGACAATCGCACGCAGTGCCGAGGTGTCCCTGGCATCGCCGATACCGATCCGTCTGGCCTGGTGCGTGTTTCGGCGGACGGTACACACCGACGCTTTCCGCTACCCGGCAACGCCGTCGCCGCCGACGCCCGTGTGTTCGTCGCCGATGGCGTTCCGGCGGTGTGGAGCGACGATCGTGTCCAAGCCCTCGACCCCCGTACCGGGGAGTGGTCGACGCTCGCCGAACTCGCCGACGAAACGACAGCCGGACCAGCGCGGCGAGTTGCGATCACCGACCGCGGCGGCGAGCTGGTCGTGAGCACCGACGGTGCTCTGTGGATCGCCGACCTGACGACGGGGGTCTGGTCATCGATCGAGATCCCCGGCCTGCGCGCCGGAAGCGGCGTGGTCTACGTCGATTCGGCGACCATCATTGCTGCCGATGGACGCGACCAGATTCATGTCGATCGCCAAGAAGCAGCCACCGTGCAGATCAACGGCTGACCTCAGCGCAGACCGGCAGCGTCGAGGGCGTCGATACCAGCGTGTAGCGCGTCCAGCGCTGTGTCGCCGCTGACTGACGGCAGGTTGAACGCCACTCGGTCGACACCCGCCTCGGCATAGGAGATGAGCGTGTCCGGATCGGTCGACGCGAAGTAGATGCTGACTTCGAGCGATGCTGGATCGCGCCCGAGCTCGGCGGCCATCTGTCGCATGTGGGCGATCTGCTCGGCGAGCGTGCCTTCACCCCGTCCGGGAATCGGGATCCACCCGTTCCCCCATTCGGCGGCTCGTCGAGCACCTCCGGGATACGCCCCACCGACGTGGATCGGGGGGTGCGGCTGCTGGAACGGTTTCGGGTTGATGGTCATCGGCGGCAGCTCGACCCGGTCACCTCGGTACTCCGGCGTTTCCTGGGTCCACATGGCTTTGATGGCGGCAACTCGCTCGCGCAGAAGTTTGAAGCGACCATCGAACGGCGTGCCGTGATCGGCCATCTCTTCGGCGTTCCACCCCGCGCCGACACCGAACTGAAATCGGCCACTCGACAGTTGGTCGAGCGACGCAGCCTGTTTGGCCGTGTGGATCGGATCGCGCTGGACGACCAGGCAGATGCCCGTGCCGAGAAGAAGTTCGGACGTGTGGCCGGCGAGCGCCGTGAGCCACACGAAGGGGTCGTGCGTGTCGTAGTACTGCTGGGGCAGCACCGCTCCCCCGGGCCACGCCGACTCCCGACTCGTCGGGATGTGGCTGTGTTCGGCCACCCAGATCGACTCGTAGCCGAGGTCTTCGAGTGCGGGCCCCAACTCGTGGGGTGGCATCGAATACGTGGTGGGAAAATGCGCGACTCCGGCCTTCATCTCGCCATCATCGCAGGCGCCAACCCGTTCGCTGGGGGTTCAGACACTTCCGCCCAGTCACCTTGGGGTCAGACACCGAGGTGACCGAAGTCCGGTCGGGGCGTCACTTCGTGGCGTCAAGGTAGGCCCGGCCTCGGGCGGAGAGTTCGTAGCCGATGCCCAGGCTGTGGGTGAGGCCGAGGTTCTTGAGTTTGCGGACATCGAGCTTGAACGGCTGCGTCTCGCGTCCGACGATCTCGGCGAGCTCGGGAGCTCGCGTTGCCGGATGCTCGGCGATGAGCGCAAGCGTGTCGCGGGTCCACGTACCGAACGACGATGCCTTATCGAGACGATCAAGCCTGCTCGAGATCGCCGCAACGGCGTCCGCATCGAGATCTGCGTCGTTGGCCAGGAGCTCGCGAGGATCCGGCTCGTCGAGGATCCGAAACTCGACACGGTAGAGGTCGCGTCCGGGCTCCGACTCGGGAAGTCCAGCGAGGAGCTCCGTCGCAGACGGATGGCCAGCCGCGATGGCATCGACATCGGAGACTTTTTCCTCGTCGATCACGGTCACCGACATCACCTCGACCCGACCGCCGCCAGTTCGGTAGGGCCGGCCTGCAACGACCGTGGGACGAGCCCATCGTCGAAACGCGACCGTGATGGTTCCGTCGGCAATGCCCGCCCAGTACGGCTTGGTAAAGCGCACGGCCAGATGTCTATCAGCCGGTGCGGGAGCTCAACAGGCCGTGTCGGTCACCACGCCCGCCATGCGCGTCCGAATGACGTAGTCGTTCAGACCTGCTGGCGCGGTGTCATCCCGGTAGGTGAGATCGGACGTCGTTGCGAGATAGGTCCCATTGCGACGAATCACGTAGGTGTCTTCGCCGGGAACGGCCTGCCAAGAGATGACCGGCGTGCCATCGACCAACGAGACCGAACACGCTGGCGCGACGCCATCGACCTCGATCGAGCCGCAGTCGACGTCGTTCACGACACCGGCGATCCGAGTCCGAATCACATACGACGAGAGTCCGATTGGCGCTGTCGTGTCGTCGTGGTTCAGGTCGGTCGTCGTGGTGAGATAGCGGCCGTTTCGGCGGACGACGTAGGTGTCTTCGCCGTCGACCGCGGTCCACGAAACCCGCGGAGCTCCCGCGATGAGTGCCACCGAACACGGGGGCAGTGGTGGGGGCGCAGCACCGACAGTCAGCGACTGGTTCTGCCATCCGTTCGAGTTGAAGGCCTGATCTGCGGCTCGGTAGCGGATCGTGTAGTCGCCATCGGCGAGGGAGACCGACGTCGACAGCGATCGGGCGGTGCCGGGTTGTGCGAAGCCGGGGTCGAGGTCGAGGTTGTTCACTGCGTCGGCGAAGGAGCCATCGTCTTGGAGATGATGCCCGTTGGCGTCGATCACTCGGATCTTGAGTCGCCGGGTTCGGCGATCGTCGGTCACGTCGGCCGACAGAACCAACGTCGCGCCTTCCAGACGAGCGGGGGTGGTCACATCGACCGTGGGAGCGGACGTGTCGACGGACCTCGCACCGAGGTCGAAGAATGCGAAACGTCCCGTGCGGACACCGCCGGTGAACATGCCGTCTCCGCCGGCGAGCAGTCCTCGAGGGGTGACTTCGAGAGACACGATTCCCCGGAACACGTCGGTCCCGGGATCCCACGGCAGCGGTGTTCCGTCGGTGGGGTCGAGTGCGGCCATCTGATACCGGTACGCGCCGTCCTGTGGGTAGGGCGGTTCGGTTCCCGAGCACGTCTTGTCGGTGAATCCGCCGCCGATCAGATCGGTTGGCTTGGGGCCGGAGGCGATCTTGCAGAAGTGACCGCCGGTGTATACGGCGTTGTTGCTGATCGCGACCGAGAAGACCGAGTCTTGGTGGTCTTTCTCCCACAGGCGCGGGCTCTCGGCGCCACCGTTCGGGTCGAAGGCGATTACGTGTCCGGTCGTGACGAGGATGAAGAAGGAGTTGTCGGGGGCGAGCGCACCGACCGACGGCGCGTAGGTCGAGTACCGAAGGCCGTCGGCATATCCGTTGGCGGAGAACGCGGTCATCGTCGGGGCGTTGGGGTCGGAGATGTCGAATACCGCTGCGCCACGTTTCGGTTGCCCGTCGATCGCTGCCGCCGTGTGAACGAGAACCAAACGGGTCTCATCGGAGGTGACTCCGGCGAACCGGATGTTCTGGCCAGCTGCTCGTAGGCCCGCTTCGCCAGTGAACTCGAACGAGAACGCCGGATTGACCGCACCGGTCTCGGGATCGAGTTCGGCGAGCCGGTTGATGTCGGCACCGCCAATGAGGTCAAAGGCCCCGCCGACGAACATCCGATCGTCGGGCGTCAGCACGATCTCCTGGATCCGGCCGTCGGTGTCGGCCGTCCAGGGCAAAAGGCCGCCCGTCGTGATCTGCATCTTGGCGAGGTTGCGGCGAGTGGCGCCATCGATGTTGTCGAAGTTGCCGCCGAGCCAGACCTCGTCGGCGGCGTCGTGATCGAGCTGAACGGCTTCGACCGGCCCGTCGATCGACGGCAGGAAGGTGTCGATGAGCGCGCCCGTGTCGACGTCGAAGGCCGCCACATGTGCATGGTCGATGATGGTGCCATCGGTGAAGTTCGATCTGAGTGAACGTGCCGCCGACGACGATGAAGAACTCGTTGGCGGCAACGGCTCGCACCTCGCCGTCGAGGATCTTGGGAAACGTCGTGCGTGGGGCCTCTGGGACCGCTGTTGCGTGATTGATAATCGGACCGACAGCCGCGGAGACCGGCTTATCGCTGGTGGACACCGCGGTCGCAACGCCGATCGCCAGGACTGCGGCCAGGCCGAACGCCAAGATGGTGGTGCGGAGGCGGACAGCGCGTGCCATACGACGAATCTACGGCACGCAGCGTGAGGATTCGCATGGGAAATGAGGCCCACGGCACTCATCGGGTACCGTTCCCGGCATGGCCGATGTGATCGTGTACGCCGACGAACGTGTGGCGGAGCATCGGCCGCCGGATGGGCATCCAGAGCGGCCCGAGCGATACCTCGCCGCCGTCGACGGCCTCCATCGGGCAGGACTTGGCGAAGCGATCGATTGGCGTACTCCGAGCGCCGCCCCGAACGAAGCGATCCTTGGTATCCATGGTGCCGGACATGTCGAGGCGATCGAAGCCGCCGGCGGCCAGGACCATGTTCGTCTCGACCCCGACACCCACATGAGTGCCGGGTCGCTCGACGCGGCGCGGCTCGCTGCTGGTGCAGGGCTCGATGCCATCGCCGCCCTGCGTGCTGGCGAGGCGACGTCGGCGTTCTGTCTCGTGCGGCCACCCGGTCACCACGCCACCCCGTCGGAGGCGATGGGCTTCTGCCTGTTCAACAACATTGCTGTCGCCGCGCAATCGCTGACGGCCGTCGGCGAACGAGTCGCGATCGTCGATTACGACGCCCACCACGGCAACGGCACTCAGGACGCCTTCTTCGACCGCGACGACGTGCTGTTCGTCTCGCTGCACGAGTACCCGCAGTACCCGGGCACAGGGGCGGCCACCGAGACTGGCGTCGGGGTTGGCCAGGGTCACACGATCAACTTCCCGATGCCCTCGGGCAGTACGGGTGACGCCTACCTTCGTGCGTTCGACACGGTCGTGATCCCCGCTATCGAACGGTTTGGCGCCGATTGGATCCTGATCTCGGCGGGCTTCGACGCCCACCGCGACGACCCGCTCACCAACCTGGGCCTGACGTCGGGGGACCACGCCGCGCTCACCCGCCGACTCGTCGCCGTCGCAGCACCTGGTCGCACGATCGCCTTCCTCGAGGGCGGCTACGACCTCGAGGCGTTGTCGCTCTCGACCATCGCCTGCGTTGCGGAACTGATCGGCCCGGACACGACAACCGACGTCGCGCTCGAGGCCGAATCGAATGGTGGACGCGGCATCGAGATCGTCGACGCCGTGGCGGCACTTCACGCCATTCGCTGACGCCGACAACGGCCTGCAGCTGGCGGAGGTGGCTGATCGGCGCGCCACGATCTGGGCTTGAGCTCGGCGCTTGTGGCGCGCGCCACTTGACTTGAGCGGTCGCTCAAGTCATTGTGGGAGAGTGTTGAGCGATCGCTCAATTACCTAGTTTCTCTACCGCAGAGAACAGCTGAAAGGAACAGCAATGACCTACCTGATGTGGACCTACTTCATTTACTCAGTCGCCGCGATCGGTATGACCGCCCTCCTCGCCAAAACGCTGTCGCAAAACGGGGCGGTTTTCCTCGCCGACGTGTTCGACGACAACCCAAAGATGGCGACGGCGATCAATCAACTGCTCGTCACCGGCTTCTTCATGATCAACATGGGATATGCGCTGCTGATCTTCAAGACCGACCGAGCGGCCGATGCGCTCGTCGCCACGGAGAACCTCGTCGCCAAGCTGGGCCTGCTGCTCGTCAGCCTCGGCGTCATCCACTTCGTGAACATGGCGGTCTTCTGGAAGATCAAGAAGAGCGGCGACGCCGACAAGTACGTGCCCGCCGCCCCGACGACCATGGTGCCGCCGCCGCCAGCTCCTGGCACCGGGATCTACGCGTGAGCACCCCGCACTTCCCCACCCCGGCACGGCTCACGATCATCTACGACGAGACGTGTGAGCTGTGCCGGCGGTGCCGCCATTGGTTGGCCACCCAGCCAACCCATGTCGAGCTCGTGTTCTACGCATGTGGAGACCCTCGGGTGGCCGACCTCTACGGCGATCTCCCGTGGTATCGCATCGAGTTGATGGTGCTATCCGATGCGGGACACGCCTGGGTCGGTCCGGAGGCGTTTCTGATGTGCCTGTGGGCAACCCGACGATGGCGAGGAACGTCGTTCCGGCTTACCGGTACCGCCTTCTCCCCCATGGCCGAACGGTTCTTCCACGCCCTCTCGGATCGACGAGCGACGATCTCGGCCCTCCTCGAGCCGCACACCTGCGACGGCGCCACGTGTACACCCGCCACATGACGAGGCTCACTACATTTCGTCCAATGGCGACGTCTCCCCGCACCGAACCGTCCGACACGACCCGCCGGGGAAACACGTCCGGCGACGAGACAAAGGCGAAGATCCTCGACGCCACCCTGGTCACGCTCAAGGCCGATGGCATCGTCGGCACCAGCGCCCGAGCGATCGCCAAGACGGGCGACTTCAACCAAGCGCTGATCTTCTACCACTTCGGTTCGGTCGACGATGCGGTGCTCGGAGCGGTGGCGAGCATGAGCCAACGCCGCCTCGCCGAACACAAGCCCAAGCTCGACCGGGTGACATCGTTGCCCGAACTCATCACGGTCGCCCGCGAGCTCCATGAAGGAGACGTTGCCGAGAACAACATGACCGTCTTCGCCCAAGCCTTCGCCGGCGCCACCGCCAAGCCCGAACTCGGGCCCAAGCTGTACGACGAGCTCCGCCCGTGGCGGGACCTCGTCACCCAGACGATCGATCGAGTCCTCGCCGACGTGCCGATGCGATCGGTCATCGACACGGAGCAGATCTCTCAGATCATCAGCGCGCTGTTCCTCGGGATCGAACTCATGGACGACCTCGACCCGGCAGCCACCGATGCCGACGGCCTGTTCGACACGCTCGAAGGCCTGGCCCGCATCCTCGACCTACTGCTCAAAAGCCCGGCACTCGCAGTCCTTGCCGGCGACGCCTGAGAATTCAGTCCCAGGAGAGACGCATCCAGCCAGAGAGCGACTCGCCGGGCCGGATCACGTGGGCGGAGCGATTGAGGTCGTTCGGGGCGCCGGACTGAGGTTCGATCGCCACGGCGTGATCGGGTCGGGTGAAGACGACCCAATGATCCATGTCGGAGGTGAGCGACAGCGTGAGCGCGTCCGGCCAGGTCAGCACTGGCTGCTGGGTTACGTCGACGAACGTGTCATCCCAGGGACCTTCGGGTTGCGGCACGAGACGACCAGTCGGAATCTGGTCACCGTCGACCTCGTACATCGAGTCGGCGGCGAAGGCGACCTCGAGTGGCCCGCCTCGATCGAGGTGTCGGCGGTACCACGGGTGCCAGCCGAGTTGCGCAGGCATCGAGTGGTCTCCGGCGACGATCGTCATGTCGACCTGAAAGGCATCGTCGGTCAGTGCGAACCGCTGCTCGACCCGCCCACCGAACGGCCACGGTTCGGCCAGGTCGACGGTGAGTACTGCGTGGGTTTCGGACAGCGATTCGGCCGTCCATTCCTGTCGTAGGACCGTCCCGTGGTTGGCATGAGGCGGCGAGGTGATCGGGAACTCCCATGACCCACCATCATGTTGGAGCAACCCGAACGCGAGCCGACCGCACCAGGGCACCATCGGGAACGACCCCCAGCGCGTGCCCTTGTCCCCCTCCGTGACGAGAAGCTCCATCCCGTCGACGACCAGGGAGCACAGCCGCCCTCCGTCGGGGTGCAGCACCGCACGCGCTCGATCGGACCGGAGTTCGAATGCATCGATCACGTCACGAAGCATGACGGCAGACCGTCGTCAGTGACAACTGCGTGACCGCAGAAGCGATGGGTCAGGTGACCGCGATCAGCGCGACCGGCAGTGTGAGCAAGGCGAGGAGCGTTGTGCCGACGACCGTGCGGCCGACTCGAGCAGGTTCGAGGTCGTACTCGAGGGCCACAACCGCGCAGAAGACCGCCGGAGGCATGGCCGACTGGAGTACGAGAACACCGAGCGTCTCGTCTTCGAGTCCGAATGCCGTGCCGACGGCCCACGCCACCGTCGGTGTCACCACTAGCTTGGCGACGCCGGTGACGCCCATGTCCAGCTCGGGCCGAGGAGCCCCGTTCTGAGCGAGCTGCATACCAAGGGTCAACAACATCGTCGGGATCAACGCTCCGGCCACCAGCGCGATCGACCGGTCCGCAACGAGCGGCGGATCCCAACCGGTCAGATTCACCACGAGCGCCAGTCCGGCGGCCAGCGTCATCGGTGCCGTCATCGACCTCTGAATCGCCGGCCGGATGCCGTGCGTACGCAGCGACCCGAGAGCAACGCCCATGGTCATGCCCGTCATGTTGATCACGATCATGAGCAATGCGGCGACCGGTGCGACATCGTCGCCGAAGGCGAAGACCGAGATCGCGAGACCCGCATTGCCGACATTGCCGTAGGCGCTCGTCATCATCACCGCATTTCGCCGAACGGTCTCGAACGCCGCCACACGCGCCAAAGCAGCCCCGACGAGTGCGGCCACCGCCATACCTGCGAGCGCAGCGACGACGAGCGCGCCGACGGTGTCGCGAGCGAGCTCGGCGCCAGCGAACACGTCGAAGGCGAACGCTGGGCCGAGCACCCAGAACGCCAACGTCGACAGGGTCTGCACGTCGAAGGGCTTGCTGCGGCCCGCGACCCATCCGACGGCGACAACGACCACAACCGGTCCCATCACGTCGAACAGCAGCTCTGCGACAGACATCGACGCCCCGAATCTCGGCCGACCCAAACAGCACAGGACTCGGCACCTCGGCGCCAAAACTACACTCCGGCCATGGCGTCATCACACCCACCGAGTCGTGCCAGCCAATTGCTACCTCCGACCCTCGACGACGAGGGCCAGGCCGTCCTCACCGAGCATCTGGCCGGGGCGTCGTCGTACCTCGAGTTCGGCTGCGGTGGGAGTACCGGGACCGCGATCGATGCAGGTGTCGGCTACATCGTCTCCGTCGAGTCGGACCCCGGTTGGGTCGAGTCGGTCACCGGGCATGCACACGCGCTTGGGCGAGACGATGTCCAGGTGCTTCACGCCGACATCGGTCCAACTCGGAGCTGGGGATACCCGACGGACGCATCGACAAAGGAACGGTGGCCGGTCTACGCGCTTCGCCCGTGGGCGGCGTTCCACGAACGTGGCGACTCCCCCGACGTCGTGCTGATCGATGGACGCTTTCGACTGGCGTGTCTGGCGATCGGCCTCTTGACGTGCGAGCCCGGCACGCCGCTCTTGTTCGACGACTACGTCGGCCGGCCGGTGTATCACGAGCTCGACGACATCACCCCCGAACGCACGACGCACGGCCGCATGGTTCGCTTCGTCGTCCCGGAAGCGCTCGATCGGGTGCGGGTGACGAACGTGCTCGCCCATGCGCTCTACGAACCCAGCTGAACCGATCTCTACACTCGGGCGGATGAGCCGCGTCCCGTTGTCCGCACTCGACCTCTCGATCGTCGCGCATGGCCAGACGAGCGCGTCCGCCCTCCACGCAACCACGACGACTGCTCAGACCGCCGACCGACTCGGCTTCGAACGGTTCTGGGTCGCCGAGCATCACAACATGGGCGCCGTCGCCAGCACCGAACCAGCCGTCCTCATCGCTCATCTCGCGGCGAACACGCAGCGGATCCGATTGGGATCCGGGGGTGTGATGTTGCCGAATCACTCGCCGCTCGTCGTCGCCGAGCAGTTCGCCATGCTCGAAGCGCTGCACCCGGGGCGGATCGACCTCGGTATCGGCCGTGCGCCGGGATCCGACCAGTGGACGGCCAGGGCACTTCGGGGTAGCCGCGGCTACGACCCCGACGAGTTTCCGAGCGATCTGGTCGACCTGATGGCGCTGCTCGGCGACGTGCGCACCACCGATGGGATACACGAACACGTGCGAGCGACGCCGGCAGCGACAACTCAACCTCTGATCGCGCTGCTCGGCTCGAGCGACTACAGCGCGCAACTCGCAGGCCATCTCGGCCTTCCGTTCGCGTTCGCTCATCACTTCGGCATGGGCGGGACGACGCTCGCCGCAGACCTCTATCGCCAACGCTTTCAGCCGTCACCGGTCCTCGACGAACCCCACCTGATCGTGACCGCAGTGGCCGTCGCGGCCGACACCACGCTCGAGGCGGAGCACCTCCTGGCATCGCATCGCCTGTTCAAGTTCGGTTTGGCCTCGGGCCAACGAATGGGAATCTTGGAACCCCACTCTGCGCTCGATCATCCGGCGTGGCCGCAGGCGGAGGCGATGCCGACGAATGCGATAGCTGGCACACCCGATGATGTCGGTGACAGGCTCGAGAAGCTCGCCGTCGAGATGGGTGCTCACGAGCTCATGATCACGACACCGGTCGTCGCCCTCGATGCACGGCTACGAAGCCTCGAGCTGATCAGCCAAGCGTGGAACTGAGTTCCGGCGTTTCGGTCACAATGTCAGTGGCGACGAGCGTGTCCGAGTCGCTCACGCGACGCACGGCGTGACCGCGATCTTCGAGAGCGCGCTCGAGATTCCCAAACGGCCACCATGGCCGACGTCGTACGCCGAGCACGATCAGATCGTTCTCTCGGGCATGTCGCTCGATCGCGTCGATGGCTCGCATCGACTCCACGATCGTCTCCGTAGCAGCCGGCGCGCCGAGGCCGTGGACGACGTGGTGGACCATTGCCCACGCTGGCGAACCGAGCTGTCTGGCGACGGAGAGAGACGGCCCGTTTTGGACGCGTATCGGGAACGCCGTGGCGTGCACGACGACCAGTCGGTTGTGACGCTCGGCAGCGGTCGCGATTGCCCAGCGAAGGGCTGTACCGGAGAGTTCGACCGACTCGAATCCGACGATGAGTCGGGAGGGTTCGAACATGACAGCGTCCTCTCTTCTGGTTCAGCGCACCGTGGCGTTGGGTCTCATGAAATCCAATCTTGAAGAGATGTTATAGAAGACTTGTGTTTCGTTAACCCTTTTCTGTCTCAGGGCTGCTCGTGAGAAGGTTGTCGGCGATCAGCCCGAGAATCTCGAACATGACTGCCATCGCCCTGTAGCTGGTGATCTGGTTGGGCGAGTCGACGGTCGGCATGAGGCAGACGACGTCTCCGCCGATCACGTTCTTGCCACGGATCGACCGGATCAGCTGCGTGACCTGGTCCATCCCGAACCCTTCGATGCCGGCCTCGATGTTCGCGACGCCTGGTGCCACGGTCGGATCGAGACAATCGAGGTCGAACGTGACATAGACGGGCCGATCGCCGATCGTCTCGTCGATGATCTCCATGACCCGCTCGGGGCCCATCTCGTCGTACTCCTCCTTCTTGATCACCGTGTAACCAAGGGCATAGCTGGGATCGAGCCACTCGAGCGAGCGAACGTTGCCCCGGATGCCGACCTGGACGGAATGCTCAGCGTCGACATACCCGTCTGTAGCCAGATAGCTGGCCCAATGGGCAGCACTCTTGATCGCCCCCATGAAGTGATCGACGTTATGGAAGGCGTCGGTGTGTGCGTCGAAGTGCAGCAGGCACGCCTTCTCACCGTTGGTCAGCGCCGATCCTTCGCCAGCGATGCCCTGGAGGATTCCTCCGGTAATCGAGTGATCACCGCCGATCGACACCGGACGGCAACCGGCATCAGCGAGCTCGCGGTAGTAGTCCGTGATCATCTCGATCGACCGCTCGTTGTTGTTCCCTTCCGACAGCGGCACGTCACCCAGGTCATGGATCGCCAGCTCGTCCCACGGGTCGATCCCAAATGCCCCGTGGACCCGGCGACCGATCGCCGACACGTTTCGGACTGCGCGGGGACCTAAGTGCTGATCTCGCTGAGTTGTGCCGTTGCCGGTCGAGTGCGGCACGCCGACGAGGCCGATGTCGGCGGTCGCCGGGTCCTCGTCGTGCGGGCACCGGAACAGGGTCGGGATCCCATACCAGTAGATGCCATCCATCAGCCGCTGTTGGTCGCTGCGCTCGCTCATGACTCGCAGTGTGATCGATGCGCACCGCCGAGCGCCCACGCGGGCGAGCCGGTCAGCCGAGCGACAGATCGCCAAGCAGTGCTTGGACGGTGCGCAGGCCCTCCGCGAGCTGATCGGCGAGTGTCTTCAGTTCGGTCTCGGCCAGATCGATTCGGACCGGGATGTCGAGCTCGACGGGCACGTCCGCTCGGACCGGGACCGTTTCGTTGATCGGCACGTCGACGTCGAGCTGAATCGGTACGTCAACCTGCACCGGAACTCGCACGTCGACCGGCACCTCGAAGCCGAGTCCGGTGTCGATCTCGATCGTCGTGTCGACCGTCTCGTCGATCGGAATGTTCTCGTCGATCGGAAACGAGAAGTCTCGGTCGATCGTGATCTCCGTGTCGATCACGACGTTCTCGTCAACCGACACCGGAAACTCGAGCGTCGAGTTCGAGAAGTTCTCGAGCTCGGTGATGGCCTGATCGAGGCCCTCGGAGATCTGGGGTTCGAGTTCGGTGAGCTGCCGCGAGATTTCGAGCACCTGCGCCGCCACGAGAGCCGAGCCGGCAGCGCCCTGCTCGACCCGTTCGAGATCGGCCTGCGTCTGAGCGAGTTCGTCTCGTGTGTCATTGAGTGAGCGGACGAGGAGTCCGGTCACGATGACCAGTCCGATCACGGCGATCGCAAGTATCGCCACGATCGTCGTCAGGTGGCGAGAAAGTGCCGGACCCGTTGCGGTATCGGTAGACATGGTCGGTTCCTCCTGAGGACTCGAGCCGGGGGTGGCGCGCCGCATCCACAGCGCCGCTATGACGCCGACGGCGCTGAGGCCGGCGGCGGCGAGAAAGGTCTCGCTGATGGCTGATGCGGTGAGCTCGGCGGACGCCGTCGTCACCGCATCACGGAAACCAGGGTCGCTGATCGGGGGAAGATCGAGCGTCGAGCGCAGGGCGTTGAACCGGGCGAGTCCCCACGCGGTGAGTGCCGCAAGCCCGACGCTGAGCCCGATCAACCGGACGACCATCACAACCGATGCAGCTGCGCCCCGTTGATCGTCGGGCGACGCGTTGACGACAACGGCGGTCGACGGGGCAAAGACAAGACCCAGCCCGGCGCCAAGGACGGCCAGTTGGATTGCGGCCGACCCCCTGCCGATCTCGGGCGACCAGGTCAGACCCATCACGAGCAACGCAGACGCTGCGGCGGCCTGACCGACGATGATCGGGAGACGTGCCCCTCGGGCATCGGTGAGCCGTCCGCCGAGCCACGAAGCCAACGACATCGCCGCGGTCAGCGATGCGAGAAGCCATCCCGAGACGACAGCGGACCGTTCGATGTCCAGCTCGATCGCATTGACGAAGATCGGGACGTCGACCATGGCGATCACGAGTGCCGCGCCGACCAACAGGTTCACGAAGAGCGCCACCCGCAGATCCCGACCACGAAAGAAGCTGGGCGTGATCAACGGGTCGGCAGCTCGTCGCTGATGCCAGACGAACCCGCCGACCAACACGACCGCAACCGGCAGCAGTAAGCGGAAGTCGAACCCCGAACCACCTTGCAGTTCGTCAAGTCCCGAGACGGACTGGATCTCGGCATTGCCGAGCAACGCGAGATTGAGTGTGATCAGTCCGCAGGCGAGCAGGATCGCGCCTGTCCAATCGACCCGTCGCCGCGCCGGCGCCGGGAGTCCAGCGAGGGCCCACCAGGCGAGTCCGAGTCCCACGAGAGCCAACGGGATGTTCAACCAGAACTGCCATCGCCAGTCGAGGAATCGCACGAGCATCGCCCCATACAGCGGCCCCCACACCCAGCCGAAGGTCTCGATGGCACCCAAGGTGCCCAGAGCACGAGGACGATCATCGGACTCGTGGACGTCGCCGACGACCGCGAGCGCCACCGGCACCATCGCTCCACCGCCGACGGCGGTCAGCACCCGGCCTACCAAGAACGGCGCCATCGAGTTCGACAGCGGAATGACCACTGTCCCGACCAGAAAGATCGAGTAGGCCCCCACGAACAATGTTCGGCGGCCCATTACATCGCTGAGGCGCCCGGCGAGCGGCATCACCGCCACGAACGCGATCAAGTAGACATTCACGATCCACGCGGCATCGTCGAGACCGTCGGGAAGGGTCAGGCCGAGATCGTTGATGATCGGCCGAAGCATCGTGGTAACGACGGTGAGGTCGTCGGCCGCGACGAAAACGGCGAAGCCGACGATCCAGAGGATCGCCCGCGGCGACGCGGGGCGGGCGATCGGCGTACTCAGGCGGGTTGCCTTCCGATCACGAACCCGGGTTCGATGACAAGATCGCCGGACAACGCGAGGAGCAGGTCACGGCAGTCGTTCCGAGTCGAGCACAGTGTGCGGCCGCCGGTCCACGCTGCCGCATCCTCGAGCAGGGCGGGATCGCAGCTCGCCACGACGACCTCGCCGTGACCACCGGCGATGAGGCGCGTGCGGAACTCCTCGACGACAGGTCGGATCGGGTCGATGGCGCCCGTACCCAGGTACATCGCTGCGCCGGGGAATAGCTCGGTCATCGCCCAGCTGAACGCCGGCTCACAGGCGACGAGGACCGTGTCGCTCTCGCGGCGCGCTTCGAGCATCGAGGACACGACGACGGACCGGCTCGTGAGATCTTCGGGTTCGACGACGCCGGACCACTCGTGCGTCATGCTCTCGAGATCGAACAGCACGAGTCGCGGTACTGCGGCTCGTCGCCGATCGTCTGGACGATCAGTGGTGTTCGAAGCGGTCATGTCTGGCACCTCCGGCGCTCCCCGTCTCACGTCGGCCGCCTCGCCGAAACGAGACGATGCCCCTGAGCCTCCCCTGCGCTCGACAGACACGCAAGTTTTCGTCCAGGATCGATCACTCTGAGCCGAGCGTTGGATCGGTGATCGTCACCGGCTCGCCGTACTCTCGCAGCGAGAGCACCCAATCGGTAGTGGCACCGTCGAACTCGGTGGCGAACTCGACGTCGGTCACCTGAGCGGTGGCCGGATGGAGCCAGAGGTCGAGGTCGACGTCTTGGCCGCGGACGAGCCCCGCCGTGATGGTCTGCATCTCGGCGGCCGGAGCGGTCGCCGTCAGGTGGTAGCGGGTGCCGTCGCGCTCCTCCTCAGCCACGTACACGACCTCGGTGAGCGACTCGAGGAGCGGGCGCCAGCCGTCTTCGGGGTCGAAGAAGAGACTCGGATCGATGTCGTAGCTCGGCGGCAACGTTTCGAAGACACCGGTTACCGGGTTGGACATCCAAACCTCGTCATCGATAGCGACAGCCCCAATCTTGGTCCGGAGATCGCCCGTGACGGTCACGTCGAGGATCGCCTCGGCGGAACGAGGCGCAGCGAAGCGACCCTCGAGTCCATCGAGCGCGGTACTGCGTGCGGCGTCGACCCAGACCGGCGCACCGGTTCGGTCGAGCCGAAATCTCACCGTTTCGACCGATCCCATCGACTCGGCGCTGGCCACGACGAGTGCATCGGCGTCCGTCGGGAGCTTCGGACCTCCGAGATCCTCACCGCCGCACCCCGCCACGAGAAGCATTCCGACCACCGCACTCGCCGCATAGGTAAACGAGCGGAGCACGCCGGTTCGTCGTCGAGGGCTCATGGCCGTTGACTCTACGAGATGTCCTTGCGGTGGTTACGCCGTTGCCACCGAGTTGCGCCCCGCCGCTTGGGCCGTGCCGAGAGCTGCTTCCGACGCGCTGATCAGATCGGCGGCCACCACGGTGTGGGTGTCGGCGACGCCGGCGGACACCGTCAGCCGCCCACCGGGCATCGTTCGGCCGCCGGGAAAGGTCAGTTGAGCCACGGACCCGCGGACGCGGTCGGCAACATGGGCTGACTGTGCCGCGTTCGCGTTTCGCAAAAAGACGGCAAAGCGCCCGTCGCCGATGCGGTACACAACGTCCGTGCCGCGAACGGAGTCGACGAGTTCGTCCGCGACTCGCCGAATCGTCTGGAGCGCTGCATCCGGACCGTTCTGGTCGGTGTACACGTCGAAGTGATCGACCTCGACGGTGATCAACGAATGCGGCGCACCATCGGGCGCCTCGAAGCCGTTCTGGCTGTCGTGGCGGAATCGTCGGAGATTCCAGGTCCCGGTGTCGCTGTCGATGTAGACGAGCGCACCGCTCGTCATGGCGGCGTTCACCCGATCGATCGCCTGCGCCACCGTCGGCGCCAACTCCATGGCGGCCTGCGGATTGCCACCGATCATCGCGATGAACCCAACCGGTCGTTCTCCGGCGAGGGCGGGCACGATGGTCAAGCTGCCCGCGATCTCTGGCTGGCCCTTCGCTTCAGCGGCCCGAACGAGCTCGAGGGGAGCTTCGACGAGCACGCCGGCTCGAGCGTTGAGCCTTCCGCCCGAAACGAGAACGCCCTTGGCGCCGGTCAGCCGTTCGACCGACGAGGCGACGACTGCTCCGAGATTCTCCGGCGTGTCTTGCGTGGCAAACGCCTGACGTGCGGACTCGATCGCATGAGCCTCAGCGGCGCTGGGCTGCGTTGACGACGGTCGTCGAGTCCGAGACGCGACGGCCCACAAGATCGCTAGCAGCGCGAGCAGCCCACCCAGTATCGAGGCGCCGATCCCGGGCGAGAGTCCCGAACCCGACGTATCGGCGACGTCGAACTCATTCGCTGGCGGAGCAGGAATCACGACGTCTTGTCCAAGAGTCGCCAAGGCTTCCACGTAGTCGGTAGCGTCGACCGGTCCTCGGGTGCTGGTCGCATTCGCCTCCAGAACCGTTCGGACCGAGTCGTCGACCGGCACCCCCGTGTCGTCGATCGCGGCAAGCATCGAGGGGCCGAGGACGCGGTCAATCTGCTCGAGGTCGGCCGAGACACTCGTCAGCACGACCTCGACGTCATGGAGTTCGTCGCTGAACTCCAGATCGTTGCCGTCGAGCCGCCCGAGCGCATCGAGGTGGGCCATCTCATCGAGGATGAGCGCCGCTATGTCGTCATTCGTCGGTGGCGTCGCCTGTAGGGCCGCCACAGGCGTGGCCACGACCATCGCCGCCGCGACGACCGGTGAAGTCCACATAGCGTCCTATCGGCGGGCGAAAGGGTCCTGTTGAGCGTCCGAAGGTGGCTTTTGGGTGAACGTCGGTGCGGGCGAAGCCCGCATGTGGCTCAGCTTGCCGTGCCGCCGACGGTGAGCGCCGTGACCCGAAGCGTCGGCGTGCCGTCGCCGACAGGCACACCCTGGCCGTCTTTGCCGCAGGTACCGGGATGACCCATCGCAAAGTCGTTACCGAGTGCGTCGATGTTGTTGAGCACCTCTGGACCGTTACCGATCAGGTTGCCTTCACGGATCGGCTCCGTGATGACGCCGTCCTCGATCAGGTACGCCTCGGTCATACCGAAGACGAAGTCACCGGTCGCCGTGTTCACCTGACCGCCTCCGAGCTGCGCGACATACACACCGTCCGGGGTCGACGAGATGATGTCAGCCGGATCGTCCTCGCCTGCCGTGATGTAGGTGTTGGTCATCCGCACCATCGGTAGGTGCATGTAGCTCTGCCGGCGACCGTTGCCCGACGACGGGCGGCCCTCCTTGCGGGCCCGGATCTGGTCGTACATGTAGTCGGTGAGCACGCCGTCCTGGATGAGCACGTTCTTTTGTGCGGGTCGACCCTCGTCGTCGATTGCGAAGTTTCCCCATTCGGTCGACATCGTTCCGTCGTCGATCAACGTCACCAACGGGCTCGCCACCTGCTGGCCGACTCGGTCGGCGAACACTGATGCCTTCTTGGCGACGAGGTCGGCTTCGAGGCCATGACCACAAGCTTCGTGGAACAGCACGCCCCCACCGCCAGGGCCAACCACGACGGTGTGGCTGCCAGACGGCGCCGGACGAGCCGACAGTTTGGTGATGGCGCGGGCCGCGGCGGTTTGCGCCATCTCGCCGACGTCATGACGATCGAACAGTTCGAAACCAACGGTCCGTCCAGCAGACTCCCGGCCGGTCTGCATTCCGGTGTCGCCGATCGCCACACACGACACGGCAAAGAACGTGCGGACCTGATCGTCTTCGGCCAACAATCCGTCGGAGTTGGCGACAAGGATGCGGCGGCGCGAATCGCCATACCGCGCAAGGACCTGACTGATCGCCGAACCCGCCGACCGGGCGACGTCGTCGGCGGTGTGAAGAAGATCGACCTTCGTCGCCTTGGCCACGGTTTCGGGGTACGTGCCGATCACGATGTCGCGTCGCACGTCCTGCCGTTGCAGGGTGACGGTCCGGACCCCGCCTCCGCCACCCTTCGCCGCTGCCGCTGCCGCCTCTGCCGCAGCACGAAGGCCCGTTTCGGAGAGATCGGCCGTGTGCGCGAACCCGGTGGTGTCTCCACTCACGACACGAATGCCCGCACCACGATCTCGGCCAGAGGTCAGCTCTTCGATGCGACCGTCGTCGAGATTTGCCGACGACGAGCGCTTGTCCTCGACGAAGACCTCGGCCCAATCCGCGCCGCCTGCGACGGCCGTGTCGAGGGTCGAGGTGACGAGTGCGTCGTCGAGCAACGGGGCGTCGGCCATGGGGTCTCCTGTGTCGAGGTGTCGTTCATCGTATCGATCGGCGCCGACGGCGGGGAGCTGAACCAGCGACGTCGCTCACCAACTAGGGTGCGCCACGTGGGGATCGAACTGGGGCTGACTGGCACCACACGCCTGACCGTGGCACCGGAGCACACGGCGACTGCGCAGGGAACCGGCGACGTCGACGTCTTGAGCACCTCGCAGTTGCTCCAACTCATGCAGCAGGCGACAATCGTCGCGCTCGCGGGACGGCTCCCGGCGGGGATGATCACTGCCGGTCTGCGCGTCAACCTCGATCATCTGCACGGCACTCCGGTCGGGAGCGAGGTCGAGGCGACCGCACGAATCACTCGTATCGAGGGGCGCCGTATCATCTTCGACGTCGAGGCGACGAGCGACGGTCGACTCGTCGGTCATGGACGAGTCATTCGTGTGCAGATCGACCGAGATTCGTTCCTCGACCGAATCGAATGAGCCAGACGAGACGCGTCAATCGATTGTGAAGAACTGCCGGAGCAGGGCTTCGACCCCGAGTCCGAGCAACGTCCACGATTCGCCATTGCGATCCACCTCGGTCAGGTGCTTCGAGGCGCCCGACAGGCGGTTTCGAGCAACCAGTCCTTCAGCGAGTGCACCCGCGCCGATCGCCACCAGGTCCCAGGCGCGCTCGCCGTACTCCGGCCGAGGTTCGAATCCGGCGAGCTCGCTGAGCGGCCGGTAGATCGATTCGATACTCGTCGCCCGCAACTCGACTTCGGTCGCAGACAACCACTCGGCGAGCTCGGCATCATGATTCGACTCGGTCTGCGAGCCAACCAGTGCCTGCAGCGCCATAACCAGCCGCCAGACCTGGGACTCAACTCCGATGGCGAAGTTTGCCTCGCACGCGACGCGCACGACCGCACGGAGATTCTCGACCGGCGTCGCACCAGGGACCAGAGCGTCGAGTACTGCCTCTCCGGTCGATGCCGTCGATTGAACGTCCGAGAGCCGCTCCCGAATGGCCCGCCGCAGGACTTCACGTTGATACTCCTGCTGCGGGGTCCGTCCAACCGTGGATGGCCACGCCGCATAGGCGCTCGATCGCGGAAGATCGGATTCGACGTGCGCCCGTTCGAGGGTGACGGCGTCGAGGCCGATCGACAGTCCGTGATCTCGCAGCGCGGCGAGACCATGCTCGATCAGTACCTCACGGGTTTCCTGCGCCGAACGACGCGGGCGTTTCGACGGCTGGCGTTTCGGTGCGTTGCTCATGGCTCGTCACTCGCATTGCTCACGGCTCGTACTCCTCGCCGCCTCTCGATTCGCCAGACGCGAGACTATCGGAGTGTCGATTCCGGCTCATCGTCATCGATCGTCGGCCTGCGAAACAGCAGAGTTGAACGTGGGAATCGACCGCAGGAACTGAACACCGTGCAGGCCGCCGTCCGAGCGTACTCATCGGTCACGACGCGGTTACCCTTGAGTCAGCATGATTCTGTCGTCCATCGAGGGTCCGGCGGATCTGCGACGGCTGAATTACGAAGAGCTCGACGCCCTGGCCGCCGAGATCCGAGAGCTGATCGTCGATTCCGTATCGAAGTCCGGTGGCCATCTGGGTTCGAACCTCGGGGCCGTCGAACTCACGGTCGCGCTTCACCGGGTTTTCGAATCCCCCAACGACATCGTCCTGTGGGACACCGGGCATCAGACCTATGTCCACAAGATGCTCACCGGTCGAGCGACGGGGTTCGAGAACCTACGCAGCTCGGACGGCATCTCCGGCTATCCGTCGAGAGAAGAGAGCGCCCACGACTGGATCGAGAACAGCCACGCCTCGACCGTGCTCAGCTACGCGCACGGCCTCGCCACCGCCGAAGCATCGTCGGTGGGATCCGACAGGGCGATCGTCGCGGTGATCGGCGACGGAGCCTTGACGGGCGGCATGGCCTTCGAGGGGCTCAACAACCTCGGTCACTCCAACAGCAACGTCACCGTGATTCTCAACGACAACGGCCGGTCGTATGCCCCGACCGTATCGAAGCTCACCGAGTCACTCGTCAAGATCCGCGCCAACCCGGTCTACATGCGCCGCCAAGCACGCATGGAGAAGCTCGCCGAGACGATTCCGTGGGTCGGCGACCACGTCGAACGAGGCATTCACGCAACCAAGGCCGCGATTCGCCACATGTGGGAGCCGCCCGCGTTCTTCGAGAACCTCGGCGTGCACTACCTCGGCCCGTTCGATGGCCATGACATCGAGAGTCTCGAGGAGGCCCTCGAGAACGCAAAGACGTTCCACGGCCCAGTCGTTGTGCACGTGCTCACCCAGAAGGGTCGCGGGTACGCCCCCGCCGAGAACGACCAGATCAAGAACATGCATGACATGGGCGGCGTCAAGGCCGGGTCGTATACGCAGGCCTTCACCGAGTCGCTAATCAAACTCGCCGAAGAGCACAAGAACCTCGTGGCGATCACCGCAGCGATGCCAGACTCGACGGGACTGCTGCCGTTTCGCGAGCGTTTCCCCGAGCGCATGATCGATGTGGGCATCGCCGAGCAACACGCCGTCACCTCGGCAGCCGGCATGGCAATGGGTGGGCTGCGCCCCGTGATCGCCGTCTACTCGACGTTCATGACACGGGCCTTCGACCAGGTCAACCTCGACGTCGGGCTGCATCGACAACCCGTCGTGTTCTGCCTGGACCGCGCCGGTGTCACGGGTGACGACGGGGCATCGCATCACGGCCTGCTCGACATGGTGCTCTTCTCGAAGGTGCCCGGAATGACCGTTTTCGCCCCATCGAGTTACCAAGAGCTGCAAGTGCAGCTCACGGACGCGATCGAGCTCTGCACCGACGGTCCCGCGATGATCCGCTGGTCGAAGCAGGCCGCTCCGTCGGTCGGCGAAGCCGAAGTCGGCTCCGGGCTCCGGGCCCGAAAGGCACGCTCCGGGACCGACGTGTGTTTGATCGGTGTCGGCAAGATGTTCGAAGACGCCGTGGCCGCTGCGGACCTCTTGGCCGACGCTGGCATCCAGGCCACCGTGTGGGACCCCCGAGTCATTACCCCGGCCGACCCCGAGATGATCGCCGATGCGGCCGAGCATCGACTCGTCATCACCGTCGAGGACGGGCTGCGCGATGGCGGCGCCGGTGACGGCTTCCGCGATCGGATCGAGGGGCTCGTCGCCGAGGCGCCACGAATCATTGTGCTCGGTATGCCCCTCGCCTACGTGCCGCACGACAAACCCGCGGTGATCTTGTCGCGCTACGGTCTCGACGCAGCCGGCATCGCGAAGACGGTCCGCGAGGCCATCGCAGCGGTCTGACGTCAGCATGATCCCCAACGTCGTTCTCACGGGATTCATGGGAACGGGCAAATCCACCGTCGGACGTCAGCTCGCGCAGGCGCTCGGCACCTCTTTCGTCGACACCGATTCGCTGATCGAGTCTCGCCACGGACCCATTCCCGCAATCTTCGAACGGTCCGGCGAATCCGAGTTCCGCGAGCTCGAGCGCCAAATCATCGCCGAGATCGTGCACACGGGCCCCGTCGTGCTCGCCACTGGGGGCGGCGTCATGCTCGACGAGCGAAACGCCGCAGCGCTCGAAGCATGGGGAACGGTGTACACACTGATCGCTTCGCCCGACGAGATCATCCGGCGAGTGACGGCAGACGGCGTCGCCGACCGCCCGTTGCTACAGGGCGACGATCCTGCGGGTGCAGTGACCGAGCTGCTCGCTGAACGGCGAGGGGTGTACGGCCGGTACAGCCCGGTCCGAACCGATGGCCGCGATCCCGTGGCGATCGCACAAGAGATCGCAAACGATCTGGAGAACCGGGGGGCATTCGTCAATCCGCACGTCGCGCCCTCGACGTCGAGAAACGCTTTGCGGACCGCAGCTCGCGGTGTCGGCGGCTGCCTGCTCGCCGGCGTCGTCGGACTCGTGGCCCTCTTCGTCCTACTCATGGTCGCCCGGGTCTTCCTCGGTTTCCTCCTCCAGTTCTGAGCGCATGAACGACGACGTTCGCTGGCAGATGGCATTCGGCGCCATCGCCGGTTCGCTCCTCGCCGACGCCACGGCCGACTCGAGCGGTATCCGAACATGGTCGGCGCGAGGCCAAACGTCAGTCGCACTAGCCGAGTCGCTCCTCGCCGGCGAACCGACGCCGATCGACCTCCCGGTCAACGTGGCGATTCCGACAGCCATCGGGCTCGCCAGCTCGGGGTGCCCGCTTCTCGCCGATCCGGCGACGACCGCGACGATCGACCTCGTCGCTGACGTGCTCCGCGGAAACCGAGAGGACGTCCGCATCGACCAACTCGCTCCCATCGATCCATCGGTTGAGGCAGGTCTCCAAGGACTCGCCGGCGGCGCAGGCTCGTTGTCTGCTCGTGCGGTGTCCTCGCTTGTCTGCCCCGAAGGACGACGTCGACGTCGATACCTGAGTGGACTCGCCCATCGTCTGCTCGGGACGACACGGCCGGACTGGTATGACCCGAAGCGACGTCGTGGCCCGAAGGAGGTGCTCGACGGCCTCTGGTTGTCGAACATTCACGGCATCGCTCGCTTTGTCGACGACCACCCGAACGGACTTGTCCTTTCGCTGTGTGACCTCGAGGGCCGTCTCGACGATCATCGGTCCCAGATCACGTTTCACCTCGACGACACACCGAAGCCAGATCCCAACCCGCACCTGCCTGACGTCGTCGACGAAGTCCTCACGGAGATCCGGACAGCACGGGCGGCCAAGCAGCCGGTTCTCGTGCATTGCCGTCATGGCGCGTCACGAACCGGGCTCGTGCTGCGGGCACTCCTCATCGAGGATCATGGCTTGGATGCCGAGCAGGCCGTCATGGAAGCACAGTGCATCTGGCCCGCTACGAGTACGTGGAACACCGCATGGGCTCACGAACTCGACCGTCGCGCGACGCTCGGCTGAGCCTTCGGGCCGACACTCGCCGATCAGGACCGGACGATGCCGTCGACGAGACGAACGAGATCGGCGTCTCCGGACACGACGAGCGTCGTCACACAGGTTTCGCTCCATCGCCCGTGGAGCTCGTCAGCGATCTTGGGCGCCGGACCCACAAGTGCGACGTCCTCCACCATCTCCGTCGGAACGGCGGCGATGGCGTCGCCTTTGTGACCCCCGAGATAGAGGTCCTGGATGGCGTGGCACTCCGCTTCCCAGCCCTGCCGCGCAAAGACGTCGAAATGGAAGTTTGCGCCTTTCGCTCCCATGCCACCGATGTAGAGCGCCAGCATCGGTCGGACGAAATCAGCGGCGACCTCGATGTCGTCGTGCGGAACCACCGGCACGGTCGCTGCGATGTCGAACGTCTCGAAGCTGTGACGGCCACTGGTCTCGAATCCGGCGCTCAGCGCTGTTCGGTAGAAGTCATCGGCCTTCGGACCGAAGAACAACGGCAGCCAGCCGTCGCAGATCTCCGCAGCGAGTGCGACGTTCTTCGGCCCTTCGGCGGCGAGGTAGATCGGCAGGTCCGTGCGGAGCGGGTGAATTGTCGGCTTCAGCGCCTTGCCCAATCCGGCACCGCCGTCGTGGGGCAGCTGATAGTGACGGCCGTCGATCTCGACCGGCGCTTCTCTCGCGAGCACTTGCCGGATGACGTCGACATACTCTCGCGTGCGTTCGAGCGGCCGTGGGTACGGCTGGCCGTACCAGCCTTCGACCACCTGCGGGCCGGATGCACCGATTCCGAGCCGGAAGCGTCCACCAGAGAGGTGGTCCATCGTCATCGCCGCCATGGCTGCGGCCGTCGGGGTCCGAGCGGACATCTGCATGATGGCCGTGCCGAGGTGAACGTTCGTGGTCGTCGCACCCCACCACGCCAGCGGCGACAACGCATCCGATCCGTAGGCCTCTGCTGTCCAGATCGAGTCCCATTCGAGTGCGTCTGCGGCGGCGACCGCGTCGGCCGCTGCCGGTGGAGGGCCGGCGCCCCAATATCCGACGTTCAATCCGAGTCTCATAGGTGGCAGCCTGTCAGATCATCCGGTTGGCGCACGGAGTCGAGCGACGATCGGACCCGTGTCGTCGAATCCCCGTACGAGGGCTGCGGTCTCGTCGACGGCCAATACCTGTTCGACAGTCCAGTCTGCGGTCGGGAAGCGGTGCCACTCGTCGCCGTCGCCGACCCACAGGTCCGTGTCGGTTTCGAACACGGCGACGTCTGCGGCCGGTGAGAGGGCGACGAACCGCCCGTTGAGCACTCGCTCGGGTGCGTCGATGTCGGGTCCCCATCGCAGTCGATTGTCGGCCGACACGACGACGCCCTCGTCGCCGAGGAACCGGACGGCCGACGGGCTCGACTGGACGCTGCCGCCGCGTGGCGGCGGATCGAGCAACGCCACCGACTGCCAGCCCTGGTCGACCGACCACCGGGACAGCGCCTTGGCTTGGTCAGCCGTGTGCACGGCAAAGACGGTGCCCTCGATCACGGCCAGGTCCTCGATCTCGCAGCGGTCGGCTTCGAGCGGTCGCGCAACCCGCGAGAAATCCTCATCGACCTGACGAAGACACGGGTCAACCGGAAACTCGACGACGCCGCCGTCGCGGACGACAACGCCGATGGTCTGAAGTCGAGAGGCGGCGATCCACAGTGCTTCGGCCACGACGGCGATGTCGTCCCCGTTGACGTCGTGAAGGCGAATCGCGATCTCGTCCGGCTCGCCGGGCAGAGCAAGTTCGACTCGGCGCCAGTCCAGGGCGTCGGTGGACACGAACAACGCCGATCCGGTGCCATCGATCGTGCCGAGGACCCACCACGTCGAACCTGCGACGCCAAAGGAGCGAGGGAAGAAGGCAAAGGGGAGATTCGTGGGTTGGCGCGCGTCGATATCGAGGCCATCAGCGCTCTGGATGCGCTGGGTTACGCCGAGGACGTTGACGAGTCCGACGAATCCCGGGGTGCGGTCCCCTCGCGCCGACCACACCTGTTCGGACCACTCTGCCTCGCCGACGGCACCGCTCCGGATGATCGGATTGGTTGCGGCGATCGTCGCTTCGGGACGCTGTGTCTCGGCGAGTCGCACCCGTCGAAGGACAGGCACGTCGTCGACGCGTTCGGCCACGAGGATCGCTTCATCGGCGGTCATCGCGACCAAGCGAACGTCTCGGACGGCCAGGCCCGGGTCCACACGATTCCAGATCGACCCGCCCGTCGAGATGAGCAGTTCGGTCGCGACTCCGTCGGGTCGGGTCGCGACCTGCAGCCATCCGGTCCCGGCCATCGCCACTTGGAGGTCGATGATCCCGAAGTCGCCGGGGTCGTCGATTCCGTTACCGGTCGAGAAGAGCCCGATGCCTGCGCCGATCTGCCGGAGCTCCCCGTCGGCCACCCGAAACCCGCGTGCGTCATCGACCAACACGGCCTGTCCATCGCCCTGCACAACGACCGCAGTCGCGGGGTCGACCGGAGCGGGGATGAGCAACGAGGCGTCTTCATCGATCTGCGGATTCTCGACGGTCGTCCACGCGTCTCGTGGCGTCCACTTCGCGATCCGCCGGGTGCCGCTGGAGGCACCTGTCGAACCCGTGATTTCATCACGCTGAATGACGGCGAGTAGCCCGTCGGGTTCGAGCGCCCATGACACGACGAATTCGGTCGGAGCCACCGAAATCTCGGTGGTAGCCCCGGTTTCGATGTTTCCCGCCAAGAACCGGGTCCGCATTTGCGTCACGGCAGAGTCGGCCACCTCGATTCGATCGATCAGGGCAACCCACTGATCGCCCATGAAGCCGCCGATGCGAGGAAACCCGGTCACGACGGTCCGGGTCAACTCCACCCATTCGCCGTCCGCGATCGCCTCGAACGTGATGATCTCGCTGTCCCCACCGGACGGGATGGATCGGCTGGCGATGGCGACCAGACGGCCGTCGACCCGTCCGACGCCCAGTGGGCGGAGGTTCTCGGGAATGGTCACCGAGCCGGGAGAACTCCATACGCCGGTCGACTGCCCCGAGATGAACACCGGGTTCGCCCCGACTCGGCCTTCCTCGAGCACCTGCCGTCCGATCCCGATCCACCCATCGTTGACCGCGACGAGCTGTCGAGGAACCACCGTCACGTCTGCCCAGAGCGGCGTGGGCTGTGCGGCAGCGTCCGACCCCGGCAGTGGCTGCGGGTCGACAATCGGTGCCCGTTCGAGGTCGCTGGCCGGGGGAGGTGCAACACGATCGACGTCACGAAGAGCAAACAAGAGTGCGACCCCGACACCGATGAGCGCGATGAACGACAGCACCGACACCGCTCCCCGACGACTCGAGGTCGGTACCTCCACCCATTCTTCGACGGGTCGATCCGGATCGTCGAGCTCGATCCGAACCGACGACGGATTCTCGTGGTCGAGTGGATTCATGGTGAGAGATCGAACCGAGTGATCGTCGACTCGAAGTCGTTCTGAATCCAGATGGAGGTCCCCATCGCCATCAACAAGCGGGGGTTGCCAATGGCGTAGTCCGGATCGACTTCGAGCCAGGGACCGTCATCGATTGCGAGCCACAGGGCCTCGCCAACGCCGGTCAGCCCCGAAACACCGACGGCGTGGGCACGACCGTCGTCGGAGATCGACCATGTGAGTGCGCGCGACGTGGCGGCAAGAGCCGACGCCGACCACTCGGCGGGTGGTTCGCGGACGATGTCGACAGCGCCGGTGGCGAGGTCGACCGTCGCAGCGCCTTGCGTGGTCGGCACGAGCACGGCGCGCCCGTCGTCGACGACCACCGGCTCCGGTGTCTGCCCGAACCCGAACGCGAGCTCGAGAGGGACCAGCTGGTACCCATCATCCCGGGTCCACCACACGAGGCCTTCCTCGTCGAATTCGGGGACCGGGGTCGAGTCGTCGCAATCCGGTGCGGCTGGACCGAAACCGAACACCTCGGGCGCAGGGTTCGTCGACGCCCACCCACCGGGGATCGCGGCCAACGAGATCGCTCCTCCGAACGGTGCAGTGCTCTCGAGGACCGCATCGCCGATTGGCTGATGGCGGACGGTGAGTTCGGGAACCTCGAACTCCCCATTGAGGAGCTGAAAACAACCGACGAGTTCGTCGACGTCGACGTTGGCGTCCGGACCGATGTTCAATTCGGCGCCCTCGCCGTCGCACGGGATGAAGGTCACGGAGTCGTCGCTGTCCCCCGGCACAGTCCAACCGCAGTAACGGACGCCCGGCGGCACCTCGGCGAACCGTGCGAGATAATCCGCAGCGACTTCGGTGCCGACGGATCCGGGGCTCTGGAGCGACAGCGCGATCAGCGTGTCATCGCGGACTTGGGATGGATAGGGAAATCCGCGGGCCTCGATCGAGTCGAACTCGTCCGCACGGGTCCACGACACCAGATCGGCGCTTCGCCAAACCGTCATGGTGAAGTCGTCGGTGTCCTCGAACGATTGGTTGCTCGCCCACAGGTCCTCGCCGTCGATCACCGCGATCCATCCACTGTCGTCTCGGTCGAGACCAACGACAGTTCCGGGGAGATTGCCTCGATCGATGGGACTCCATTCGAGTCCGTCGACCGATCGAAAGAGCTGGTCGTCTTCGGCGAAACCGTGAGCTACCCAGCCGCCGGTCGAGCTCTCGATGACCTCGAACACGAAGATGTCGCCGATATCGGCGGGTTCGGTGGCCGCCGCGAGGAGGTTGTCATCACTGGACGGCTCGGCGGCTGATTCGTCGACGACGGGTTCGGACGTCGACGGCGGCGGCTCGGTGGTGGAGGTGATCGGGGCACCCGTGGCGTCGGTGCCCGAGTCGGGCTGGAGTGCAAGCACCGCGCCGGCCATTGCGACCACCCCGACGGCGATGCCGATCAGCCACAGCCTCGGGGCAAACCTCGGATGGTCGGCCGTCGGCACGACGTCCGCGGGAGTCGTCGGCGATGCACCAGACGACTCGGAGTCGAACTCGATGCGAACAGCGGATCCCTCGCGGTCTGGTGACGTGGCGGGCACGCTCAACACGGTACGGGTCCGATGACACCCAACGTGGCCGGGGTGCTGCTTTCATGGTGCGATGCCCTCCCCCCTCCTCCAACCGTCCACGCTGCCTCGCCGAGCCCGATTGTGGTGGGTCGCAGCACTGATGGTGCTCACCCTCGGCGCGGCTTGTGGTTCGAACGGCGACGACTCCACAGACGACGCGACAATGACCGACGAGGCCGCCGACACGACCGGTGACGCCACTGGGGACACGGCAGATGCCAGTGACCAACCCGTGATCGACGTCGACGGTCCGGCCAACCCCGAGAACGCCCGCCTGCTCATCGGCGATCTCATTGGCGTCGAAGCCGAAGCCGACGCCGTCGCCTGTCTGGTCGAACGAGCAGATGGCGACTCGACGTTGACCGCCGCAATCAATGGAGTTGGGACCGCCGGCTTCTCGTTCACGCCAGAGTTCTTCACCGCCCTGGCGACGGGTGTCCATGCCTGCAACGACAACCGCCTCCTGGGCGGCTCCCTGCTGACCATCTCGGGCGCGGACGACGACGCGGGCCGAGACGCATTCATCGACTGCGCCGAAGCCGAACTCGACGACACCGTCGATGGAGACCTCACCTACACGGGTCTGGCCGCCGTCCGGGTCGGCTTCCCCGTCCCCGAAGGCGCCCAAGAAGCGACCATCTCGTCACTCACGACCTGCGTACCCGCACCAGACCTCGCCAATCGCCTCGCAAACACGGCCGAACAGAGCTCCGGCTTCGCCATCGAGGTCGACCGGGCGTGTGTCGCCGAGAGCATCGACGACTCGTTCACTTCGGAATTCTGGAGCGCAGTGGTTCTCGCAGACGGGACAACACCCGACATCGGACCGATCGTCGATGACTGCTCCGACGCATTCAGTTCGGGCCTGCCGACGGAGATTCCTGCGGACTTCACGCCCTTCGACGGGTCGGGTGCGCTCGCCGCGATCGACCCGACGGCACGCAATGGTGTCTACGCATCCGCGCCTCCGTCGGTTCTCGACGAGACGGCCTCGTACCAGGCGATCTTGACCACCGCCGACGGGCAGATGGTCATCGACCTGTTCACCGACACCGCTCCCGACACGGTGAACAACTTCGTGGCGCTGGCCCAAGATGGCTTCTACGACGGAACGGTCTTCCACCGGGTCTTGGACGGCTTCATGGCTCAGGGCGGCGACCCGTCCGGCTTGGGCACGGGCGGTCCGGGGTACAGCTTCGAAGACGAGGACTCCGGCTTCACGCCCGTCGATCGCCGCGGCCTGCTCGCGATGGCCAACAGCGGACCCGACACGAACGGCAGCCAGTTCTTCATCACATTCGCTCCCGCCGAACACCTCACCGGGGCCCACGTCGTGTTTGGCGAAGTGGTCGACGGCGATGACGTGCTCGCCGCAATCGACCTTCGAGACCCCAACGCACCGACCAGCCGCGGCGAGGTTCTCCAGTCCGTCGAGATCGTGCGCAACTGATGGCCGCATCGGACACCTTGGGCAACGAGAGCCCGCTGACCAGGGAGTCCGTCGAGCTTCTGCAGACACTCATCCGCAACGAGTGCGTCAACGACGGGACTGACGAGACCGGCCACGAAACCCGGAACGCCGACGTGCTGCGCCAGGTTCTCGAAGGCGCCGGTCTCGATGTCCAGACCTGGGAGCCGGTTCCCGATCGAGCGTCGATTGTCGCTCGCATCGAAGGCTCCGACCCCGATGCACCAAGCATCTGTTTGATGGGCCACACCGACGTCGTTCCGGTGAACCCCGACGGCTGGAGCAACGATCCGTTCGGCGGCGAGCTGATCGATGGCGAGATCTGGGGTCGTGGCGCTGTCGACATGTTGAACCTCACCTCGTCCATGGCGGTCGCCGTGCGGCACCTCGCCGACACGAACTTCCGGCCGAAGGGCGACGTCATCTTCTTCGGCGTGGCCGATGAGGAGGCGGGGTCCACGGTCGGAGCACGCTGGTTCGCCGACAACGAGCCCGACGCGATCCGCAGCGACTACGTCCTGACCGAGTCGGGCGGACTGCACTTCGGTGACTCCGAAGCGCCAAACATCGTCATGAACGTTGGCGAGAAGGGCATCGAGTGGCGACGCATCACGGTTCGGGGGACACCGGGGCACGGGTCGCGCCCGTTCCGTTCGGACAACGCGCTCGTCCGGGCTGCCGCTGTCGTGCAGCGGCTCGCCGACTATCGACCGACGCCTCGCTTCCACGAGCTTTGGCGGCCGCAAGTCGAGTCGCTGGGCCTCGACGAAGAGACAACCCGGCAGCTCCTCGATCCCGACGCGATCAACGACTTTCTCGATGAGTTCCCGATCGCCTCGGCAGCAGGCCATCTGTGGAGTTGCACCCACGCGACGTTCTCGCCCAACGTCGTCGACGTTCCGCACGTCCAGAAGACGAACATCATTCCCGACGAAGTCGTTCTGGAGATCGACATTCGGACGCTGCCCGGCGAGGGCCCCGAAAACGTCGACGCGCATCTTCGAGCGGCGCTCGGCGACGAGCTGTTCGGCGTGGTCGAACACGAGACCGTGATCTCGGAGACGTCCACCATGTCGCCTGTCGACACCCCCTTGTGGGAGTCGATGCAGCGAGCGACAGCCAAACGCTTTCCGACGTCGTCGCTCGCTCCGCACCTGATCGTCGGATTCACGGACTCGCGGATCACCCGAGAAATGGGGGCGGTCTCGTACGGGGCCGGGCTATTCAGCCCGTCGCTCGATCCGTTCAGCTACAGCGACCGATTCCATGGTCACGACGAACGGATCGATGTCGAGTCGATGGCGCTCAGCACCCAGTTCTTCATCGACGTCGTCAAGGACCTGCAAGAACGGTGACCGACCCGATCGAGACCCGATGGGCGGTCATCACCGGACCGCCCTCGTCGGGCAAGACGACGCTCCTCAGTCTTCTGAGCAAGCGAGATGTGGCGACCTCTGCGGACTCGACACGACAACTCATCGCCGAAGTCGTCGCGAGTGGTCGCGACGCCGAAGAGTTCCGTTTCGCAGATGACTTCCAGCCCCGAGTCCTCGACGCGATGCTCACTGCCGAGACCGCACTCGATCCCGCCACGGTCACCGCGCTCGAATACGCCTTGCCCTGCAACATCGCCTTCCACCGGACCGAATGGCTCGATCTGACACCGGGGCTCGCCGAAGCGTCGACCCGTTTTCGCTACGCCCACGTGTTCATCTGCGACCCGGTCGGCTGGGCAACCGACGCCGAGCGGGTCGAAGACGAGATCTATCAACAGCGCGTTCACCGAAACATGCTCGACGTGTACAACGAGCTGGGCTACGAACCGATTCGCGTGCCCGCAGTACCGCCGGAGGAGCGACTCGACATGATTCTTCGGACGCTCGACACCTGACTCGAAGGCGCGCGCACAGATCGCGGCACCGTCACTTCCGGCTCGCGAGTAGCGCACCGCCGATCGTCAGAACCGCGCCGATCAAGGCGAGTGCGGTGACCGCATCGTGTCGGATGGACACACCGAGGACGAGAGACACGACCGGGATCAGATAGGTGATGAACGACGCTCGGATGGAGCCGACCCGCCCGAGGAGTGTCGCCATGATCCAGTACGCCAGTCCCGTCCCGATTGCGCCGAGGGCGACGACGGCCACGACTGGGCCCAGCGCCCAATCATTGTCGCCGAGATTCCACAACCCGAACGGCGTGACCCACAGCGTCGCCAACCCGAGCACACCGCTCATCGTCGGGATCCCCCCGTATCTGGCCTGGAGAGGCGCCGCGAGATTGATCGCAAATCCGTAGCAGAGCGTCGCCGCAAGGACCATGAGGACACCGCGGAGTTCGGACGATCCACCGCCGGCCGAACCCACCGAGATCAGAACCACACCAACGAAGCCTCCGATCAACCCGAAGACCTGAATCCGAGTCGGCGCCCGACCGAACAACACCGTCGAGACCACCGCCACGAAGATCGGCGTGGCACCGTTGAGCAAGCCAGCCACAGCGGAGTTGACGTACTGCTGCGCCAGCGGAAACAACGTGAATGGCAGCGCAACCCACAGCACGGACAAGAAGACGAGGCGGCCGCGATCACTGCGCTCGATCGTCACCGATGGTCTCGTCAATCGGATCGCCCAGAGCGCAACGGCGCCAAGCCCGACCCGTCCAAGAGTGACCATGCCGGGCGTCAACCCCTCGAGCGCAAACGCGATCAGCAAGAACGACGAACCCCAGATGAGCGACACGCCAAGGAAGAGCGCCCAGTCTTGTGCATCGAATCTCTCATCGTTCGACGCGTCGGCCGTCGACAGACCCGGTCGTGTTGCATTCCCACTCACGAGGACAGCCTGCCAGCGTTCGGCCATCATGAGGCCATGGCTCTTCACCCGCAGGCGCAGATGTTGATCGATCTCTCCGAACAGGCGGGACTCCCCGCGATACAGGACCTCGAACCTGGCGAGGCCCGAGCGATCTACGACCTACGGACGGCCGCCCTGGACGCGCAACCCCAAATTGCAGCCGTCGAGGACCGCACCATTCCGGGGCCGGCTGGCGAGCTCTCGATTCGGATCTACTCGCCAATCACCGACGACGTCCTGAGCCCCGGGATCCTGTTCTTCCACGGAGGTGGTTGGGTGATCGGCACCATAGACACCCACGATGTGGCGTGCCGGGCACTGTGTGCGGCGGCGTGTGCCACGGTCGTGTCCGTCGAGTATCGGCTGGCGCCCGAGCATCGCTACCCCGCGGCCAGCGACGACTGCTTCGCCGCAACGAATTGGGTGGCAGCCAACGCCGCCGAAATCGGAATCGACCCGGCGAAACTCGCCGTGTGCGGAGATTCGGCCGGTGGGCATCTGGCGGCCGTCGTCTGCCAAGACGCCCGCGACGCCGGAGGTCCATCCATCGCTGCCCAAGCGCTCGTCTACCCCGTCGTGGATGTGGCCAACCCCGGCCGCCCCTCGATGATCGACAACGCCGAGGGCTATCTGCTCACCGCAGACGCAATGCGGTGGTTCGTCGAGCACTACGTGCCCGACCAAAATCAGCGGGCCAAGCCGCGCTGCTCGCCGCTCCTCGGAGATCTCACCGATCTGCCATCGGCGCTCGTCGTCACCGCCGAGTACGACCCGTTGCGGGACGAAGGCCGCGAGTACGCCGAGGCTCTCGTCGCCTCGGGTGTCGTTGCCGAACACATCGACGTCGCCGGCCAGGTGCACACCTTCTTCACCCAGGTCGGCTTCCAAGACGCGGCCCTCGAAACGGTTCGCACGATCGCGAGGTTCTTCGAGCAACACTGGCGCTGACGTCAGCGTCGGTCCTCGATCACCCGCTCTCGCGTACCCGAGACCGGCTCTCGGCTGGGATCGAACACCTCCGCAGTTCGGGCCCGCGAACGCTCGAGCTCGGCCAGGTCGAGGCTGCCGCGTCCGCCTGCGTCGATGGCGTCGCCAACCGGGACGATTACGAAGTCGGTTCGGTCGACGCGCGTCGGCGTGTGCGTCACCCAGGTCTCGAACCCGGAGCGGTCGGGCAGGTCCTGAAGGTGCACGTGCATGATCACGCCGTCTTGTGCTCCCGCAGCGCAGCAGTTCGCCGACTGGTTGGACAAGAAGTTCCCAAGTCCGAAGAGGACGAGGGTGTCGCCCACGCGTTCGACCGGCTGCACGACATGAGCGTGATGTCCGACGATCACGTCGATCGTGCCCGCAGCTGCCAGTGCGAGAGCCACGTCGCGTTGGTCGTCACTGGGCTCGTGCCGGTACTCGACGCCCCAGTGGAGCGACACGACGACGAACTCCGCACCGGAATCTCGCGCCCGGTCAACGTCGGCGAGGATTCGCTCGGGGTCGATCCCGACGACTGACCACGGTTGGTCGGCGGGCACTCGAAATCCGTTGAGACCGTACGTATACGACAGCTGGCCAATCGTGATTCCTGCGGCGTCGAGCAGCAACGGCGTGCTCGCCTCCTCCGCTGTACGCCAGGTGCCGGTGTGTTCGAGGCCCGCTGCTTCGAGGACGTCGATCGTGTTGACTAGTCCCTCGAAACGTCGATCGAGGCTGTGGTTCGACGCCGTGGTGCAGGCGTCGAAACCGGCCGTCTTCAGTCCCGCGGCGAGATCTCCGGGGACGTTGAATGTCGGATGACCGCTCAGGTCGGTGTTGTCGGGCGACAACGGCGTCTCGAGATGGCAGACGGCGAGATCCGCTCCCTGGAGCCGGTCCGCGACCAGATCGAACATCGGGGCGAAGTCGTACTCGCCGGGCGTCGCACTGTTCGCTGCCGCTTGGCGCACGACACCTCGATGGGCCAGGACGTCGCCCGCGAAGGCCAGTTCGGCGGTCCGAATCGGTGGACGTATCGTCGTCGTACTGGTCGAGACCTCGGTCGGCACGATGACTTGGCGAGGTTGCGCGAGTTCGGTGGCTGCCTGAACCTCGACGACGGGAACGTCGGAATTGGGCGTGGTCTCGACCACGGGTTGGGCAGCATCATTGAGCGGACCAGTGGCGACAAGCGCGAGCAAACCGAGAGCGACGACAGCACCCAGCGACCACGCTCCCGACCGAGTCATGTCGATCGACCGCCGTCATCCACCATGTGCAGAACCTAGTCGGCTCGCCCGAGGCGGGGTCCTCAATCATCCCGCCGTCACCCAAGATCGGTTCATCACGGCGCCCCCTGCACTGTGCCCTCATCACCGCTCGGCAGCGACCGACCAGGACCCCATGGACGCAGTTGCGCAGCAGATCGGTGTGATCGGGACAGGCGAGATCGCCGAGGTCATGATCGCCGGTCTTCGTCACGCCGGAATCGCGACGCCCATCGTCGTGTCGCCTCGATCGATCGACCGTTCAGCACGCCTGGCCGACGAGCTGCCCGATCTCGTCGTCGGCGAATCGAATCAAGACGTCGTCGATCGGTCCAGTCTCGTGATCGTGGCGGTTCTGCCGTCTCAGCTCGACGACGTGCTCGTCCAACTCGACTTCGCCGGATGCGATCTCGTCCTCAGCGTCGTCGCCGGTCGTTCGGCCGCCTCGCTGGCCTCGATGATCGATGTCGACGTCCCGGTCGCCCGGGCCATTCCGATGCCGCCCAATCGAGACGGACGAGGCCCGATCCCCCTCTTCCCCGATCTCCCGTTGGCGCGCAACCTACTCGAGCCTCTCGGCAGGGTCGTCGCCGTTGAGGACGAGTCGCACTTCGACGTCTTGACCGGCGGTTCGGCAACGATGGGCGCGTTCTTCGGACTGACGGCGACGATCGCCGGTTGGATGCGCGACCACGGCGTTCCGGCTGGAGCTGCGGCCGCCTACGTGACCGAACTCTTCGAGAGCCTCGCCTTCGAAGCGAAGGCCCTCGATCCGGATGAGCTCGCGGTTCGGCCGGAGACCTGCCTGACGCCAGGCGGCCTGAACGAGCAGGTGTTGCGCGGACTCGATGACGCCGAGGTCTTCGATCATGTGCGTGAGCAGCTCGACCGAATCCTCGTGCGGGTGCGGGCCTGATTCCGCTCCGCCAGGGCGCGCGCTTCGATATTCGGCCCTTGGCCGTCACACCATTTCGGATTTGTTGCGAAAAGTCATAAAGGAATCGGAGGAACCATCCGTAACCAGTTGACGTACCCACCACCTCCTGGGTCGTCAGAACCACGGTGCATGGTTCGGGCGGCCCAGGAGAAGGGGTCGTATCGGTCGTCACGCGGGAAGGTCCCCTCACGAAATGCTCGTCTTCCTCCTCCAGGTGCGCGACCTGCTGGTCCATCACCGGATTCACCTGTTCCTCGTCTACATGGGACTCGTGTGGGTCATCTGGGGATGGAAGGCCGGGCTGTCTCGCCGCTATCGCCCGTTCACCGTCGAGTGCGACGCGTCGACGGCGGTCATCATCCCCGTGGTCGACGAACCCGAAGATCTGTTCCGCGACGTCCTCGATCGGATCACCCGCCAAGGACCAGACGAAATCGTCGTGGTGATCAACGGTCCGGAGAACCCGACGCTCGAACGCATCTGTGCCGAGTACCCCGGCGTTCGATCGCTCCATACGAGCACCCCCGGCAAGCGCAACGCGCTACGGATCGGTGTCGAACAGACCTCCGCCGAGATCTGCGTACTCGTCGATTCGGACACGATCTGGATGCCCGACACCCTCGACGAACTCGTCAAGCCCTTTGCCAACCCAAACGTCGGTGGGGTCACCACCAAGCAACGCATCCTCGAGCCCGAACGGCACATTCTCACCCGCTGGGCGGACTGGATGGAGTCGTTGCGCAACGAGTACGCCATGCCCGCAATGTCGGTCCTCGGCACGGTCGGATGCCTGCCCGGCCGCACGATCGCCTTCAGGCGATGCGTTCTCGAAGACGGCATGGACAACTTCCTCCACGGCCGCTTTCTCGGCATTTTTCTCGAGGTGTCCGACGACCGGACGCTCACCAACGAATGCCTCAAGCAGGGCTACAAGACCGTGTTCCAATCGACGAGCCTCGTCTACACCGACGCCCCGCTCACCTGGAAGAAGATGGCCAAACAGCAGCTCCGTTGGGCACGCGGATCGCAGTACAACACGATGCGCATGTTCCCCTGGATGCTGCGGCGGGCGCGCACCCTCGCCGTGTTCTATCTCGCCGACATCGTGCTTCCCTTTCTGCTGCTGGGCGCCTACGTCGGCTGGATCATCCGCCAGTTCGTGATCACCGACGTCGACCTGTTCGAACCGTTCGTGTCGAACTACGGCCGGGTCGGAGGTGGGCTCACCGTGGCGATGCTCGCCATCGTCGCCTCGGTCGCGAGCTCGGCGCTGCGCCAATCACGGCACCTCCGACAACAACCGAGCGACCTGTGGAGAATCCCGACGTTCCTCATCATCTCGACGCTGATGCTGATGCCTATCCGGATGCTCGGATTCACCCGGATGGCCCACAACTCGGGTTGGGGCACACGTTCGGGCGGGTTCGCCGGCGAACGGAACCGCAACCCCCACGCCGTGATCCCCTACCTGCTCGCCGGCCTGATGGTCGTCGGCATGTCGCTCTATCAACCCTGACCGCGTACCTGGAGCCCGAAGCATGACCCCCACCCCTCCCCCGTCGCGCCTCCGATCAGCGTTCGAGATCGGCGGACCCGTGTTCAACCTCGGGCTCGTCGCGATCCTCATGACGATCTCGTTCGTGGCCGTCTGGCTCCCGAACGCCGAAGACGACTCGACGAACGTGGCGGGCAGTCCCCCGTTGAGCCTCGCGTTCGCGACGTCGAGTCCGACGCCTCCGGATGTGGTGTCGGGAATCAGCGTTCCGACGACAGCGGTGCCTGCAGCGCCCGTCGACGACCAGAACGACATCAACGACCTCGACGACACGTCAGCCATCGGCGAGATGATCTCCGAACTCGTCGACGCTGCGAACGACCCAGAGCGCCCGACGGTTCCGCCCGCAGTCGCTTCGGAGCCACCTCCACAACCCCAGGTGCGTGAGGTGGTCCAGGTGATCTACCGGACCGAACCCGCGCCCGAGACTCCCGCTCGCCCAGAGTGCACCGACTACGACACCCGCGCCGCCGCGCAAGCGGCGTTCGATGCCGACCCCGCCGGTTTGGCGTGGTTCGACGGTGACGGTGACGGCAAGGCCTGCGAGCACATCCCGGACCCCGATGCTCAGGTCGTTGTCGTGTGCGAGGACTTCGCCGAGCAACCCGCTGCCCAGGCCGTATTCGACGCCGACCGCGAAACCCACGCGCATCTTGACGGCGACGGGGACGGGCGTGCGTGCGAACAGCTTCCCGGCACGCCACCGGAGCCCGTGTTCGAACCCGAGCCTCCGCAGGTCCTCTCGGTCAACGCGGTCCGCCAGCAGCAGAGCGTGTTTGGGATGCATACCCGAGAGGCGCCCTGGTGGATGGGCGAGCTCGACTACGTCACCCGCCTCATCGGCAAGGCCCCGAACAACCTGCTGTTCTTCTCCAATTGGTCCGCGCCCTTTCCCGCCGAACAGGTCGAGACGGCGTGGTCACGCGGCATGACACCCCAGGTGGCTTGGGAACCCGTGATCCCTGGCGCCGACACTCAGCCGCAGCTGCGAGCGATCGTCGACGGCGACTTCGACCCGTACATCGACGACTGGGCGGCGGCCGCCGCGGCACATGGCCAGCCGATCGTGTTGCGCTTCGCGTCGGAGATGAACGGCTTCTGGTATCCGTGGTCCGAAGGCGTCAACGGAAATCAGACCGGCGACTTCGCCCAGGCATGGCGACACATCCACGACCGGTTCACGCTCGCCGGAGCAGACAACGTGGTCTGGCTCTGGAGCGTGAACCGGTCGAATCACCTGAAGACCAGCATCGACAACTTCTGGCCCGGCGAGAGCTACGTCGACTGGGTCGGAATCTCCGGGTATTGGCGGGGGTATGAGAACGCCCCCGAGCCCACGTTCGACGCCGTCTTCACCCACACGCTGAACGATTTGCGTGCGCTCACCAACAAGCCGATCCTGCTCGCCGAGATTGGAGCGGGCACCAACGTCGACGCCGATCGGGTGAAATGGGTCGAGACGGTATTCGACGGCCTTGCCTCGAGTCCCGATGTCATCGGGTTCGTGTACTTCAACGACAAGAAGTCGGGCGGCGATTGGCGGATCCAATTCAGCCAGCGAATGGTCGACGCCTTCGCAAACGGCGTCGCTGACGACCGTTGGACGAGCGGACTGCTCCCCGCCGGCATGGAGCCCGGCGACCGCCTACTGGTCCCTGCCCACACCCACGACGAAGGCGATCTCGCCCCAGAGGGGTGAGGCGACCGCTAGGGCGATCCCGAGAAATGATCAAAGTGCGACAGTGTTCCGCACACGTTTACATCTGCAGATGCAAACCTTTACATTGAGAATGTAAGCGTTTACATGGAGTGGGGGCCGTGTTCGAGACAAACCACCGGAACAACGACACACCGCAACCGGTCATCGCAAATACCGACACGTCTTCAGCAGACAGCGTCGACGGATTCTCCCCCACAGGATCGTTCCGTCGGCTGACGATTGTTCATGGTCATCGTTCGATCCGGATGGAAGACATCGCCGAAGAAGGCGCTGCAAGCATCTCCACGATGTACCGGCGCGGCGGCTCACGCCACGAAATCGAAGCCGCCACACGCCGGACGCTCGTCAACGAGCTGACCAGCACGACCCTGACCGAAGCCCTCGTCGAGGTGTCACGAGTTTGGGGCTCAGAACCGAACCTTGCTCGACTCCTGTGCGATCCGCTCATCAACGGGCCCGGTCCGTTTGACCGCGATCTCGGTACGCCACACCCAGACAAAACGTTCCTCGATCGAGCGTTGCAGTGCTTCTTCTTCGGAACTGACTGGGCGACTGTGCTCCCCGCCTCTGAGGTCGGAAACGAAGCCAAAGCCGTCGCACAAGCGTCCACCGAAATCATCGCAGCCAAAGATCCGGAGGGTCGCCCTGCGGTCATGACCGCTGCGCCGACCGTCGTCGACGATCCGGCGACAGGCGCATACCTCGACCTCACCGCCGAGCACAGACAACCCCCGACCGGAGTGGTGGATGTCGCCGACCGACTCGGGATGGCCCGCGCCACCGCATACCGCCGAATGGATCACGACGATCTGCGCAAGCGAAGCGCCGATGCGGTGGCACAAAGTCTTTCGGGCACAAGCCACCCCGACCCGACACGAGCCCTGACCGAGATGACGGATCGCCTCATTGCCGAGTGCATCCTTCGACCATGGAATGTCTCGTTGATGGCGGACGCATGGTTCGGGGCAAAGGAGCGTCCGGCTCTTCACAAGCGATCGAGCCCGATCCTGTTTGCGCTCGATCGTCAGCTCGGTGCCCTGCGAGCCGCTGGCGCGCTGTCACCGAACGCTGGTCGGCTCGAACCGCTCCTGGCTGCGCTCCTGGTGTTTCCGGTGAGCGGACTGGTTGCGAACCTCCAAGTCGACAACGGCATCCGGTGGACGACCGGTTGGCTCCGATTCGTTCTCGGCTAACGACGGAGGCGCCGTTCAGGCGGACAACTGAACCTCGGAGTCCCTGTCTCGCAACACCTTTACGGCAAGGTCAGTGCGCCTCGACACACCGTGTGCCTTGTACAGCTTGCCGAGCCGGTTTCGGACCGTGTTCGGGCTGAGGTGCAACTCCGTTGCGATCTCGACGTTGCTGAGCCCTTCGACGACTCCCTGGATGATCGCATCATCGAGATCACTGGTTTGTTCTCCGCGACGCCTCGGAATCGGCACGTTCTGACATTCGAGTTTCGCCCGAACCTGCTCGGCGAGTTCGTTCTCACCCTGGTCAAGCAAGTCCACATAGGTGCTTCGGCATCGCTCGATGTCGTCGTTCCGGAGCATGAGGGTCACGTCACAGGTTCGATAGGCATGGAGGAGACCAGCACGACGGGCGACATCACATGCGAGGACCGCGGAGTTGATGCGCTCTTCACATCGGGGCGCGTTGTCGAAGTTCTGCATGAGAAGCACGACCTTCGCCCACGGCCCGAGGTCGGTTGCCTCGAAGGTGGCGATCGTTCGAAACACCTCGTCAGCAGCATCAAGCTCGCCTGCGCCGAAGAGCCCTTCAGCGATGACCGCTGCTGCCGGGAGCGAACGTGGCAGCTCGGCGGCGATGTCGTGCCACAGCTCACCGAGCCCAGCGACATCAGCCGTCGCCCGGAGTCGGAGGGCCGACGCGTAGTACACGAGTGGAGCGAGCTGCTGGTGAAAGTTGACTGGTTCAATTCCGCAGAAACTCACACCCAGGCGAGCGGACCGGATGGCGTCTGCGACATAGCGGAGGACGTCTGCAACTCCGGTTGGATCGGGTTCGTGGTCGACAACAGCGGGAGACGACAGGTCGCCGCCAAGTACGGCGATGAGCTGATCTCCTGCGGAGGCCCATCGGGTCGTGAGAGCGGAGAACGTCGCCGACTGCCGCAGTGCTTCGGACAACACTGCGGCCTTCCCGATGTCACCTTGCACGGTCGCCTCGATCAATCCGGAGAGTGCCAATACCCCCTCACGATCGCTGGGCGCTGGGGGACGCTGGCCCTCCAGCGTCAACGCCAGCTCGCGTAGACCCGGCGGTGTCTCGCTCTCCACCGGTGCTGGGTGCCGGTCGAGGCGGCGCAGCCCGGTGAGAGCCAGCACGACGTGTCCGAGGTCCGATTGGACATCGAGGTGCGGTGGTACCCGCAGGTTGGCGAGATTGACGAGAGCGCACACGTCGTCGGACACGCCTGGCACTCGAGACATCAGCGTGTCGGCCAAGTCCGGCAACAAAGGGGCGACCTGATGGATTGCTTCGAGCAGAATCTCGTCATCGATCTGGCCGCCCAGACGGCTGAGGCGAGTTGCCGCGCTCTGGAGCATTGTCGTCTCACGCTGTTCAAGCGCTCGAGTGAGCTGCTCGCAGACCAGTCCGGTCATCAAGGAGCGCTCGTACTCGGATCCGCGGGCGATCACCACGCTGTGGAGGCTTGTGAGCCGGATCTGAATTCCGACGCGATCACAGACGCGTACTTCGTTGAGCGTGCCTTGCTTCAGGTGCTTGCGGACGGCTTGGGTCCAGGAGCGTTCGGTGATGGCGAGCAGTTCACAGAGCGGCCCGACATCGCTACTGAACACCGGTTGCAAGGTCGCAACTGCGTGAAGGATCGTTTCATCGAGCTCATCGGCATCGATGAAGTCAACGACAGCAGCTGTGAAAGCGGGATTGGCGAGCAGATCCTTGCCAGCATCGAATCCAGCGGTTACAAGTCTCGGGTTTCCGTTCGTCAGAGACATCAGCGTGCGAATGACGTCGTCCGCGAGCACGGGCGCTCGTCGAGCAGCCACTTCGATGACCTCATCGAGGGTGAAGTTCTCGAGGACGTGGGTCGACCGCGGACCAGAGAATCGGGCGAGAAGCTCGGCCAAAACACCCTTTTGTCGACTCGCTGACCGGGAGGCAACGACCATACGCGACGTGACGAGCGGCTTGTTTCGCAGAGTGGCGAGGAGGAAGTCCGTCGTCGCCTCGTCGAGAAGCTCGATGTCATCGATGATGATGACTCCGTCGGAGTCGAGTGATTCGAAGAGCGCCTGGAGCCCTGCGGACGTGACGGGCCACAGTGCATTCGTTTCGCCACCGCGTCCGAAATGCAGATGGCCGTGACGGGCTGTCAGGCGAAGCACCGATAGCCCCAAGGCCTTCGCACGACCGAACGCCCAGTCGATGATCGCCGACTTGCCTCGGCCTCGCCGACCAGACACAAGCACGATCCCGCCCGAGTCGGAGACCATGCAGCGATCAATATCGGACAGGATCGGGGCACGACCGACGAGATTGACGGACCCACGTCCATCAACAGTTGCTGCCGTTGCTTCCATTCTGCGACCCTCCAAATCAAACCTGCGCCGTGTTTCACACTTGTAACAGCTGTGACGGTGGACACCCAAAGAGGAATGACCGACCACTCTCAGAGACCTGACTCTACTTTCCGTGATACCTCGGTGCTAGAGTCTCACTCTTCGCGCGATAAGAAAGGGCCACTCAGCCCATGTCGAACGGACCGACTTCTCCCGATCTCTGGTGAGGGATCGAATGGCCCAAAACGGATCAAACTCCGACAGGCCGTTCTCACAACCACTCGGCGCTGGTCGTCAAAGAACGGCCAGCGACACCCAGATACTGGCCATGCACGACGGCGGAACGATCAGGGAGGGGCCGAAGGGAAATCGTCTCGACGTCGAACCGCGCACGCGAGCGACACCGGCCTGGATCACGAAGAGTAGGCAGGAGAAGAGCAACGCCCACAAGACCGCCCAGATCGACGTTGCGACACTCGGCTGGGTCAAGCCGACGAGCGTTCCGAGTGTCGGGGCGAGCTTGACATCGCCAAACCCGAGATTGCCTGGCGACATCACGTGAGCGGCTGCGAGGACGCCGGTGAAGGTCGCTGCGCCGACGAGACCAGCGACGGCCATGTCCACATCCCCTCGCAGAAGCAGGGCAAGAAGCACTAGGCCAGAAACGAACGCAAGGCTGCGAGTCCACCGGTTGGGCAGACGCATCGTACGCGCATCGATGATGCCGACAGCCACGAGGCCGGCGACGAGAACGATCACCCCCGCAGCCGGGATGATCACGAGAAGATGGACAAAACGATCGGGTGAGCGATCAGGCCGACGGTGCCCACGCACGCGGTCAGCAGTGCCACTCGACTCGTCGTGGAGATTCGTGACGAAATCGGGAGCAGCTCGGGCTCAGGGATCTCCACCTCTTCAATCGGCTTGATGATGCGATATCCGGGGTGATCCTGGCGACGCATCGGAGTGCCCTCGCCTGCCCCGACCTCGGCAGTTGGCCGGCTGGTTGGCTGCGCCGCCTCGGTCGTTCGTGGCACCGAAGGGGTCCATGTCACGACAGGGCGTTCTGAAACGGTCATGTCATTTGCTCCTTGGGACGAGAGTGACGGAGGTAGTCGACAACCCGCTCAAGCGACCGAAGCGAGTCGTCATCAAGCACGATCGACATTCCAGGCGGCGGAAACGCATTGTCGGGTTCGACCCCGGTCGCACGGGCATCGACCGCTGCCAAGAAACTCATCAGATGCAAAAAGTCAGTTCCGTTGAGGCGAAGCGATGACTGGTCGGCTTCGACATACGCCGGTGGCGCTGGAACAGATGGTGCGGGTTCGGAGCCTGGAACGGTCATCTCCGAGACCACCCCAGTCTCGTCTTCGTGCGACGGCAAGGTTGGCGGCGCAGGCTGTTGCGCAACAATCCCTTGTAACGCCAGCTGAAGGACATGCGCGACCCGTCGAAGGTACTCATCGACCTCTTGTCGGTCGTATCCTCGGCGGCTCGCTTGAAACGTCTTGTCTCGAATTGAATCAGGAGTGATCATCGCTGTCTCAACTACTCCTGGAGCCGTGGGGAGGCCACGGCCTCTGCGGTCAAGTCGAAGGCATCGAATCCAAACAGCGTGACGGTCGTCTCGAGCGTCACCGAGATCTCATCGCCCACAACGCTGATGTCCTCGAGAAACACGCCGTCACCTTCAGATTCGTTGAGCCGCAGGTTGTCTAACGCCCATGAGGTCGCCTGCCCCTGGTCGAGCACGAGAGTTCGGTCGGCGTTGAATTGGTCCAGGTCGATGGCGTTCGCTCCTGCTCGTGCGGCGGCGTCCGCCACCTCATGGATGCGGTGATACTCGGCCTGAATGACCCACATGTTCACCGCCAACATTCCGAGCGGGACAATCATCAACAACAGGAAGAGTGTCAGCAGTCCAACTGCGCCTCGATCATCAGCGGGGTCAAACGACCGTGGACGATTCTCTGCCGAACTCATGGGGGATCCTCATCGGTGTCGACCGGGACCGTTCGCACGGCGGGCGTGGCCACACCTCCGTAGTCGGGAATTCGTTCGTGATAGGTCGCCGTGTAGCTCCGGTTGACGACGGGAAATCCGGGCAGCTCGATGATGGGGAGATCGACCGTCACCCGGACGGTGAAGGGTTCTCCAGCTGCGGCCTCCGCCCCCTCCGTTTCGACAGTCGAGGTGACCTTGTTGGATCGGCTGTAGCCATCGATTACCCGCTCTGCTTGCTCACGCGCCGCCTCATCGAGATCGCCGTCTCCTCGGGCAATCGCGTAGCGCGCTGCCTCAGAAGCGGCATTCTCCGCGGCAGCGATTCCCTCGAGCAGCCGGGGCACCTGAAGAAGAAACCCGATCAGGGGAAGGACAACGATGATCCAGGTGACCATTTCGAGCGTCACAAATCCGCGGTCGTTCTCGGCCGGGCCTCCATCGCAGCTCGGGTTTCGCCGATGCCGCCTCACAGGTCCTCCTTTGTGGCATACACCGTGGTGTCGATTGTCCATTCGAAGAAGCCCCCGTCGAACGGAAGCGCTGAAGCGAGAGAACCACTCGCTCGCGCAATCATCAGACCCGATTCCTCATCGAGTTCGCACCGAATCGCAATGGTGGGTCGGTCGCGTTGATCAGGCACCAGGTCATGGAGCCGAGAGACCGCTGCGGCCTCGCAGTCCCGATCGTCGTTCTCCTCGGCAGCGCCGTGGCGAGCGCCATGGTCAAGGGCATTGCGTAGTGCACCGCTCGTGAATTGCATCAAGATGACGTTGACGAGCAACAAGAACGCAAGCAGGACGAAGAAGCCGACCGACACGAACTCCAGTGTCAGGAAGCCTTCGTCGCTGCGCCACCGGCGCCGGCTGCGCCAATTGTCTGCAGCCGACGCCGTAGCGAGCCCGCGGTCCATCGATCAGGGCAGGTACTGCGTGATCGCGGTCAGGGCGTTGGCAATCGAACCGGTCAGTGCGACCGACACGGCGCCGACCAAGCCGATGAGCACGACCGCAAGGCTGGCCCACTCGATGGTGGTGAAGCCTGCGTCACGCTCTTCGACGGCGCATTCGATGATTTCGTTTTCCATTGGATTTCCTCCGTTGCATTGGGCTTGCGGGCCCGGGTTTGTGGTTGCGGTGTGTCAGTACGACCCATCCGATATTCGCTGCCAGCTATCCACCTCCGAACAAGATGAACGGCATTGGCAAAGCGACATAGAGCAGTAGGACCGGAACGAGGAAGATGATGCTGGGCAACAGCAGCGCCGCCTTCCGCTTCTCGGCCGCCTGCTTCAGATACTCACGGCGCTCACGGCGCTGGTCGATCGCGAGGGCTCGGAGTTGCGAGGCGAGATCTCCGCCTGCGGACGCCGCGTTCGCGATCATCCGAAGGAGGCGTGCGAACGATGGCTCGTTCGTTTCTCTCGCAAGCGTTTCGAATGCGCGTCCCGTTGGGGTCCCTCGTTCGATCCACCCAAGAACCGTGCGGAGCTCGTCGGAGACAACGCCATGGTGACGTTGGCAGATGTGCCGGCAGGCAGCGACTGGCGGCAAGCCTGCCTCTGACACGCCGGCGATGACCTGCGCCGTGCTGTAGGTCTCGACCTTGATTCGTTCGGCGCGCTTCTCGGCTCGTTCAGCGAGCTTGCTCTTGTATTGCATGGCGCCCAGGAGGGCACCAAAGAATCCGACGATGACGAGGACGACGATCGACCGTACGCCCAAGAGACCGATCAACGCCGCCAAGATCACGCCACCGATCGCGGCCCAGCGTGCCTGATGCTCCCGGTAGTTGGCCGCCGAAGGCGACGGAGCTCCGGCACGGCGCATGCGTAAACGCAACTCGTCGTCGGGTGCCGGGTCGACGAGATCAAACAACGAACGTGCCCATCCGAAGATGACCGCCGAGCTGCCGCGCCTGTTCAGCTGCCCAACGACGCTGCCCGATGATGCAGCACCGCTCCGAGCACGGGCAATGGCGAGCTCCGGGCCGAGACGGGATCGAAGCGGGGTCGGGGGACGAACAACACCGAAGACGACGGCACCGACCGAGACGCCGACGAGCACTGCAGCGAGGACGACGATCACGACATGCCTCCGCTCGCCAGAACACGGGGTTCGGGTTTCATCTGCGACAAAGCGCTCACGATCTGGCTTCCGATGAGGGTCACGACAGAGCCGAACACCACGAGAGCGACCCCGAAAGTGCCCCGGTAGAAGTCCTGGTACCCGCTCATTACCGTCGTCAGGTAGAGCAGCATCAGGCTGGGGACGACGGATAGCCCGACAGCCTGAATGCGCCCTTCGAGCGTCATCGATTCAAGTTCGGACAGGATGGTGATCTCTTCGGTCACCGACTCAATCATTTCGCCGATCGTCTCGACGACGATCTTGGTGCCGACGCCGAATCCGGTTGCGAGCACCTCGAAGATTCGGTCCGTGAGAGGGTGCTCGAATTCGTCCGCCAGGACGAACAAGGCCTCTTGCTGGCCGACGGCACCGGCGATCTTCGAGTACCGAACCCACGCTGGCCGCAACGGTTCCGGGCCGGTCTCGGACATCCGCTCGAGCGCTTGGTGAAGGCTTTGGCCCGACAGCAAGCCAACTCGGATCGTCCGCAGCGCGTCGGGCCACGGCTCCAGGAAATCCTTCTGCTGGCTGCGCTTCTTGTTGTCTCTGAGGACGGGAACCACGGAGGCAATCGCAACGGAGAGAGACATTCCGGCAGCGAAGACGCCACCGAGCAGCGTAACCATCGTGGAAACACCGACGATGATGGCCACGATCTGCAGCAGCAGGACGAAACCTCCGCTCGACGTCTTCGGCGGAGCGACATCCTTCGGACGACGTTCGCGACTTGCAATGAGTCCGACGACGGCGGCCAGCGCCACCCCAGCGAACGCCGCAGCGAGTACGACAATCACTGGGCGTGCTCTCGCTGAGCGTGTGCGGACAGGAGGCCGTCGACGGTCTGACCTTGACGAGCGAGTGCCATGTTGAGCTTGCGCTCGACGTCGGGCGGGAAGCTCTTCCCCGTCCACTCGAGCGGCGCACCGAAACGCTCCCGGACCAGCAATTGATCGACATGGAAACCGTGGTTGTCGCTGAGACCTGCGGGCACGGCGGCAACTTCCATGACCTGTCGACGGAGCGGGCCGTCGTGATCACGGAGGTGGGCATCTTCACGATCGAGGAAGAACACCAGGTCAAAGATCTGCGACAGCGTGCTCGTGACGTGATCCGCTGGGACGTTCTCACCGGCCATGATCGCCGTATCGACGAGGGCTGTGAGCGCCTGGCTGCACGAGTTGCCGTGCACTGTTGCCATGACGCCACAACCGGCGTTGCCGGCACGAAGTAGCTCGAAGGCCTCAGCGCCGCGGACTTCGCCAATGACCATCAGATCTGGACGCATACCGAGACACATCTTGACGATGTCGCGCAGCGAAACCGTCAAGTCGGGATCGTCCCCTGGCGCCGATCGGGTCTGGTAGAAGCTGCCGTGATTGATCGGCGCAGAGATCTCACGGACCTCCTCGCAGACGAGCACGCGTGCCGAAGTCGGGACGGCTCGCAACGAGGCATTGATGAATGTGGTCTTTCCAGCACCCGGGCGGCCACAGACCAACACACCGAGTCCAACGCTCATGGCCGCCCGGACGATCGCCGCAAGTTCGTCGGTGATGGCGTTGAAGCCAACCAGCATCTCGAGCGCTTCGTTCCGCATCGTGTACTTGCGGAGTGTGACCGACAGATGGTCGGCGATCGGTCGTCCGACGACACCAAGACGTGCTCGCCCATCCATGACCCGCGCCTGAACGAGCGGTGCCCGTTCATTCAACTCACGCCCAGTTTCTTGGAGGAGCTTCTTGACCTGGTGAAGGATCTCCTCCTCACTTGCGGGCTCCTCGACGCTCACGAGGTGTCCGAGACGATCTACGTAGTAGACGTCGGAGCCCTCGACGAAGATTTCCTCGACGTCGTCGTCCTCGAGGACTTCGGTGAGGGGGCCGAATTCCAAGACCGATTGAGCGAGACGGGCACACATCTCCTCGGGACGCGCGAGGGCACGATGGGCGCCGACACGGAGATTTGCCTCCGTCTGGAAGCGGTGCACCTCGTCTTGAATCATGGCGGCGATCCGCCGGCGATCAGCGTTTGGATCGAGGTTCTGGTCACGGATCGCTCCGGTGACGACAGAACGAAGTTCATCAAATGCGGTGACGGTCATCAGTGACACTCAACTTTCTTGCTGAAGGGGCCACGCCGCATCGGAAACGGCAAGTCCATCCACTGGTTCAGGAGCGAACGCAACGCCTTGCTCTCTTTGAGTCGCCGCTGGTGATGGAGTCCGTTCCAGCGCATTCCTGCGAGGGCTTTTTCGGTGCGGGGGATGGTGGCAACGATCTCGATCGTGTCCGGTCCGTGGATGTCTCGGAGATTGGCGACGAGCTCGGATCGTTCGAATGAGCCCGACTCGGGGCCGTGGAAGCACACCGCGAGACGTCCGGGAAGCTCCGACTGTTGCCAGCCGTTGGCGAACTCGACCGCATGCATGAATCCGACTGGATCCGGCTCGGCTACGAAGATGACTCGTTCGGCGAAAGCGACCACCGCTCGCGAAGCCCGAGCCTCTGTCCGAACGGATTCGATCGAGGTGGCAGCCACCACATGGGGGAACGATTGACAGAGTTGCTCGCAGAGCTGCGAGACCTCGCTGCCCGTGACAGAGTCGAGTCGGAGTTGCGTATCGGCTGGAATCGCCCAGAATGGATGTTCCGGCCCCGGCGACGATCGATCTGCAGCTGCGTGCATCGGATCGAAGACGTTCTCTCGGAGACGCTCGAAGGCACTCGTGGTGTCGGGCTTTGGCGCAAGCCCAAGTCGCCAACCGATCGTTGGGTCGACGTCGTCGAAATCGATGAGAACGGTTCCGTCGAGGTCTGCCATGCAGGTGGCGAGCAAGATGGCGAACTCGGTGGAAAGTTCTGATGACGCAGACAGGACGGCAATGAGACCGTCGTGTGAGGTCGGAATGGTCGTGGCGGTTGTGGGACCCGCCGGAGTGGTGGGGATCGCGCCCGGCGCAGGTGGAGGTGGAGTCGCGTCGCTTTGCGTCGGGTCTTCGATCGCGATCGGCTTGCGCGAGTCGATGCCGACCGACTGGTAGAGCGCTTCGACGAACGTCTCAGACGACTCGTAGGAGATGACTGCAGAGAGTCCGGTGCTGACCATCTCGGCGGTGGGCGATTCTTGTCCGGCGCTGCTCTCGACCAGACCGACAGCGATGACACCTCGGTGGCGGAGCTGTCGAACGGTTGCCGCGTTGAAGACGAGGGAGCTGTCGTCGACGATGATGACGTCGAGGTCGGCACTCAGTGCAAGGTCTGAGTCTCGAAGAACCCGTAGACGAAGCCCCCGCTCGTGGTCGGAGATCCACGACATCAGCTCTGGACGCCACTCGCGGGGCGTCGCTGCGATGCCCACATCGAGGACCGGCCGTGTACCGGGAGGTAAGTCCGGTACGACGGCCTGGTTTGGCATGGTGACAGTCACGAGCCGTCCTCGGAGCCAATCGTGACCCAGGTCCAGCCCGGTTGGCGCTCGCTTGAACCGGGGTGCCAAATCTGAATTTGAGACGGTGGTGGAAGCTCACCGGGGCGGACCAGGGTGATGCGTCCCTGGGATGAGTAACGGACGAGGTCGATCCCCGGGCCGATTGACGAGTTGGGAAGACCGAGCGTGACGGTCACCTCATCGTTTCGACCGCCGAAGGCGCCACCGTCGTCGCCGCTGCTGAGCGCCACCACGGGAACGTCGACCGCGAGGTAGAACGAGTTGGACGCGCTGTTCGAGTAGAGCACCCCAATGACGTGGACGAGCTCGCCGGCCCGCAGATCGTCGGGGATACCGTCGGGAACGACGGGGTGCTCGATTGGATCGGGAACGAGACGGTCGCCAACTGCGAGCTGCCGAACCGCACTCGTTCGTAGCGGCTCCCCGGCGGCGACTGGAGCCAGAAGCTCGATCTGCACGAGATCTGATTGGGCCCCGACAACAATGCCGTGGTCAGCGCTGGGCGATCCGACTTCGACGTCGACTTCGACCCACGAGGTGCTGTCGAGGATCTGACCTGCCGCAGCATCGTCGGCCGCTGCGTAGACCGTGACCGTGTCCGCAGAGCTCGCAAGCAGTGCGAGCGTGACGACGAAACCGATGACACCCGCAATGAGTGCCAGCAGGAACGGCCGAGACATGGACGTGGACTTGCGTCGGGCGGTCGGCGAAGGAGGAACATGAAGTCCGTCCATCGCCGACAGGTCGTCTGGTGCGAAGAACTCGCCCGTCGGGTCCATCTGCGTCGTCATATGTTGAGCTTGGGATCTGGACAGAGGTACATGTGGACCTCATCCATGCAGAGAAGGACGCCGCTTCGGTGCCGTAGAGGTACAGAACGCACGGAACCGCGGTGACGCTCTGCATGCGCGATCAGCGCAAGAGACGTCCGCACTATGCGCGTGCAGACGTCTCTTGCGACTCACGACCGAGGATCATTGCAACGGTCGATGCATCTCATCAGCACGAATTCCGACGTGCCCTCGCCATCACTTCGGGAGCGTGTTGACGATCGAGTACGTGAGTTGTGAGTCACTACCGAGCGTTTCCCACCCAACCTCGCTCAGCTGGGTGGATGCGTCGATGACGTAGTCAGTCAGCCCGCCGAGCAGATCTGACATCTGGCTCACCTGCACGTAGTCGCGATACGACGTGTTCAGCTGTGCCTCGTAGCGATCCAACGATCCGAAGATCTGGCCGAGCGAACTGTCTCGGGGCACATCGTCGATCGAGGAGTACCCCCCGAACCCTTCGGCCTCCCATTGGTTGAGCAATTCGGTCCGCAGGGCATCCACGTAGACCGTACCGAGCTGATCACCGTCGATTGTGGTGGCCATGTTGAGCGCTTGGTAGAAGTCGCCCTGCTGGCCGAGGGTGTACAACTGATCGACGCTGTTCTGGACAGCAGCGTCGATGTCGGGCGAGAACGCCTGGCCGGTGACTGATCCGAGCGCTGCGTCGATGAGCGGTGCGGTGTACTTCAAGTCGGGGATGTCGGCGACTTCGCCGGTCAACACCGGGGCAGTTGGTGGCGTGAACGTCGGCGGCTGCGGCTGCAGGGCCGGGTCGGCGAAGATCACCCGTCCATCGACTACCACGGCCTGGGCCCCAGCATCGATCGACGGAACGTACTTGACGCCACCGTTGTACGAAACCGGCCGAAGGTATGTCAGGTCTTTCAACTTGTCTTGTTGGCCCATGTCAACGAGCGTCTGGGCAATCAGGTCACCGTCGGCGATCAACGTGTTGATCTCGGCGAGGTTGCCGACCGACTGCTGATCGACCGCACTGGTGAGCCGCTGACGACTCCCAGCAACGGTCGCATCGAAGTTCGCCCGATCTTGAGACTGCTGATAGTTGAAGATCCGAACAGCCTGCTCGTGTTGCGCGGTGGCCTGGCTCAGCTGAACGTTGTAGTTCTCGAGCGCATTTTTCTGGTCGAGGTTGTTCTGCAGTACCGGCTGATGCTCGACGACCGCCTGGTTCCATGTTTCGTTCCACTGATTCTCGTGGTACTGCCGGAACAGACTCGCTGCGTAGTTCGCCGCCTCGAGCTCGAGCTGCGACACCTGGTTCTGCTTTGCCTCAGGGTTCAGGTTGGCTTCGATCAACGCTCCCTGGAAGCCGGCCGTGCCCTCGGCAGACCGAGCGTTCAGTTGGAGCGACGACATTGCAAGGTTGTTTGCGATCGTCGACATCGTGAGCCACTGCTGAGTCACCCCGGTCTGGCCGAGCTGACGAATCGTCCCGCCGAGACCGCCGATGATTGCTGCTGCTCCGCTCTTGTCGGCGCTGGCGATCGCACTACCGCCTCCTTCGATCACCGCACCGGCTTGGGCAATCGCGGTGTAGAAGAGAGAAGTCGCCTGCTCGATCTCATTCGGCGACGCCGAGTCATCGCTGAACGTCCGGACAGCCTGAAGCATGTCTCCGATCGGCTTCGTCGCTGGGCGACTCTGAAGCTGGTTGATCTCCGCAAGCTCGAAATCGAGGATTCCATCGATGTCGGACCCGAACGCTGGACGCTGAAGCTCGCCTTCCGACGTCCGGAGATCAACCATCGTGTTGAGTCCTGCAACGTCGTGATTGAGGCCGAACGGGAGCACGGAGACGTTGTCATGACCATTCGTGCCGTTCGGGAGCGCCCCGACGTCGAACTGATCGAGAAATACGCCGGCAGTCTCTCGGAGGACCTCGTCGAGCTGATGCTGATCGATTTCCTTGATCTTCGTCCTATCTCCGAACGTCCCGTACACGTGAGATAGTGCGTTCTCAATCACGGCATCGAATGTCGTCGCCTTGGCCTTCTGGATCTCGTTCTCCAACTCGATGATTCGTTTGTCGAGCGCCGACAGACCGGATGCGGTGAAGGCGTGATCCACACCAAGATTCAGTGAGGGGATCACGAAGTTCGGTCGTGAGTCGATCAGCTGCTCGAGCTCGGCTTCGAGGGCGTCGAGGTCGTAGTCGGTGTCGGAAGGCGAGAGCGTGTCCCGCCGTGTGTTGTTCGAGCCGACGGGTCCTGGGAGCCGCGTGTCGATATCCAGCTGATTCAGCGAGTACACCGTCGATGTGTACTGATAGAGCGTCCCCCCGTTCGCGTTTTTGATGTCATTTAGAGTCCCACTGGCCGCGCCATCTGCGAGCTTCTCGTAGCGCGTGAAGTGAAGGTAGTAATTCCACTCCCCGTCAACTTCGTGCGGAATCACCGCAACCTTCGTGATCTCGTTCTGAAGTTCGAAGTCGGTGTGGCCGACGATCTGGTTCCCATAGACGTTTGGATCCACCCAACCGCCTATGCCGTTGCCGCTTTCAATGAGCGCGTTTCTGGACGCGATGTCGATTGGCATCACGATGCCCTCGGCGTGATACGTCGCCGGAAATCCGTAGAGATGGTGATCGGCGGCCGTGTTCCCGAGAAGATCACCGGATTGCAGCTCGACGACCGTCTCGACAACGAGCGGTGACGCCATACCAAACGATCCTCCGGGCGAGAACATCAGTTGGCCGGGAGGCGGTAGGCCGATCGACACGTAGTCGCTCCCGTCGGGCTGCTTGAGTGTGTCCAACGTGAAAAGACCGAGTGGTCCTCCGTCGGAGATTGTCGTTGCGGTAAGGACTTCTTGACCGTCGAGCATGAAAGTGCCCAGGCCAACTGGGTGGAACTGAGCCTCCGTGCCGAACTCCCAGGCCTCGCCGGACTCCAGGCTGATGTCTTCGGTCTCACCGTTCCAGTACTCGGCGGTGAACTCCATCGTGTCGGGGCCGAGATTGCGGAGGATCGCACCCTCGAGGCCCTGGCCCGTCAGTGCGGTCAGCGGTGTCTCGAGATCGCTGACCCCAACGAGTGTCGTCTGGCCGGGAACGTCGAAGCTCGTGAGCATGCCCTGGAAGCCATCCGCCGAGATCGTGGTGGTCCGGGCATAAAAGTCGAACAGCTCCGTTGCCGATGGTTGACGACCGAGGTCGGCAGCAAGTTCGGCGGGCGTCGATGGCGGCGGTGGCGGCGGGTCGTTGTCGTCGTCATCGTCTCCCGGATTGCCTGAGCCTCCGCTACCGATGCTGTCGGGGTCTGGCCGTAGGAGGTCGAGGGGGTCCCACCACACTCCTGGTCGACTGTCGGTGGGTCGCGTTGCGTCGAGCACGTAGTTGTTGTCTTCGTCCAAGACGACGTGCGGGATCAAGGTGTCGGCAGGCCCATCGGCGTCCCGCGGCCATTCGGGGTCGCCTTGCTCGTGGTTGTAGAGCATGTCCTCGATGTTCGAGCTGTACACCTGGAACGACAGGGCCGGGTTGCCTTCGTTGAGCTCGGGATTCGGGTCACGGAACCCGAGCTTGTCGCTCGACAGCCAGATCTTCACATGGTTGTAGGGCGAACCGTTCGCATTCAGGCGGATCTCGCCTCGCGGGATGAACTCTCCGTCTTCGTTGAATTCGCCGTACTCGATGAGATCGCCGACTCGTTCGCTCGACCCAGGATCGACCTGAAGCGTGATCTCGTACTCGTAGCGGAGTCCCTGAGCACCCGCGCTCAGGATCGACGGGATGGAACCCCGATCGCCAGGTGGCAAATCGTCATCGGAGTCCGTGTCGGGGAGATACTCGCCAACGAACTCGCCGAACTCGAATCCGTCGAGACCAGCTGGAATATGCGCTTCGCCGAGTCGACCTTGCGCTTTGTGGGGCATCGGGGTGAGGACGTTCAAGATGACCCGGTCACTCCCCTCCCCGCCGTCGATCAGCGTGCCGTCAGGGGCGACGAAGATCATGTAGTCGAGTGGATCCAGGTCGGCTTCGTTGACCAAGTAGTTGAACCTCTCCGGATCGAGGTTGGTCGCATTTCCCCAGCTCAGTGCGCCCATCTCGTCGACGTAGTCGTCGGTGAACCGCTCGACGTCGATCACATAAGTCACGTCGACCGAGGCGATGTCATCGCCATCTCCGAGCTCGACCGTTATCGATCGCTCATCACCGAACCGAGGATTGAGGATCCGAGGGGTCACCGTGATGTCGTTGTCTTGCGCTTCCCGTCCATCGGCGGATTGAACCTCGAAGTAGTCGCCGCCATCGCCGGTGCGGACGATGATGTCGTCCTCGTCAAGGTCATGACGAACCTCGTAGACGACCATGTCTCGGCCGTCTCCGGTCTCCCAGATGTCGGGGTTGTCGCTGCCGTAGTCGTCGGTGTCGAAGATCGTGCCATCGCCGTTTCGGGCGATGCTGCGGTCAGCGTCGCCATCAGCGCCGAGGACGACCTCGACGTCGTAGTCACCGTCGGGGCGGAGGCGGGGGCCAGATGGGTCGATGGGACCGATCCCGTCGGGAACATCGATCCGGAGAATCTGTTCGTCGTAGCCGTCAGCGAAGCCCGCCGTGTCGTGGCCGTCCCCGATCTCGACAATCCCGTCCGAGCCGAGCGTGCTCCGGTCGTCGCCGGCGCCGCCGTCCAAGAAGACGTCTTCGCCAGAACCTCGAAGTCGATCGTCGCCGTCGTTTCCGTAGAGCGCAACGCTCCCGTCCCCCGCGACATCGAGGTCGTCCTCGCCTGCTCCACCGTCGAAGACGACTTCTCGCACATCGTCGAACTCGACGTCGTCGTCGCCGCCGCCGAGCTGTCCGCCGGCTGCGTGTTCGCTGTCTCGGCCATCGATGTTGAGGTTTTCGTCGTTGGGTGCGTAGAGCACGAAGCCGTCGTCGGTGTCGACGTTGATGTTGTTGACTCCGTCCTCGATCGTGACCACACCGTCGATGGTGAGCGTGTGGGTGTGGTCGGCCTTCGGGTCGTCGATGACCCGGAAGATGACGTCGTTGTCGAGCGAGCCCAGGAAGTCGATCTCGGCCTCGGTGAGGCGGCCAGGGAACCAACCGTCGCGGGTGGGATGGAGTGTGTCGCCGAAGATGATGACGATCGTGTCGTTCGGGAACAACTCCGGGAGGTAGTTCTCGAAGCGGTTGTGCCCGGACCAGTCGCCGTCTCGGAATCCGTAGTCCGTTGCGATGAGGATCTCGAAGACTCGGCCGCCATCGATCGTGGCCGTATCGCTGTTCGGTAGCTCGTCATCACCGGTGAGCGGGGGCAGGTCGGGGTCGTAGTCGAGGTCGTCTTCGTCTCGCGGTCGCGGAATGACGGTGACGCCGGGCAGCGTGAACGGCGGAAGTCCGTTGGTTCCTGGCTGCGTTGTGCCGGGCACGACAAAGCCTGCCGGGCACGGCAGGAGCGGCCCAACCCAGTTGTCCGGCGGGCCGTAGTAGTCCCCGTTCGGCAGCACGCACCATTCGCTTGCGGGGACGCCAGTCGACTCGCCAACGCCACAGTTCAATTCGACGCAGACAAGCGCGTTGACAACAGGTGTCACCACGTTGCCAACAGCCGGTAGGGCGAAGGAGTCGGGAGCCGGCGCCACGTTCAACGGAACGAAGCCCGAAGTGTTGGCATCAACCGGCGTCGCGTCAGAGGCCTGCGCCGTCGGAGAAATCCGGAGCACCGAATGCGAACGCGAGCCAAATTCGAGCTCAGACCCATCGGCGCCGGAGACAAGCAGCGTTGCCGTCACCGAGGAAACGTCGATATCGGCACTCAGCACGACAGTCGGCGGAGCGAGGAGGCTGCCAGTGACCGAGTCGATGACTCCGCCTGCGCCGTCGGTCAAGCGCAACACCAGCTGCGCATTGCGGCCAACAACATCAAGCGCTGGAACACCGGTCACCGTGAACGTGGCTTCGCCCACAATCCCCCCGTCGCCACAGGAGCACTCGACCGCGAGACCCGAGGCCTGGGCAGCCGCAAGCACTTCGTCGTCAGTCAGCGGATCTGCGCACTCGCCGAAAAGCACCGATCCGTCTGGCTGACCACGCATACATCCCGTTGCAGCCCATTCGGCTGGCACTTGCGTACCCCCGGGGAAGTCCGAACACAGCTCGGCGATCTCCCACTGACCGGCCGATCCGGCGAGCGGCGTGTACCCCACGCACTCGGCCGTCGCCGGGATCGGTAGCGGACCGACCGGTTCGGCTCCAGCATCGGTGACTTCTTCCGGAACCGCCTCCTCTTCGACTGCACCGACCGGTCCAGCCGCGGCGACCACGAGCACAGCAACCGTGATCACGGCGACAACTGGCCGATGGTGTAGGGACGTAGACCATCGTGACGAAACAGGAAAACGCTGAAGGAGTGCCATGAGTCGATCGTCTCATCGGCCTAACGGTTCATACGTACCGATTTAGGCCAGCTTGACGTAGACGTAGGCAGTCACGACGTTGTACAACCCGGGAGCCGCGCTTCAGGCGGACACGTGATCTGGTTCACGACAGCGGTTCCATGGACGACCCCGCATCCGACGACTGGGTCCTCAGTTCTTGGGCACGGTGTCCACCAGACGGAAGTTCGATGCTGCACCGTTTGCCCCGATCATCTCGTTCCAGGCGTCATTGAGGAATGCGTCGTTCGTGGCGAACATGTACGCCTCCAGGTCTCCGTATGCCGCCGAGAGCTGGTGCAGCTGGGCGTAGTCGCGGAACGCCGTGTTCAGGTCGGATTCCACCCGATCCAACGTTTCGAGCACGAAGCCGAACCACTCGGTGTCCGCGTAGCCATCGGCCGTTGCCTGTGCACGCAGCTCTGCTTCGATCTGCGACGCAAATCGTGTACCCAGTGGCTCGCCATCGAGCTGAGCTTCAAGACTCGCAAGACCGTCCCAGTCCGAGTCGGCCACGTACTGGTGCATTTGGTCCACGGTCCGAGACACCGCCGCGTCGACAGCTGGCGAATCGATCGCGCTGTCGATTGCATTCAGTCGAGTCGAGATCTGCGATTCGACGTACGCGATCTCGGGAGCCAGGGCAGCCTCGATCGAGAAGTCTGGGAAGGCGACCGTCGGCCGGACCGGCCGAGGCGCTCCGAGCATGTCGTCGTGGAACTGCACGGAGTAGATCGAATACTCACCCGTCTGCGCATCCGGAGTTGCGCCGTCGGGAAGTGCCGCCACCGCCGCAATCGTCGGGTTGGGGATGAGCACCTCCTCGCCGGTGAACGGGTTCGTGATCGGCGTCAGCACCGAGTGGTCCTCCAGCCTCAAGCCAATCGCTCGGGCGACCGCCGGGTCGGCCTCGGTGTTCATTCGATGCTCGACCGCGCCGGCGATCGCATTGCCCCGTCGAATGAGGTCGTTCATGATCGCCTCGTCTTCGAGGGCTCGGGCCAAGCGGAACTGCATCGACCCCGCCGAAGACGTGTCCGATCGACTCGTTTCGACGATGGTCCGGGCGAGGTCGCGGCGGCTCTCCCACTGGCTGAGCGTGTCTCCATACGTTTCGTCGATGCGAGCCACCTGGGCCTGATACGCAGCGATGTCGGCCTCCCGTTGCTCACGCACGTTCGAGAGTTGGGCATTGTCGGCGAGGATCTGATTCGTCAATTGCGCATGCTCGCTCCGATGGCCCCGCTCGTACATCTCACCGACCCAATCAGTGAGCTCACGCTCGAGTGCCGTGATTTCCAACTTCTTTGCATGTGCGTTGGTATTCGCAGCGACGATGGCTGCTCTGAAGCTCGCGGAGTTCGCCTCAGCGTTTCTCGCAATGGTCTGGTTCTGAGCAGCGATCCGATTCGCCTCCGCCGTTAGCCCAACCCATTGGCGAAGGTTGCCGAGTTCGCTGACCTTCGACATCCGTTGTGTGGCGTCGAACAGGTTCTTGGCAATCTGACCACCTCGCGAAACGCCTGGGTCCACTTGGCCCAGTGCCCCTACTGCGCCCATTGCCTCGAAGAGCTGGCCAGAAACAGTCCAGAACGCTGACCGTGCTGCCAGTCGTTCGGTCTGCGGGAGTGAGTTGTCCTGCATCCTCCGGTTGTTATACGCAAGCTCGCCTCGAAGTTGGGTGATGAGGTCGTTTGATTCCCGCATTTCTTCGATCTCCCATCTCGGACGATTGAAGATTGCGCGAGCGTCCGAATCCCATCCGGGCGCCGACGTGTCAGCTCCCTCAGCGAGCGAGATCATGTCTCCGCGACCGGCGTTGTTGCTCATGGTCGCGGGCCAGGAGAATGGCAAGGCATTGACACCATCCACGCCCACGGAACCCGAGGGCATCAGGCCAGCGCCGTAGCGTTGAAATCTCGTCGTGGCGCCGTAGAGGAGACTCTGCAGCCCGTTTTGCGTCAGATCGGTGACGATACGTCCTCCTCGTTCATCGAGATTCGCACCGAAGGCATCAACAAGCTCCGACTCTTCATAGCTGTCCAAGCCATGAATTCCGGCCACGACGCCCGTCACGAGCTCGTCGTAGAACGGCTTCTCGAGGCGCAGGTACTCCGCCATCAGGTCATTGCGCTCGCGCCGGAGGCGCAGCCAGTCGCTTCGGTCCAGTCGCCCGCCCGGTTGCCCAAATGGACCTTCGAGCGATTCCATTGACGCAGTGATCTCGTCAATCTCGGCTTCCAGCTGAAGACGACGCTGTCGGAGTTCCAGTTCGGTCAGGTCACTGCCGAGGGCGTGATAGTCCCAGATCTCACGATTGAGCGTCTCGCCTGTGGGGTCAGCGAGATCGATGTAGTCGTGATGGAACTCGTTCAGACTGTATGTGGTCTTGGTGTACCGGTACAGATCGCCCCCAGCGGTGCGAAGCTGGGATTGTTGATAGGCCGCGTCGTCGTCCTCGAGCCGGTCGAAGCGCGCGATCTCGATCTCATGGATCATTCGCCCTTCGGCGTCTCGTCGAGTGAAGAGGCGCGCAACGGACTCTCGCGGGAGCGGGTTGTAGTCGGCATGCGGAACCGCGGCCGCAGAAATCTCGTCATAGTCATACGGGGCAAATGGGTCCCTTCCTGCGTTCACGAGCGAATTGAAACTGCCCGGTCCAATCGGCAGGAGGACGGCCTCGACGTGCCGAACGGCGGGAAAGCCGAACAGATGGTGTGCCGTCTCCGTCGAATCGTGGATGTCTTGGCTCCGAAGGTCATCGATGAAGAGATTCGACGTCGTCTCGACAACGAGCGACGTTTCCTCGATCCCGAGAATCCCGCCTGGCGGAGTGAACGTCACCTGACCTTCGTCCGGGAGGCGGACCATGCCCGTCCGGTTGCCGTAGTAGGTGTCACCAAATTCCTCGTCGGAGTAGTTCGGATTGCTGTAGAGATGTATCGGGCTCAGGTCTGAGATGCTGGTCGCGACGAGCATCCCGTCTCCATGGCGCTGTGTGACGCCGAGCTCCACCGGGACATATTGATGCCCGGGCCCGAACTGCCAACCCTGACCTGGCAGGACCGTGACCTCGCGTTCTTCACCATTCCAAAATGTTGCGGTGAATCGAACCGCGTCCGGGGAGGTGTTGCGGAGGAGGGCTCCGCCGATGCCGTGTCCGGCCAAGACGCCAAGATCTGTCTCGAGATCCGTGATCGAAATCCCTCGGGCTCCTTCACCGGTGTCGTAGGTCACGAGCTCGCCAGCAAAGCCGCCGTCGGTCGAACGAACGGTGGTCGTACGAGCATAGAAATCGAACAGCTCGGTGTTGGTCGGCGGGCGGCCAAGCGCAGCCTCGAGCTCCTCTGGGGTCGATGGCGGCCCATCCGACGGATCTCCCGACGGGTCCGGCAGGCCAGCCCCCGTACCACCCGAGAAGTTGCCGCCACCTCGGAGAGCGTGGTCGATCGGATCCCACCACACACCGGGGTCATATCCCCGTGCGATCGTGGCGTCGAGCATGTGATTGTTGGATGCATCGAGGACAACACTCGGGATGAGATCGGTTGCGGGACCATTCGGCGTGTCCGGCCATCCCAGATCACCGGGAGACAACGTCGCCTCCGTTGAGGCGAATGGCCCTCCGAATACTTGGAATCCGAGTGCACCGCCAGGACCGTTTGCGTCGGGGTTGGGGTCCCGGAATGCGAGATTGGGTGTGGAGAGAAAGATCTCTTCATCTGTCGGCGCATCGAGACCGAGTCGAATCGACCCGCGTCGTACAAACGCTCCATCGATGATCTCGCCGTAGTCGATGAGATCGCCCGCACGGTGCCGACTTCCGACATGTGCCTTGATGCTGATGTTGAACTCGAAGCGCGTCCCTGCCGGATGATCGTCAAGTTGACCGAGCCGACCGCCCGAGCCGGGCTCGTTCGGCGGCGGAGCATCGTCGCTCTCGATGTCGAGGTAGGTGCCGACGAACTCCACGTGCTCGTGGCCGGTCACGCCTCCGATGACGTGATCCATCCCCAAACGGCCCTCGACACTGCGCGGCATCGGCATCAACACGTTCAAGATCACCCGGTCATTGCCCGCTCCGAGGTCAATGGTGACCCCTTCCGGTCCGATGAAGGTCATGTAGTTGAGCGGGTCGAGATCTGCGCGGTTGGCGAAGTACGTGAAGTTCTCTGCGTTGAGGTCTCGCCCGACCAGCCGGATTCCTCCGGGTCCCACTTCACGCACGTAGTCTGCAATGAATCGGTCCATGTCAATGATGTACGTGACATCGACTTCGACGACGTCATCCCCTTCACCTGCGTCGATGTGTGTCTCGGTCGGGGAAGACGGATTGATCGTCTGCTGGTCAACCGTCTCCCCCTCAGCCTGGACCTCGCGGCCGTTGATCGAAATCACGGAAATGTGGTCGTTCCCACCCTCGGCTTCGATGACGATGTCAGGCACCTCGCTCTCTTCGGACCGTTGCGCCGAGTACCCATGGTCGACCTCATACCGAATCGAGTCAGCACCGTCACCGGTCTGGATGATGTCGAAGTTCGCAAGATCTTCTTGGTTCACGACATCCCCAGCTCCCGTCGCGATCCGGAACACCTGATCTTTGAGACCGTCGTCGTCGAGTCCGATGTCGACGCCGACGACATAGATCCCGTTCGGGTCGTCGTTGCGTCGGAAGCCCGGAGTGCCTTCGGGTACACGGACGCGAATGATCTGATCATCGACGGTGACACGATCACCGTCTTCGTTCTCATATGTCCTCGATGCACCGATCTCGTCGAGACCGTCGCCGACGTACACGACGCCCGAGCCTTCTGCAGAGATGGAGTCGTTCCCCGCGCCACCGTCGATGATGTACTCACCTGAGTCATCAGTGACCGCAACTCTTAGTTCGTCGTCACCCGCGCCGCCGTAGACCGCTGCGTTGTCGATGTCGACCAGACGAACAGAGTCCGACCCGTCGCCGCCGTCGATGGACACGGTGTCGGCGTTGTCTCCCCTGACGCTGTCGTCCTGACCACCAAGTCGAGCAATGAGCGTGTGTTCCGTATCGGCAACATCGATGGACACACCGCCAGGATTCTGGTTCTCTCGCGCATCGAGAACAAAGTCGTCTTCAGTGCCCACGTCGAATCCGTCAACACCGCCGCGCAAATCGATAACTCCGCTGGCGCCGTCCATCGTGTCGTAGTCCCAGTCGTGCTCGGGTGACTGGTTCTCGAACACGACCTCGCCGTCAATCCGCCCGAAGAAGTCTGGGCTGTTCGGAGCGAACTCCGACCATGACTCGCGAAAGGCACCGCCGTCGTACCAACTGCGATAGGTGAACCCGAAAGTGACGGTGTCCGAGGCACGAACCACGGTCGGCCCGGTCGGCCCGAGAGGTGAGTCCTGGTCGACTCCCCAGCCGTCTTCTGGCGGATGGCCAACGACGCCACCGTCAATGTGGTTGCCACCCTCAATCGGTCGCACGTTGGTGTAGGGCAAACCATCCGGGCCAGTCAGGTCCGGAAGATCTGGGTCGAAGTCTTCATCCTCTTCGTCCCGAGGACGCACGACAGACGGCAGAACGAAAGGTGGGAGGGTCCCTGAGTTGCCGCCACCACTTGACGATGTCGAACAGGTGACTCCATCACTCGTCACGATCGCCGGAGTTCGCTCACCACCGTCTACGCAGAAGTACGTCGTGCCATTCGATCCATCCGTTGTCGTGATGATCAACACGTTTGGGTCGCTCGCCGACACGAACGGGGTGCATGCGTCATCGATTGGCCCGGTGTAGCCGGCAGGCGCATCGGGACTGCCGTCGGCGTTTGTGCAGTACGAGTAGGGTGCGTTCGACACCGATTCGCACGTCGGTAGAGGACCCACGCCAAATCCGGGCGTCGTATGTCCACCGGAGTCGATGCACGCCTGAGGCGTCGTCGGCGTGTTCCAGGTGAACGCCTGTGGCGAGCCGTTCGCGCCCACGCGGGCAAGAGGTGCGACCGCCGTCGGGAGCGCAGCATCGACTCCGACCGACGCCGAGGCGACGGGCGTTTCGATCTCTGCCAAACCGTTCACCGAAAGCGTGAGCACATCGACGGTCGTCGACGCCGGGAAGGTTGGGCCGTCGACCGCAATCTCGTCCACGACGTCATCGCATGTTCCGACGAGCGATTCGAAGGTCGCCTGTTGCTCGACAGTCAGCGGCGAGTCACCGTCCTCGTTCAGCGCAGCCTCGTACGCTGCGCACGCAGCTGGCGCTGGCGTGGTCTGCGTCAAGGTCGAGCTCCCAAAGGTCGCGACGGCAGAGACTTCGGTGGCGCCACCCTCGCCGAAGATGATCTCGACACGCTCTCCGAAGGACCGCTCGGTTCCGCCTCCGTCAGCGAAGTAGGCGCCTGCCGGCAACTGCCACACGACGGAATCGACGGTTGCCGATCCGGCAATCGCAACACCGCTGACTTCGTCGTCGATGGCGATGGTGCCAGAACCGTCGAGCCAGAACGACACCGCAGAGCCGACCAATACCCCTTCACCGCTGGAGTCAGAGTTGAGCGAGAACTGCGCTGCGCCAAACATGGCCGCTTCGCCGTCCTCAAGGGTCTCCGTGCTCGCCACACCGGGCGATTCGAAGTCGTCTGCGCTGTCGAGCGCCAACAGCTCGACGAGTTCGGCAATGTCATCGTCGGTCACGTCGACGTCGCCCTCCGTCTCCTGCGCAATGGCGACCGAAGAGTTCAACCCGAAGAGGACGATGAGCAATGACGCCATCGCACATGAGGCGGCCATCGGTCGGATGAGGGGCGAGTACCTGCTATTCATGACGCAGGCCCCATCACGTCCGTAGCGGTACGTTCGGACCGAAATGACAGGTATCTAGGTGCCGACGCAATAGGTACATGTACGCATGTCGGCCTTCGGGCGATCGATCAGCCCCCCTGTCTCGGGGATGTTCCCGAACTCGATGATGCTGTCCGAGACGAATCTGTCCGTCCGAGGTGAACGGCCAGGCGACTGGCCGATCGAGATGGATGCTTGCTCAGGTGGGCCGACGGAAACGTGACTCGCTACGAGCTCGGCGGTCTCGCAGCGTCGGGCGAGTCCGGAATGAACCTCAGACCCTCATCCCAGACGAAGTCTGCCTGTCCAATCCGGATTCGGAACTCGTCTTCTGCGGAATAGGTTTCCGTATAGAGGTTGGGATGCCCCCAGCCGTACGCGACATCGAAGTTGCCGTGTAAGAGAATGTTGGCAGCGAAGGCTGATAGTCCGCCGGCAGTCAGAAGCGAAAGGTCGGGGGCAGGGCCGTTGGCGAAGTCTCCGAGAATCACCGGTCCTGCGAGTGCGGATCCGACGGTACCCACACCATGCAGGGCGAGACCCGTGCCAATTCGCCGGGCAATCGGGTTCGAAACGATGTTTGTGTTGAATCCAGAGATTCCGCCGAGATACGGGTTGTCCTCGAGTTCTTCTTGAGTGTGGTTGACGTCGTTCGCTGGGCCGTTGAGCGAGAACGCTCCTGCGTAGTAGCCACCCCTGTGCAGAAAGGGCGAGGCGAAGTTGACTGCCGTGACCAGCTTGGCCATCGCAGTCACCTGCCCATTCCCCGTGTTGAGGATGACGGAGAGTTCGGTGCCCGTCTGCACCGGACCAATCGCCGGAAAGCTGAACCGCGCAGATGACCGCAACGGGGAGTCCTGGTTCACGCTGGCGACGATGAGCGGCGGCTTTCCAGAGGGCAGCAGTCGACGGAACGGGTCGGTGGCGTTCTTGTCGAGGGGCAACGCGACCGTGATGCTGACACCCTGATACGCACCAGTGATCGCGAGCACGTCGGGGTGGGTGATGTCGACCAGCGCTGTTTCGAACTGTCGCTCAACATTGCTCACGAGCTCATCTCGGTTCGACCAGGTAAGGTCCATGACCGTGTCGACGGTCTCGTCGAGATCATCGCCGATCCAGTCCCTCACGGGGCTGTCGAACATCGCCGTCGCTACATGAAGTTCATTGAGCATGTTGTCCAACGGTGGGCGGTGTTCGACTTGACCAACAACCTGGTTTCGGGTCGGCAGGCTCCCCTGGATCGCAAGCTGGTCAACTCCGGGACCGGGCGGGTTCTCACGAACGAACTCGATGTTTCCTCGATGGGCGGCCTCGTGTTGCCGCGCCGCGAAGAGATCCATGTTCTCAGGATCTCCGAGCAGCGAGATCCCCGCTCCGATGTCAAGTCGATCGATGGAGTCAATTTCTTCGGTCGTGAACCACGACGAACCTCCTACTGCCTGCTGCAAAAGGCCTTCGGCGTCCGTCCGGCCGTATGCACGCGTCCGGGCAGCGTTCTGCAAATCTGGGTCGTCGAGCAAAGAGATGTCCGCAACGAAGCTCCGGAAGTCATCAAAGTCGCTCTGCTCACGCCACAGGACGTCGACCGGGTCGAATATCTCGCCGAGATCTCCCGTCCACGATCCGATATCGGTTGTGACATGCAGCGGCCGAGCGTCGAGAACGTCACCTGGCTCGTAGTCGTCGGGGAGGACGTCGGTGATCACGTACTCGAAGTTCGTGCCGTTGAGTTCGGCACGGAGGAGTTTCGTGCCACCGAAACCGTCAACTGCCGTCGTCAGAGCCTTGAAGCCTCCGCTTTCGTCCAGGGCAACAGAAACCTTCTGATCCTTGTGCGGCGCGAAGGTGAACGCTCCCGAGCCGTAGTCCTGTGGAAGCCCGGTCTCGGGCGTCTGCCACTCAATAACCCGCGATCCGCCCTCGATTGAGACGACGTTCTCCGTCCGATCTCCAAGATCGATCGGCCCGACCACGCGGACATCCGCATCGGGGGACATCAACCGTGGCGCAAAGTCGGTCCCTGGCAGATCGGCGAGAATCATGGTGTCGCCCGCAAGCAGTGTCTCACCTCCGACGACCGCGGCGTGGCGTTCTGCCGGGTAGGCCATCTCCCAACCTTCACCGGGCTGAAGCGTGACGACTTCCTTCGTGTCGTTCCAGTGGGTCACCCGGAAAGTCAGCGGCTCGTCATGTTGATTTCGCAGCGTTGCGCCCGTCAGTCCTCGGTCGGCGAGATTCTCGAAGTTTCGTGGGGTGAGGAGCAGTGGATGATTGGCCGATTCACGCCACGTCGGCTCATGGGCGGCTCTCTGTTCGTTGCTCTCGAGATACAGCGCCTCGCCGTCGAACAGCACGCGATCTCGTGTATCGCCCCACGCCTCGATGCCCGTGTGGCGAACAAGCCAGTCGAAGCGATCGCTCGGCGTGATATCCGCGCCTCCGCTGACGTCCTCGAGGCGCTGGTTGAACTCGGTCCAAGACGTCCCGCCTGAGCCCGACCCAGTACCTCGACTTGCGCCATTCCATAGCGGTAGGTCGGTGATCGACGGGGACCCTCCACCGGTTGGCGGCGAAGACGACGCCGGTGGAGTTGGTTCGTTCATGCCAGGCCCAAGATCGGGTGCGCTGCCAAGCCGTACCTCCCCAGGATCGAGACCCCACGTCGAGGTGACCTCGTGGGTCACCCCAGTTTGTGGGTCGACAGTCGTCATATCGGTGAAGAACAACTCGAACGCAATGTTCTGATCTGACGGATTGCGAAAGGCGATTCGATCCGGGTTCTCGACAACGATCGACGTTCGAGTATCCGCCCACTGAAAGATCCGCCGACGGCCACGAAAGATGAACTCGCCATCGTCGTTCAGCTCGCCAACATCGACGAACGCTTCGTTTCGGGCCGTTGGGTCATTGGCGTACTCGACTGCAGTGGGGCCTGCGGCCTTGACGCGGAATCGGTACGTCCAGCCGTCGTTGAGGTCCGGCGCATTCGAGTTGTAGCCCGTGTAGTGAGCACCTGAACCACCGTGATCCTCACCACTGACGCCGGGAGACGTCGGCGACGCTGGAGGGTCGTCGGGTACGGGAATCCATTCGGCGACAATCTCCAGGTTCTCGAACCCGAGCACCGTTCCGACATCCACAGTGTCTTCGAGATCGCCCACCCCCAGAACCGTGTTCTCCGGTAGTGGGTTGAGGACGTTGAGTACGATCGTGTCGCCATCACCGGCTCCACCATCGATGGCTCCGGTGCTGGGCAACACCCACTTGAGGTACTCCGCTGGCTGAAGCTCGGCTTCAGCCCCCCAGTACGCGAATTCGTACACGTCGAACTCATCGGGTAGTTGATGAGACGTGATGTCTCGGACATCTCGGACGAACCGGTCCCACTCGACCTCGTACACCGCATCGACAGTGACACGGTCGTTGTCCAACCCGGCTTGCAGTTCGAACGGGCGCTCTTCGACCAGGTCATCTCGCTCGACCCAGTCCCCCGACTGGTCGACTTGTCGACCACGGCTGGAGATGAACGCTATTGCATCAGCCCCTAGGCCCGAGTCGATCTCCATACCCCCATTGGTCTCCGTGCCAAAGCGCGCATCCACGACCACTGAATCATCCGCGACACCGCCAAGAATCAGCTCAGTGATGTCGTCTGACCCGTTCGGGTTGAGGAGCCGGTCGCCATCGGACGTGATGATCGTGGACCATCCCTCGGTGTCTTCGTCGAAGCCGACAGAGACGTCGATTGGCATGCCACTCTCGACATGAACTTCGATGACCTCGCCATCGGCATCGACGGTGTCTTCTCCCGCGCCGATGATCGCCCGGTGGACGCCATCATTGTTCGCGCCGTGTCCTTGGAACCGAACCGTGTCATCTCCCCGGCCACCAATGAATGTCCCGAAGTCAAGTTCGGCGGTATCGTCGCCATCTCCGCCGAGCACGACGGCATTTCGGTCCTCGGTAAACTCCGCCCGGCCCCAGTACTGGCCGTGGCCACCGCGCGCGGTGATGGAGTCGTTGCCGTCGCCTGCGGCGATTGTTGATGACGTGAGATGTCCAAGCGACGCTGTGTCGTCACCGCCTCCGAGATCGACGATCCCGTGGCTCACATTGCCTTGCCAGTCGAGATCGACGTTCGTGTCGTCGAACCGCAGGACTCCGTCGTCGAGATAGTCGTAGGTACTGAGGATGACGGCGGTGCCTGACACGTCCAGCCACAGCGAGTCAGGATCCAAGGCGCCAAAGTCGACCGGGGTCTCTGAGACAAATCGAATGCGGCCTGCGAATGTGTAGAGGAAGGCCTGTTCCTCAACTGAGAGCGCGTCGCCCAGGGTCGTTCCGTTGTCCAGACGGAGGTCGAGCGTCAGCGTGTCGGTCGGCCAGCTCGCACCGAGATGGAGGAATCGGTTCTCCCGGTGTTCGGCTTCACGGTCGATGATGACTTCGAAGTCCACACCACTCGTCGGCGGGACAACTCGAGTCGTCAGGACACCATCGCCATTGAGGAACGTGTCACCGCCCCCTCCGTTTGATCCCTCGCCGCTGTCTCCATCGCCGCCACCACCGTTGCCGCTGTCACCGTCGTCGCCGTCACCGTCGCCAGATCCATCATCGATGATGACGACGAGCTCGTCATCATCATCCTCGTTGAGCACAACGGTCGGCAGGTCGGGAACCGGAACCGTCGAACCACTTGGCGAACCCCCGGACCCACCTGGTGTTCCACTGACGAGCGGAAATGCAGCCGCACCGGGGATGATCAGGCCCTCGGGGGCAGCCGGTCCCATGACGCCTGCGGGCAACACCTCTCCACCGCGAGGAATAACGGTCGAGGGAACGAACACACCGGTCACGGGTCGTTGTGCTGGCGTCTGTGACTCGGGCTGGCCTGTGGGCGCCACTGCCACGACGGTGAAACTCAAACGTCCGACCTCGTAGCCGTCTGCTCGATCGGAGCCAGCGAGTAAGACCGCAGTGACGCTCTGACCCGCCAACGCGTCAACGATCAGGGCACCATTTCCAACACGGGTGCCAAGCTCCGTATCGTCGCTCGTCCGGACCTCCAACCAAACGTCGACTCCCGGACCGGTTACGTCGGGACCAGGGACGCCGCTGACGACGAGCTCGATCTGACCAGCAAGCACGGTCCCGCTGCACCCGCAGGACGTGGCAACACCTGCGTCGAGCAACGCCGTGACCAGGTCTGCGCCGCCAAGCGGGACAACATCACACCCGCCAGCAACCAACACGCCTTCATCCATCCAGACACATTCGGCACCGACCGGTGGTGTGGCGATCGTGACGCCGGCAGGCGGTACCAGCTCACATGTCGCAGGATCTTGGGGAATGGAGACCGAGTCAGCACCAACCATGACGCACGGGCTGTCTGCGATGGCCGTGGACACTGCCCTCGGCGAGGGACCAACGGCTGTTCGGATCTCCAACGCGATGTCGTCTTCGTGATCAGCGGAAGGATCGGCCTCCACGAGCGCACCTGCGGCGGAGACACCCGCGATCAAACCAGCGGCGCACAACGAAATGCCAATCCCGCCAAAGCGTCGCACGACTGTCCACTGCGTCGACCGAACCTGCATGTAGCCCATGTCACATCTTTAGGGCAGGCCGAAAGGTACGAATGTACCTAGTTAGGGCTCGGCGATGGCTTTGCCGAAAACCGGCACTCGCTGAAGGTCACGGCTTCAGGATCGTGACTTTCCGCTGCAACTGTGTCTCGCTCAACGGGTCGTGCATCGATCCCCACTGGCCGTGCACCGAACGTTCGAGACGGGTGCCGTCGACGAGATCGATCTCGACGCCACCACCCATCTTCCAGGCGTAGGTGGCGTCGTACTCAGGCCGCGCCTCGACGGACACGACCTTCGCTTGGAGCTCCCGAACCGGCTCCGTGTTGATCCGGTTGGTGTCATACGTCGCCGGATCGGTTGGGTCGGCCAGGATCGAAGCCGCGATGTTCCATTGGGCCGAGTACTGGGCCGCCATCACCGAGGCGGTCCCATCCAAGCTGTTCTGCGTCGCCGCCTTGGTCGGACCGAAGGCCCGGATCTCCACGACGTCGCCCGCGCCGAAACCGTGGTCGGCGACGAGCTCGATCGTCGCCTGCATCATCGGGTGAATGTCGCTGCACGCCGCATACGGCTTGATCGTGATCTCGTCGAGCATCCAGCGTTCGCCGAGACCCTCGGTCAGGAGATGCACCCGTGTCTCGTCGGTGAAGACCCGGCAGAAGCCGTAGGTGCCGGCAAGGCCGTCGGTTGCGCCTTCGAGCCCGGCGTCAACCAACAACGCCGCAGCCACTCCCCCTTCGGCGGCACGAGCGGCATGGATTCGCTTGGCCATCCCACCAGAGGCAGCAAACTCCATCGTGCCAGACGCCAGCGATGCTGCGATCCCGAACGCATGGTTGAACTTCGGCGCATCGAAGCCAAGCAACACCGCGGCGGCCGCGGCTGAGCCAAACACCCCCGACATCGACGTCGGGTGAAACCCGCCGAGCATGTGACTCGACGGGCCGACCGCGATTCCTGCGCGGCCCATCGCTTCGTAGCCGACTGCGATCGCGTCGAGCAGCTGCGATCGTGACGCGCCGACGTAGTCGGCGACCGCCTTCGCTGCGGGCACGACCACTGCGCCGGGATGGCTGATCGCCTCCTCGTGGACGTCGTCGAGTTCGAACGCGTGTCCCGCAGCGCCGTTTGCGAACGCGGCCATAGCGGGCGAGGTTCGGGCTTCGTGACCAATCACCTCACACGAGCCGGTGCCACCTTGGGCCAACGCGTACCGAGCGGCCGACTGCGACCACGGAAGCTGTGCCCCGAACTCGATACAGGCCGACGTATCGAGCAGATACCTCTCGGTCAGCACGATCAGCCGGTCGTCGAGCTGGCCCGGGAGCCCCGCACAGAATTCGGCGAGTTCGGCCGAGGCGGTCATGCGTCGAGGGCAGCTCGGAGCAGTCCGTGCAGGTGCGGCACGGTGTTCTCCGAGTGCACGTCGGCCACCCCGGAGGGGTTCACGATCAGCGGGCCGGGCGTGTAGCCACGGCTGTTCATGCCGCGCTGGACCGAGTCCATGATGTCGAAATCCTCAGCGACCGTCGTCGACCAGTCGAGGTCGATCACTTCTTGCTGTTCAGCCGTCGGCTCGGTCGTGTCGAACCACCACTGCCGGATGAGCAGCGTGCGGTCGACGGCGAGTGGAATCCACCGGAAGGTGTTGAGCACCTGCCCCGGGTAGCACTGGATCGACGAGACCGGCCACGTGAAGAACGAGCCATACGCATCGGACTCCTCGGCGCTACGGGTGTAGCCAGCCTCGTCGGAGCCTTCTGCAGTGTGATGAATGCAGTTTCCTCGCGGCGTGATCCGGTAACTGGCTGGCGACACGACTCCCGCCGTGAACGCCTTGTGCACGTTCGGGCAGTGGTAACACTCGTTGTAGTTCTCGACCGCGATCTTCCAGTTGGCGTCGATCTCGTGGGTCAGTGTCGCCGTGAGCTGACGGTTGGGAGCGTCGGGAGCGATCGCCGCGAGTTCGTCGCCGATGCCCGGGATGGTGTCGGCGAGCGCCGGAGCGTCGGGGTCGAGATTGACGTACAGAAACCCGGACATCTCCTCGATCCGCACCTTCGGGATGCACAGGGCACCGACGTCGTTGCCTCGCGCACCTCGCAGCTCGCCGCCGAGGTCGTAACTCCAGGCGTGATATGGGCACACGATCACGCCACGCACCTGCGTGGTCTCTTCGAGGACGAGCTCGTGGCCGCGGTGCTGGCAGATGTTGTAGAAGGCGTTGATCGTGCCGCCGTCGTTCACGATCAGCACCGGTTCATCGCCAACTGTGGTGGTGAGGATCATCCCGGGTTCGGCCACCTGGGAGCGATGCCCGACCATGATCCAGGTCTTCGCGAAGATCTTGTCGAGTTCGGCGGCGAAGATGTCCGGATCGGTGTAGTAGTGCTTCGGGAGTCCGAGTGGGCGGTCCATGGCAGTCCTCGGTTCGGGCGATCAGCGCGGGGTTCTACGGGAGGTCGGCGAGTGCGGCGACGAGTTGGTCCATCTTCTCGCGGAAGTTGACATCGGACCGCATGAAGCGCTTCTCGAGTCCGCGGAACGAGATCGATCCGTCCTTCACGATGACGCCCCGTTCGAGCAGGCCGTCGAACACCTGGTTGGAGTCGATGTCGGGGTCCATGATCTCGATGAGGAAGAAGTTCGACATCGAGCCGGGCACGAAGCGGAATCGGTCGAGCGTCTCCGCGAACAGGCCTTCGACGTAGGTACGCGAGTCGATGATCGTGTCGATCGTCTTCTGCACGAACGCGGTGTCGTCGAGGGCGGCGACACCGCCGATGATCTGGAGCTGGCCGATGTTCCAGGTCGGCTTGACGGCGAGCAGGGCCTTGATGATGTCGGGGTGCGCCACGCCAAAGCCGAGGCGTAGACCGGCGAGGCCGTAGACCTTGGAGAACGTGCGGAGCACGGCGAGGTTGTCGTAGTCGTGGGCGAGATGGATGTAGCCGGGTCCGCCCGAGTAGTGGACGTAGGCCTCGTCGAGCACGACGAGCGCGTGTGGTGCCGCCTCGATGACCCGTCGCACCTCGGCTTCCGTCATCCAGGTTCCCGACGGCGAGTGAGGGTTGGTCAAGAAGACGATGCGGTGTTCGGGCTTGATGGCGTCGATGTAGACATCGACGTCGAGGGCCATCGTCGTGCGGTCGGTCGCCTCGTGCGCCATGTCGGGGATGCGCCCCTCGGCCTCGGCGAACAGGTGGTACATCGGAAAGCACGGACCGGGCATCAAGATGCGCTCGCCCATCGCGGCGAAAGCCCGAAGGATCATGGCGATGATCTCGGTTTCGCCCGCGCCACACACGAAGTTGTCGGGTTCGTATCCGTAGGTGTCCGCGAGCTTCTCTCGGAGTGGCTCCGCGGTCCACGACGCGTAGGTGTACATCTTGTCGAGCGCGTCGCCGACCGCCGCCTTCGCCATCGGGGAGGTGCCATAGGGGTTCTCGGCCGAGCCGAGCTTGGCGATGTCGTCCGGGGAGATCCTGTACCGCTGCGCGACGTAGTCGATTGGCAGGCCGGGTACGTAGTACTCGGGGTCTTTGAGGCCGGGGTGGGCATAGGTGTACATGTCGGTCTCCTACTCGGCGTAGATGCCGGCTCGGGATCGGTTGCGGTGAAATTCGTCGATGGCTGCGGCGACGTCGGTCGCCGAGTCGGCGACGGCAAAGGCGAGCAGTGTTTCGAGCAGTGCGGTGGCGGCCACGCTCGACGAGAACGGAAACGGCGACTCGGTCGGCACGGAGAAGCCGTAGGTGGATCGCAGCACGATCGGTGACGTGCGCGAGTCGGACACGGCCACGACGGGCACGCCGAGATCGACCGCCATGTTGACGGCCTCGACGATCTCCACGCGGTAAGGACTGAAGGTGAGCGCAACCAGCACGTCGTCTGGCGTCATGCGGGCGACGTCGTCGATGGCGATGCCGATCGTCGGGATTGCGGTGAAGTTGTCGAGCGCCATTGAGGCGACGTAGGTGAAGTTGTCGGCGAGAGGCTTGGCTGTTCCGACGCCGAGCACGTTGGCCCGTCGGGCACCAGCGATGAGGTCGGCTGCGCCCTTGAGGTCGTCGACGTCGAGCTCGGCGAAGAGCGTCTCGATGTTGTTGAGGTGCGCCTCGGCCATCGAGGCGAAGAGCGCTCCGTGGCGGCCGCCTTCGTTGATCGACTGCAGCCAACGTGCCCGATCCGGAAACGAGGGCGCCGTCTCAGAGGCCTCCCGACGGAAGGGATCCCGGAACTCGTCATACCCGCCGAACCCGACGGCACGCGCCATACGCACCAGGGTGTTGGGCTTGACCCCCGCAGCCTCGGCAAGGGATCGCATCGACGAGACGGCGACGTCGCCGGGGTTGTCGAGCACGTGTTGTGCGGCGCGTTGCACCTGTGGGGTCATCGTGTCGAAGGCGACGGTGAGCGCGTCGAGAACAGCCACGGCCGTATCGGCGGTGTCCGAGGAAGTCGTCGTCGCAGGCACTTGGTACATCTGTACCAGAGGCTACACTCAATCGAACGCTCGTCCCATCACGGCGAGATCAACTCCTGCGAGAGGACACCCCGTGGCCCTTCCCGAATCTGCCCGAGTCGTCATCGTTGGCGGCGGCATCAACGGCGCCAGCCTGCTCTACCACCTCGCGCACGAGGGCTGGACCGACACCGTCCTGATCGAAAAGGCTGAGCTGACGTCGGGCTCCACGTGGCACGCCGCCGGGCAGGTCACCCACTCGGTGTCGAGCTACACCCTTGCCTCGATCCGCAAATACAGCTGCGAGTTGTATGCGAGCCTCGAAGCCGAATCGGGCGTGGCGACAACGTGGCACAAGAGCGGCAGCTACCGGGTCGCCTACAACGCAACCGAGGTCGACTGGCTCCGCAGCCAGGTCGGCGTGGCCGAGTACGTCGGCAACGAAATGGAGTGGGTCGACAACACCCACATCGCGGCGCGCCACCCGTTCTACGAAGTCGACGAGATCATCGGGGCGATCTGGACCCCCAACGATGGTCACGTCGACCCGACCGGCGCCACCAATGCCATGGTCGCCGTCGCCCGCGCAAAGGGCGCACAGATCAGTCGCCGCAACCGCGTGCTCGACATCAACCGGCGCACCGACGGGAGCTTCGACGTCGTCACCGAGCACGGCACGGTGCATGCCGAGCACGTCGTCAACGCCGCCGGCTGTTACGCCCACCAGGTGGCGGCCATGGTCGGACTGTCGGTCCCGATGGCGAACGCCCTGCACAGCTACTTGGTCACCGACACCGTCCCCGAGTTCGCTGACCTCACCGAAGAACTTCCCGTCGTCCGCGACGACTACCTGTCCGGCTACGTGCGTCAAGAACAACAGTCCGGCCTGATCGGCATCTACGAGCAGTCCAACGCCGAAGCAGCCTGGCACGACGGGCCGAGCTGGGATCTCGAGAATCCCCTCTTCCCCGCCGACTACGACCGGATCGGCTTCTGGCTCGAACGGGCATTCGAACGGGTCCCCCTGCTCGCCGATCACGGCATCAAGTCCGTGATCCGAGGCGCGATCGCCCACACCCCCGACGGCGAGCCCCTGCTCGGACCGTCCGGGCTCCGCAACTTCTGGCAGATGGCCGGCATCCAGGTCGGCATCGCCGATGGACCCGGCCTCGGCCGCGAACTCGCCCGCTGGATGGTGCACGGCGAAACCGCTCTCTCCATGCGCGGCTACGACGCCCGTCGCTTCGGCTTCGTCCCCCCCGACGACGCCATGCGGTACGGCCGGATCAAAGGCACCGAGGACTACGAGTACCGTCACCAGACCCCGGTGCCTGGCCTCGAACACCACGAGCTGCGGCCCTACAAGAGCACGCCGCTCTATGAGCGGTTCAAAGACAAGGGCGCCGTGTTCACCCAGGTATACGGCTGGGAACGCCCCAAGTGGTACCCGACCGTCGAGGGGCTCCCCCAAGAAGACGTCGTCGCGTTCCGCCACACCGACTGGTTCCCGGTTGCGGCCGAAGAGTCGAAGGCCTTGCGCTCGGGAGTCGGCCTGCTCGACTCGACCGCCTTCGCCAAGTTCGAAATCGTCGGACCCGATGCGGCAGCGGCGCTCGATGCCATGAGCACCAACACGATCCCCGCCGTCGGCCGGATCAACCTCACCTACCTTCTCACCCCCACCGGACGGATCGAAGGCGAGCTCACCGTGACCCGGGTGGCTGAGGATCGGCTCTACCTGGTCGGCGCGGCCGTCGCCGAGCAGCTCTTCCGCGAGTACTTCGAGACGCATTGGCCGGCCGACCTCGACGCAGAGCTGCACGTCGTCTCCGACGACTGGGGGGTGCTGGCCGTTGCTGGCCCCAACTCGCGTGCTCTGCTCCAGAAAATCACCGACGCCGATCTCTCCAACGACGCCTTCCGCTGGCTTCGGGTGCACGACATCGAGATCGCCGGCGTCACGGTGCGTGCGATGCGCGTCGGCTTCGTCGGCGAGCTCGGCTGGGAACTGCATTGCCCGATCGACCAGATCGGCGAGGTGTACGACGCCGTCTGGGAGGCCGGCCAGGACCTTGGCGTCCGAAACGTTGGCAACCACGCCCTCGACGGACTCCGAATGGAGAAGGGCTACCGGATCAGTCGTGACCTCACCCACGACGTCAACCCGGACGAAGCAGGTCTTCTGCCGTTCATCAAGATCGACAAGGGCGACTTCGTCGGCCGCGACGCCCTCCTCGCGCGTCGAGCCCGAGCCGAGTCCGGCGAAGAGCCCTACCGGTGGAAGCTCGCCTACCTCGCCGTCGACACTGACGTGTCCGAGGTCCACGGCTCCGACGCCGTGTACCGCGACGGACAGATCTGTGGGCTCATCACAACCGGCGACTACGGACACACCGTCGAGCAGGGCCTCGCGTTCGCCTACCTGTCCCCTGCCGATGCCGAGCCTGGGACCGAGCTCGAAGTCCGGGTCGTCGGCGATCTCAAGCCCGCGCGAGTGCTGGCTGAGGCGATCTACGACCCGAGTAACACGCGTCTGAAGAGCTGATTGATTCGACGTTCGGCTTCAGGTCGTACCCGAGTCCACCGGGACCGCGAGTACATCCACCAGCCGAAAGGGACGAACGCCCGATTGGGTGGCGCTGCGATCGGTTTCGTGCTCGTGGCGCCGCGCACGGGCAATCGCGCGGGCAACGACGTCGGCATCGTGGGCACGAATCCCGATCGGGCTGATCCGCTGGGGCGCCTGATCACCGATGCGCAGATCGGCATGACCGAGCGGGTCGATGAGCACGTGGAGCTCGCCCTCGGGCACGACGCCTCGGGCGCTCGTGGACAACGATTCGTCGATGATGATCAGGCGCCGCGTGATTGACAGTTCATCGGGCGGGGGCACCAGCCCATCAGCAATGGCGAATCGAATGGGGCCACGCCCGGATGGGCTCTCACGGACGAGCCACTTCGCCCAGTCCCAGTAGTCGTGGCGATCGTCAGCAATACCAAAGACGGCGCCTGCGTCCGGATCGTCCCAGAGCGCCCGAAGAACCACGGCAGAGACCCATTGGCGAGCGAGACCCTTCGATCCACCTACCCGAATCATCCCCGGATGCTCGATCGAGATCGGGACGTCGTGCAGCCGGCCGACCTCGTCGACCACCTCGAGAACCCGTGGCTCCGGTGCCTTCTCGTAGCTCAGTGCCGGTTGCCAAGGCTCCTCTCCGTACCCGACGAAGAGTCGCCGGGCGGACATCTCGCCAAGTCCGTGGCGGCGTCTCGGCAGCGACCCTGACTGGGCGAGACGCACCATGCCCGGCACGGAGAGTTCGCCACCACGTAGCCGGGTGGCCTCTCGCTCCGCTTGGGCCGAGAGCTCGGCGCGGAATCGGTCGAGCCGACGGCTCTTCTCGACCTCTTGACGCAGGAGTCGCATGCGTCGGGCATCTCGTTCGTCGAGGTAGGTGACGATCGCGGCAAAGAACGCGATGACCGCTGCTGCAAGCAGGATGGGTTTCCACGCCAGCCCAACCGCAATCATCGCAAGGCCAAGAACGACGAAGACGACCGAGGTCCATTTCCGGTCGGGAGGGCCGAGGTCGAGGCTCGGGATCCGAATCTTCGGCGACGCCGTCGCAGGGAGCGGACGTCCGGCGTCACGAATCGTGTACCGGTCGCTCGCCGTCGCGATCGCCGACGAGCCGAGCGTGACCCGATCATCCACCATCGTCGGGCCGACCCGAAGGGCATCGTGGCGCTTGACCACCTCGACGGCGCCATCGGCACGCACGTCGACGCCGAACGTCTTTCGGTTCGTGGTCGATCGCGGCGACACATTGTCCGTACGCCCGACGCGGAGGTCGATCGATTCGGTGGCCGGCAGACCACCGATGTGATCCAACCACGCAACGGCATCGCCTGATGACTCCTTCTCCTCGAGCTCGATTGTGACGCCGTCGATCAGGTGCAGGTCGGTCAGTAGCGTCTCCGCTCCCACCGCCCGCTCGCTCAACACGCCCAGGCGGAGCAACGCCGGGAGATCGACGTCGAGAAGATCGGCCAAATCAGCAACGGTCGCCTCCGGCGCGATGACGAGCTCGAGCGACTCCGGGTCGTCCTCGAATTCGACGTGTAGGCGGATGACGTGCATCACAACACGCCCTGCTCTCGGAGCCGAGCGATCTCGTTCGGGTCGAGATCGAGGACGCCCGTCAGTACGTCGTCGGTGTCCTCGCCGAGAGTCGGCGGGGCATTTCGGTATCGGATCGGGCTCGCCGAGAGATGCAACGGGTTGGCGATTCCGGGTGCCGACCCCGCCGTCTCGTGGGGGAGGTCGATCCGTCCGCCCCGGTGCTTGATCTGCGGCTCGTCGAACGCCTGCGCGAGATCATTCACCGTGGCCGCCGGGACGCCCAGGCGCGGAAGAGCCGTGAGGAGGTCGGCCGTGGAGTGGACCGACAGTGCGGAGGTGAGCAGCGCTGCCAGCTCCTCCCGATTGGTGTTGCGATCGGGGTTGGTGGTGAACCGAGGGTCCGACGCGAGCTCGCCAAGGCCAACGAACTCGACGAGCGCGGCGAATTGGCGATCGTTTCCGACCGCGATGATGACCCGGCCGTCGGCAACGTCGAACGGCTGATACGGCGCCAGATTGGGGTGCCATTCGCCGCTGCGTGTCGGAGGCGTCCCGCCGACGAGATAGTTGAGCCCTTGATTGACCATGAACGCGAGTTGGCTGTCGAGCAGTGCCACGTCGACGTGCTGGCCCTCGCCGGTCCGATCTCGGTGCCGCAACGCCGCCAGGATGCCGACCGTCGCATACATGCCGGTTGCTTGATCGGCGATGGCGACTCCCGCCCGGAGCGGGCCGGCGCCCGGCTCGCCATCGGCGCGTCCGGTGACGCTCATCATGCCGCCCATCGCCTGCGCGAGGTAGTCATAGCCGGGTTGCTCCGCCATCGGACCGTCCTGCCCGAAGCCGGTGATCGATGCGTAGATCACGTCTGGGCGCACCGCTCGGATGTCGTCGTACCCGAGCCACTTCTTCGAGAGCGCGCCAACCTTGAAGTTCTCGACGAACACGTCGCACTCGACGGCGAGGCGTCGGACGAGGTCGATCCCCGCGCGTTGGGAGAGGTCGACGGTGACCGATCGCTTCCCGCGGTTCGCGCTCAGGTAGTACGAGGACTCAGAGGTCTCGTTGCCATCTTCGTCTCGTAGCCATGGAGGACCCCACTGGCGGGTCTCATCACCCGCGCCCGGGCGTTCGATCTTGATGACGTCGGCGCCCAGATCGGCAAGCAGTTGTGTGCAGACCGGGCCGGCCAGCACGCGCGACAGGTCGAGCACTCGAATGCCGTCGAGCGCGCCAGCTCTCGGCTCCGACCGCCCGTCGTTGGCCACGAGTCGCAGGGTACATCGCAGCCGTCGCCCCGTCGTGGGCAATCCGCCACCTGCGAAAGATGCCGAGTGATCGCGCCGTAGGTTGTCGGAATGAGGTTTCGATCCGCCGTTCTCGCGCTCGGGCTCGCCGTCCTATCGGCATGCGGCTCCGGGAGCACCGACCCCGCAGCCACGTCCGCCGAATCACCCGAGAGCTCCGACCCGACTGCCGCCACGACATCGACTCTCGAGTCGGCGACGATCTCTTTCGGCGACGACGTGATCCCGGTGATCTCCGACAACTGCGCCTCGTGCCACACCGGCGACGGCCCCGGAACCACGCACCTCGACATGGCGACGGCTGAGTCGTTCGACGGGATCGCCGAGTTCATTGGCTTCAAGGTGTCCGAAGGAGAAATGCCACCCTGGCCGGCGACGAACGGCAGCGAGATCGACTTCTTGTGGGACCTGTCGCTGAGCGATGACGAACGCGACACCATCCTCGGCTGGGTGTCCGAAGGCGGGCTGATCGACGTCGACCCGTCGACGCCGATCCCGGCGACAGAGCCGAGCTTTCCGCCGGTCGAAGCCGACTTGGTGGTCGCTGCCGACGAGCCCTACGCGGGCGAGCCCGGCCTGATCGACGACTACCGGTGTCGCATTCTCGAGCTCGGCACGACCGAGACAGAGTGGATTCGGGCGCTCGATGTCCGACCCGATGTGCGAGAGGTTTTGCACCACGGCGTGTTCTTCCTTGCCGATGCCGACACGATCGAGGACGCTCGGGCCCAAGCCGCCGAGGACGGTCGGCCCGGTTGGCAGTGCCAGACGGTGCCGCGCATCGGCCGGTCGAGCGCGTTCCAAATCACCGCGTGGGCGCCGGGCACGGGTCCGATGGTGCTGCCCGAGGGCGCGGGCATACGTGTCGAGCCTGGCGACTACCTGATCGCCCAGTGGCACTACCACTACGACGGCGAGATCCCAGCCGACAACTCTGCGGTCGCCGTCGAGTTCTGGGACGCCGCGGCGGTCGAGACATCTGGTGGGCAGCTCGACCAGGTGTGGAATCAGGTTCTCCTCGGACCGGTCGAGATCCCGTGTGCCGAGTGGGAAGAGGGTCCGCTTTGCAGCCGAACAGCAGCCGTGGCGCGGATCCAAGAGGAGTTCGGTTTCGAATCGACGTTGATCCCCCAGTTCGTCAATGCCGGTTGCGGAGTGGAACCGGACGACTTCGCGGCCTTCACTCAGGGCACCGCATCGTCGACGTGCGATATCACCGTCGATGGCGGCGAGGTCGTGTCGCTCTGGCCGCACATGCATGAGCTCGGCACGACGTACCGCATGACGCTCAATCCCGACACTCCGGACGAGCGGATCCTGCTCGAGATCGACCGGTGGGACTTCGACTGGCAGATGGGCTATTACCCCACCGAGCCGTTGATACTCGCCGACGGCGACGTCGTTCGGGTCGAATGCGGCTGGGATCGATCCCTCTGGCCAGCCGGTCTCGAACCCCGGTATGTGGTGTGGGCCGAGGGCACGCAGGACGAAATGTGCTACTCGATCATCACGACCCGAGCGTCCTGAGGAATCAACTCGAGCAGGAGAGCATCGAACAGCCCACTCGAGTGCGCGCCCAATCCGGCCGCTTCGATGCGTAGTGCTCGAGTCCGGGCCGTTCGGTGTAGGGGTCCCGCATCACATCGAGGAGTTCGGCGACCTTGGAGTGGTCGCCAGCCGTCGAGGCGTCGATCGCCTCCTGCGCAAGCCAGTTGCGCATCACGTAGATCGGATTGGCGGCGTTCATCGTCTCGGCTCGCAGACCGTCCCCCGTCCCTTCGCTGCGGGTCCGAGCTGCGTAGTTGTCGAGCCATCGATGCCAGCGGTTCCGCACGTCGTCGCCGACCGTATCCGGGTCGTAGAACGCATCGACTAGCGGCGCGAATCGGGCCTCGGTCTCTGCGGTGTCGTCGAGACGGACGTCGGCGAGTCGGCGGAACAGGATCGTCATGTCCGTTTCGACCATCCGGAGCAGATCGAATAGCTCAATCGCAAGAGATTCATCGTCGTCGACGTCCCACGTCTGGAGCCCGAGCTTCGCTCGCACCATGTCTCCGTAGCCGTTGCGGAATCGGTCGACGTAGGCATCGATCGCTTCCTGAAGCGGATCGGCCTCGCCGACGAGCGGATGGAGTGCGTTGCCGAGCTGAGCAAGGTTCCATTGGCCGATGCCGGGCTGGTTGCCGAACCGGTAGCGACGGCCGTGGCGATCGGTCGTGTTGGGTGTCCAGTCCGGGTCGTAGTCCTCGAGCCACCCATATGGCCCGTAGTCGATCGTGAGTCCGAGGATGGAGAGGTTGTCGGTGTTCATCACGCCATGAACGAACCCCACCCGTTGCCAGTGCACGATCAGGTCGGCGGTCGACTCGACGACTCGCCGGTAGAAGGCCACGACTGTGTCCGCATCGATCTCGCCGCTCTCCGGTACGAGGTCGGCGAAATACTCCCGGATGGTGAACTCGGTGATTGCACGGAGCCCGTCGAGTTCGCCAAGCGATGCCGGCAACTCGAAGTTGCCGAATCGAATGAAGGTGGGTGCCACACGACAGACCACGGCGCCAGGTTCGAGCGCAGGGTGTCCGTCGTAGAGCAGGTCGCGCATGACCTGATCGCCGGTCAGTGCCAGGCTCAAGGCGCGGGTCGTCGGCACGCCGAGGTGATGCATGGCCTCGCTGCACAGGAACTCCCGAATCGACGACCGCAGCACCGCCAAACCGTCGGCCGACCGCGAGTACGGGGTGCGGCCGGCGCCCTTGAGTTGAAGCGTCTGTCGCGAGCCGTCTGGTGTGACCATTTCGCCGAGGTTGATCGCTCGACCGTCGCCGAGCTGGCCCGCCCAATTGCCGAACTGGTGGCCGCCGTAGCGCATCGCAAACGGATCCATCCCCGGCGCAACGGCATTGCCGGTGACCAGGTCTCGAAAGGAGTCACTCGTCGTGTCACTCGGGTCGATGCCGAGCAGATCCACGACCTCGTCGGCAAGGGCAATGACCTCGGGGGCGCCCGTCGGTGTCGGCACGACACGGGAGAATGCCGCACCGGGAACCTGCCGGGGACGGTTCACATCGGATGGATCGGCGGCGAGCCTCGAGCAGAATCGATTGTCGAACCGAGCGTCGACGAGCGAAGTCATGTTCCCAGTCAACTCGTTTGGAGCTCGAAGCCCACGACTGCGCCGCCATCGGGATGATTCCGTGCCCAGACCTCGCCGTCATGCAGCTCCGCGACGCGTTTGACGATCGCCAGCCCGATGCCGTTGCCTGGGCGCGTCCGTGCGGTCGGCGAGCGGTAGAAGCGGTCGAAGACGAGGTCGAGATCCTCCGGTGGGATGCCGTCTCCGCGATCTCGGACGCCGATCGATGTTCCGTCGACGGTGAGCGTGACCTCGCCGTCGGAGTACTTGATGGCGTTGTCGACGAGGTTCGAGACGGCTCGACGGATCATGCGATCTCGACCGTGAACGAGCGTCTCGGCTGGCCCGACAACCGTGACGGTCCGGCCCGTCGTTCGTCGAACACGTTCGGCCGTCTCTTCGGCGATGATCCGCAAGTCGAGTTCGACGACCGGTTCGTCGACCCCGGTCGGGTCGGTGGCGAGGTCGACAAGCTCGGTCACGAGGTCGGTCAGCTGGCTGAGCTCCGTCGCGGCGCCCGAGAGGAGCTTCTCGCGCTGCGTTGGATCGAGCTCAGGATTCGCGTCGAGCAGGTCGATCTTGATGCGCAAGCTCGTCAGGGGTGTCCGGAGCTCGTGGCTGGCATCGGCGACGAGCCGGCGCTGCTGATCTCGGCTCACTTCGAGCGCGCCAACCATCTGGTTGAACGAGCTCGCGAGATCACCGATTTCGTCGTTGCGGGTGACCTCGATACGCGACGGGAGATCCTGGCGGACGGCGAGCTCGCGGGCGGCGTCGGCGACGTCGCTGATCGGTCGGACCAAGCGCTGCGCGACGAGCGCGCCGAGGAGCCCGGCGAGGGCGATGCCGAGCAGTGATCCGGCAGCGATCTGGCGTCGGAGCTGGGTGAGGCCGTCTTCGAGGTCTTCGAGGTTTCGTGCCACTTGGAGGAGCGATTCCCGGCCGGCCTGGCCAACCGACGCGCTCACCATTCGATACCGCTCGCCATCGACGATCACCGTCTCGAGCACCGGACGATTCGGCGTTTCGACGATCGGGAGCCCGTCGTCGACGATGACTCGACCGGTCGGGCCGACCACCTGCACTCGCGTGACCAGGCGCTGGTCGCCGTCACCCTCGGTTTCGAAGATGTCGCCGAGCCGACCCTGATTGCGGCCGCGACCGTCAGGGTTGCGGAACTCCGAAGCGAGCTGTCGAGGCTCAGAAACGACATCGAGCAACGACCGGTCGATCGCAGCTCGCTGCTCTCGAGCAGCCAGCAAGAACGACGCCACCGCCATCAAGAAGATCGCGACGGCAGCCGCCGCAGCCACCGTCAGAGCGAGCCGCATCTGGAGCTTCATGGCACTCTCGCCACGTAGCCGACGCCGCGTTTGGTGTGAATGAGGCGGGCGGCACCGTCGACTTCGAGCTTCTTGCGGACCGCGGAGACGAACACTTCGAGCGTGTTCGACGAGGTGTCCTCGTCGTAGCCCCACACGGCGAGGTGGATGTCGTTGCGATTCAGGACTCGCTCCGCGTTCTCGACGAGGTGAGCCAACAGGTCGAACTCGATCTTCGTGAACTCGATCTCCCGGTCGCCACGCCCGGCGCGGCGTGCCGCGGGGTCGAGCCACAGGTCGCCGAGGCGGAGCACCCCATCGTCGCTGGGGGAGGCCATGTCGGGATTGAATGCGCGCAGCAGCGCTCGGATGCGGGCGAGAAGTTCGTCGAGGGCGAACGGCTTGGGCAGATAGTCATCGGCGCCGGCGTCCAGGCCAGACACCTTGTCCTTGACCTCGTGCCGTGCGGTCAACATGATCACGGGCCCGGAGTAGCCGCTGATGCGCAGTCGCCGACAGGTTTCGATGCCATCGATTCCCGGCAGGTTGAGGTCGAGAACGATCAGGTCGACGTCGGTAGACGAAATGTGCGTGACCGCCGCTTCGCCAGTCTCGACACCGGTGACGCCGTAGCCCTGCACGGCCATGACGACTTCGAGCGACTCGCGGACCCCTTGGTCGTCCTCGACGACGAGAACTTGAGGTGCGGCCGGCGACGTGGTCCCCGAGTTCATGCTCATGAGATCGACAGTACCGACAACATTCAAGAGGTACCTGAATGCCGTCCTTACGATTTCTTCAGCGACTCCGACCGTCGGATGACGATCACAGAGCCCGCCAACGCCAGACCCAGGAGCAGTAACGGCGCCACCACCCAGAGGATCGCGGTCGCCGGTCCCCCGCTTTCGGGCCCGCTCACGGCCGTGAACTCCGGGTCCGTAATCACCTGATCGATGGGGATGATGATCAGTGGTTCGGTCGGCGCCGCCGACGGATCGAATGGGGGCGCATCGTCGATCGATTCGATGGCAAGTTCGCCACCGAAGCGTTCGTCGGCCGGCGGCGGCGTGCCGTCGACCAACGTGCCGTCGAGGTTGAGCAGTCGGACACCACCGTTGCGAGCGAGGAGCACACCTTGGGAGGTCGACGTCGGGGTGCTACCCCATCCCGTCGACGTCGGTGGCAACGCGACGGCGCCGTCCTCATCGATGATCGTCACACGGATCTCCGACATGGTCTCGATCACGACGGCGAGCGAATGGTCGTCGACCCACCGGACGTCCTTCGCTGCGCCCTCCGGCGATTCGATCCTTGCGCCTGGGGACTTCAGCGGAACGGGCTCGCCCAGTAGAGCCACTGGGACGCCGTCGTCGAGCGAGACAAGGATCAGGTGGGTGGCGCCCGTGTCCCACTCGAGGTTGGTGCCGTCCACCGTGGCGAGAAGCGCCAGCCGGTCATCAGCTGTCGATACCGCACCATCGAGCACGGCGACCTCTTCGGGCATGGCCAGCCTTCCGCGTTCGGTCGACAGGTCCGTCGAGTCGACAGCGAGGATCGACCCGCCCGCGTTCGATGGAAGCAGCAGCACCGACCCGCTCGCATGCGGGACTGCACGACTGACCGACGAGAAACGTTCTGCGGTGCGATCTTCGGCGCGGACGGACACGACGTCGACGCCGCCAACATTGGGCCCGTATCCGCCAGCCATGACGAACTCGTCTCCACCGTCGCGGCAGAGGATGCGATCCCCGAACGGACTGAACCACAGATCGGACGGTAGGGCTTCGGTTCGCACGATCGTCAGCGTCTCGAGATCGACAAGATGCACGACCGCGTCCTCGCTTGACGTGATCGCGGCGAGCGTCGTGCCGTCGCAGTGATCGACGATGCCGTGTGGGATCCCCAGTGCCGTCATCGTGATGGCGTCGCCGTTGGCGTCGAGAAGAGCGATGTCGTTGGCGCCCATCGTGCCGACGGCGATCGCTTCGACGGGGCCGGAGCCTACGGTCTCGGCAGACCCCGCCTCGACGAGATCCATGAACGCGTCTGCGGTCGGCGAGGGCATGCAGCCTCGTGCCCACAAGGCTCCGTCTTCTTGGCGAGTGACGTACACGACCACGGGCTCATCGAATCGACCGAAGTCGGTGCCGCAGCCCGCACCCCAGTCCTCGCCAATCACGTCGAGCTGAGCCGGTGGCGCTCCCTTGATGACGCCAACGACATCGAAGACCCAGCGCGTCTCCCACTCGCCGGTCTCAGACTCGATGGCTGTTCCGGTGAAGACAATGTCGGAGCTTGACACGGCGCCGACCGGGTCGACATCCGCGCAGCTACAGGCGTGCGCAGTCCCGACCGTGGCCACGAGAGTGGCGACAGTTGCGAGCAGCCAGGTGGCGGCAATGCGTCGAGTCCATCGGGTCGCGTGGTCCATACCGCTTCTACGTCGGCCGGGCGTAGGTGGTTCCCGAGGCCGATGTCGCTAGCTCAGGTGTAGTAGGGGTTCTCGCCGCTCGAATGATCGGTCGCATCGATCACCTCGGTGACCTCGGGAATCGACTCCATGATCGAGGTCTTGATCCCTTCGGTGAGGGTCATCGCACTCATCGAGCAGCCTTGGCAGCCGCCACCCATGAGCACGTGAACCTCGGTCTCGTTCTCGATCTTCACGAGACTGGCGAAGCCGCCATGCGCAGCGAGGGCCGGGTTGATGCTCTGGTCGAGCAGTTGGGTGACCTTCTCCTCGATTGTGCCGGTCAGCTCCACCTCATTGGGGGCGAGCACCGGCGGGCGATTCGGGTTGCGGATGACGAGGCCGCCCTGCATCGGGTTCGAGGGGATGTCGAGCGTCGCTCCAGCCATGTCCTCGACGCTGTCGGCGGGGATGATCACCGTCAGCTCACCAATGACGTACACCGACGCGTCGTCGGGAGCCTCGGAGATCGTCTCGAGCGAGAGGTCGTAGTCGTACTCGACGCCGCGAGTACCGACGATGCGTACCTGCAGGCCGGTTTGTTCGGCGTCGTCCTCGGCATTGCGGATTTCCATGACCTTTTCGAGCGCCGCCTCGGTGATGTCGAGGATCGGCGTGGCGGTCTCGGTATCGGTGTCAGCCATGTCGGGGAGGGTACGGCGATTCGCCGAACGTCACTCCACCCAGCAGCGCCTGGGCGCCTGGCCAACGCCCGTTCGTGACTCCACCTGTGGTGGATCGTCAGTCGACCACGCCACCTTCGAGATCTTCGCTGAGTTCGAGCCAGCGCTCCTCGGCGTCGTCGAGCTCACCGGTGATATCGCTGATCTCGGCTCCGAGCGATGCCAGCGCGGCGTGATCGTCACCGACCCCGGCGAGCTGCTCGGTCAACGAATCACGCTGTGCTTCGAGGCGCGCGATGTCTTTTTCGAGGCGTCCCAGTTCGTGACGGATCGTTCCGGGAGCACGCCCCGACGCCGTGCGCTGAGGCTTCTTCTTTCGACCGCCGCCGGATGGGCGAGCGGACGGTACGGCCGACGACGTACTGGTGTTTCGCCGCAAGGCCTCGTAGGCCTCGTAGCCGCCGGGCAGCCGACCGACCGACCCCGAGCCGTCGAAGACAATCACATCGTCCACCGTGCGTTCGAGAAAGGCACGGTCGTGGCTCACGACGACGACGGCGCCCGGGAAGTCCTCCAAGAAGTCCTCGAGTACACGCAGCGTGTCGAGATCGAGGTCGTTCGTCGGTTCGTCGAGCAACAAGATGTTCGGCTTCTTCGCCAGCGTCACGAGCAGCTGGAGTCGACGACGCTCACCGCCGGACAACATCGAGATTGGTGCGTACTGGGCATCCGAATCGAACCAGAACGCTTCCATCAGCGCCTTGTCCTGCCAATCCGGTTTCGCGCCCTCATCACCGACGACCGCCTGCCAGACCCGCGCATCGGGGTCGAGGGTCGCGCCGCGCTGGTCGAACAGCTCGAGCTCGACGGTCGAGCCGACCTCTCGACGGCCGGCGGTCGGACGTTTCGTTCCGGCGATCAGATCGAGCAGCGTCGACTTGCCCGTGCCGTTCGCCCCGACAATGCCGAGCCGGTCGCGTCGGTCGAGCATCAGATCAACGTCGGTGAACAACGGAGAGGACCCCGAGTACCCGAACGACACGCCATCGAGCTCGACGGTGTCGTTGCCGAGTCGTGGCGTCCCGAAGTGCAGATCGAGGTCGCCGGACCGTGCCGCCGCCTCGGGACGCTCGTTGACGAGTTCGGTGGCGGTTCGGATCCGAGCCTTCGCCTTCGATGTTCGGGCCGGGGCGCCCCGCCGGAGCCACGCGAGCTCGGTCCGGGCGAGGTTCTTGCGGACCTTCTCCGCCTGGACAGCCTGCTCTTCCCGGCGGGCTCGGCCTTCGAGGTATGCGTCGTAGCCCCCTTCGTGCACGTGCGCACGGCCGCGGTCGAGTTCGAGAACTCGAGTGGTGACCCGATCGAGCACGTGGCGATCGTGCGTCACCAAGAGCAGCCCTCCACCGAATGCCGCGAGCCGGGTCTCGAGCCACTCGATCGCGCCCACATCGAGGTGATTGGTCGGCTCGTCGAGGATCAGCAGGTCGGCCTCGTTGACCAGCGCCCTAGCGAGGGCGACACGTTTGGCTTCGCCACCGCTGAGTTGCGAAACCGAGTCGTGCCCACGTCCCCCCATCCCCAAGCGATCGAGGGCCGCATCGACCTCCCACTTTGGGGCGCTCACTCCGGCGAGAGCGTCGGCGATGGTTCCGTCGCCGAGATCGGGGTCTTGGCCGAGTGAGGCGACTCGAACGTCGCGTCCCACACGGACGCTGCCTTCTTCGGGATCGCGACGTCCGGTGAGCACGTCGACAAGCGTCGATTTGCCGCTGCCATTGAGGCCCACAACGCCGATCCGGTCTCCCGAAGCGATCGTGATCGAGACATTCTCGAACAGCGGTCGACCAGGTCGGGTCATCGACACACCGTCGGCGTCGACGAGGATCACGGTTGCATCGTTAGGGTCAACACGAGTCCGAAACCTACCGTGCGCCCGCAAGTCACACGCCGCGTGACAGTTTGGTTACGAGGATCCACCCGATGTGGCCTGCGTGCCATGATTACCGCCTTTTCGCCTGCCGAGTTACGATTCCCGGCGTGAGCGATGTCTGGCAAGGACCTGGCTGGTGGTTGGCCTCGGATGGGAAGTGGTACCCCGCCGACGCCAAGCCTGGTGACGTCTATGAGGGAACGATCGAAACCGGATCGCCAGCGACGGTTTCCGGAGCGGTCGATCCGATTGCGGCGACCAACGGTGTCACGACGCTCGACACGCCGGCGGTCGAACACAACGGCGCCTTCGCCGATGTCGACCTTCCCGTAGCCGAGACGCCGTTCTCCCCCGTCGAGCCCATCCCGTCGGTCGTCGACGATGCCAATGCCACGATGCCGACGCCAAGCGATGTCGACACCGACGCTTCGGACAACCCGACTCCGACGACGATCGGCAACGAGTTCGCCGCACCGATCGCCGACACGCCGGCCGTCGACCTCCCGCCTGAACCGACGACAGCGTTCGATGCCGCCGTCTCCGAGGCGGCGGCGCCGACGGTCGAAGTGCCCGAGTTCGACGTGTCTGAGGGAGAGGCCACAGACATCGGGGTACCTCCGGTCGAGCCCCCGCAGTTCGAAGCACCGGAGCAAGCCATACCGGAGGTGGAGGTCCCAACCGAGATTCCCGTCGCGCCCGACGCCGACGACTTCTTCGAACCCGACCTTCCAACCGATTCCACTCCGTTCTTCGAACCCGAACCCGTCGGCGAATCGGCGGACGGAGGCGGCGGCTGGCAGGCGATCGTCGACACACCTGATACGTCAGTCGTCGAGCCGCCCCCGCTCGACACCACGGCGATCACACCACCGCCCGGTACCGAAGTTCCGACGCTTGCTCAACCGATCGCGGCGGCCGACGCCGACGACGGCTGGACGAGTGCCTATGAGGAGATGCACCACGGCGAGACGACGCCGGATGCAGACACCGGCCTGGCAACCTCGGATCTGACCGGTGAGGCGACACCGTCGATGACCGCCGATGAGGCGTTCAGCCAGCTCGCACCGGAGACGCCTGCGATCGACGCCGTACCCGAGATCGAAGCTGCCACGCTCACAACGACATCCGTTGCCGACACGGTGCCCGACATCGCACCACCGGCAGCCGCGCCGGTCCCGGACGTGCCGGCACCGGCCGGAGAAGGGCTAAGCGCTCCGGCTGGGTCACCGGCAATCGCCCGCGATGATGCCTGGCGCAAGCCGAGTGAGAGCGGCGCAACGTTCACTGGCCTCGCACCCGCCCCGGAGCGCAACGAGGCACCGGAGGTCGTCGATCTCGCGATCCCCGACACCTCCCCGCTGCGCGAGGATCCACCGGTCGAGAAGCGCCGAAGCCGCAACCTGATCAAGGCGATTCTGGCCCTTGCGATCATCGTGGGCGTCGCGCTTCTATTGGCCTGGGTTCTCCGTCCGAGCGCCGACGACAGCGCCTCCGAACCCGAGCCGACCACGTCTGATGACGTCGCAACGACGTTGCCCACCACCGCTCCGACCGAAACGGCCGACGATGACTCCCTGGTGTCGGTGTTCGACCTACGAGCCGGTGCCTGCATCGTCGGAGACATCAGTAGCGGCGAAGTGACCCAGGTCGAGATCGTTGACTGTGACCAAGAGCACCAGTTTGAGGTCTACCGAGAGGCATTGATCGACTCGTCGATCGCCACGTACGACGAAGCGGCCATCGCGACGTACGCCGAGGAAATCTGTCGGACGTCGCTCGCCGCCTACATCCCGGCCGACGACGACCGCGATCTGAAGTTCAAGTTCCTCCAGCCGACCGAAGAGTCCTGGGGGAATGAGAGCAATCCCGACCGGGTTGTCACCTGCCTCCTCTTCGATGAGGAAGGACCGCTTGTCGGAAGGGCAGGGCCATGACCAACACGAACCCGAACGCACACCTCGACGCCATCGACTTCTACTGGCGGCCCGGCTGTCCGTTCTGCTCGGGACTCGAATCCAAGCTCGCCAAGATGGGCATCCCGATGGCCAAACACAACATCTGGGACAACCCCGCTGATGCTGCGGTGGTTCGAAGCATCGCCGACGGCAACGAGACGGTTCCGACACTCGTCATCGGCGACGCCAAGATGGTGAATCCCAGCCCTGCCCAGGTCGTGCAGGCCATGACCAATCAGACACCACACCTCCTACCGGAGGGCATCGACGTGCCCGAGCCGGGCAAAGCTGGACGCATGATCAACCGTCTCCTCGGCGGCTGAATCCAGACTTTCCCGCTGCGCTCCTGCAATCGCACGAACCCTCCGGGCCCGCACTCTGCGGCTGAATCCCCCGCTGCGCTCCCGCAATCGCACGAACCCTCCGGGCCCGCACTCTGCGGCTGAATCCCCCGCTGCGCTCCCGCAATCGCACGAACCCTCCGGGCCCGCACTCTGCGGCTGCGCCAGAGGCACCTTTCCGTCGCTCGTCCCTCGCTCCTGGCCACCGAGGATTGGGGTCTGACCCCGCCGTTGTCGAGGCTGTGGTTTTTGACGCGCGGAGGGTGAAATCGTTGAGATTCCGGGATCATTCTCGGACATCGAGCCGCTCAGCTCCGGCCGATTTCGGCTTGTTACTCAAGTTTTAGTGTTAAATGTCGAGGGTTTAGTGTTAAATTCCTGGCACGCACGGGAGGAACATAATGTTGGAAGAGCTCTTCGCAGTATCCGGGACGCAGGACTGGACGGGAGACGCGCTGTGCAAGGGCAAGTCCCACTTGTTCTTCGCCCCTCCCGGCGAGCGACGAACCCGACGCACCAAGCGTGAGGCACTCGCCCGCTCGTACTGTGAGAACTGCATCTGTTTGGATTCGTGCCGGGATTGGGCCCGCCAGAACCGGGAACACGGCTTCTGGGGCGGCGAAAGCGAAGAGCAACGAGCTGCCCTTGGCTACCCCCCACGTTCTCCGAGCCGTCGAGCCGTTGCCGAAATGGGCCGCGCCGCGGCCCGAGAGGCCGCCGAGCTCGCCAGCTGAAGCGACCATGTCCGATCGAATCAGCCTCACCGATGCCGCCGAAGAACTCGGCGTGCACTACATGACGGCCTACCGATACGTCCGAACCGGACGGCTTCCCGCCGTCAAGGACGGCGGCCAATGGTGGGTCGCCTCCGACGACATCAAGAATTTCTCGACCAGCGACGTCGAACGGTCCCCCCGCCGTGATGTCCTCCCCCAACTGGTCGAACGCCGGCTCCTCGCTGGAGACGAGAATGGGTCACTCCAACTTCTCCTCGATGCCATGGCAGCCGGCGCTTCCGCAGATGAGGTCTACATCGACCTCCTCGGCCCCGCCCTCGCCCAAATCGGCCACAAATGGTCGATCGGCGAGGTGAGTATCGCCGAGGAGCATCTCGCCACCGCCACGGCGCTTCGGGTCATCTCCCGCCTCGGCCCTCGTGTTGCGACACGAGGCCGCACCCGCGGGACGATCTTGTTGGCCGGGGTATCGAACGACTACCACACGCTCCCGACCGCCATGCTGCGCGACCTGCTGCGCTCACGTCGATTCGAGGTGCATGATCTCGGAGCGCACACGCCTGCGGAGTCCGTCGTCGACCGAGCGAAGATGCTGCCGGATCTGTTGGCAATCGGGCTCGCCGCGACAAATGGCGACAACCACGAAGTGATCGCCGAGACGCTTGCGACGATCGACGCCGCCGCACTTGGTGTTCCGGTCGTCATCGGCGGTCCTGGTATCGGGTCGCCCGAGCTTGCTCGGTCGCTCGGCCGGTGCCGGCCCACCACGTCGACCCTCGAGGCGCTGGACGCATTCGAGCAGATCCACGAGTCTGCGGCACGCGCCTCCTGAACATCGTCGAATGCCCGAAGGTCACACGATCCATCGCCTCGCGAAGGATCTGAACAAAACACTCAAACCCGGCCCGCTCACAGCGTCGTCGCCGCAAGGTCGATTCGCCGAGGGAGCAGAGCTACTCGATGGACGAGAGCTCAACAAGGCCACCGCGTGGGGCAAGCACCTGTTCCTCGATATCGACGGGGCCCCTCCCGTTCACATCCATCTGGGGTTGATCGGCAAGTTTCGCCGCAAGAAGCTCGACGCCCCGATCCGAGGGGCAATACGGCTCCGGCTCGAGGGGCCCGAGCGCCTGTGGGATCTCACTGGGCCAATGGTGTGCGATGTCGTCGACGGTGACGATGTCGACCGGATCACGAGCGAACTGGGGCCAGATCCGCTTCGCGCCGATGGTGACCCCGACGAGTTCGCCCGACGTCTTGGTCGTCGCCGGATCGCGATCGCCGCGGCGTTGCTCGACCAGAAAGTCATCGCAGGAGTCGGCAACGTGTACCGATCCGAGTTCTGCTTCTTGATGGGGATTCGTCCAGACCTGCCCGCCAACCAGGTCCCCCATGATGTCGTCAGCGAGATGTGGGATCTGTCTGTCGCCCAGCTGACACAAGGTGTCCGACTCAACCGCATCACCACACGGGATCCGGCCGAGGTCGGGGTGGCTGCCGGTCGGATCAGCGGCGACGATCGGCTCTACGTCTACAAGCGCGACGGACGGCCCTGCCACCGCTGCGGCGACGAGATACGGCTCCTCGAAATCGGCCAACGAAAGGCATGGTTCTGCCCCTCATGTCAGACGTGATCGACACGGCGGCCGGGCCACCGTATGACGCAATCCTCGTGTTGTCGTTCGGGGGACCCGAGCAGGCCGAAGACATCGTCCCGTTCCTCGAGAACGTCACTGCCGGTCGAGGCATCCCCAGGGAGCGGCTCGAACAAGTCGGCGAGCACTATCACCTCTTCGGCGGTCGAAGCCCGATCAACGATCAGAACCGAGCGCTGATTTCGGCCGTCGAGGCCCGTCTCGCCGACCGTGGCATTGACCTGCCTGTGTACTTCGGCAACCGGAACTGGCATCCGATGTTGACCGACACCGTGCGGCAGATGGCTGACGACGGCATCACCTCAGCGATTGCGTTCGTCACCTCCGCAACGAGTTCGTACTCGGGGTGCCGCCAGTATCGAGAGAACATCGCAGCCGCAATCGCTGCCGTCGGCGAGCGCGCACCGACGATCGACAAGATCCGCCAGTACTACGACCATCCGGGCTTCATCGAGCCGATGGTCGATGCGACCCGGACCGCCCTTGACGAGGTGCCCGCCGGCTCGAGGCTGGTCTTCACCGCACACTCGATCCCCGAGTCGATGGCCGACGGTTCGGATTACGTCGACCAGCTCTCCGAGGCGTCTCGATTGATCGCCAACGACCTCGGCCATGGGGAATGGGACCTTGTCTGGCAGTCACGGTCCGGACCGCCTCACATCCCGTGGCTCGAACCCGACATCAACGACCATCTGGAGGCGCTGTCGGACGCTGGTGTTCCCGGCGTGGTGATGGTTCCCGTGGGTTTCATCTCCGACCACATGGAGGTGATGTACGACCTCGATACCGAAGCGACGGCAACCGCGAAACGGCTCGGCCTACCCATTGCGCGGGCGGCAACCGCATCGACCGATGCGCGGTTCGTCGAGATGGTCATTGACCTGGTCGAAGAGCGACGTTCGGGTACGCCAGCGAAATCTCTGGGTCAGTTTGAGGTCCGCCCCGACGTCTGTCGTCCGGGATGTTGTCCCGCGCCGACGCGGCCTGCTGGTCGCCCATCCCCGGCTCCGTCATAGCCATTCGGTACCTTTTGGGGGAACTCGTCGTCAGCGTGGGAGCTCGAGTGAACCACGAGAAAATCGCATTCCAGGCCTTGCGTTACCGGTCCGAGATGGTCGAGGACTCGTACACGGCTGGACGGTTCGACGCGGCGAGTACGGCCAAACTGGCGGTCGAGTGTGGCGACCCGGCGATCGACTCCGCAATCCGTATCATCGGCACGATCTGGGTCCGGTTCGGATTCATTGCCGAGGACCTCATGCATCCGTGGGATCCCCTCGATCTCGATCCGCTCGTCGCCTCGGATCCGGCGTTCCTTGATGCCATCGACGACATCATCCGTGCCTGTCACCGAGTACGTTTCTCCCGCCCACGTCGAGGTTCACTGACCACCCAGCCGAGGCATCGCCCCGGCTACTCGATGCCTCGTCGCTGAAGCGGACTAGTCACGTTGGGGTCAGACACTGTTGTGACTGGTTGTCTGGTTGGTGTCTGACCCCGGTGTGACGGGTTAGGTGGTTTGGCGGCGTCGGGTCCAGGTTTCGGCGGCGAGGATGAGGAGTCCCATCCAGAGGAGGCTGATGCCGATGCCGAGGCCGGTGTTGGTTTCGCGTCCGGTGAACGCGATTGCTGATGGTGGTGCGGGTGGGTTGGTGGCGGTGATGCCAGCAACGTCGTGGTCGTCTTCGTCTCCGCCGGTTCCGTCGGTGGCGTCGTCGGTGAGTCCGTCGTCGTTGGTGGTATCGGCGGTGGAATCGGTATCGGGGACGGGGTCACCGTTGGGCATGATCAACGCTGCGCCGCCAACGCTCGGGGTGGCTTCGGCGATTTCGGCGTGGTTGTCGAGCGAACCTGCGGCGGTGATCGTGACGGTGATGTCGACGGTGACGGTGTCACCGGCAGCGATGGGCCCGGCAATGGTGGTGACGGCGTTGCCGCCGTTCATGGTCCAGTCGGTGTCGTTGAGGGTCATGCCGGCCGGGAGGTAGTCGACGATTTCGATGTCGATGGCTTCGGTGCCGCCTTGGTTGATGACGCTGATTGTGTAGGTCACGTCATCACCAACGGTCACACTCGTGGCCTGTCCATCGGCGACTGTTTTGGTGAGGGCAAGGTCGAAGATCGGTTGCCAGAAACCGAAGTCCACGGTCGAGTTCGACAACGAATCAGCGTTGTTCGGGTCGACCTCTGGTCCGGTTTCGCCGGTGGGTTCGGTGTCATCGAGCGTCACTGGTGTGGTGAACACGTAACCGTCGGGGCATCCACACGCGGTGCCGTCGTTGACGCCATCGACATCATCGTCGGCATCAGCCGACGCCGTGTCTGCGGGCATCCATCCTTCGAGCGCGCCACCGGGATCAAAGTTCTCCGGTGCGATACCGACCACATAGTCGCCTGCGGGCAGGTCATCGAAGTTGTACTCGCCGTCAGGACCTGTGGTCGTGGTGGCGATGGCGTCGTTGGCGTCGATGATCCCGTCACCGTCGAGGTCATCGGGGAGGCCGTCACCGTCAGCGTCGGTGAATAGATGCACGACGACGCCTTCGACAGGTCCTTCGGATCCATCGGTGGCGTTGGTGCCGTCGTTGTTGGCGTCGTTGATGATCTGGCCGCCCAACGAATACGTGGGTGGTTCGACCAACGCCGTGTCGTGGTCGTCTTCGTCACCGTCGGTCCCGTCGGTCACGTCATCGACGAGCGGGTCGTCGTTGGTGTCATCAGCGGTCGAATCAGCATCCACGACGGGCGAACCGTCGGGGTTGGTGACGGTGACGGGTGGCGTGTTCGGGTCGCCGTCGTCGTCTTCGGTTGCGGTGCCCCCAGTCAGCTCGGCCGTGTTCGCAAGTGCTTCCAAATCGGCAGCCGCGGCGACGGTCAACGTGACCGGGACGATGATGCTGTCGCCGGGGGCGAGCGTGCCCGTGATGGTGAGGTCACCGTCTTGGCCGTTGACATTGGCTGCCCACGCATACGGCAACGTCACGCTGCCGGTGCTGGCGCCAGCCGGGTTGACGGCCACATCGAACGCATCCCAGAGGGCGGGGTCGACGTAATCGATGACGGTTGGGTCGGTGACGTCAACGTTGCCTTGGTTGATGATTTCGATGAGGAACGTGACCTGGTCGCCCTGGAGGACGGGGAACACGGTTGTGGGATCGAGCGTCTTACGTAGGGCGAGGTCCATGATCGGGATCGTCACCCAGTCATGGTTGTCCTCGTCGCCGCCAGCGTTGCTATCGCCAGAGATGTCATCGTCGGTCGCATCGGCATCGGGGTCTTCGCCGGGACTGTTGCCATCGATCCCATCGGTGGTCGAGTCATGATCCGCGATCGTGCCATCCGAGGCGTCACCATTGCCGGGGTCACTGTCATTGTCGAAATTCGACACCTCTGCGGTGTTGACGAGTGGTCCGTCAGCGGACGTAAACCCGGCAGCGACCTGCACCGTGATCGGGATGACAACCGTTTCGTTGTATCCGACCGTGTCACCAGCCGTGACCGGCGTGACCTGAGCGACCGGGTTCGCCGGGTCGCTGGCGTCCCACGCAACATTGAACGCCGCAGCCGCAGTGGACGTGGCGTCAACCGGCCCATCCGGGTTGAGTGAGGCGTCGAATGGCGCCCACAGTGCCGGATCGAGGTGGTCGGTGATATCGATCGTTTCCACCGGCGCAGCCTGGTTCGTGACCGTCAGGTTCATGGTCACCGTGCCACCCGGCAACAGTGGGCTGTCCATCGCAACAAACGTCTTCGTCAACGCCAGGTCGTAGGGGGACACGACCGCGATGTCATGATCGTCCTCATCACCAGCAGTGGCTTCGTTGACGTTGCCATCATCGTCAGGATCGTTGTTCGCCGCGAACTGATCGTCGACGTCATCATCATTGACCGCATCCGGGGTCGAATCGACATCAACCACCAACGGACCCGGCGTATCACTGACATCAGCGTTGTCATCAAACGCCGAGATCTCCGCAGCGTTCGTAAACGGCGCCTGCGACAGATCCGTCATCTGATACACAAGCGCGAACGACACATCCCCACCAGCAGGAATCGGACCCGCAATATCGAAGGTCGGATTGTTGTCCACCACACCCGTCGTGCCCGCTGCCGTCCACGCCGCAGCAGTCGCTGCCGGATCGTAGGTCAAACCGGCTGGCGCGTATTCGGTGACCGCAACGTGATGAACATCACTGTTGCCCTGATTCGTCACGGTGATCTCGAACGTCGCTGTCGGCGGTGTCACCGACCAATCCATCGCTGGTGTCGCTGCAACCTTCACGAGTTCGAGGTCGAAGATCGGCACCAACGCCGAATCATGATCATCCTCATCGCCCGGCGCATCCGTATCCAACGCATCACCGGTGGTGTCGTTGTCGACCATGTTGACATCCGGATCCTCACCATCGACGCCACCATCAGTGTCATCGGGGGTCGAGTCGACATCGGTCAACGCACCCGACGACGGATTGTTGGCGTTCGACGGATCGCTGTCACCGTTCGACGGATCGCCATCAGCGTCGAAATAGGAGATCTCCGCTGTATTCACCAAATCACCAGCGGTGATGTCCTCGATCGTGAGCACCACCGGGATCTGCAAGGTGTCGCCGTCATCGAACCGGCCATCAACACTCGCGACCGGTTTGGTCGGATCCGTCACATCCCAACTGAACGGCAAACCCGCACCGGTTCCGGTGCCGGTCGTCGTGCCGTCAGCGTTGTTCGCAACATCGAACGACCACACGTTCGTGTCGACATAATCGGTGATATCGAAATCTTCGACCGGGTCACCCTGATTCGTCACCTCGATCACGAACGGCACCGTTGTCGTGCCCTCCGTAATCCAATCCGCGCCCGGCGTCCACGACGGATCAATCACCTTCGTCAACGCCAAATCAAACTCGCACTCCACCATCACCGACACATCATTCGACCGGATCGGCAGAAGAATCTGATCCACACGGGCACCAAACGTGTTCGTCCAATGATCACCACACGTGCTGTCCTCAGAATCCAACGTCAACCGCAGTTCGAGTGTTGACCCTGGTGCCAACGGGCCCGGAACATTCGAATACGACGCCGTCACATCCTCAGCAGTCGCCGGACACGTGCCAGAACCGATCACCACGGTGCCGCCCGGGGCAGTGCACCACGTATTCGGCGCCGCACCATCAACACTCACAAGAGGATCACGGGACACCGTGAGAGGAGCATCACCCGTGACCAACGTGACCACACCCGTCCCGTTTGCCACATCCGTCACCGACACAAACCCAAGCGTCCCCGTGAAATCCGATTCCGGGTCACGTCCGTCGCCGAGCGTTGACGGGCTGCCGCCCTGAATGTTCGTCCCCGACGCCGGCTCAACAGCGTCCGCGTTGTGCGGGAACACGTCGATCACCTGAATGTTCGTGAACTCCGTGTTCCCCTCATTCGTCAACGACAGCACGAACGACATGTCATCGTCGTGACCAATCTTCGAACACCGGCCATCCCAACCCGCAGGCATCGGGTCCACCGTCGGATGTGCGTCACACGCACCATCAAGCGTGTCCACGTTCTTGAGGATCGCGCCCTCATCCGCAGGCAAGGGCATGTACGACGACGCACTGTTCGCCTTCGACTTCGCCGCGACACCAATCGTGCCTGCGAACTCTTCGTTCACGTCATCCCACGGACCCAACCCCGAGCTCCGGATCGTTGCCGTGTTCGTGATCTGCGTCGGATACGTCGGATTCGCGATCGCGTTCACCACACGAACCTCAATGATGAACTCGTCTTCCCAACCACCCGGCAAACCCGCCGGCAACAACGGATCTGAATCCGAAGCCGGAACCGGCTCCGAGAACTGACACGTCACCGTCCCCCCCGACTCCGTGCAACCCGGACCAGTCGCCGGCTGAGACACAAACCGCACAAACTGATAATTCGCCGGCAACGGATCCGTCAACACCACATTCGTCAACGCCTCCAACGGAGAACCAATAACCGACGGACGAATCCGGAACTGCACCAACTCCCCATTGTCCTTCACATCCGTCAACCCATCAACATTCTCCTTCACCAACCCGAGCTCCGCACCAACGATATAAATCATCGCACCCGACGCGTTGTACCAGCCATCGCGCTGGCGCGGAACCGGCCCCGGATCTGAGACACCCATATTGCCCGAGCCGTTGTCCCAATCCTCAAGATCCGTTTCATCGAACGAATCCACACCGTCATCCTTGTACTGGTGATTACACCAACCGGTCGTCGTCGCCAGGTCGTTCCAGGCCGAAGGATCCGTAACCGGTGTCGGACCCGCAATACGCGTCCACGACCGCTGCCCGTATGGAGAACAGTGCGTCGCCGGATGTCCGATATAAGGGACCATGTCCGACGCACCAGTGACCGGGTCGACGTCGCCGAACGTGTGCGACGCCAACGCCATCAACTCCGAATTGTTGTTGTTGATCATGACGTCGGACTTCACCGTCGCCTCGAACCAGATTTTGAATCCGTGCTTCGACTTCGTTGCGTCATCATCGAAGCGAGCCCAGGAGAACCGTTCGGTGATCCGTACGCGAGCCTTGGTGATCCCCTCGTAGTTTCCGTCGCCGTTGCTATCGAACGCCGTCACAAGCGCGGCAGCGTCATTGGCATCGATCCAGCCCGACGGGCCCGCATCCGCGTTGTCACACGTCAACCCATCATGCTCCACACCAAACGAGGCGCCACTGTGATAATGCACCGGAGCATCCGTGAACTCGACCGTGAACGCGTAGGGCCCCCGATCACCGCCAAGCGCCTCGAGCTGGCCACCGCGTGAATCGTTCGCAGACCAACCTTCACCCGTCACAACATGCGCGAGCGGTCCAGCGTTTGGTGCAACGGTGTAGCTACCGGTGACCGGCGGGTTGCGATCAGTCGATCCCGACGTCTGCGTGACCGGAATCGCGGTCGGAAGCGCCGACAGTTCGTAATGTGCCGGATCAAACGCGAAACACCCCGAGATCGGGGCATCCCACAACGACGTCGATGCAGACGAGTTCGTCAAGACCTGACCCTCAAGAGTGAGCGTTGCTCCACGAGGCGTTGTACCGGTCCGGTCAACGATCGGTGCGCCATCCCACGAGTACGCATGCCACCCCTCCCACGAACCGGGAAGGACACCGAGACCGCCATCGGCGACCCAGCGCATGTCGAAACCAACACGCGGCGACCCGAAGAAACCCGTCTCGATCAACTGCAACGGCCCCCGAAGCCACTTGATGTCGTGCCCGATCGACGAGCCCGGCGAGGCGCTCGTGACGGCCGTTCCGAAGAACATGCCCCGAGTGTTGTTCGCAGGCGGGTTCCCACCCGTCGTCGCGATCTCCGGAGTCGTCCCCGTCGAACCCGCAATCAAATCCGGGGCCACATCGGCCTCATCGGTGATCGTCGTGTTCTCATCCTGCGGCGTCAACGCATTCCAAAACACCGCCGAACCATTCGACACATTGTCCGCATCATCAAGACCAGTCTGAACATCAGCCGCAGAGACCCACATCGCAACCTGACCCGTCACCACAAACACACCCTTGCGCTTCTCCCCATCATTGAACAAACGCTCAATCCCCTCATTCGGGGTCACACCATCCGCCATCGTCGCCGGATAATTCAACGTGTCATGCCCCGTCACCGTCAACGTCCGGAACGGATAACCCGGCGTCGTGTTCGGCGTCCCACACGTCCACGACCCAACCGTCACCGGCCACTCCGCCGAACTGGCATCATCAAACAGGCCACATGCGTTCCGAGAGATCCCCGCCGACGTCATATGCGCCGCCGTCGCAAACTCCGCAGACGCCGGAAAACCCCACGCATGATCATTGATATCAATCGCGACCGCATCGTTGATCGGACCCATACCCGTCATCGCCGGACCATTCACCGAATAATCAATCAAACCAATCGGGAACACCCCGATATAGCCCTCCGTCCCGTTGTGATCAAACGGCCCATACGACATTGGCTCACCCTTGATCCAATCCGCCACCGGCGCCTCCGACACCGTCAACAACTGATCCAACCCATCAGTCACACCCGTTGCGTCCGCAGCCGTCGTCAACACCGCCGTCACATCAAACGTCTCCGAATCATTCTCAAACCCGATCGACGCCACCGGACGAATCGCACCATTACTACCCTCCGGCTGGTCGCCAAGGTGACACTCGAGCGTCTGCGCATTCACAAACGAGGAGAGTGCCGGGTCGCAGCCGGCGACCATGCCCGTCGCATCCGGCTCCCACTGCGAATGCCCCGGCAACGTCACCGTCAACACCACACCCTCAGCAGCGTCCTCGTTGATATTCCAATCAACCCGGATCGCGTACGTGTCATACGTCTTCACCACCAGATTCTGCGGCCCCGCATCCAAACCCGGCGTGTGCGGCTCCGGCACCACACCCGTCGCTGTCACCGAACCACCCGGATCCGTATCAAACGCACCCGTGTTCCCCGTCTCGGTCCCGTCATAGAGGACCGACACCAACACCTCGTTCTGCGACTGCGCATACGCCACCGACAACGGCGCCAACACCGTCGCCACCAACGCCAACACCACAAACGACCCCAAACGACGCCAACGCGCCCCAACATCAACACCGGCACCAACGCCAGCATCCAACTCGGCCTCAAACGACCGACCAACCTGAATCGCCACGGGAAACGACCTCCACTAGTGGGTGAGACCCAGCCCTATCGGCAGTACGCATTCCAAACGTGAGCGATATCGACTGAGTGGATTCACCCGAAGGTCGGATCGAGGTCAGTCCGTGCTCGGCGACAAATGGAGTTTGACGATCGCTCCGCCCGTCGTCCGGTTGGCCGCCGCCACCGTTCCGCCGTGCGCTTCGATGATCGACTTCGCAATGGCCATGCCAAGTCCGGTCGATCCGCGGTTGTCACCGCGCCGGAACCGCTCGAAAACATGCGGCAGGATGTCCTCGTCGAACCCCGGACCATCATCGGATACCTGAATCGTGACAGTGTCGGCAGCTCGGACTACCGACAGTTCGACCTCATCGGCCCGAGAGGCGGCGTTCAGCGTGAGGTTCTCGACGACCTGACGCAGCAGGGCGTAGTCGGCGTCGACGACAATCGACTCACCAGTGGTCGCCGTGATCTCGGTGTCGTCGACCCGAACCGACGCAGCGACCTCCTCGATCAACAGATCGACGCGAAGTGGGGCTTTGCGAGGTTGGGCTTGACCCGCGTCGAGACGAGCCAGCTCGAGCAACTCGCCGACCCCGGAACCTGCTCGCTCGGTCGCCGCAAGGATTTCGGCGAGGGAGTTCGTGTACTCCGCCGACGTCCGGTCCTTCGACAAGGTGTGTGAAGCCGAGGCGCGGATCACCGCCAACGGCGTACGGAGCTCGTGGGCGGCATCGGCGATGAAGTCGCGCTGTCTCGCCATTGCGTCGCGTGCCGGCTGCAACGATCGGCCGGCCAGCCACCATGCGGCAGCAGTCGTCGCCGCCATGAGGGTGAGCGCGGCGAGGATGACTCGAATTTGGAACGAACGTTGATCGCCTTCGTACCCACCGAGATCGATGGCGGTGACGACGACGTTGTTCGACGTGTCGATGTCGTTCGGGGGTTCGGCGAACGCCAACCAGGCGCCGTTTTGTTCGAACTCGGTGAACGCACTGTGGCCGCTGGTGAGGGCCGAATCCGCAATGGTGAACAAGGGCGGTTCGACCCACGTGTCTCCGTACGGGTCGACCCACCGGTCGACCGGGTTGACGATCCACGTGTTGTTCGGCGACGTCAACTCACGGTTGAAGCCCACGAGCGCCATCTCTCGGACGACATTCTCCGCATCACGCTCAGCCGACTGCACGATGCGATCGTTCCCGGTCGAGATCGCGATCCACGCGAGCAAACCGACAGCCACCGCGGCAAGAGCGGCGTACATCGCGGTCAGTTGAATGCGGATCGTCTGGAGATTCATGTGCTCACCGGCCGAAGGCGGTATCCGACCCCCCGAACGGTCTCGATGGGGTCGTCCATACCGGGCAAGTCGAGTTTGCGTCGCAGGTTGGCGACATGCACATCGACGACGTTCGACAAGCCGTCGTAGTTCGCATCCCAGACACGTTCGAGAAGGTCGGTTCGGGCATGCGTCGCGTCGGGCTGCCGCAGGAGGACTTCGAGGAGCGAGAACTCCCGGGCCGTCAACGGAATCGTGATCGATGACCTCGATACCCGTCGGGCCGCCGGATCCATCTCGAGTTCGCCATGAGTAAGCACCGGCGTCTGCGCTTCGGCCGGACGGCGGAGAAGGGCACGTATCCGGGCGGTGAGCTCGGGATAGTCGAACGGCTTGGTGAGGTAGTCATCGGCGCCAGCGTCGAGCCCCTCGACTTTGTCACCGAGGCCATCGCGCGCCGTCAACATCAACACCGGCGTGTGTCGACCAGCCTCACGCATCGACGCACAGAGATCTCGACCGTCGCCATCCGGAAGTCCCCGGTCGAGGATGACGAGGTCGTACTCGTTGACGTCCACCGCGTGTCGGGCGTCGACAAGTTTGCCGACGACGTCGGTGGCGTAGCCATCTTCGCTCAGCCCACGGCGGAGCACTTCGGCAAGCGGCGCGTCGTCTTCGACGACCAAGATGCGCATCGGTCCATCATGGCCGATTCGATGATGAAGAGAACATGAAGGACCCCTTCACCGTCGTTTCATGCAGCGTTCCGTAGAACCGCAGCCATGGTCACCCATGACGAACGAGTCGCCCACATTCTGCGACGTACCGGCTTCGGGGTTCGCCCCGGCGAGCTCGATGCGCGCCGCGCCATCGACATCCACGATCTGATCGACGAACGCATTGACACCGACGGTTGGTCCGTGAGCGCCGAAGAGGCTGCCGGTCGCGAGATCGACGACCAATGGGACTTGCTGCCGAAAGAGTGGATGAACACGATGCTCGGCAGCGAATCCCCGTTGCACGAGCGCATGGTCTGGTTTTGGCACGACCATTTCACGTCGAACATCGGCGAGACGCAGCGAACGCTCATGTGGCAGCAGCATCAGCTGATCCGTCGTCATGCGCTCGGCAACGTCCGTGACCTGGCACGAGCGATGCTCGAGGACGGAGCGATGCTGCACTTCCTCGACGGCTCCGGGTCGACGGGCGAATCGCCCAACGAAAACCTCAGCCGCGAGTACCTCGAGCTGTTCATGCTTGGCCGCAACGCGGGCTACACCGAAGACGACGTCCGGGCGGGCGCGCGGATCCTCGCCGGGTGGCTGGTCGACTGGGAGACCGGCGAAGTCGGGTTCGACCCCGGGGCCGCCTACCGCCGGCCCGTAACGTTTCTCGGCCAGCGCAAGCGATGGGACCTCGACGACTACGTCGATGCGGTTCTGGCCATGCCGACCTGTGCCGAGCACATCGCCGCATGCATCCACGCCCACCTCGTGTCGACCGAACTCACCGCCGAACGTCGGGCGCAGCTGGGTGCGGTCCTCCGCGACAACGACTGGGAGCTGCGGCCATTGCTACGAGAAATGCTCCACCACGACGACATGACCGAGGCACGTGGCGTCCGGACCCGTCAGCCCGTGGAGTGGACGATGGCCGCGGCGATGACCTTCGGATTCGGCGACATCGCCGACTTCGACCTCGAGCTCTGGCAGGTGCAGAACATGGGCCAAGCACCGTTCGACCCGCCGAATGTCGCCGGATGGCCTGACGACAATCGATGGAGTTCGGCAACGCAGGTGATGGCCAAAGCAAACATGATCCTCAACTGGGACATCCCCGACTGGCTCTTCGACCAGCTCGACCCGTCGCCCGCGGCGGTCATGCGCCATTGCGGCGTGCTGAACCCGACCGCCGAAACGACCGCAGCGCTGGAGACCGCTTTCGCCCGCACCGGCGAATACGACCGCGGCGTCGACCTACTTCTGCTCCTCACCCTGCTCTCTCCCGACTTCTCAATCTGCTGAAGGAAACCATGGACGATTCACGTACTCCTCTCCCACCTGCTCCCCTCCCACCGGCCGACGAGGTCGAGGCGCCCATCGACCCGACCGCCGCGATGTACGGCACCCCAGCCAATCGATCGCGAAGAAGCTTTCTCGGTTTTGGAGCGGCAGGCGCCGTCGCCACCGGAGGCGCCCTCTGGGGCCTCAACCGCTCGGGCGTGCCGATCGAATCCGCCATCGATGCGGCCGTTCCGGCCATCGTCGACGATGTCGTCGCCGATGCGCTTCCCGAACCCTTCGAACCCGATCCCGCTCTTGCCGGCCGCACGCTGGTCGTCGTCGAGCTGAGCGGCGGCAACGACGGATTGTCGACCGTCGTGCCCCGTGATGCCGGAGTCTTATACGACCGGCGCCCGAACCTCCACATCCCCGACGAAGAGCTCCTCGACTACACCGACGACTACGGCCTCAATCCGGGCATGGCGGCCCTCGTCGGAAGGCCGATGGCGACACTGCTCGGTGTTGGCACGACAAACATGCCCGACGGCTCACATTTCGAGATGGAACGCCGCTGGTGGGCTGGCAAGTCGTCGGGAGGGGATCTTCCGGGCACCGGTTTCTTCGGTCGGATCTGTGATCAGCTCGCTGGCGAGCAGCCGGTCACTGGGCTCGCGGTCGGTTCGGGCGCCAATCCTTCGCTCCAGGCGGACAAGGCGGTCACGATGGGCTTGTCCGACCCCGGCTCGGCCTGGTTTCTCTCGACCGAAGATCCATGGATCAATGCGTTCACCAAAGGGATGGAGGCCCTCGCCGATGGGCAGGTCGGCATGCCACCGATCCTCGCCGCCCGGCAGGGACTGTCGGACACGTTGGCCTTCGCCGACACCCTCCGACAGATCGATACCGAGGGCATCCGCGACCGCTACCCCGAGACGCACCTGGGATGGCAGTTCGGACTCACCGCCGAACTCATCGAACAAAAGGCGGGCTTGCGAGTCATCCACATCACCCACGGCGGATTCGACACGCACAGCGACCAACGCGGCACCCACGAGTACCTGATGATGGAGTACGCAGACGCTCTCGGCGCGTTCCTCGACGACCTCAGCGATCGTGGCCACGCCGCGGACACGCTGGTTGCGACGACGAGCGAATTTGGCCGCCGCGTACCGGAGAATCGGGGAGGCACCGACCACGGAGCCGCCGGCATGGTGATGCTCGCCGGCCCGGTCGTTCCGGGGATCCACGGCGAAGCACCCTCGCTCACGAATCTCGACGACGACAACCTCGTCGCCACGGTCGACTTCGAGCAGTACTACGCCACGTTGGCCGAGAAATGGTTCGGCATCCCATCCACCGAAGTCCTCGCCTCGGGAGCAAACCCGCTCGACGGCATCCTCGCCTGACTGGCCGGGGTCTGACCCCAGCGAATCCCGAGCGAATCGGTATGCCAAAGGGTCTGGGCGGTGCCGCCGATGGTTCGGGGTGGGCAAGACTTGGTTGATGCGTCGCTCGACCCGTTCTCGCGTTGCCGCGCTTGCTGTGCTGGCCATCGTTGGCGCCTGCGGCTCGATCGACAACCCGTCCGTCTCGCCATCGACAACGCTTGCCTCGTCGACCAGCACGGCAACCCCCTCGTCGACCACGTCCGAATCATCGGCGACATCAACGGTCATCGACGAGACCTCGACGTCGACCGCTTTAGCGGAGTCACCGACGACCGAAGCCGGCAAGCCCTCTGAAAGTCAGCCTGTTGACGATCAAGCTCTGGACGGCCAGCCGGGAACCGACGGCGTCGGCGACCCGTACTACCCACTGCTCGGCAACACGGGTTACGACGTCGAGCACTACGACCTGCATCTCGTGGTCGACATCGCGGGTCCCGATCGTCTCGATGGACGAGCGTCGATCCAGCTCACGCCGTTGATCGATCTGTCGTCTTTCGCCTTCGACCTGACCGACGCCGGATTGACCGTCACGTCCGTCGACGTCGACCGCGCCCCCGCCGACTTCGCGCATGACGACGCCAAGTTGCGGATCACACCGCCCACCACGGCCGCCCGTGGCGAGGCGATCATCGTCGATGTCGTCTGGGCCGGGACGCCAACACCGGTGTCATCCGGCACCAGGATCGGTTCGATCGGCTGGCTCGAAGGAACGGTGGCGAGCGTGGCTGTCGGCGAGCCTTTTGGGGCGCGCACGTGGTATCCGGTCAACGACCATCCATCCGACAAGGCCACGTACACGATCACCGTCGACACACCGTCGAATCTCGTCGGCGTGTCGAACGGCGTGCAGACTCACGATGAAATCGTCGGCGATCGACGCATCACGACGTGGGACATGGACGACCCCATGGCCAGCTACCTCACGACCGTCGGTGTCGGCGACTTCGAGCTACGCGCATCCGACGACGGCCTGACGACGGGCACGCCGATCGACGACGCCATCGCTCGCCCCGTCGCACCAGCGTTCGAGGGCGACTTCGGGCTCACCGACGAGATGCTGATCGTGTTCGAAGAGCTGTTCGGGCCCTATCCCTTCGACGAGTACGGCGCGCTCGTCGTCGACATGGACTTTGGGTTCGCACTCGAAACCCAAGGACGCAGCTTGTTCAGCGCACGGATGGTCGACGGCGACGGGTCAATCGAGCGCATCGTCGCCCACGAGCTCGCCCACCAATGGTTCGGCAACCACGTGTCGCCAGCGACATGGCGAGACATCTGGTTGAACGAGGGATTTGCCTCCTACGCCGAAGACCTCTGGCTCGAGTACAGCGGCCGGGCCGCGCCCGATGCACTCGAGGTTCGACTCGTCGATCGGGCGAGCGGCTCGCCGCTCCCACGTCCCGGAGACCCCGGCAAGAACGACCTCTTCGCGCCGAGCGTGTATCGGCGGGGGGCGCTCACGATGCATGCACTCCGCCTCGAGGTCGGGGACGAACCGTTCTTCGGCATCCTTCGCGAATGGGTCGACCGCTATGGCGGGGGGTCGGCCAGTACGGAGCAGTTCGTCGCGCTCTCATCGGAGATCGCCGGACGAGACCTCGCCGACTTCTTCAGCAGCTGGTTGTTCGACGACACCGTGCCTGCCCTTCGGTGACACCTGCGCTGCGGCCGAGGATTCGGGGGCGCCCCCCATTCAGCTGACGAGAGCAGCGGGCGATAGTTGATACATGACACGCAACTACACCTCCCCCCGAACGATCGTCGTTGCGTTCGTTGCAGCGGTCACCCTCTCAGCCTGCGGCGGTAGCGACGAACCAGTCGAAAGCGTCGACACGGCCGTGGTCACGTCGACCACCGAGTTGACGGCTGCTGAGGCCGAACCGGTCGCTGCTCCTTCGAGCTCCGAGGCGCCTGCCGCTGACGCACCGACGGCCGAGCCCGACGTTGCCGCAGACGCCGACGAAACGACCGACTCGACACTGCCGGCCGATAGCTCGATCGACGACGTCGAGGAGAGCGAGGAAATCGCGCTCGCTGACGACGGCGTCTGCGAGACGGTCGTGCCGAGCGCGATTCACTACGTCGATGTGGCATTCGACGATCCGGATGGCGGCTTGAACGTCCGCTCCGGGCCAGGCGTCGACAACGAAATCCTCCAGACGCTCCCCCGGGGAATCTGGGTGCAACCGACGAGCACCTGCTCGCTCGTGGGCACGACCGAATGGTGGGAAGTCGACACGCTTCTCTGGGGTCAGACCGGTTGGGTCTCTTCAGACTTTCTGACCACCGATCGCGACCCGATTCTGGCCGAAGGGACCACCGCCGTCGACGACTTCGATGGCGTCACGTTCTCCTCCGTCGACGAGCTCTCCATGATCATCGCCAACGCCTACCGCGAGGATCCCGGCCATGATCTCGTGATCACGCCGGTTGGCGAACCGGTCGGCATCGACGCACAGGGTTATGAGCTGACGCTCGATGTCACGCCGTACCGCGACGATTCGGTCTACGGCGAGCGCATCACGTTCGTCGTTCGCTCGAACCCGGCCGACCCTGATCAACCCGACGAGATCGTGAGCGCATCGTCTCGGGCGATATGTCGGCGTGGTCAGATGCACACAGGATGCGCGTGAGCACCCGTCACAGGCCGATGTCGAGACATCTGCGTGTGACGATGAACACCTACGAAACTGCGCCGCATCCGGAATGCCAGCACCGTGCGAACAGTTGATACCAGTAACACAGTGATCGCCACGCACACGAAAGGACAGGCGACCATGAACACTTCCAACGACATCATCGACCTGACCGACGAGCGAGTGGACAACCTCTCCGCGTTGCTCATGGTGAGCGCCGAACAACTCGAAGATCGCCAGCGGGCCGAAGCAGGCCTGGCATCCGACGAACACCGAGCATCGGAGCTGGTCAGCCTGGTGTTCGGAACCGACGTTCCGAGCGTCGAGGCCTGGCTCGCCCGAAACGAGAGCACCGAGGGCGAACCCGTCGCCGCCTGAACCCCAGAATCCGTCGCGCTGCCCGGCTCCCCTCCTCCGGGCATGGCGCTCCATCCGATGGTCAGACCGCTCCCCCAACGGTCTGACCATCGGCAATTTTCGGCCAATCTCCGCGACACGAGATCCGAAGACAGGCCCGTGAAGCGGGGAGGTAAGGCCACTCAGCGGGCGTGGGCCGAATTGCCCATCTCGTAAACAAACCGGCACCGCGTCGCGATCGCCACTTCGGCGCTTCGTGCCGTAGCCCCTTGCGTCAGACACCGACGTACGCCCCGACGAATCGGGACCGAGGAGGCCGGCAATGCCGAATCCAAACCCCGTCGAGCCCCTGCTCGAGCTGATTGTCGCCCTTGTGGCCTGCCTGCAGATGATCTCCGCCGCGCCGATGGTCACGCCAGGCTCGCTACCGGCGGAGGGTCCAACGCGGTGTCAGGTGTCGGTCTCGGCGGACCGCGGTCTCGAGGCGTGGGTCGATGCCGCGATTGCCGAACTGGCACCGGCACTTGACAACATCGACCTGCACCTCATCGATCGTGGTGGTGCCGTCACCATCGGGTTCGGCGGAGAATGGCCGGTCGATCGACCCCAGCTCGGGTGGACGGCGCCAGACCGCCAAACAATCTTGATCAACCGCCAACACCCTCTTTCCTCGCGAGGTGTCGCCATGATCGACGTGATCGCCCATGAGTTCGGCCACGTGCTCATCGGCCCGAAGCACGTCGACGACGGCACGCTGCTCGACCCGCACATCGACGGCGTCATCCGCCTCGGCGACGACGATCTCCAAGCGCTCAGCACGCTCACCTGCGACGACCTCCCGTTCGTCTAGCGGGGTCAAGTCTGACATAGCAAGAGGTTCCTGCCCCTCTGCCCTCGCACCGTCCCAACCTCTTGCTATGTCAGACTTGACCCCATTCGAACTGGGCCTGGTTGTCATCCCGAGTGACCTAGGCTGCGAACACCTGTTCCCTCGATTTGGAGTGTGAGCGAT
>JAHDDK010000127.1 GCA_020629375.1 Acidimicrobiales bacterium
CACCGAAGAGGTCGACGTCGCACAGTCCGGCGACCTCACGTTCCACATGATCACCCACTCCGACGACGGCCCGTTCTGGTCCGTGCTCAAGCGCGGAGCCGAAGCGGCAGCAGCCGACGTCGGCGTCACGCTCGTCTGGATGCCGGGCAACAACGATCCTGGTCAGATGGTCTCGGACATCGAAACCGCTATCGGTGAGGGCTCGAACGGCATTGCCGCTTCGCTTCCATCACCGGATCAGCTCATCGGCCCGCTCCAGGGAGCCGTCGAGGCCGGGATCCCGGTCTACACCCTCAACTCGGGTGTGAACGACTACCAGACGATCGGCGCAACGACCCACGTCGGCCAGACCGAGTTCATCGCTGGTCAGAGCGCTGGTGAACGGTTCAACGCCGCTGGCGTGACCCATGTTCTCTGCGGTCGTCAGGAGCAGTCGAACGTCGGTCTCACCGAGCGTTGCGACGGCATGAAGGACACCTTCAGCGGAACGGTCACCGACGAGTTCGTTGGCGCCGACGCTGATCAGACCGAGCAGATCAACGGCATCAAGGCAGTGCTCGAGGCCAACCCCGACATCGACGGGTTCCTCGGCACCGGTCCGGTCATCGCCATGTCCGGCCTGACGGCCTCCGACGACCTCGGTCGTGGCCTGACGATCGGCGGATTCGACATCACGTCTCAGCTCCTCGATGCCATCGAGGCCGGCGACATCTTGTTCACCGTCGATCAGCAGCAATACATGCAGGGCTACCTGCCGGTCATCTTCATGTTCCTCGAGGCGACCAACTCGAACACGGTGGGCGGCGGTGCGCCGATTCTCACCGGTCCCGGGTTCGTCACCGCCGACAACGCCTCTGGCGTGAAGGCGCTCGTGGCGCAGGGAACCCGCTGATCCAGCGGAGAGTCTTCCGACTCAACTGAGTTGGGTCGAGGGTCGCATCGCGGTGCGGCCCTCGACCCGACTACTCGAAACACCATCTTTCACACCAGGGGGAGACCGTCACGATGAGTGACACGATCGACGCTGCTGGCCAGGACGCCAGCAACGAGGAACAGGGCGAAAGCCGGGTGGCCGCTGCCACCGCAGCATCTGCCGCCGGAGGCGATGAACGGCTCGCATACCGCGGCGTGTTCTCTCGGATGTTGGTCCGGCCCGAGATTGGAGCGGCGATCGGCGCCGTAGCGATCTGGCTCTTCTTTTGGGCTGTCTCGGTGCCATTCGGTACCGCCGGCGGCGCCGCATCAATCCTCGACGTCGCGGCGTCCCCGCTCGGGATCATGGCGGTCGCGGTGGCGATGCTGATGATCGGCGGCGAGTTCGACCTGTCGACGGGCGCAGCCACGGGAGCCTTCGGCATCTTGCTCGTTCTCATGGTGCGCGATGTCACCAGCGAGGCTGGTGGCTGGGGTATTTCGTTGTGGTGGGCGATTCCTCTGTCGTTCTTGGCGGCGTTGCTTCTCGGATGGTTCAACGGAACCGTCGTCGAACGGACGGGATTGCCGAGCTTCATTGTCACCCTCGGCAGCTTCTTCGTCATTCGAGGGGCGAAGCTGGGGTACTCGAAGCAGATCGTCGACCAGATCCAGGTAGGACGCCTGGACGAACTCGCAATCAACGCAGAGGCATCTGGAGCATCCGACAAGGGATACGCCGCCCTGAACGACGTGTTCGCCTATGAGTGGCTCCGCAACGAGCATGTATGGGAGTGGCGCGATACCGGCTACCTGCTGGGCGTCTTCCTCGGGATCGCGTTGCTTGTGCTGTCGCTCTATGAATACAACTTCAACCGGCGGGCTGGCATTCGGTCTGCTGGTGTGCTCCCCCTACTCGCTGCAGTGGCGGTCATGCTCGTGGGTCTACGCATCCTCTTCCATGTGCTGATTGCCGAACGAGACGACAACCCGCTCGTCGTCGTCATTCTCGCCCTCGCGGGGCTCGCCATCGCTGGCGCAGGCGGGCTTCAGGTCGCTGGCCTGCGATCCCGACTCTCGGGCGCCGGCATCCAGGAGACCGTCGCCAGCCTCACGCGAATTGCGCCCATGATTCCCGGCGTCATCGTCGCCCTCTTCGGCGTTCGGATCCTGCACACGACCGATTCCGTCGGAGGCAACACCGCCGGAGCTGCCGTGATCTTCGTGGGCGCACTGCTCGGACTTCTCGGCTGGGGATGGGCTCGCTATGAACGAGCCGCAGACTCGCCAGAGGGTGGTCTCCCATCGAAACGAATTTTCGCCCTGCTCGCCACGGCGGCAGTAACGGGCCTGGCCGCGGTAGCCGTTGCCTGGGGGACCGACTCTGAGAACAGCACCGACGTCGTTGTCGAGTGGAATCTGAACGGTTGGGTCATGACGATCTTGTCGTTGGTGATCGCCTTGGTCCTCGGATTCGTTTCGATGACTCGGGGTGAGTCCGCTGCCGCATCGCTCTCCGCAGGTGACTCGGCAGTTTCGCGACTCCTTCAGTCGTTGGTCGGGGCTGCACGCGAACGCTTCGTGACAACGTTCATCCTGGGCTTCCTCATTGCGATCTTCTTTCTCGACCAGGCCACGATCCAGGGTGCTCGGGCTGTCTTCTTCTTCGCATTGCTCGCGATCTCGATCGGATCGGCGTTCTCGGCGATGCGTGCGGCTCGCTCGAGTGATCGTCGAACGGGATCCGTTCTCCTCCTCGTCATCTCCGTCGCGATTGCCGGGCTCGCGTTCTATGTCCGTGCTGATTCGCTGAGTGAGAAGTTCCGCACACAAGCCTTCTCGTTCATTCTCGCGGCCGCAGCGCTCATGGCCATCTGGGCCATCGCATCGATGCTCTTCGCCGAGCGGCAGTCGCACGATCACGACGCAGACAACTTCGCTCGATGGCTTGCTATCGCCGGAGCGGCGGCGTTGGCCATCGGCGTCACGATCCGACTCCTGGCGGTGACCCAGATCGAGGTGGATGCGGGCATCACACCGACGAAGTTCAGCGTGAGGATCTTGTGGTTCTTGGCGTTCACTGCGGTGGCCACGTGGGTGCTGGGCCGGACGAGATTCGGTTCGTGGACGTTTGCCGTTGGCGGAAACAAGGACGCCTCGCGCCAGGTCGGTGTACCCGCTGCCCGAACGAAGACGCAGCTCTTCATGTTGACGGCGGCGGCTGCCTGGCTCGTTGGTGTGCTGCTGGCCTTCCGACTCAACACGATCCAGGCGAGTACCGGTGACGGCGAGGAGTTCGAGTACATCATCGCCGCAGTCGTCGGTGGCAACGCGCTGACGGGCGGCCGAGGCTCAACGCTCGGGGCCGCTATTGGCGCGCTGATCATGGCCATGTCCGTTCAGGGAATTCCGTCCGCCCGCTGGAACTCGGACTGGCGATTCGTCTTCGTCGGCGGCATCTTGCTGCTGGCTGTCATTGCCAACAACGTCATCCGAAACCGGGCCGAAGCCGCCCGCTGATACGAAAGGCTGACCAGATGAGTGCACCGCTGCTCGAACTCGACAACATCGGAAAGTTCTACGGCAACATCATTGCCCTGCAAGGCGTCACCACGGAGGTGCAGGCCGGCAAGGTGACCTGTGTGCTGGGGGACAACGGCGCCGGTAAGTCGACGTTCATCAAGATTCTGGCGGGTGTGCATCAACATGACGCCGGAACCTTCTCGCTCGAGGGGCGAGAGGTTCGGTTCGACTCGCCTCGACAAGCGCTCGACAACGGCATCGCGGCGGTTTACCAGGACCTCGCCATGGTGCCGTTGATGTCGGTCTGGCGGAACTTCTTCCTGGGCTCCGAACCGACGAAGGGTGTCTGGCCGATCGAGTGGATCGACACGGGCAAGGCAAAGCAGATCGCCAAGGAAGAGATGGCCAAGATGGGCATCGACATCCGTGACACTGAGCAACCTGTCGGAACGCTCTCCGGCGGCGAACGCCAGTCGGTGGCGATCGCACGAGCCGTCTACTTCGGCGCGAAGGTACTCATCCTCGACGAACCGACTTCGGCGCTCGGCGTCAAGCAGTCGGGGGTCGTCCTTCGGTACATCGTCGAAGCCGCAAAGCGCGGTCTCGGCGTGATCTTCATCACGCACAACCCGGCGCACGCGTATCCGGTTGGCGACCGTTTCCTGATCCTCAATCGCGGCAAGTCGATGGGAAACTTCGCCAAAGAGGAGATCACTCAACCCGAGTTGACTCAGCTCATGGCTGGAGGTGCCGAGCTCGAGCAACTCCAACACGAACTCGAAGCCGCCGTCGCAGGCGACTAGGCGATCAATCACGAACATAGGGGCGTCATGATCGAACTGCTGACCGTTGGGCGCGTCAGCGTCGACTTGTACGCCGAGCAGCTGCATGCGCCGATGCGGGACGTCACGTCGTTTCGCAAGTCGATTGGCGGCACGGTGACCAACGTCGCGGTCGCGGCAGCGCGGCTCGGCCGATCGGCTGCGTTGGCGACTCGGGTCGGCGATGACCAGTTCGGCGACTACGTCCGCCACGCCCTCGAGCACACGTTCGGGGTCGACTCACGATTCGTGTCGACGCACCCGGAGTACAGGACGCCATTGGCGTTCGCCGAACTCGATCCGCCTGAGGATCCCTCCATCATCTTCTACCGCGAGCCGCGGGCGCCCGATCTCGAGATCGAGCCCGCAGACATCGACCCGTATGTGGTCGCGAACGTGCCGATCTTCTGGTTTCCGGCGTCTCGTTTCGCCGACCAGAAGGCGGCGGACACGATGATGGCGCTGCTCAATATTCGCAAACGAGCGACCCACACGGTGATCGATCTCGACTGGCGCCCGATGTTCTGGGAATCGCCCGAGCAGGCCACCGAGGCCATCGAGCCGATCCTCGATCACGTGACCATCGCGATTGGCAACAAGGACGAGTGCGAGATCGCGGTCGGGACCCGCGACATGAACGAGGCCGCAGATCGCTTGCTCGAACGCGGTCTCGAGATGGCGGTCATGAAGCTGGGCGCCGACGGCGTCATGATCGCCACGGCC
>JAHDDK010000006.1:0-108085 GCA_020629375.1 Acidimicrobiales bacterium
GATCGCCAGGTTCTCGTAGTCGAGGAAGACGGCGATGCGGGATTCGGGAGTTTCGATGGCCACGCTCGTACTATCCCACCCCGACGACCCGTTCGGGGTCAGGTCACCGCTGGCTCTGGTGCTTCGCGTGACGCCCGCCTGTGCTCATAACCTGAGCGGGTGAACGCATCCAACGGGTTCGACCGATGGCACGCCGAAGCGGCGCAACTCGATGCCGAAGATCCGCTCGGCCACCTCCGGGCGGAGTTTGCGATCCCCAAACATCACGACGGGACCGACGAGATCTACCTGGTTGGCAACTCGCTCGGTGCACAACCTCTTCGAGCCCGCGCCGCGGTCGTCGCCGAGCTCGACGACTGGTCGAACGACGGCGTGCGAGGCCACTTCACCCCGCCAACACCGTGGGTCTCGTACCACGAGCTCCTAGTGGACGGCATGGCCGGCCTCGTCGGCGCCATGCCGAGCGAAGTCACGCTCATGAACGCGCTGACCGTCAACCTGCATCTGCTGTTGATCTCGTTCTACGAACCCACTCCGGAGCGCCACAAGATCCTGATCGAGGAACACGCCTTCCCGTCCGATCACTTCGCGGTCGAATCCCAGATCCGCCAACGCGGGTACGACCCGGCCACATCGCTCATCACCGTGCCGCCCCGCCCCGGCTCCGAGCTCCTCGACGTCGACGACATCGAAGCCGCCATCGCCGAACACGGCGACAGCCTCGCAACCGTTCTGCTGCCGGGTGTGCAGTACTACACCGGACAAGTCCTGCCGATCCGGCGTATCACCAACGCCGCGCACGCCGTCGGCGCACGAATGGGCTGGGACCTCGCCCACGCCGCCGGCAATGTGCCGCTGTCGTTGCATGACGACGGCGTCGACTTCGCCGCCTGGTGCACGTACAAGTACCTCAACTCGGGTCCGGGCGGAGTCGCCGGGGCGTACGTACACGAGCGGCACCACGACGATCAGTCGCTCAACAAGCTGCTCGGCTGGTGGGGCACCAACGGCGCGACCCGATTCGAGATGGCGAACGACTTCGATCCGATCCCCACGGTCGACTCGTGGCACATCTCCAACGGTGCCGTCCTGACCCTCGCCGCGCTCCGGGGCGCGCTCGAGGTCTTCGACCTCGCCGGCGGCATCGAACCGCTTCGGGCCAAGTCCCGGCTCCAACTCGATCTGATGGACCGCATGCTCGCCGCCGAGTTCGGTGGTCGCGTCCGCTCGATCACCCCAACCCCGTTCGACGAACGCGGATGCCAGTACGCGCTCGAAATCGTCGATCCCGACGCTGACGGACGCGCCGTCTTCGAACATCTCGAAGCGCACGGTGTCGGCTGCGACTGGCGCTACCCAAACGTCATCCGCGTGGCGCCCGTGCCGCTCTACAACTCATTCGGCGACATCGCCGAGTTCGGTCGACGCCTGAACGCGGCACTCGACGCCTCGTGAAACCCGCTGTTCGGTGACCACGACGACTCCCGTCCACGGGCTTCGACGAGCCGAGTTCGTCGTGCTCACGTCGATGACCACGGCCACGATCGCCATCTCGATCGACACGATCCTCCCCGCGTTCGACGAGCTCGCCGCCGACCTCGATGTCTCCGGCGGATCCGAAAGCCTGGCCATCACCGTGTTCCTCGCCGCGATGGGCCTGGGCATGCCGATCTGGGGTCCGCTTTCGGACCGCTTCGGACGCAAGCCCGTGCTCTGGTTGTCGCTGGCCATCTTCATCACGGGCGCACTCGTCTCCACGTTTGCGTCGTCGTTCACGGTCTTCTTGATCGGACGCGCGATCTGGGGTGCAGCGGCGGCCGGACCACGCACCGTCAGCCTCGCGATCGTCCGCGATTCGTACGAAGGCGACGACATGGCCCGAATCATGTCGCTGACGTCGGCGGTGTTCCTCGTCGTCCCGATCCTTGCCCCAGGCGTCGGCGAGCTCGTCCTCGCGTTCGGCAGCTGGCGAACCACCAACCTCGTCAGCGTCGCACTCGGGCTCATCGTCGCCGCCTGGATGCTGCGCCTCTCCGAGACCCTCCACACCGATCACGTCCGCCCACTCGAACTCGCTCCACTTCGTCAAGCGGCAGGCCTCGTCCTCGCCTCGCGCACGACGGTGTGGTTCACGATCGCGTCGACATTCACGTACGCCGCGTTCTTTCCGTGGCTCGGGAGCAGCGTGCAGATGATCGACGGCATCTACGGCCGGGGCAGCCAGTTCGCAGTGCTGTTCGGACTCAACGCCATGTTCATGGCGATGGCGATCGTCGTGACCGAACGAACCGTACGTCGCGTCGGCACCGTCCGAGTCGTCCGATTCGTGTCCATGACGATCCCCCTCACCGCAGCCATCTGGATCGCCATCGCTCTCGCTGGCGACGGCGTACCGGTGTTTTGGGTGTGGTTCTCCGCGACCACCATCCTGACTGCACTCAACGCGGCGGTCAGCCCACTGACGCAGACGCTCGCCATGCAACCAATGGGAGCGATCGCCGGACTCGCCTCGTCGATGACGGGGGCGTTCATCTTCGTGGTCAGCGCGCTGCTCGGCAGCATCATCGATCGGGCGATCGACACAACGGTCACCCCGTTCGGCGTTGGCTTTGTGGTCTACGGCGGGCTCAGCCTCATCGCGCTCATCATCGCCAACCGCACCGATGCTCGCCCCGAGATCAGCACGGCTTGACCACCGACACCGCTTCCCTGCGCAACGGTCGTGAATTCGACGACGGAAACGGGTAAAACCTCCCGGCTGGACGCCGATAGATGACCGTATGGATCGTGGTGAAAAGGGCCAACGATGATCTACGGGTTCGTCGCGCTCAGCTTTCTCGCCCTTGCGGCAGCGGCGTTCTTCCTTCGGTCGGTGCGCGTGCTCAAGCAAGACGCCGCCCATGCGACCCCGGCGGCAGACCCATCGGTGCAACAGCACGTGATCCGCTCTGACGTCCGATTCGAAGAGATGCAAGTACTCCAGAAGATCGCCGACGGTGCCACCGTTCCGGCCGTCCTCGAAGCGTGCACCGCCATGTTGGAGAAGCAGTTTCCCGGCGACACCTTCCGGGTCGCTCAAGGCGCGGGCTACGACGACGACGGTGCTGAGTGGACGCCGCTGGCCGTCGTCGACAAGCGAAACGACTGGTCGATTCAACGACTCGCCAGACCCGGTTCGGAGGCGCCGTCGCCCGAGATCGTGTCGCTGGCAGCTTCTGTTGCTCGCGTCGCGATCTCCTTCCACCATCGCACGGCTCAGCAGCGCATCCAGACCGACCACGACCCCCTCACCACCGTCCTCACGCGCGGCGCAGTGCTCGGCGTGCTCGAACGCCTCATCGAACTCGACGAGTCGGTTGGCGTGATCTATGTCGACGTCGACGAGTTCAAGGAGATCAACGACACGCTTGGCCACGACGCCGGCGATCACGTGCTCGTCGCGATCGCCGATCGGCTGACGGCAGTCGTGTCGGGCAGCGGATTCGATGCCTGCGTCGGCCGCCTCGGCGGAGATGAGTTCATCTGTGTTCTCGCCGGCATGATCCCCGATGACCTCGAGGCGGTCGCCGCCGAACTCGTCGATGCCATGACCGAACCGATCGACACCGGCATTCAACGGTTGACGACGTCGCTGTCGCTCGGCCTCGTGGCGATCGAGTCGCACGAAGTCACGACCGCCGTCGACCTACTCAAGGACGCTGACGCCGCGCTCTACGAGGTGAAGCGTGCAGGACGAAACGGCTACCGCCTCTACGACGACGAGCTCCGCGCCCTCACCGACGAGCGCAACCGCCTCGAACGCGACCTCGCCCAATCCATCTCGTCCGGGCGCGGGATCCACGCCGAACTCCAACCCCAGTTCAATCGCGACCTCAAGCTCGTCGGATTCGAAGCCCTCGGCCGCTGGGAACGTCCAGGTGTCGGACCGGTGGGCGCCGATCAGTTCATCCCAGTCGCCGTCGAACGCGGCCTCGTTGGGGCATTCGATCGGGTCGTCTTCGATCACGTCACGGGCGTGATCTCCTCATCTGCTGCCGACGACGTGTCCCTCGGACTCGTCAGCATCAACGTGTCCGCCGAACGGCTGGCGATGCCGAGCTTCGTCGAGGACGTGCTCGGCGCCATGCACCGAGAACGGATCCCACAAGGTCGACTCGCCATCGAAATCACCGAGTCGAGCCTCATCGAGAACATCGACATGCACGCCAAGCGGCTCGCCGAACTGCGGTCGCGTGGAGTCCGCGTAGCCATCGACGACTTCGGGACCGGGTACTCCTCGCTGTCGTACCTGCGGAGCCTCCCGGTCGACATCGTGAAGCTCGACAAAGAGTTCGTCAAAGACATCGACACCTCTGCGGAGAGCGCCGCGATTGCCGAAGCTGTCGTGACGCTGGCCCGCGCCCTCGGCATCATGACCGTCGCCGAAGGCGTCGAGCGAAAGTCCCAACTTCAGGTGCTGCGGAACATGGGCTGCGACATCTTCCAGGGGTTCCTCCTCGGTCGGCCGCTCAAGACAACATCGGCCCATGGGCTCGCTCGAAAGGCCGACGGGAAACCGGCCGAACCGACGGGAGCGATGGCCGACGCGTCGTTGCTCGATGACGACGTCGACGACACGCCAGCGGCGGCGTGAACGAGCCCCACGACCCGACTTCGCCACAGATCAGGAGTCCAGCCAGCGACGTGGCAGACTGCGGTATGGACGAGGACCCTGCCATGACCATCCCCGCCCACGGGATGGTCTGAACCATGACCGGTATCGACATCGTTCTACTCGTTGCGATCTTCGTGATCCTGCTGATCCTGATCGGACTGGCGATTGCCGAGACGGGTCTCAACCGCATCTCGCACGTCAAGGCGCAAGCGATGGTCGAGAACGACGATCGCCGGACGACCCGCACTCTCGCCGGCCTCGTCGAACACCCCGAACGATTCATCAACCCGCTACTCGTCACCGTCACCGTGCTTCAACAGGCGCAGGCCTTCCTCACCACGATCTTCGCAGGTCGAGTCTTCGGGCCGTGGGGTGTGGTCGGTGCCTTCGTGATCAGTGTGGTCGTGTTCTTCGTGCTCGCCGAGGCAATGCCCAAGACGTGGGCCGTACTTCACGCCGAACGCGCCGCGTTGGCGACGGCCCGTCCGATGGCAGCGCTCATCGCGTTTCCTCCACTCCGACTGGTGTCCAAAGGCCTCATCGGTCTGACCAACGTGTTGCTTCCCGGAAAGGGCCTCAAGCAAGGCCCATTCGTGAGCGAACAAGAGCTGCTCGGCATCGTCGAAGCCGCCGCCGAAGACGAAGTCATCGAACACGAAGAGCGCGAGCTCATCGAGAGCATCATCGAGTTCGGCGACATGGTTGCCCGCGAGGTCATGGTTCCGCGTCCCGACATGGTTTCGGTCGACGGATCGGCAACGGTGACCGCGGCCATGGACCTCGCCACCGAACACGGGTTCAGTCGTCTGCCGGTCATGGACGGCGACGATGTCATTGGCGTCGCCCACATCAAAGAACTCATCGCGTCCGAACGATCCGGCGGCGGAACCAACCTGGTCTCCACACTCGTTCGCCAGGTCCAATTCGTGCCCGAGAACAAGCCGTTGAGCGACCTGATGCGGGGCATGCAGAGTGATGCCACACACCTGGCGATCGTGGCCGACGAGTACGGAGACATTGCCGGGCTCGTGACACTCGAGGACTGCCTCGAGGAGCTCGTTGGCGAGATCGTCGATGAGTACGACACCGAAGAGGCCAGCACGACCCAGCTCGCTGACGGCGATCATCTCGTCGACGGCGGCGTCCTCGTCAATGACATCAACGACCTTCTCGACGCCGACCTCCCCGACGACGATTGGGACACGGTCGGCGGTCTGGTGTTCGGCACGCTTGGACGCGTCGCCGAGGTGAACGACGCGGTCGAGGTCGACGGCGTGCGGTTCACCGTCGTCGCGCTGGATGGCCGTCGCATCCGCCGTGTACGAGTCCATCAGCTGCCGGTTGCGGCATCGACGGGAGACGACGACGACTCCTAAACTCGCGTCCATGACCGAAGTACGGGAGACAATGCTGCCGGGCGTCGGTGTCCGGCACGTGTTCACGAGCGAAGAAGGCCGAGACGTGGGCGTGATCGTCCATCACGACGGTCGCCGCGAGTTCTTGTTGTACTCCGCTAAAGACCCCGACGCGTGTGCCCAGCTGTTCACGCTCTCCGAGGGAGACACCACCACCCTCGCCGAGATTCTGGGCGTCAGCGTGATCAACGAGGTCGTGTCTGAAGTACGTCACGAGCTCGGCGACGTCGCGCTCGAATGGGTCGAGATCGACGATCACCACTGCGCGGTGGGCACGAGCATTGGCGACGGGGCCTACCGGTCCAAGACCGGTGCGTCGATCATCGCGGTCATCCGCAACGGGAGGCCGATCCCCGAACCGGGTCCGGACTTCCAACTGTTCGCGGGCGACATTGCGATCATCGTCGGAGCTCACGACGAACTGAACGACCTCCGATCAGCGCTGTGTAGCTGAGGTGTGATGATCCTCGCCGCAGGGTCGGCGGAGACCGCGCTGGCATTTCTCGAAATCGGGCTGCTCGTCGGCGCGCTCGGCATTCTGTCCGCGTTGGCGAGCCGCCTCGGTGTGACAGCCGTGCCCCTCTACCTGATTGCGGGCCTGGCGTTCGGCGAGGGAGGCATCAAGGAGCTCGACGTCAGCGAGGGATTCGTGTCGCTCACCGGCGAGATCGGTGTGCTGTTGCTGTTGTTCACCCTCGGTCTCGAATACACCGATCACGAACTTCGTGAAGGTCTCCGCACGGGCAGCCGTCAGGCAACACTCGACATGGTCACGAGCGCGGGTGTCGGCTTGGCGTTCGGTCTCTTGCTCGGCTGGTCTCCGCTGGCTTCGGTCCTGCTCGCTGGCGTGACGTGGGTGTCGTCGTCCGGGGTGATCTCCAAGGTCCTCGACGATCTCGGCCGCCTCGGCAACCGGGAGACACCATCGATCCTGAACCTGCTGGTCATGGAAGATCTGGCGATGGCGATCTATCTGCCGGTGGTCGCCGCGTTGATCGTGGGTGGCACAGTCACCGAGACGATCTCGGGCGTCGCGATCGCCCTGGGCGTGGTCGCCGTGATCCTGGCGGCGGCCCTGCGATATGGCACCGCACTGTCGGATCGACTCGTACGCACGTCGGACGAATCACTGTTGTTGACCGTGTTCGGTCTCGTCTTGTTCGTCGCCGGAGCGGCCCAGAGCCTCCAAGTGTCGGGCGCGATCGGCGCATTTCTCGTCGGACTGGCGTTGTCGGGAAAGACCGAAGAGCGGGTGGCCGTGCTGGTGTCGCCGTTGCGTGACCTTTTTGCGGCGACGTTCTTCGTCTTCTTCTCCTTTCAGATCGACCCTGCGGATCTCTTGTCGATGCTCGGATGGGCTGCACTGCTCGCGGTGATCACGACGATCACGAAGATGGCAACTGGTTGGTACGCCGCAGCTCGGTCCGGTGTGGCGCGGGCGGGTCGCGTTCGTGCCGGAACGATGTTGATCGCTCGCGGCGAGTTCTCGATCGTGATCGCTGCGCTTGGTGCCGACCTCGTCGATGGGCCCGAGCTCGGGGCGCTTTCTGCGGGATACGTGCTGTTGACCGCCGTGTTCGGCCCGCTCGCGACCCGGTTCAGCGATCAGGTCGACAGCGGTTTGCACCGGGTCGCGTCGCCACTACAGCGGCTCCGTTTCAGCACGTCCTGAAGACCTCACAGGAATAAAAGTTCATACTTCAGCCCTTATTACTAAGGTATTACTGCGAGTGTGCCGATCATGTTCGTGGTGGCGGAGCCGATAGAGGCCGTGACGAGGAGGATGAGACATGAACCTGACCCCACCGAGCGAACACCAGCTCCTCGTCTTCTGGGTCGGGCTGCTCGTCATCCTTGCCGCCGCCCGGATCCTCGGCCGTCTCGCCCAACGCGTCGGCCAACCCGCCGTCATCGGCGAACTCGCCGCCGGATTGATCCTTGGTCCGTCCATCCTCGGCCGGATTGCCCCGGATGCCATGAACTGGCTGTTCCCCGAGGACCCCGCCCAGACTGCGATGCTCTTCACCGTCGGGTGGATCGGCGTGCTGCTCCTGCTCGTCGTCACCGGCTTCGAAACCGACCTCGGCCTCATTTCCCGGCTGGGCCGCGCCGCAACCCTCGTCTCCACCGGCTCACTCGTCGTGCCCGCGCTCGCCGGGCTCGCCGTCGGCTGGCTCATCCCGATCGCCTTCGTCGGCGGCAACACCGAACGCTGGATCTTCGCCCTCTTCATCGCCGCCGCCCTCTCGATCTCGTCGCTCCCGGTCATCGCGAAGATCCTCTCCGAGATGGGCATGATGCGCCGAGACTTCGGTCAGCTCACCCTCGCCGCAGGCATGGCAAACGACGTCGTCGGCTGGATCGCCCTCGGCTTCATCGCCGGACTCGCACAAGCCGGAGGCATCCAGCTCGACAAGCTCGCCTTCACCGTCGGCGGAGTCACCCTGTTCTTCATCGCCGCCTTCACCATTGGTCAGCGCGGTGTCGACCGGGCACTCCGCAGTGTCCGCGAAAACGGAAACGACCCACTCCATGGCCTCACCGTCGTCATCATGACGGCCCTCGTATTCGGCGTCATCACCCAATGGCTCCACGTCGAAGCCGTCCTGGGCGCCTTTATCGCCGGTGTCATCCTCAACCGGTCTCGCTACGCCGACCACGATCTGATCCGCCCTGTCGAAACGATGACCGCCGCCGTCTTCGCCCCCATCTTCTTTGCGACGGCAGGACTCCGTATCGATCTCGGCCTGCTCGCCGACGGCGAGACGATCATCTGGGCCGGTGTCGTCCTCGTTGCCGCCTCGGTGTCGAAGTTCGTCGGGTCGATCGCTGGCGCTCGCATGTCGGGCCTCGCCACTCGCGAGGGTGCCGCCCTCGGCGTGGGACTCAACGCCCGAGGCGCCCTCGAGATCGTGATCGCCACCGTGGGCCTGTCACTCGGTGTGCTCAACGATCGCTCGTACACAGTGATCGTGCTGATGGCAATGGCCACCTCCATGGCGGCCCCACCGATGCTGCGCCGCGTGCTCGCCAACTGGGATGGCTCTCCAACCGAACGCAAACGACTCGATGCCGAACGCCAGCTCGCCGCCAACCGGTTGATCACCGGCGGTCACGTGCTCATCCCGACGCGTGGCGGTGTCGACTCACTCCTCGCCGCACAAGTCGCTTCTCTCGCCTGGCCAGAGCGGGCCGAAATCACCTTCATCACGGCGGGCGACCACCCGAGCCCCGACATCCACGCACACCGCAATGTCGTCCACGGCCATCCTGTCCGCTCCCTCGAGGTCAGCAGCGACGACCCGGTCGACGCGATCCTCGCCGAAGCCGCGCTTGGCTATAGCGCCATCGTCCTCGGGATGTCGTCCTCACCCGAGACGCCCACCGGCGGACGAACCTTCGGCGGATTCGTCGACGAGATTGTCCGTCGATCGACCGTGCCAGTCGTGGTCGTTCGGGGTCCGGTGTCCGAAGGGCGCGCCCTCCCCTGGGCATTTGCCCGAGCGCTCGTCCCCACCAAGGGCGGAGCGGTCTGTCGTCCCGCCCAAGAGCTCGCGGCGTACATCGGCGCAGAGCTCGGCACACACGTGCACCACCTTCATGTCTCTCGCACCAACGCAACAATGGGTGAACGACTCGGCGCGAAGCGCCACGCCGCCGGCGCTCGCCTGCTGGCATCGGCCGACGACCTCGCTAGCCGCATCGGCGCCGAAACGACATCGTTCGTCGAACACCACAGTGACGCCGCCACCCAGATCATCGAATCCGCCGACGACCTCGAAGTCGACCTGCTCGTCGTCTCCGGAACCGCTCGCCAGCACGGCGGCGAACTCGACCTCGGACACACCCTTCCCCGCGTGATCCGGGACTCGACTGACCGCACACTCGTTGCGATCCTCCTCCCACCTGCGCACAGCACGCCCGACGACCACACACCCTCGACCGATTCGGCCGACGCCATCGGGTGATCGACGGGTCTCGATCACTCGTCGTCGAGCTCGGAAACGCCACCAACACCCGCCGGTCGTTGCGTACCCGATAATCCTGACCGTTCGTGCGGTTCCCCATCGGTGAAGACGGCGCGTTACGGTCGCGATCGGTGTCGGAAACGAAGGGGGTCTCAGGCGAACGTTCGACCGATTCGGACGCGTCTGCTCAAGGACTGAGCACCTTCGGCGGCGTATTTACCCCAAGCATCCTCACGATCCTCGGGCTCGTCCTGTTCCTTCGCCTCGGCGTCACGACCGGCAACGTCGGACTCCTCCCGATGCTCGTGATCCTCGCCGGTTCGACAGCGGTGTCATTGCTCACCACCGTGTCGCTCTCAGCGATCGCCACCAACCTCAAGGTCGGTGGTGGCGGGGTGTACTTCATCATCTCCCGGACCATCGGTCCCGCCTTCGGCGGCTCAATCGGCCTCGTCCTCTACCTCGGCATGTCCGTGTCGGTTGCCTTCTACGCCATCGGCTTCGGCGAGGCCGTCGCGGCCGTCACCGGCGCCGAATCGGCAGCCGCCCCCCGACTCATTGCGGTCGTCGCAATCATCGCGCTGCTCGGCCTCGCCTGGCTCGGCGCCGACATCGCGACTCGGGCCCAATACCTCGTCATGGCGTGTCTCACGGCCGCAATCGGTGCCTACTTCATCGGCGTGCTCGACGACCTCGAACCCGGACGGTTTACCGACTCGCTGACCGCCGGAGACGACAACGTCGGATTCTGGGTGACCTTCGCGCTGTTCTTTCCCGCGATCACCGGCTTCACCCAGGGCGTCGCAATGTCGGGAGACCTTCGCACACCAAGCCAAAGCATCATCCGCGGCACCTTCATGGCCATCTTCTTGTCGACCGCCGTCTACTTCGTGATCATCCTCAGCTTCGGGATGAGCGCCGACCTCGAGGAGCTCCGCACCGAATCGGCGATCATGCGCCGGCTCGCCCTCCACCCGGCTTTCGTCGACGTCGGCGTGATCTCCGCGACGTTGTCCTCGGCGATCGCCTCACTGATGGGCGCACCGCGGACCCTGCAACGGCTCGCCGCAGATCGACTGATCCCGGTCCTCGAACCCTTCGCCAAAGGCGATGGGCCCAGCAACAACCCACGTCGCGGGGTGCTCTTGTCGGCCGCCATCGCCATGGTCACCGTCGCCATCGGCGACCTCGATCTCGTCGCGCCGATCATCTCGATGTTCTTCCTCGCGAGCTACGGCCTGATCAACTACGCAACCTACGCGGAAGCTCGTGCAGCATCGACCTCGTTCCGGCCGACCTTCAGGTTCTTCGACTGGCGTCTCAGCCTGCTCGGAACCGTCGGGTGCGTCGGCGCCATCCTCGCGATCGATCCGATCGCCGGTGCGGTAGCCGGACTACTGATCGCGGCCCTGCACCGTCGGATCAGCAACACGTCGGGGCGAGCTCGTTGGGCAGACTCCACCCGAGGATTCCACGTCTCGGAGATCCGCAATCACCTGCATCTAATGCGCGCCACCGACGACGTGTCCCGCGATTGGCGGCCGTACACCGTGGCGTTCGTGCCCCGAAACCCCGAGCGTCGACAGCGTCTCGTCGAGGTCGCCAATCAACTCGAAGGTCGAGCCGGCTTTACCTCCGTGGTGCGGATCCTTCGCGGGACCGGACCGGTCGTGCGCAAACAGGCCGCATCGGTCGATGTCGAACTCCAACGCGAACTCGAACACTCTCATCCGTCGACGTTCGGTCGGGTGGTCGTGGCCGAATCGCTCGCCGACGGGGTGGCGGCCGTCCTGCAGGCGCATGGCATCGGCCCGTTGTCGCCCAACATCGCCCTGTTCAACCTTGCGCATCCCGACATCGCGTCCTCGGAGAGCGGTGACGAATGGGGGTCGATGATCCAGACCGCGCGACGGTTCGGGAGCAATGTTGCGGTCTACCACTCCAATCCGGATCATGTTGCCGAGCGTCGGGTCATCGACGTCTGGTGGGCCGACGACCGATCCGGGTCGCTGCTCGTGCTCCTCGGCTGGCTGATGACCCGATCGGCAGCGTGGAACGGCGCTGACGTTCGGGTGTGGATCGAACGAAGCGATGAGCAGGGGTCGGGCGAACTCGATCGAGTCCGTGAGGTGCTCGCCGATGCTCGGCTGCCGGTGCGAGTTGCCGGCACCGCTCAGCCTGACGCGTTCAACCGGACCGTGCAGGACGCGCAGTTCGTCCTCGCCCCGATGCGCATCAAACACGGCGAGGGGTATGGCCCGACCGGGGCCTCGGTCGTCGACCTCGTCGACGCCGGCCTGCCGTCTGGTCTCTTCGTGCACACCGGCGAAGAGGTGGCCCTCGATGTTCAACCCGATCAGTCGCTGTCGACACAACTCGCGGATGCCCTCGACCGCGCCGAACAACTCCGAAGCCGTGCGCACGAACTCAGCGACACCGCCGCTGCACTCGTCGTGCGCGCCGAGATGGCCCGCCTCGAAGCGAGCGGCGACGAATCATCCCCGGAGGTCATCGCCGCCACGACCGACGCCGCCGCCGCGCAACGCACCTACCTCGATGCACGTGCCCGCGCAGAGGATGCGTTCTTGCGGGTCCGATCGCTGGACCCGAGCGCAACCGAAGGCACGCTCGATCCCGACATTTGGTTGGCCGAACGCACACCAGACGACGCGGCGTTCATCCGAGATCGCTGATCAGCAAGCTCAGCCAGCCCGGCTGTCAGCTCAGCGAACCACTGGGTAGTCGTTCGTCGACGCCGGGACGATCATGGTCTGCACGCAGCCGACGGAGGCGGGAGTGGAACTGATCACGGTCGATCGTGCACAGACGCAGATGACGGCGCCCGCCTTCGGGACCGAACGCGGTTCGGCCGTGCAGCATGCGTTGGTTGTCGTACACGATCGCCTGACCGGATTCGAGGCGGAACTGCAGCGCCGACATCGGGTCGTTGATCCGCTTCGCGAACTCAATCAACGCCCGGTAGTAGTCACCCATCTGCGACGGGTCGACGTCGAGGGTGCCCATCGACCGCTCATGGAACCGAATGCCCGCCACCTCGCGATCACGGTCGAGTGAAATGATCGGGGCATGGGCCACGAGATGGACGTCTTCGCCCTGATCGACCGACTCCGGACGATGCCGAACGAACGGCACCGAGACCTCGGTGAGCAGATCGAACGCGTCGGGGTCGTCCTCTTCGAGCTGAGATGCCACGGCGAACCCGTCGACGAGGATCGTGTCCCCTCCGGCACTGCTCGCGTCGATGCAGTGCAATAGCGACGTGCCCGACGGCGTGTAGCGATACGGGTCGTCGGTGTGGGGATCGAGGGCGAGTCCCGTCTGGGAGAACTCCCACACGTCGGGCTCGACGACAATGTCGAAGATTCGTCCGAAGTCCGTCTCGCGCACCCGGCCGATCAGCGCTGCGAGCGCTTCGGTACCGAGCGGCTCGAGCGGGACGTCGTCGACGAGCACCGCGCCGTACTCGGCGACCGCGTTCAGGAGTTCGAGGTGTGCGAGCGAACGCGGGTCGGGCAACGCCATCCGCGGGATGTCGACGCCAGCTCGAACGTGGGTGATCCGCCGGGGCTCCCGACGCCGAGCAACCGGCTCGGGATCGTTGGCTGCCAGCCAGGCCGGGTCGAACACCGATACGTGACCGTCGGAGTACTCGATCGAGACGTCGCCGTCGTCGGTGAAACCGGCCTCGATGACAAACAGGTCGGGGTTGAGGTCGACAACCGAGAACGTGCGGAATGCCTTCTCCCGGTCGCCGCCCGACGGGCAGTTGTCTCGCAACCAGAGCGCATGCAACCGAGATCGGTGACCCGAAGACCAGCGAATCAACACCCCGGTGTCGGTCGTGTCGACCGACGTAATCGTCGTCTCCAACTCCATGGGCCGCGACGGTACCGCGGACCCCAAAGCCTCACCGAAATCGGCTGAGGTGGGACTAGTCGTCGTCGGGACCGGCGCTGCCGTAGAGACCAAAGGCTTCGGCTTGGTCGTCGGAGAGGTGGTAGCTCTCCTCGTCGTTCGGGAACGCGCCCGAACGCACGTCATCGGCATAGGCCGAGAGTGCATCGATCGTCGCCGTCTTGAGATCGGCGTAGCGGCGGACGAATTTCGGGACGAAGCGATCCTCGATCCCGAGCAGGTCGTGGTAGACGAGCACCTGGCCGTCGCAATGCGGTCCGGCACCAATCCCGATCGTCGGGACGTCGATGGCTTCGGTGATCGCTTCGGCGACCTTCACCGGGATGCCCTCGAGCACGATGGCGAAACATCCGGCATGTTGCAGGGCCTTGGCGTCCTCGATGAGTTCGAGCGCGGCTTCGGCCTGGCGACCCTGGACTTTGAACCCGCCCATCGCGTGCATCGACTGCGGGGTCAGACCGACGTGACCCATCACGGGGATCTCCGCATCGATCAGTGCTTCGACCATCGGGATGCGCTTGCGACCTCCTTCGAGCTTGACGCACTGCGCACCTGCACGGATCAGCGACGCCGCATTGCGGACGGTCTCCTCGACCGACACGTGGAATGACATCCACGGCAGATCGCCGACGATCAAGCAGTTGGGGTTGGCGCGCGCGACGGCCCGTGTGTGGTGGGCGATGTCGTCGACGGTGACCTGAAGGGTGTCGTCGTAGCCCAACACGACCATCGCCACGGAGTCGCCGACGAGGATGATGTCGATGCCCGCCTCGCTCGCGGCGCGGGCGCCGGGCGCGTCGTATGCGGTGACCATTGCGAGTGCGTCAGCGCCGTCGCGAACCTTGCGGCCCGCGATCTTTGGGACGGTGAGCTTTGCCTTGGATGCGGCCATGACCGGTCTCCTGGGTTGACCCGAGGCTCGCCGAACAACCCCCGACGGGGTCAATGGCGAGTATCGAGTGATGGGGTCCCGTCCAGCGCCTGAGGCTGCCGGCGGTACCTCCAGATTATAGACGAATTCGGCGATCAGTGAAGGGGACGAACGGGCCGACTGCGGAGCAGGTGGTTCCAGCCACACGATGGACACACCTCGACCTCGTACTCGGTGAACTGTCCCCTCCGGCGCTGAATGCGTTCGTAGTCGGCTGCGGTCACGATGCAGCGACCTGCGGCAGGCAGGCGTGGACCGAACACGTAGGTGCATTCGACGACATCGGCGTCGTCACAGATCGGACACCGCTCGCCGGTCGGGTGACCGCACTCGCGGGCGTTGCGCAACAGCTCGGACTGCGCGTCGCACACCTCGCTTCGGGTCGCCTCGCCGCTGCGAAACGCCGCGAGCGTGCGCTGGCGTGCCAATCGGTAGTCGACCGATCCGATCGGACGTCTCGAGGTGTCGGTACCAACCATCACGGTCCACCGTACCCGCACCCCCCGACAGCGCTCGGTCGGACGTGCCGAGGTCGTCGATGCAGAGTTCCGCAACCGAGGTTGGCCACGATGAACGCAACCCGATGCGGCCATTGCCGTATCGTCGCGCGGGATGGACGAGACCTGGATGCGGTACACGACGAGCGGGGCACGTGGGTCGAAGCGACCTATCGATCGGGTCGAGCTCGGCCCGGGCGATGTCGATGGGCTTGATCGACGCTTGCTCGGCGACGTGTCTGGTCTTCGGATTCTCGAACTCGGAACGGGCGTCGGACACGGGGCGATTGCGCTCGCCGCTGCCGGCGCACGGGTGGTCGGCATCGACCCCGACGCCGATCAGATCGCGGCAGCACGCGCCAACGCCGAACGCGCCGAGGTGCACGTCGAGCTCCACAACGCAGACCTCGCCGAGCTCGCCTTCTTGCACGCCGACGTCTTCGACGTAGTGATCTCGGTCCACTCTCTCGCCACGATGGCCGATCTCGGTCGTGTGTTCCGCCAAGTGCACCGGGTGATGAAGGCCGAGAAACCCCTTGTGTTGTCGCTCCCCCATCCGGCGTCGCTGATGGTCGATCCCGCCGACACGAACCAGCTCGTTGCCGACTACGACGCCACCGAGACACTCGGCACCGGCGCGAATCTCACGCATCGCCACGGCATCGGCCATGTGTTCACGCAGCTCAGTCGGGCCAATTTCCGGGTCGACCAGCTCCTGGAGCCGGCGGGCGATGAGCGTCATCCCGCGTCGGTGATCTTCCGAGCCCGCAAACTTGGTACTTGAATTCCCCGCCAAGGTCCGGTCAGTCATCGGAGCCGACCTCTCGGGTCGGCGAAGCAATGTGATCGAGCCAGGCCAGCTCGCCCGCCGCGTCGATGGGGCCCTCCACGAGGCGACGTTCGGTGAGGGCGGCGAGCACGTCACCCACGGCGGGGCCCGGTTCGAGATCGAGCGCTTCCATCACGGACGCCCCATCGAGGGCGGGGCGGAGATCGGCGAGGTCCTCGATCGCGGCGAGTTCGTCGAACGCCCGGGCGAAGCTGTCGGAGGCGCCGCGTAGTCGAGAGACCTCCGACGTCATTGCCACGTGATCGTGACCGACCGCGACCACCAACCGACGAACGGCTTCGGCCGACCAGTCGGTCGACGAGAGAAGGTGATCGCTGCCGTCGAGGATCGTGCGAATCGAACGCTGCTCGGCGGCGGAGTATCGCAGGCGATCGACACGATCTCGTCGGTCGTCTGACGTTCCGATCGAATGGACGAGAAGGCGTCGCAGGTCACGATCGATGTTGGCCGAAGCGACGAGCGCGCCGAGCGACTCGACGTCCACCGGCGACGTTGGCTCGGTTATCGACCCCAGAATCCCGACACGATCCAAGAACCGAAGTCCTGGTGTGGGGTCGGGGGCGAGAAGCAACTTGTCGAGTTCCTCGCGTATTCGTTCGACCGACACGATTTCCATGCGATCCGACAGCGCGTTCGCGGCGTCTTCGAGACCGTCGTCGACCGCAAGGTCGTACCGGGCGATGAATCGTGCCGCCCGCAAAATCCGGAGGGGGTCGTCGGAGAACGACACGTGTGGGTCGAGCGGTGTTCGCAAGACCCGCCGACGCAGATCGCCTCGGCCGTCGAAGGGGTCGATCAACTCGCCGGATGGCAACTCGATCGCCATCGCGTTGATCGTGAAGTCCCGCCGGGACAAGTCGGCATCGATCTCGTCGCCGAAAGCAACTTCGGGCTTGCGTGTTTCGCTCGAGTACCACTCGGCCCGGTGGGTCGTCACCTCGAAATCTCGGCCGTCGATCCGCGCACCGATCGTCCCGAACTTCTCTCCCTGAGCCCAGACGTCATCGGCGACCGGCGCCACCAACGACTTGATGATGTCGGGGCGCGCATCGGTTGTCAGATCGAAGTCGAGCGCCTCGAGTGGCAGTTCGAGGTGCACGTCCCGAACGATGCCGCCGACGAGAAACACGCGGTGTCCTGCGTCGACCAACCGAGACGACACAGACTCCGCTTCACGCATGACAGCATCGATCAGGGCAGCCACGATCTTCGAGCCTACGGTCGCCACGACACGCCAGCCGGTACCCTCGGCGAATGCTCGAGGGCAGGACTCGACCGGTACGTGGTGTCCGGCTACTGACCCGACCCGGCGCGCCCTATGGCGTCCAGATCGTTCCGCAACGACGCCTCGACGCCGGCGATGTCGGCCGCGTTTTGGCCAAGGCGCAACGGCTTGATTCGGGGCCGATCGTCACCTCGGCGCTGAGTCCCATCGAGATCGAGCCCTTTCTCGATGCCGGCTTCGTCACCCGCGAAGAGTTGGTGCTTCTCCGTCACGACCTGCGCACGATTCCCGACCCCGACCCGCGATCGCATCCGATCCGGCTGCGCTCTGGCCGGCGCGGCGACCTGACCGCCGTGCTCGATGTCGACCGTCGATCCTTCGACGATTTCTGGACGATCGACCGGTCGGGGCTGCATTCGGCACGGCATGCAACGCCCCGGAACCGATATCGAGTCGCCGACTCGCCCGATGATCGACATCGCGTCGCCGGTTATGCGATCACCGGCGTGGCCGGGACGACGTCGTTCTTTCAACGGCTCGGTGTTCATCCGGATGAACGACGGCACGGCATCGGATCTGCGCTCGTCACCGACGCGCTCGTGTGGGCCAGCCAACTCGGCGCCACCACCATGCTCGTCAACACTCAGGTGAGCAACGAGCGAGCCGCACGCCTGTACCGCATGTTGGGATTCGTCGACGCTCGAGATCGGCTCCACGTCCTCGAATGGCCCGGGTCATGAATCGCCGCCCGTTTTCGTCGGCCATCGGCCTGTTGGCCGTGCTGGTCGGGGTTCTGAGCCCGGCCACTGCGGCACACGGTCAAGTTCCTGGATCCGTCGAGCTCATCGCCCAAACCGCATGGGTTGATCCCGGCGGGATCTTCGACGTCCAAGTCCGTGCGGTCGGCGCCGACCCCGACTCCACGGTTGAGCTACGAGTCCACGAACCCTGGTCGGACCGCCAGGCGTTCTTGTCCACGACGATCGACGGCAACCCGTTGCCCGACGGGCCACCACGTCTCGAACTGGGACCTCTCGCACTTCGGGACCTTCAGGAGACGAGCAATGAGATCCTGTCGTTCGCCATTCAGGTGAACGATCCGGATCGTCCGACCGTTGTCGGCGAAGACCTGCCGGTGATCGATGTCGCCGCAGAACCGGCAATCCATCCCGTCGAAATCGTCCTCCTGCGACCCGATGGCGAAGTCGATGATCGGCTGCTGACGGCGATGATCACCTTGCCTCGTCGGATCGAGGCGCTCCCGATGCAAACGTTGTTCGTCTACGACCACGTGGGGAGAACACGGGTTCTCGGCGACACCACCCCCCTAGACACCACCCCCCTAGACACTGCCCCCCTAGACACTGCCCCCCTAGACACTGCCCCCGACGGCGTCAGCGTCGACGTCGCCGATCTCACTGCCCTCGTCGACGCCCTCGACACGCACCCGAACGCTCCGATCGCGCTCCGAATCGAACCTGCACGACTCGAACGTCTCGCAGCAGCAGACGACGCCGAGACGACCCAACTGATCGAACGCCTCCGGAATCGACTCGGCGCGAATGAGCTTCTCCCCGCATCGTGGGTCAGCGTCGACGAACAAGCCTGGGTCGACGCCGAACTCGACGATGCCCTCGATCTGCTCGTCGACCGCGGCGCGGACACCATCGAAACGACACTCGGCAGCCGACCCCAGACAGCGGTGGCCATCGTCGACCCCACCACCACGTCGGCCGGACTCGACACGCTCGTCGATCGCGGAGCCGCCGGTGTCCTCGTCGAACCGGGAGGCGTCTCCTCGCTCGACCGCAGCGTCTTTGGCGGCTCGTTGTCGACCCGATTCGTCATCTCCTCCGCCGACGGACGATCCGTCCCGGCCCTCGAAGCCGACGTGGATCTGCGACGCCACTTCGGGTCGACGTCGTCGGCCGCCCTCGATGCCAACCGCATCCTTGCCGACCTCACCCTCTTGGCACTCGAGCAACCCGAGGTGCGCCAGTCATCGGTGGTCTGGCCCGAACCCTCCTGGCCAGTTGATCGCAACGTCCTCAACATCGTGTTGTCCGGGATCGAACGCATCCCCGTTCTGGTCGCCGCCGATGCAGTCGACGTCATGACCGACACCGCCTTCACGCCCGCAACCGGCGTCGGAACCGTGGCCGCCCCTCTTCGCCGAACGATTCGAGCGGACGACGCCAGTCCGCTCGGCCCGTACCGCACCGAGTTCACCCAGGCTCGAGCATCCATCGCCAGCTGGGGGGATGTGATCGTCGGTGACCCCGACGGCGCCTCCGAGCTAGAGACGCTCCTCCTCCGATCCGCAGATCGACACCTCGCCGAAACCGACCGTCAAGCATTCATTGAGGACATCTATCGCCGGATCGACGATCAGAAGAATGGTGCAATCTCGGCGCCGGCTGCCGAGACGATCACCTTCACCACGCGCGACCCGGTCGTGCCGATCGTCATCGAGAACAACTTCGGATTCGCTGCCGACGTCGCCCTCCTGTTCGACTCCGAGAAACTCGAGTTCCCCGATGGACGCCAGGTCGACATTCGACTCGAACCCGGCACCAATCGGGTCGACGTCCCCGTCCTCGCCCGCGCCTCTGGCGACTCTCCGATTCGGATCCAAGTGCTCAGCCCGGACCGTGTCGTGTTGTTGAGCTCGTCCGAAGTTGTCGTCCGGACGTTCGCCGTGTCGGGCGTCGGTGTCGTCATCGGCGCGATCGCCATCGTTGTTCTGCTCGCGTGGTGGCTGCGGCATCGACGGGCGACGCGCAGTAGGGTCGCGCCCCATCCCTCGGACATCGTTCCCGAGGATCATGCGATCGGAGTGCAGACATGACCGTTCGAATCGTCACCGACAGCGCCTGCGACCTGTCCGATGCCGAACTCGCCGAGTGGGGCATCGGAATGGTGCCGTTGTCGATCCGCTTCGGAGACGACGAGTTCGTTGATCGGACCGAGCTCGACACGGACTCGTTCTACGACAAACTGGCCAACTCGGCTGATCTACCGGAGACCGCCGCACCATCGCCCGGAGCCTTCGCCGCGATGTTCGACTCGATGGCTGACGACGGCGCCTCGGCGGTCGTGTGCATCAACCTCTCCGAAGCGCTCTCGGCCACGATCCAAGCCGCCCGAACCGCAGCCTCGAGCGACGACGTCTCGATTCCCGTCCACGTGGTCAACTCGAAATCCGTCACGGGTGGGCTCGGCTCCATGGTGCTCGCCGCTGCCGAGGCGGGCCGCAACGGCTCATCGGCCGAGGAGATCGTCGCCCTCGTCGAAGGCATGCGCGACCGCACTCGCGTCTACGCCACCCTCGACACCCTCGAAAACTTGAAGAAGGGCGGGCGCATCGGTGGTGCCCAAGCCGCGTTGGGCGCCATGTTGTCGATCAAGCCGCTCCTTGATCTGAGCAGTGGCGAAGTGGTCGCCGCCGGCAAGCAGCGGACCCGCAAGCGTGCGCTGGCCTGGGTCGCCGATCAGCTTGCCGAAGCCGGCGATGACATCGACAATCTCGCCATCTTGCACTCCAATGCGACCGACATCGACGACTTCCTTGCGTCGATCTCGCATCTCCCGGCAGTGTCGACGGCCCGGACCAACGTGATCGGCGCCGTCATTGGTACGCACGGTGGCCCGGGAGTAATCGGCATCACCTATCAAGTGCGCTGACGGTCGATGATCGCCGCGCTGACGCGACACTGCTCAACAAGACACTGATGCACCGATTCCTCGCTCTGCGATCCCCACTGTAGGGTTTGGGTCGATGGCCGGGTCTCGCACGGGCGATACAGCCGGACCCACGCTCGCTGGTCGCTACCACCTGCTTCGACGTGTCGGATCAGGCGGCATGGCCGACGTGTGGGAAGCCGACGATCGAAGCCTTGGTCGTCGCGTCGCGGTGAAGCTCCTTCACCGGCATCTCGCAGCCGAGCCCGCAACGCTGGCGCGATTTCGCAGTGAAGCCCAATCGGCGGCTCGTCTCACTCATCCGGGCGTCGTCGCCGTCTACGACACGATCAATTCGTCGGAGATCGACGCCATCGTGATGGAACTCGTGGACGGCCGCGACTTGCGAACGATCCTCGACGAACGTCCCACGCTCGCGATCGACGATGCCACCGAGGTCGCGCACCAACTCGCGCTTGCCTTGGCCCATGCGCACCAGCAGGGAATTGTCCACCGCGACGTCAAACCCGCGAACATCCTGATCCGACCTGATCGCCGGGTGAAGCTCTCCGACTTCGGAATCGCCAAAGCGCTTGACGCCTCGCAGCTCACCGACTCCGGGACGCTGATCGGCACGGTCCGCTACCTCGCTCCCGAACAGATCGACGGGCATGGCGTCGATGGACGAACCGATCTCTATGCGCTGACGACGGTGTTCTACGAGATGTTGTGTGGCCGAACGCCGTTCATGTCGTCAGACCTCGCCGGAGCCATGGAACGGATTCGGGCCGAAGCCCCGCGGGCCCGAAACTTCCGTCCCGACATCCCACGCGCCCTCGACGACTTCCTCGCCCGGGGCCTCGACCGCGATCCCGACCGAAGATTCCAGGACGCCACGACATGGGCGGCATCACTCGATGCACTTCGTCGCGGCGACACCACGTCGCTGATGACCGCACCGGCCACACCATCGCCCCGCGCAGCGCCGAGCCCGGACGCTGGTCCCGCAGCGAATGATGTGCGTCGACCGAGTCCGCGCCCTAAACCCGGTCCCGGACCGCGTCAGGCTCCGCCGAGCATTCCGATGCGCCCCCAAGAGCCCGAACCGGCCGCGGTCGTGGTCGACAACCGCCGACGCCTCGGGACCTGGCTCGGACCACTGATCGCAGGCGCGTTGATGATCGGCGCCATCGTCATGGTCTGGCAGCTCCTGCAACCCGCCACCGACGTTGTCACCGACCAGCTCTCGAACGCCACGTCGACGACGAGCACCACGGCAGGACCGACGACGAGCGTGGCCCCGACGTCGGAAGCTTCCTCGTCGTCTGCTCCCTCCAGCACCACCACCGACGACACGATCGACACCGACACACCAGGCACAACCATCGCGGCTCCCGGGGCGACCGACGACAGCAGCGACACCGTCGACCAAGCGTCGGACTCCTCTACCACGACGACAACGATCGTCGAGCCACCCGAATTCACCACCGGATTTCGCCTCTACGCCTTTGACCCCGCAGGCGACGGCGACGAACACTCCGAAGCGGCATCCCGAGCTGTCGACGCCGACCTCGCTACCTTCTGGTACACCGAGAGCTACTCGACTCGACGGCTCGGCGGCATCAAATCAGGAGTAGGTCTCATCATCGAGTTCGAAGCACCGGCGGACGTGACCACGATTCGGGCACGGACCAATACCGAGGGTTGGGCGATGGATCTCTACGTCGCGAACGCCGTCGGAGAGACACTCGATGCGTGGGGAACTCCGATCGGGTCGATCGTCGACGGATCAACCGATGAGTACCTCGACGTCGACGACACGCAGGCGACTGCAGTGTTGCTGTGGTTCACCGATCTCGGAGTGCTCGATGGCGTGGACGCCAGCGACGAAAATCGGGTCCGCCTCGAGTTGTACGACATCGATCTCACCGCCTGATCCGGACTTGTCGTGCAAACCCTCGACGACGACGATGCCCTGATTCGCTCGGCACAAAAGGGCGACATGGCGGCTCTCGAGATTCTCCTCGATCGCCACCACGATCGTCTCCGTGCGGTCTGCGCCAAGGTCGTTGGACGCGGCGCCGACGCCGACGACGCCACCCAGATGGCACTCATCTCGATCGTGAAGAACCTCGACAACTTCGACGGGCGAGCGCGATTCACCACCTGGAGCTATCGCATTGCCACGAACGCCGCGATCGACGAGCTCCGCAAGCGCAATCGGCGCAGTGCGGACAGTCTCGACGACGACGATGCGCCTCTGCAGGTGGCCTCGATCGGCTCGATCGAGAACGCCACGACGGCTCGGATGGATGTCCAGGCGGGCCTTGATGCTCTCCCCGAAGACTTCCGATTGCCCGTGATTCTGCGGGATCTGTGCGGTATGGATTATGAGGAGATCGGATCCGTGTTGGATCTGGCACCCGGCACCGTACGGTCGAGGATCGCCCGTGGCCGAGGAAAGCTCGCTGATCTGATCGGCCCAATTGACGATTCGGGGAACTCCGACGGCTCCCCGGGCGTACAAGGACTCGACAATGGGACCTGAACGCTTCGACGACGAGACTCTCTCGGCCATTCTCGATGGTCTGGCCGACCCGGAGACGGTCGCGGCCGCGACCGCCGACCCGGTCGCCTCGCAGCGATTGACGCAGCTCCGTTCGGTCTCCGAGATGGTGGCCGTGCCGGCGGACCCGGCGACACCCGAACGTCGTCAAGCCTCGATTGCGGCCGCTCTCGCAGCTGCGCAGACCACGCCCGAGGTGACGTCGCTCACGGCGGCTCGTGCAGCAAAGGCTGCTCCTCCGAAATCGTCATCCCGCTTCTCCCCCGCGATCCTCGCCGCAGCCGCAGCGTTTGTGCTGGCGATCGTGGCGATACCGTTCCTCGGCTCGCTCGGCGATGACGACGCCGACATCGCCACATCGAGTCTCGAGGCCGCCGCTGCGTCCGACGATTCCGCTGATGCCGCTGGCGACTCGAGTGACAGTGCGGCGATGGACGACTCCGAGACCACGGAATCCTCTGACGCGTTTGACGACTCCGGCGCGGAGAGCTTTGCGGAGAGCGCAGCCTCGGCGATGGAGGAGGACGCCATGGCCGACGACGCCATGGAAGAAGACGCGGCCATGGAAGAAGACGCGGCCATGGAAGAAGACGCCATGGAAGAAGAGGCCACCGACGCCGATTCCGGCGATGAGGACTCGGCCGCCAGCGGAGAGGTCGAGATGGCAGGTGTCATCGAGATTGGCCCCAATCTCGCCCGTAACGCCGACGCGGCACTGGTGATCGCTGGCATCCCCGTGCCGCGCCTCACCCTGGAGGAGACCGTCGAGCTTGCGCAGACCGATGAGCTTCTGCCGATGTACACCCCCGGCGACCTGCTCGACGGCGGGGCGCCCATCAATCCCGAGTGTCTCGACGGCTTCACCACCACCCTCGGTGTGAACACGATTGCGATCGTGGAGGACGCCACGATTCCGGTCGACGAGTTGTTCACGCTTCTGTTCATCGTTCATTGGGCCGAGGACGGCACGACAACGGTGCTCGACGCTGAGGTCTGCACACCGCTTGGATAGGCTCGCGCCTATGTCCACCCAGAGCGACACTCCCGACTGGCCTCAACAAGCCACCGAGACGATCGTCGGCTTGGTCGACAACGTCAAGTACAAGACCACCCGGCCGGCGACCATGGCGGCTCGTGGTGTCGTCTATGGAATGGTGATCCTGGCCATTGCGGTTCCTGCAGTGATCATGCTGCTGGTCGGCATCGTGCACCTTCTTGATTACGTCGTCGACGGCGACGTGTGGATCGTGTACGCCGGCCTCGGCGTGCTCTTCAGTGCCCTGGGCATGTTCCTGTGGCGGAAACGGACGCCCTGACCGTCGTCCCCGTCGCTGACATCCCACGACAATCTTCAGAGCTCAAGGAGCAGACATGTCTGACGTACGAGACGTGGTCATCATCGGATCCGGTCCCGCAGGACTGACCGCCGCCATCTACACATCGCGCGCCACCCTCAACCCTCTGGTTCTCGAGGGCGAACCATCCTCCACCAGCGATCAGCCCGGCGGACAGCTGATGCTCACCACCGACGTCGAGAACTTCCCCGGCTTCCCCGAAGGAATCATGGGCCCCGAGCTCATGCAGAACTTCCGCCAACAGGCGATCCGCTTCGGGGCCGAAGTGCAAACGGTGAAGGCCTCCAAGGTCGACCTGTCCGAACATCCCTTCAAAGTCTGGGTCGGTGATCCCGACGCTCCCGAGCCGACGGTGCTCACCAAAACGGTGATCGTCTCGACTGGCGCCCAGTCCCTGATGCTCAATCTCCCTCGCGAGACCGAACTCATCGGACACGGTCTGTCGACCTGCGCCACCTGCGACGGGTTCTTCTTCCGCGATCAAGAGATTGCCGTGGTCGGTGGTGGCGACTCGGCCCTCGAAGAAGCGATGTTTTTGACCCGATTCGCGTCGAAAGTCACCATCATCCATCGCCGGGACGAGCTCCGAGCCTCGAAGATCATGCAGGAACGCGCATTCGCGAATCCGAAGATCGAGTTCCTCTGGAATCACACCGTTGTCGAGTACCTCGGCGACGACAAGATCAGTGGTGTCCGTGTACAGAGCACGGTGGATGACACCGAGACCGAACTGTCGCTGAGCGGAATCTTCATCGCAATCGGCCACAAGCCGAACACCGCCCTATTCGACGGCCAGCTGGACATGAAGGACAACGGCTACCTCCAGACCGTCCCAGGCCGGACAGCAACCAATGTCGACGGTGTGTTCGCGTGCGGCGATGTTCAGGACGATTACTACCGACAAGCGATCACGGCCGCCGGATCGGGCTGCCAGGCCGCAATCGAGGCCGAACGCTGGCTCGAAGACCACGAAGACGCCGCCAGCTGACCAAGCAACCCCCGGGCGCCCACCGTCTCTAAGCTAGGGAATTGGCGATGCCGCCGAGGGGTTCGTGTTGGTACACGCCTCTCACTCGAAAGGACTGCCCCATGGCTTCTGAGAACGTGACCATTCTGTCTGATGACACCTTTGCCGAAACCGTCTCCGCAGACGGCGAACCGGTGCTCGTGGACTTCTGGGCCGAATGGTGCGGCCCCTGCAAGATGATCGCCCCGATCCTCGACGAGATCGCCGACGAACAGGTTGGCAATGTCAAGATCGCCAAGCTCAACGTCGACGACGCACCCAACACCGCCCGTGAGTACGAGGTAATGAGCATCCCGACGATGATCTTGTTCAAGGACGGCGAACCCGTGAAGAAGATCGTGGGTGCAAAGCCCAAGGACGCCCTCATGGGCGAGTTGGCCGAGTTCCTCTAGCCTCTCCGGGGCATGGCTGATGCCCCAACTCTTCGCCGTGGCGACGCGGGTGACCACGTCGTCGAACTCCACACCCAGTTGACGATCGCCGGCTACCTCGTCGAATCGATTCATCTCGATCGATTCGGCGAGGAGACCGAACGCGCGGTCATCGCCTTCCAGCGACGCCGAGGCCTCGACGCGAGCGGCGAAGTCGACTCCGACACCTGGTCGTCATTGGCCGACGCCGCTCACGATTTCGGCGAGCGTCTGCTCTGTCGCAAGACACCAATGATGCGCGGCGATGATGTGGCCGAATTGCAGTTGCTGCTGGGTTCGCTTGGTTTCGACGCCGGGTGGATCGACGGGATCTTCGGCGCAGGTACCGAATCGGCCGTCGCCGATTTCCAGCGAAACGCAGGCCTACCCGTCGATGGGGTTGCTGGGCCAACGACGATGTCGACACTCATGCGTCTGCGTTTGTCGGCCAACGCCGCACGGCCGGTCGCCGCCGTCCGCGAGCGACTCCTTCTCGAAAACGATCGCCGGGGCCTCGTTGGCCGACGGGTCGTCGTCGGAGATCTGGGCGTGTCGCCCACGGTTGCCGGATCGGTTGGCTCAGCCCTCCGAAAAGAAGGTGCTCGGGTCCTCCTGATGCATCATCGCGACGGCTCAACCCATGCACGGGCCGCCAATCAGTTCGATGCCGAGGTGTATCTTGGCGTATCCGTCGTCACCGAACCGCTGGTCTCCGCAAGCTTCTACGAGACCGATGCCTTCTCATCACACGGCGGGCGCCATCTGGCAGCGTGCGCGATCGACAACCTCCGATCGGTCCTGAACCTCGACGGAGTCGTCGACGGTCGCGCCACTCCCCTTCTTCGCGAGACGCGCATGCCCGCTGTCCACCTTCGTCTCGGACCCGAGGGCGACATCGCGCCGCTTGCCGACACGATCGCTCAGGCGGTTGCCAGCACGATGCGCACCTGGGTCGAGAATCCTGTCGGCGAACGCATCACAACATAGGTCCCTCGATTTCGAGCCTGAATCGAACAACTGTTCGAGAAGGGCTCCTGTTAGTGCGTCTTTCCGGTGAGAATGATCCGTGACAATCGCTCGAGATCATCGAGATCGGCGAAGTCGATGGTGATTCGGCCTCTGGTCGCACCGGCTACCACGCCGACCGATGTCGAGAGGTGATCAGACAAACGCTGTTCAAGTTCGAGCTCAGCGGCCGACCGCACCTTTGGTGCCGGCGGACTCGAGTCGGGGGTGGGTGAGTCGGGCGAATCCGGGTCGTCATCGGACGCATCACGATCACGAAGGATCTGCTCGACCGCACGAACCGTCAATTCTTCGTCGATGATTCGCTGCGCGAACGCATCTTGGTCGGCTGTATCCACGCCGAGAAGGGCTCGTCCGTGTCCGGCTGAGAGTCGACCATCGGTGAGATATCGCTGAATCGAGGTCGGAAGACCGAGGAGCCGGAGGGTGTTGGCCACTGCCGACCGCGACTTTCCCACGCGCGTCGCAACCTGATCCTGCGTCATGTCGAAATCGTCAACGAGCTGCTGATACGCCGCGGCCTCTTCGAGCGCATTCAGATCTTGACGATGTAAGTTCTCCACCAACGCTTGCTCGAGCGAGCTCATGTCATCGGCTTCCCGCACGATGACCGGAACGTCTTGGAGACCCGCACGCTTAGCGGCCCGCCATCGACGCTCCCCTGCGATCAATTCGTAGCCGTCGCCATCACGGCGAACCAACAACGGCTGCAACACGCCGAGTTCACGTACCGAGTTCGTCAACGCGTCGAGAGTGGCCTCGTCGAAATGGTCTCGTGGTTGATAGCTGTTTGGACGAATCGAAGACACGGCCACGGTCTGAAACGTCGCATCCGCGTCGTCGGTGACATCCGAAGGTATCAGTGCGCCAAGACCACGCCCCAGACCACCTTGTCGATTATTCATCACGGCCTCCGTTGTTCGTGTCCGCCGGTTGTTCGAGGTCGAGGTCTTCGCCGAGCACTTCCTTCGCCAGATCGCGGTAGGCCTGTGCCCCTCGGTTGTCTGGATCGAAAGTGGTAATCGGTTGACCAAAGGATGGTGCTTCCGACAGTCGTACGACACGTGGAATCACGATCTTGCAGACGATTTCGCCGAAGTGCGCCCGAACTTCATCGACGACTTGGCCCGCGAGCTTCGTCCGGGCGTCATACATCACCAGCACGATCGTGGAGATATGCAGATCGGGATTGAGTGATTTCTGGACGAGGTCGACGTTGCGGACGAGTTGTCCCACACCTTCGAGGGCGTAGTACTCGCACTGGATCGGTACCAGGACTTCGCTCGCCGCGACCAACGCATTGATGGTCAACAAGCCCAGACTCGGAGGGCAGTCGATAAACACGAAATCGTAGTCATCTCGAATCGGCGCGAGGGCATCAATCAATCGACGCTCTCGGTTGAACCCCGGAACGAGTTCAATCTCCGCTCCCGCGAGATCCAAACTTGATGGAGCAACGAAGAGACCCTTTACGTCTGCTGCCGGTTCGATCGTGTCTTCGAGCGGCGTATCCCCGAGCAGCACGTCGTACATGTTCGCTTCGATCGCCCGAGGATTAATCCCAAGTCCCGTACTCGCATTCGCTTGAGGATCGAGGTCGACCAACAGCACACGCTGCCCCGCCTCAGCAAGGGCAGCACCAAGGTTCACGGTCGTGGTGGTCTTGCCCACACCGCCCTTCTGGTTGGCGATGGCGATGACGCGTGTCGGCGACGAACTCATGGTTGGCACGCTACTGCGTGGGTACGACAGCGTGGTGGAGCCCCGAGCTTCGAGTTCATCGCCCCTGCGTGTTTCACGTGAAACAGCCGAGTGGCGGAGCCGAGGTTGCCAAGGATGCGTGTTTCACGTGAAACACCCTCGAGACGTCGTTGTCTGATTCCCGGGGGAACTAGAAGATCTCGGTCTTCCGAGCGCTTCGGCGCGGGAGGGCGTGTTTAACATCAAGGCGCTCGAACGCTCGGTAGAAGCCATATGTTGTTCGCCACTCGTCGACAAACTGGAGGCCAGCGGCTTGTAATCCCTCGTCTGGCCAACGTTCAACACGAACACTCTCGGGTTCACTCGTGATCAAGACACCGCCGGGACGCAGGAAGCCCGTCGCGCATTCGGCGGTATCAGCTGGCGACCCAAAAGATCGGGCAGTGACGATCCCTGCCGTGGCGCGCAGAGAGGAATCCCACGCCAACTGGGTCACCTCAGAAGAGTGGATGTTTACCCGGTCACTCAAGCCAAGCCGTCTCACCGCCCGGCGAAGGAGTGCACATCGGCCATCTCGGCGTTCAATCAACGACCAGTGGGTCTCGGGATACGCCTCCGCCAACGGGAGTGCCGGGAGCCCCGCGCCACTTCCAATATCGACAATGGGTTCGGTGAGGAGCGCTTCGATGCCAGAAAACTGAAAGAACCCCATGGCGTGATGGCCATGGGGTTCGATCGGTTCTCCGAACTGTCCTGCCACGATTCCTTCGTGAAGAACGTCGGTCACGGGGCGCATGGCCCAAGTGTATGGTCAGGACGCCGGGCGAATCACCACACGACGACGAGGCTCTTCACCTTCAGAACCCGTTTCGACACCCTCGACGTCGGTGAGCGCATCGTGCACGATCTTGCGATCGGCCGGACCCATGGGTTCGAGAACCTTCTCGTTGCCACTCTCGACAACGTCATCAGCAACTCCACGGGCGAAGTTTGCCAACGCCACAGCCCGACGCTCCCGATAACCGGCGACGTCGACGCGGAGACGATCGGTCTTTGCGCCGTCCGCCTCTCGTTGAACAACAGTCCGAGTCAGTTCCTGCAGGGCATTGAGTGTGTTGCCCTTCGGGCCGACGAGAAGCCCAAGCTCTTCGCCGGTGACGTCCAGCTCGATGGCGTTGTCTTCGGCCGCTTCAGACCGCACAGCGACGGCACCGCTGAGCTCAAACGCTCCAAGCACGCCGTCAAGGAAGCGCAAAGCAGCTGCTTCCTGCTCTTCTCGAGGGAATTCCTTGTCCACGTTGTCCTTCTTCTTCGTCGAGTTGGTTGATCCTGCGGCACTAGCAGCTGCTGCGACGGCGCCACGGTTGCGGCGGCTTCGACCACCGCCACCGGAGTTCTTTGGGGAATTCGAAGACGAATCGTTATTGCGTGCCGATTGATTCGAATCGCTCTTGCCTGTGGCCTGATCATCTGACGACTTCCCACCAGTATTGGTCTCGCCCTTCGCCTTCTGCTGACTCTGACCAGAGCCGCCACCCTTGCCACGACTACGGTTCCGGCTGCGGTTGCCCCCGCCACCACCGGACTTTCCTGATGATCGACGGCGACGATCATCTTTCTGTGCCGGAACCTTGGGCTTGACCCGTGTCCGCACTCGAGCATCCGTCTTGATGCGACCGAACAGGCCCTTTTCGACATCGTTGATGATCTCGAACTCGGCTTCATCAGCCACGATGCCGAGCTGATCCAGTGCGTTGCTCTTCGCTTCATCGAGACTTCGACCCGATGTGGTGATCCAATCCATGAGTTACCTCTTCTTCTTTCGACCACGCGGCTGCACCTGGGATCGTGCGCTGCCCGTTCGGCCACTGCTGTTTCGTCCCGGCGCGCGTGAACCGCTGCCGGAGGACTTCTTCTTCGCCCCTCCCGAACCGCCACCTTTCGGCTTGTTCGGCTTCTTCGCTCCGCTGCCTGCGGAACCTCCGCCCTTGTTGTTCCCGCCCTTGCCGCCGTTCTTGTTGCCGCCCTTGTCTCCGCTCTTTCCGGACTTCTTGTCGGCTTTCGCGGCCTCTTCTCGGTTTCGCTTCGCCTGGGCTCCGAGGGAGTCTTCGCCGGTGTACATCGAACGGGTGATGTAGTACTGCTGACCGATGCGATACAGGTTCGAGATCAAGAAGTAGATCACGATCGCCGCCGGCAGCGTGAAGGCGAAGATCGGCAAGAACCAGGGCATCATCTTCATGATCAGTTCTTGCGTTGGATTGGCGATCGCGCCGCTCTGGCGGGCACGGATCATTCGATGCTGCAGAAATCCCGTGGCTCCAACAACGATCACGAGAAGTAGGTAGGGGAGTGAGTCGACGAAGTTGTCGGTGACCACCTCGGTCGCTGCTCGAGCGAGGTCGAAACCGAACGACTTCATCTCGTTGCTCGACGACAGATCGGCGAACATCTGGCTCGAATCATCCAGATACGCCGGGTTGAAGTTGCGGTCGATGGCGTCGATCTCGACGGTCTCGAGGGAACTGTCCGATGCGAGCGAACCCACCGAATCACCGATCTGCGAACCCGCGATGGTCGAGCGACGCGTCAAGCCGAGAATCACCCGGTACAAGACGAGAAAGACCGGAATCTGAAAGAGCAGTGGGAGACATCCGCCGACCGGGTTGATGTTGTTCTCTTGGTAGAACGCCATCAACTCCTTGTTCATCTCTTCGCGTTCGCTCTTGTCGTACTTGTTCTGAATCGCCTTGAGCTCGGGTTGCAGCACCTGCATCTTCAGCATCGAACGGGTGCCGGAGAGCGTGAGCGGTGTCGACACAACGAGTACGACGGTCGTCAGAAGAGCGATGGCAATGGCATACGAACCGTTGAGGTCATAGAAGAACGACAGCAACGACGCGATCAGATCGAACATCAGTTCGCCTTTCGGGCGGGAATGGGGTCGTAGCCGTGGCCACCCCAGGGGTGACAGCGGCAGATACGACGAATCCCGAGCCAGGAACCCTGCAGGAACCCGTACTCGGCGATGGCTTCATCGGTGTAGGTCGAACAGGTGGGGGAGTAGCGACACCTGGGCGGTCGCGTTGACGACAACGCCCGATACCACGAAATCACTCGTCGCGCGACCGGTGTCATACGGTCACATCCTCAGCACGGAGCAGCAACTGGTCCATCTGTTCACGCAGTTCGTCAAACGAGCGATTGATCGCCGACGGAAACACGATCACGAGTCCTGCATCAACCGACGTGCATCGGCCGCTGCGAAACAGGTCTGTCGTCGCTGCCTTGAGTTGGCGTCGAATTCGGTTCCGCACCACCGCGTTGCCGACTTTCCGAGAGATCGCCCATGCGATCCGGAGATCCGACGATTCTTCGCCTCGAACGAACCGGAGCCGCAAATCACGGCTCTTGACCTGATGGCCCTCTGCCCGCAGTTGGGAGAAGGTCCCTCGATCACGGATCCCGTGGATCAAGCAGCCAGCTTGTGACGGCCCTTGCGGCGGCGATTCTTGAGGATCTCTCGCCCTGCCCGAGTGGACATGCGGTTACGAAAACCGTGCTTCTTGGCCCGTTTCCGGACATTGGGCTGGTACGTGCGCTTCATTGTTCGACATCTCCGAGAGGTGAGGGAGCGGGTGCCAACGCGAGCCGATCAAGGGGCCAGCGCTGTCGAAGAAAGGACGCACGCACGCTCGTTCGAGAACAAACCAAAGGCCAACGCTACGAGTCGCGACCAACGCGCGCAACGTTATTGCTGCAGGCTCGCAGGAGGCTCGCTCTGCAGATTGGGCTACCTCTTGCTGCAGGCTCGCAAAAGGCTCGCTCTGCAGATTGCCGGAGGCCCCATTCCGCCCCGAGCCGCAGCCTCGGGGCTGGTCTCTCCCGGGGCGCGCCGGCTAGAGGGGGCCACCTCTTTCGCCTTCTGGTCTCTGCTTGCCAGCACTTGGTGAACCTCCACAGCTCCGCACGTCGGCAAACAACGATCCGGCTTTGCCGGTCGTTGTGGGCGCAGCCGCCGGCAATCCGCAGCGCGAGTCGAGGAGCGAAGCGACGGATCGAGCCTGCGGCGAAAGACAGCACTCGTCAGCAAACCCTGTGGGGTTTGCTGACGAGTTGGCGCGCGCGGAGAAACGCGCGCGAAGGTGGCGGGCTGGCGGATGTCCACACCTGTGGAATGAGCTGTGGAAATACGAGGAGTAGGGACCGTGGAGAGCGCAGCGCAGCTGTGGGAGTCATGTTCGGGCCTCATTCGCGCGCAGGTCTCCGATGTCGTCTGGAAGAGCACTTTTCAGGACCTTCAGGCCATCGATCTGACCGACACGGAACTCGTCGTGAGCGTCCCATCGAGGCTCACGAAGGACCGAATCGAAGCCCGATATCTCGGGATCGTTCGCGATGCGCTCCATGAGCTCAGCCAGGAGCATCCGGTCGAGATGGCGCTCCAGATCCAGGAACGCACCGACGATCAGACGTTGCTCGGGCTCGACAACACCGTGCTGAATCTGACGGGGGAGTCTCCGCGAATCGAAGTGGCGTTGCCGGAGTTGCCTTCCGACCCCGAACCTGTGCCTGGTGAACCCGCCGAAGGGCACGATCGCTACACCTTCGACGCGTTCGTGACCGGGACCGGCAACCGTTTCGCCCATGCGGCGGCATTGTCGGTGGCCGAAACGCCGGCGAAGTCGTACAACCCGTTGTTCATCTATGGCGATGCCGGTCTCGGCAAAACCCACTTGTTGCGAGCGATCGCGCACTACGTGAGCACGCATTACCCGCACTTCACGGTTCGGTACGTGTCCACCGAGACGTTCCTGAACGACTTCGTCGATGCGATTCGTCAGAACACGACGATTCAGTTCAAGCGCCGATATCGCGAGATCGACGTGCTCTTGGTCGACGACATTCAATTCGTCGAAGGCAAAGAAGGTCTCCAAGAGGAGTTCTTCCACACGTTCAACACATTGCATCAAGACAACCGTCAGATCGTGCTGACCTCGGATCGTCCGCCGGACAAGATCCCAACGCTCGAGGACCGCCTTCGGAGCCGGTTCAAGATGGGTCTGATCACCGACATCCAGCCACCCGATGTGGAGACGCGGTTGGCGATCCTGCACAAGAAGGCCGAGACCGGACGCCAAGCGATCCCCGACGACGTGTTGTTGTTCATCGCCGAGCGCGTCACCGACAACATTCGTGAGCTCGAGGGCGCCCTCATCCGGGTGACGGCGTACGCGAATCTCACCGGCGAGACGTTGACGGTGGATCTGTGTCAACGCGTGCTTGGCGATTTGCTGTCGTCGAAGCAGCCCCGCCAGATCACCCCGCAGATGATTCTGCAGGAGACGAGCGAAATGTTCGGGTTCAGTATCGAGGAGATCATCGGCGCGAGTCGCCGGCGGCCCCTCGTCACGGCTCGCCAGGTCGCCATGTACGTGTTCCGAGAGCTCACCGACTTGTCGTATCCGGCGATCGCTCGGGAGTTCGGTGGACGCGATCACACAACCGTGATTCATGCCGTCGACAAGATCGGCAACCTGATGTCGGAGCGTCGTCAGATCTACGACCAGGTCACGCAGCTCACGTCTCGTCTCAAAGCCACGTCGTGACCCGGGCGCGTCGCCGCCGTGCGCTCCCTCACGCCAATCGTCGATTCGCGCGGTGTGTCTTTCCGCGCGCCACGGCGCGTGTTCACAGGTGGGGAAATCCTGTGGAAAACCGCGTGACGCGCGCCGGATTCCACTGTGGACGACTCCACACGATCTGCGGATGACGGCCGCATGATCCACATGGCAATGACCGTGATGACGGCGCGCTGTGCAAACCAGTGGATGAAGCGCGAACAACAAAATCCCCGAATTTCAATCCGCGATCACGATCATCCACAATCCACACGCCTACTTTCTTCATTACCGAATTCACTCCCGACCAACCAAGAGATGTGGACACGATGAAATTCCGATGCGAACGCGACGTGCTGCTCGATGCGCTCAGCACCGCTGGTCGAGCCGTTGGTGGCCGATCTGGGACGATCGCTCTCTCGGGGCTGCACCTGGCCCTCGAAGGGGACACGCTTCGAGTGACGGGGTCGGACCTCGATCTGACCATCACTCGAGAGATCATGGTTGGCGGCGACACCGACGGTGTGGTCGTCGTCCCGTCCAAGCTCATTGCCGACATCGTGCGAGCGTTGGGGCCCGGGGCAGTCGACATCGTGATCGACGGCGAAGAGGCCCAGATCACTGCAGGGCGGTCGGAGTTTTCGATCCGCACGATTCCGGCCGATGACTATCCACGGCTCGGTTCGCCAGAGGGCGATGCGGTCACGCTCAGCTCGGAAGATCTCAACAACGCCCTCAAACAGGTTGTTCGCGCCGCATCGGGCGACGATTCGAGACCCATCCTCACGGGTGTGCTCATGGCCGCCGAGGGCGAGGGCCTCCGACTCGTGTCGACCGACTCGTATCGCCTCGCCGTCCGCGATCTACCGGGGACGTCTGTGCTCTCCGGCGACCAGTCCGTACTCGTTCCGTCTCGTGCGCTGTCGGAGTTGAGTCGCGTGCTCGGCGACAACGAAACCGCCGAACTTCGTTTGGGCGACAAAGACGCGAGCTTCGAAGTCGGCGGCACCCGCGTGGTGACTCGTCTCATCGAAGGCGAATTCCCCAACTATCGCGGTCTGATCCCCGAGACGTACCCGAACGAGCTGACCGTTAACCGGGCCGAACTCCTCGACGCGGTGCGCCGAGTCCGCTTGATGGCGCAAGAGGCAACACCGATCCGGCTCAACATGAGCGCCGATGGGGGACTCGAACTCGTCGCAGTGACCCAGGACGTCGGTCAGGCCCAAGAAGCGCTCGATGCCAACTACTCCGGCGACGAGCTCACCGTCGCGTTCAACCCGGACTATCTGATCGATGGGATCGACGTCACTCCCGGCGAAGAAGTCCGGCTCCAGACGGTCGACCCACTCAAGCCCGCGGTGCTCCGCAGCGCCGAAGGCAGTGACTTCTTGTATCTGTTGATGCCTGTCCGGGTCAGCTGATGTCGGATCTGCCCGACAAGCTCGACACACGCCAGATAGAGGACGCGAAGCGCGTCTTGCACACCGACTGGGAGTGGGGAGCCGAACGCATCCGCCGTGAGCTTCGCTTCAGCACGTTCGCCGAGGCGTTCGGATTCATGGCCGAAGTCGCCGTGCACGCCCAGGCGATGAACCATCACCCCGAATGGTCGAACGTCTACAACGGTGTGGTCATCGAACTAACGACCCACGATGTCGGCGGACTGTCGACGCTCGACGTCGAACTCGCTCGCCGGATCGATCGGGCCGCCGCTGGACGCTGCGACTGAACTCGTTGACGACAGGATCCGCGGCAGTCAGCAACGACTGATCGCGCGACACGCGCCTACGATCGGCTCATGGTCGCGCCACTTGCCGCACACGATTCGTTCACCGCACCCACGGGACCCGTACTTCTCGTCATCGCTGACGGGTTCGGTCATGCACCGGACGCCGAGAGCAACGCAATCACCCAAGCCGAAACTCCCAACATCGACGCGTTGTTGAGCAACTCCGACACGTCGCGTCTCCTGCTGGCCCATGGACCATCGGTCGGCCTGCCCTCCGAGGGCGATATGGGCAACTCTGAAGTCGGACACAACGCGCTCGGTGCAGGTCGGGTGTTCGCCCAAGGCGCCAAGCTCGTCAACCACGCCATCGCCGACCGCACGATCTTCTCGTCGGACGCGTGGACGACCGCGGTCAGATCCGCCAGCGACGCAACGCTGCACTTCCTAGGGTTGCATTCGGACGGGAACGTGCACTCCCACACCGATCATCTCTACGCGTTGATGCGCGAAGCGGCGGCGGCCGGCGTTCCGAGGATCCGGCTTCACCTCCTCCTCGATGGTCGTGATGTTCCGGAACGATCCGCCATTGGATACCTCGAGGCAACCAACGCCGCCATCGAGGCCATCGTCGCCGACCATCCCGACGTCGACATCGCGATTGCATCGGGCGGCGGCCGAATGACGATCACGATGGATCGATACGAAGCCGATTGGCCGATGGTCGAACGCGGATGGCACGCCCACGTCCATGGTGAAGGTCGAGCGTTCTCGTCCGCGATCGATGCTGTCGAAACCATGTACGGCGAGTCCGATACTGGCGACCAATACCTCGACGAGTTCGTGATCGTCGATGACCAAGGCCAGCCGGTCGGACGAATCGAATCCGGTGACGCGGTGATCTTGTTCAACTTCCGCGGCGACCGCGCCATCGAGATCAGCCAGGCGTTCGAAGACGAGGTGTTTTCCGGATTCGCGCGGGGCCCGCGTCCGGAGGTCTTCTACGCGGGCATGCTTCAGTACGACGGGGACGCCTTCATCCCGACGCACTACCTCGTCGAACCACCCGCGATCGATCGAACGGTCTCGGAGTTCCTCTGCGCCAACGGGCTGAAGAGTTTCGCGATCAGCGAGACGCAAAAGTACGGCCACGTCACGTTCTTCTGGAACGGCAACCGCAGCGGCATGATCGATGAGTCGCTCGAGACCTACATCGAGATCCCGTCGGACAACGTCGAGTTCAACAAGGCCCCGGCGATGAAGGTCCGCGAGATCACCGACGACGTGATCGGACTGCTCCGTGGAGGCGACAACGACTGGGGACGATTGAATTTCGCCAGCCCCGACATGGTTGGCCACACCGGCGACCTCAACGCCACGATCGAAGCGATCCGCGTGCTCGACGATTGTGTGGGCCAACTGGTCGACGTCATCGACGAGTTGGGAGGCGTGCTGATCTTCACGGCCGATCACGGCAACGCCGACATCATGTTCACCGAGAAGGACGGCGTTCGGACGCCGGTCACAAGCCACACGCTGAGCCCGGTCCCGTTTGCCATTCACGATGCCCGGGCCACGCGTACATGGAGTCTGTCGGACGTCGATGGTGCCGGGATCAGCAATGTGGCGGCAACGCTGTGCAACCTCCTCGGCCTTGACGCCCCCGACGACTACGACCAGAGCCTCATCCAGCCAGTCTGAACGTCCGAGTCGTATCGAGTTCCGGGAACCGGGAGCACTTCGAAGACGTATCAGTTGCGTATGAACAAACCGATTGGGTGGTTGTTCGCGTTGCTCGCGCTCGTGGGTTGCGGATCACGCGCGTCTTCGGTCGACACCGATGCTCTCGTCGCGGAAACCGCGGTGACGCACGCGGATGACGTAGAGAGAATCGACGGGGTTCTTCGCGAACGGATCGCCGACGCGCGAGCGATCTTCCCCAGTGGATCCGAGTATTCGACACAACTTGGTACGACGGTTCTGTCCGTCGACGGAATTGCGAGTGACATCTTCTTCTCCGGCGTCGTCGGGGTTGATTACCACGGCGAGCTGCAGGAAATCGACAGGGAGACCATTCGGTTGGAACCATCCGGCGAACACCGCGTCATTCTGTGGTTCGACTCGCCGGGGCCATGTTCACGTGACCTGGTAGAGATCCACCATCGGGGGGACGACGACTTCGAGATCGCGACACAGCGCGAATCCTTCACCGGCGACCGAGTGCCCGAGTGGGACGCCATGGCCTGTGGATCCTACGACTCACCGACTCATGCGTTCTTCGAGGACCGGGTGGTCAAGGACGATCATCTCCTCGCGATCCAGTTCGATCTCGAACAGGAGGAGATTGTCTTCGAGTTCGAGTCGTTGAAGACCCTGGTGTTGGGACCCGAGGAATAGAGGCCCGCAGGGGGAGCGATCGTTCACATACACACTCGTGTTCTCGGGAATAAACGGGTCTGTGCAAAGTTGAGTCCATCTGACTCAGGCCGAGAGGTGGTTCGCCGCAACTCGATCAGGATCAGGCCGATGGGATCACCGTCGGCCCGACCAGCACTCCTACACTTGAGCGCCGGTCACGCAACTTTCGCCCCAACACAGGAGACCCCCCGCAATGTCCAAGGCAGTAGGCATCGATCTCGGAACCACGAACTCTGTGGTGAGCGTGCTCGAAGGTGGTGACCCGATGGTCATCGCCAACTCCGAAGGTTCCCGCACGACCCCATCGGTCGTCGCGTTCGCAAAGGACGGCGAGGTGCTCGTCGGCGAGGTCGCCAAGCGGCAGGCCATCACAAACCCCGATCGCACGATCCGCTCGGTCAAGCGCCACATGGGCACCGGCTGGAAGATCGACATCGACGGCAAGGGCTACACGTCCCAGGAGATCTCGGCCCGCACCTTGATGAAGCTCAAGCGCGATGCCGAGGCATACCTCGGCGAGTCGGTCACCCAGGCCGTCATCACCGTCCCGGCGTACTTCGATGACGCCCAGCGCACCGCTACCCAAGAAGCCGGCACGATCGCCGGTCTCGAAGTTCTTCGCATCATCAACGAGCCGACCGCTGCGGCGCTCGCGTACGGCCTCGACAAGGGCGACAGCGACCAGACGATCCTCGTGTTCGACCTCGGTGGCGGCACCTTCGACGTGTCGGTTCTCGAGATCGGCGACGGCGTGTTCGAGGTTCGTTCGACGCACGGCGACACGAGCCTCGGCGGCGACGATTGGGATGACGCCATCATCGAGTGGCTCGTCACCAGTTTCAAGAACGATCACGGCGTCGACCTCGGCGCCGACTCGATGGCCGGTCAGCGGCTCAAGGAAGCCGCCGAGAAGGCGAAGATCGAGCTCTCGCAGGTTCAGCAAACGCAGATCAACTTGCCCTTCATCACGGCCACCGACGCCGGGCCGCTCCACCTCGACTACGCACTCAGCCGATCCAAGTTCGAAGAGCTCACTTCCGAGTTGCTCCAGCGCACTCGCGTGCCGTTCGAGCAGGCCATCAAAGACGCCGGTCTCACCAAGGGCGAGATCGATCACGTGATCCTCGTCGGTGGCTCGACCCGCATGCCAGCTGTTGCCGATCTCGTCCAGGAGCTCACCGGCAAGGAGCCGAACAAGACGGTCAACCCCGACGAAGTCGTCGCCATTGGCGCAGCGGTGCAGGCGGGCGTGCTCAAGGGCGAGGTCAAAGACGTCCTCCTCCTCGACGTCACACCGCTATCGCTCGGCATCGAGACCAAGGGCGGTGTGATGACCAAGCTCATCGAACGCAACACGACCATCCCGACCAAGCGCACCGAGGTCTTCACGACGGCCGACGACAATCAGCCATCGGTCGAGATTCATGTACTTCAGGGCGAGCGCGAAATGGCGAGCTACAACAAGACGCTCGGCAAGTTCCAGCTTGTCGATCTGCCGCCAGCGCCGCGTGGCGTTCCGCAGATCGAGGTCACGTTCGATATCGACGCCAACGGAATCGTGCACGTGTCGGCCAAGGACCGAGCCACGAACAAGGAGCAGTCGATGACCATCACCGGTCAGAGCTCGCTCGACACCGATGTCATCGACCAGATGGTCCGTGATGCCGAAGCTCACGCCGAAGAGGATTCGCGTCGTCGCGCCGAGGCGGAGGCTCGCAACAACGCCGACTCGCTCGTGTACCAGACCGAAAAGCTCCTGGCCGACCAGGGCGACAAGTTCGAAGGTGACGAGAAGGCCGATGTCGAAGCGAAGCTGGTCGACCTGAAGACCGCAGTCGCCGGTGATGACATCGAAGACATCAAGGGCAAGACGGAGTCGCTGATGATGGCGTCCCAAGCCTTCACGCAGCGGCTCTACGAAGCAGCGTCAGCCGAGAACGTCGGTGATTCGCCCGACTTCTCCGAGCCGACTCCTGACGACGTGGTCGATGCCGAGATCATCGAGGACGACGAGGCCGAAGAGCAGGACTGACGCATTCGATCACGACACGAGGTGGTGCCATGGCACAAGAGAACCGAAGTGCGATCGATGCGATCGTCGAAGAGAATCTGAACATGCGGGACGAGATCGACGAGCTGGTCGAAGAGCGTGACGCGGCGCGTGCTGACGCCGAGTCGGCGGAGGCTGCGGTGACCGAGGAGGCGTCGCAGGATCGTCCAACGATCGGCTACGCCGAAGAGTCCGCTGCCGACAGCGATGCCGAGGATCTTCCCGAGGCGGGGACGCTCGAGTCGGTGACCGCGGAGCGCGACAGCTACCTGGCTGACTCACAGCGTCTCGCTGCGGATTTTGCGAACTATCGCAAACAGTCCGAGAAGCGCATCGCCGAAACGGCGGCCACGCAATCTGCCGGACTTGTGCGGAATCTCTTGCCCGTGCTCGACGCGTGCGATTCGGCGATCGTGCAGGACCCGGAGTCGCCTGTTGGGGCCATCCGGGCCGCGTTGCTGGGTGAGCTTGAACGAAGCGGTCTCGAGTTGCTGGCGCCCGGCAATGGAGAGTCGTTTGATCCCGAGCAGCACGAAGCGGTCATGCATGAGGCCGCCGCTGCCGACAGTGAGCAGGACGGTCCGATCGTGGCCGAGGTACTTCGTGCCGGCTACGTCTGGAAAGGAAAGGTGGTCCGTCCGGCAATGGTGAAGGTTGCAGGATGATCGACGCTGATTCGACGATCTCGCCGGTGGTCCGCAGAGTGCCCTTTGGGCGCGAGTGCGGGGTGTAATCGTGGAGCCGCAGCGCGAGTGGTTGGAGAAGGACTACTACGCCGTTCTCGGCGTCTCGAAGACCGCGTCGTCGAAGGAGATCTCGAAGGCGTACCGGACTCTCGCGCGCCAGTATCACCCGGACACGAATCAGGGTGACGCCGAGGCCGAAGAGCGTTTCAAGGAGATCTCGGCTGCCTATGAGGTGATCGGCGACGATCAGAGTCGCAAGAAGTACGACGAGTTCCGGCGCCTCGGTGGGGCCGGGTTCGGCGGGTTCAACCCGCAGCCTGGTCAAGGCCCGGATCTCGGGGACCTGTCCGATCTGTTGGGTGGGTTGTTCGGTGGTCGTGGCGGCAACCGCGGGTTCGGTGGATTCGGGCCCATGCCCGGCATGGATCTGCAGGCGAAGCTGACCTTGACATTCGAAGAGGCGGTGAGCGGTGTCACGAAGTCGGTCCGACTGACGTCGGACGCCCTACGTGGCCCCGTCGAGGTCAACGTGCGGATTCCTGCCGGTGTGAGCAATGGGCAGAGGATCCGTGTGCCCGGCAAGGGTGCGCCGTCGGATTCGGGCGGTGACCCCGGTGACCTGTTGGTGACGATCACAATCGAGTCCCACAGTCAGTTCGAACGTGAAGGCACCAATCTGCTGATCGACGTGCCGATCACGTATCCGGAGGCGGTGCTCGGCGCTGATGTCAAGGTCCCGACCCTGTCTGGATCGACCGTGACGGTACGGATTCCGCCCGGCACGGCATCGGGCAAGGTTTTCCGTATTCGGGGACGTGGGGTTCAGAGCGGTCCGAGTACGGGTGATTTGCTCGTAACCGTCATCGTCCATGTCCCGAGCGAGGTCGGTACGACCGAACGCGAGCTGATCGAGCGGTTGGCCGACGTCACCGAAGCCGCACCACGAGGCATCGAAGTCTGATGGCGGGTACCCAGGCGGTGTACGTGATTTCGGTGGCTGCCGAGCTGACGGGCATGCATCCGCAAACTTTGCGGATCTACGAACGCAAGGGGCTGGTGCAGCCGGCTCGCACCGGTGGTGGTAGTCGTCGGTATTCCGATGACGATGTGGTGCTTCTGAAGCGCATCGCTGAGCTGACGTCGGAGGGGATGAACCTTGTCGGCGTCAAGCGCATTCTCGATCTCGAGCGTCGGGTGGCCGATCTCGAGGCGGAAGTGGCGGGCCTTCGCCACCAACGTGATGGGGCGGTGAGCGACGCGATCCGCGAGACGCGCCGCGAGTATCGACGTGATCTCGTGCCGTTGCGTCAGACGATCTCGCGGTACGAGCGCTGAGGTCGCGCGTGGAGCGCTTCTATCCAATTGGTACGCCGGGCGCACCGTGGTCCGGTGATGAGCGGGAATCGTGGCGCGCTTGTCAGGTCGTTCATCGGAGCTATCAGGTTGACGTGGTGGATCGGCTGCGAGCGTTCGGCGATGCCGTCGATCTCGTTCGGTATGGGGCACTACCTGTCGACCCGGATCGCTTTCCGCTGTATGCCGTGCGGATCGTGGTCGATCCATCGGCGCCGTGGGCTCTGGTTACGGGTGGGGTGCACGGCTACGAGACGAGTGGGGTCTTCGGTGCACTGGCAGTGATTGAACAGGCGGTGAAGAGGCCGAGAACGGATGTCAATCTGCTCGTCGTCCCGTGTGTGAGTCCGTGGGGGTACGAAGTCATCAACCGCTGGAATCCTGGAGCGGTCGATCCCAACCGGTCGTTTCGAGCCGACGGTGCTTCAGATGAAGCGGCAGCCTTGATGCGGCTCATCGAGGACCACGAGGGCGACTTCATCCTGCACATCGATCTCCATGAGACCACCGATAGCGACGAGAGCGAGTTCCGGCCGGCGGCCGCAGCACGCGACGGTCTGCCGTTCGAGCTGGGCACGATCCCCGATGGCTTCTACACCGTTGGTGATTCGGCGAATCCACAGCCCGATTTTCAGGCCGCCATCGTGTCGGCGGTGTCGGCGGTGACCCACATCGCTCCTGCTGACGATGCGGGCCAGATCATCGGTGCCGACGTCACTCAACCAGGGGTGATCAATTACCCGTTTGCCGACCTCGGGTTGTGCGCCGGCATCACATCGGCTCGATTCACGACGACGACCGAGGTCTACCCGGATTCCCCCGAGGTCACCCCAGAGATCTGTGTTGCAGCGCAGCTTGCGGCGGTCGACGCCGGACTCCAGTTCGTCGCCGACGCGTCGGCGATCGGCGACACCGCGGACTGAATCGGCGGGGCCGTCGCCGTCTCAGAAGCTGGACTTCTTGGCTGCCTGGCGAGCGCGTCGAGCGTCACCTTCGGCGCGGAGTGCCTCGGGATCGTCGAGGGACATGAACGTTGTCCGCCAGTCCGGGTCGCCGTTCCACGTGGTGTCGATCTGGCTGGTTGTGCGGGGGAGAGTCATTGCGGCGGCGGCGGAGAGTGCGGTCGCGAGGACGCGTCGTTGCTGGTCGGGGTCGTCGGCGGGTCCGATGGGGTTGCCGAGTGGGAGGTCGGTGAACGCGAATCGGGGGACACCAAGCTCCTCGATGATGTCTCGTGCCGAGCCGATGATCAGCGTGGGGATGCCGGATGCTTCGATGATGTTGGCGGCCAGACCGACCGTTTGGTGACACACCGGTCAAAGCGGGATGAGGACGGCGAGATCGACTCCATCGTGGGCGAGATGTTCGGCGAGGGCGTGAGCGTTCGTGGCGGTGCGGCGCTGCGAGTAGATGGTCGGCAGCCCGTGAAAGCGTGGAGCGAGCGACCCGATGACTCCATCGTCGGCGAGTGCGTTGAGGTGATCGATCGGCAGAAACGCACCGAGATCGTCGGTGTGCGTGGCGTCGTGGTGCCAGTGGAGATGCGTTGTGGCCATGGTCGTGGGTGGGGGAGAGGTAGGAGCGTGGAAGGGTTCGCGCAGCGGTTGACCAGGTAGCGCTGTCGTGGTGACGAGACCGATTGTGGCGTCGGCGAGCGCGGGCATCGGTGTGAATGCGACGTCGTCGTGTGTCGCCCACGTGTAGGGCTGCTCATATCCCATCGCGGCGTAGTAGTCGCGTGAGGCGTCGATGTAGCTCACGAATCGCCGATGGGAACGTCGCATCCGACCATGATGGGCGAGTCCGGGGAATAGATCCAGCGACACGAAGTTGAGTGGATCAGACTCAACTCGCCGGGAGTCGACGAGAACGTCAGGAGGTCTCGAACGTGATCGACCCGCAACAATGGACCCAGAAGACACGCGAGGGCTTTCTCGCCGCACAGTCAGCGGCGACCGCTGCATCGAATCCCGAGGTAACTCCCGATCATCTCTTGCTGGCACTCGTTGGCCAAGAAGACGGCGTGGTTCTGCCGATTTTGCAGGCGCTCGGTCAGGAACCCCTCGCCGTTCGCAACGGCCTCCACGAACGTGTGTCGAAGCTCCCGAAGGCCTTCGGCGGCGACGTCCAGCAGAGCCGTGAGTTGATCACCGCGTTCGAGGCGGCAGACAAAGAACGCATCGATCTCGGCGACGATTACCTGTCGACCGAACACCTTCTCCTGGCGATGGTTGATCGTCTCGACCTCGATCGCTCTGCGGTGGTCGATGCCTTGCGTTCGGTGCGCGGCTCGCATCGGGTGACAACCCCGAACCCCGAAGACCAATACCAATCGCTCGAGAAGTACGCCCGCGACCTCACTGCCGAGGCTCGTGCACAGAAGCTTGATCCCGTCATCGGTCGCGACGACGAGATCCGACGACTGATTCAGGTGTTGTCGCGGCGGACCAAAAACAATCCCGTTCTCATCGGCGAGCCCGGCGTCGGCAAAACCGCGATCGTCGAGGGTCTCGCCAGTCGAATCGTCGAGGGAGATGTTCCGGAGTCCCTGAAGAACAAGACGGTGATGAGCCTTGATCTGGCATCGATGGTCGCCGGAGCGAAATACCGGGGCGAATTCGAGGAACGGCTCAAAGCCGTTCTCAAAGAGATCGACGACGCTGACGGGCAGATCATCACCTTCATCGACGAGTTGCACACCGTGGTGGGCGCCGGCGCCGGCGGCGATTCGGCGATGGACGCCGGAAACATGCTCAAGCCGATGCTCGCCCGCGGAGAGCTTCGACTCGTCGGAGCGACGACGCTCGATGAGTTCCGTCAACACGTCGAGAAGGACCCGGCGCTCGAGCGCCGCTTCCAGCAAGTCTTGGTCGAACCACCATCGGTCGAAGACACCGTGGCCATTCTCCGAGGCTTGGCCGAACGGTACGAGGTTCATCACGGTGTGCGGATTCAGGACACGGCACTGGTGTCTGCGGCCGTCTTGTCGGACCGATACCTGACCGGACGCTTCCTGCCGGACAAGGCGATCGACCTCGTCGACGAAGCCGCATCGAAACTCCGGATCGAGATCGACTCGGTGCCGATGGAGATCGACGTCGTCGATCGTCGGATCCGTCAGCTCGAAATGGAACGTGTGGCCCTCCAGAAGGAGAGCGATCGTGCATCGACCGAGCGGCTCGCCGACCTCGAGATCGAGATCGCGGACCTCACCGAGAAGTTGAGCGCCATGAAGGTGCATTGGCAGTCCGAGAAGGACGCGATCGATGAGATTCGTGCGAGCAAGGAGCTCCTCGAACAGCGGCGTCTCGATGTCGAACGTGAGGCGGATCTCAACCGTGCTGCCGAAATCCGGTATGGCGAGATCCCCGCTCTCGAAGCGGAGATCGATGTCGCCACCGAACGTCTCAACGCGCTCCAGGCCGACACGGTGATGCTGAAAGAAGAGGTCGATGCCGAGGACATCGCCGAGGTCGTTTCGGCGTGGACGGGCGTCCCGGTTTCGCGACTGATGGAAGGTGAGGTCGAAAAACTCATCCGTCTCGAAGACGTCCTCCACGAACGGGTCATTGGCCAGGAGGAAGCCGTGTCGGTCGTGGCGAACGCGATCCGACGAAGCCGCGCTGGCCTGTCCGACCCCAATCGGCCAATCGGCAGTTTCTTGTTCCTCGGCCCAACCGGTGTCGGCAAGACCGAGCTCGCCCGATCGCTTGCGGACTTCTTGTTCGACGACGAGCGCGCGATGGTCCGCATCGACATGAGCGAGTACATGGAGAAGCACTCGGTCTCTCGTCTCATCGGTGCTCCTCCGGGATACGTCGGCTACGACGCAGGCGGACAACTGACCGAAGCCGTCCGTCGCCGTCCGTACTCGGTGGTCTTGCTCGACGAGGTCGAGAAGGCACACGGCGATGTGTTCAATGTGCTGCTCCAGCTGCTCGACGATGGCCGTCTCACCGATGGCCAGGGCCGCACCGTCGACTTCACGAACGTGGTGTTGATCATGACGTCGAACATCCCGGGCGACCCGATCGAGTATTTCCGGCCGGAGTTCGTCAATCGGATTGACGACATCGTCCGATTCCGTTCGCTCACCGAAGAAGATCTGCGTTCGATCGTAGACATCCAGTTCGAGCTCTTTCGGGCTCGTCTCGCGGCTCGACGGATCGACATCGAGTTGACCGACGCCGCGCGGGCGCATCTGGCATCAGTCGGATTCGATCCAGCATTCGGAGCCCGTCCACTCAAGCGGGTGTTGCAGCGAGATTTGGCCGACGCCCTCGCGGTCAAACTGCTCGATGGAACCTTCGGCGACGACGACACGGTCGTCGTCGACCTCGATTCAGAAGGATCTGCGTTGACGTTCTCGTGAGCAATCCCGCCCAGACAGGGGTCCTCAAGGGTGCTTGGGGGGCCGTCGCGTGACGTTCGCCATTTGGTCCTGTCAGACTCGCGTCGTACCCTCGCGCGGACACACCCGTTTGCGCGTGCGCATGGGCCTGGCGGGCTGACGAAGGGCGAGACGAGGGGCAATGAGGACAATGGCGAACGATTCAAATACGCAGAGGCGTTGGGCTGCCATGAGTGCCGCGACGGTCGCGGCGTTGCTGACGGTCTTCATCGTCGGTTTCACGGGTTCGGCGTCGGCACAGAGCGGACCCCAGGCGGGATGCACCGGCGATGTCGTCGAACGATTCGGGACGGAGTTCTTCGGGACCGGCGATTTCGGTAATCGACTGTTGTCGACGTCGCCCACGACCCGCACGTTTGTGCTGAGTTCGCCGTTGGCCGCAGGCGAGTGGGCACTCAACGCCGTCAGCTACGACGGCTACCCCGATCGAGATCAGATCGCGCCGCAACTCGATGAGACCTGGGTGGTCCAGTTCCTCGGCGCCGACGGTTCGGTGCTTGCGACGTCTTCGGCCACCGGCGACATCCAAGATGGTGTGATCGAGGACGAATGGTCTGGTTCGCTCGGTTCGGTGACCCTCGCCGCAACAGCGACGTCAATCCGGACCGTCCACACGGCCCCGGGTGCGTCCAGCGTCAATTCGGTCCGGCCGGTCTGCCTCGGGGCGACGACAATCGCCGACCCCGACCCCGACCCCGACCCCGACCCCGACCCGATCTTCAGCACGATCACCGTCACGATCCAGCACACCGACGGCACTGCGTCGACGATCACACTCGAGTGTGTCGGCCAGACCCAGTCGGCCACCGGCCGACTCGTGCAGCTTGTACAGGATGAGATCGAAGGCCCCGCGTCGTGCATCATCACGTTTCCGACCAACGACGACTGCACGGTCACCGTGGATCCCACGACTATCGATCTCGAGACGATTGCCGACGGCGTCATCGTTGAGGTCCCCGAGGGTGTCGACGTGACCATCGACATCGTTTGTCGATCCGGAAGCACGGTGTCGACCACGACGCTGCCAGGCAGCGCCACGACTACCACCGTGGCCACAGGGGGAGGAAACGTGACCCCCACAACGACGATCGGTGGAGGCGGTTCGGCGACGACGACCACCACGATCGCGACACAGGTAGGTGGCACCGTGGAGGTGGCACCGCGGGCTCAAGCACAACCCGGCAACCCGACGTTCACCGGCTGACGCCGATTCAGTCGGTCACGTTGACGATGTGGCGCCGCGGCTCTTCGAGCCCGCGGGACGCCCGATAGGCTTGATCGGTCGAGTCGGACGACCGGATCGGACCGGTCGAGGATTCTCGATCGGAAGGACACACGATGGGCGCGACCGTCATCGTCGGGACCCAGTGGGGCGATGAAGGCAAGGGGAAGTTCACCGATCTCCTCGCTCGAGACATGACCCAAGTGGTTCGCTTTCAGGGTGGCCACAATGCGGGCCACACGATCGTCGTCGAAGGCGAGAGCTTCGCTCTTCAGCTCGTGCCCTCGGGCATTCTGTACCCCCACATCACCCCGGTGATCGGCAACGGCGTCGTGGTTGATCCAGGGGTGTTGCTGGCCGAGGTTGCCATGCTCCAATCCAAGGGTGTCGACACCTCGACGTTGCGTGTGTCGGGCAATGCGCACTTGATCTTCCCGTACCACCAAAGCCTCGATGCCCTGCACGAGCGACACCTCGGCAAGAACAAGCTCGGAACCACCAAGCGAGGTATCGGACCGGCCTACGCCGACAAATCGATGCGCACGGGCCTGCGGGTGCAGGACGTGCTCGACGAGAAGATCTTCCGAGCGAAGCTCGAGGTTGTCCTCCATCAACTCAACCCCGTGATGAACCGGGTGTACAACAAGCTCGGCTTCGAGATCGATGAGATCGTCGAACGGGTCATGACCGAGTACCGACCGGCGCTGGAGCCGATGGTGACCGATGCGATCTCACTCGTCCACGGCGCGCTCGAAGGCGGCGAGGACATCCTGCTCGAAGGCGCGCAGGCGACGTTCCTCGATCTCGATCACGGCACGTATCCCTATGTGACCTCGTCGAATCCGACCGCCGGTGGCGCCTGCGTGGGCAGTGGAGTCGGGCCGCGCTACATCGATCGGGTCGTCGGCGTGGCGAAGGCATACATCACGCGTGTCGGAGCAGGGCCATTCCCGACGGAGCTCTTCGATGACATCGGCGATCACATCGTCGATGTTGGCCACGAGTACGGAACCAACACCGGTCGGCGCCGTCGTCCCGGGTGGTTCGACTGCGTGATGATGCGATACGCGCGGCGGGTCAACTCGCTTTCGGAGCTCGGGATCACCAAGCTCGACGTGCTCGATCAGCTCGACTCGATCAAGGTGTGCGTCGGCTACGAACACGACGGCGAGCGGATCGACGACTTCCCGTATCACCAGACCGTGTTGCACAACGTCACGCCGATCTACGAAGAGCTCCCCGGCTGGCGAACCGATCTCACGGGCATCACCGATCGAAGCGAACTTCCCGCTGCGGCCGCCGACTACCTGACATTCATCGAAGAACACTGCGGCATGCCGGTGCGCTTGGTTGGCGTCGGCCCGGGCCGCGAACAAGTTCTCGACTTCGCTGCCTGAGGGACGGATCATGCGTCGAGTCGTGGTGGTGGGATCGGGCGGCCGTGAACACGCGCTCGCGGACGTCCTCGGCCGAACCGCTGACGTGGTGGTCACTCCGGGAAACCCGGGCATTCCGGGCTCGGTCGCCACACCGGCAACCGAGCTCGATGCGGACTTGTTCGTCATCGGGCCGGAAGTTCCGTTGGTCGACGGGTTGGCGGACGAACTTCGTGATCAAGGAAAGCTCGTGTTCGGGCCAGGCGCGGATGGCGCGCGCCTCGAGGGTTCGAAAGCGTGGATGAAGGACCTCTTTGCCGCAGCAGGCGTGCCCACGGCTGCGTATGGATCGTTCACCGAGACCGAACCGGCACTTGCGTTCCTTGCGACGATGACGGCACCGTTCGTGATCAAGACCGACGGTCTCGCCGCGGGCAAGGGTGTCGTCGTCACCGATGACCGTGCCGAAGCCGAAGCGTCGGTGCGGGCGTACTTGTCGGGTGACGCATTTGGTGCGGCAGGGTCGACGGTGGTGATCGAAGAGGGTTTGGTTGGTCCAGAGGTGTCGGTGTTCGCGATCTGTGATGGGACCCGAGCCGTGGCCCTCACCCCAGCTCAGGACCACAAGCGAATCTTCGATGGAGATGCGGGCCCCAACACCGGCGGCATGGGTGCTTATACGCCACTGCCATGGGTGTCGTCGGATCTCGTCGATGTGGTCATGCGTGACGCCATCGAACCGACACTGGCCGAGCTTCGACATCGAGGCATCGACTACCGAGGGGTGCTCTACGCCGGGCTGATGCTCACGGCCGACGGGCCGAAGATGCTCGAGTACAACGTTCGATTCGGCGACCCCGAAACACAGGTCGTTCTCCCGCGGATCGAGTCCGACCTCGTCGACCTGCTCATCGAGGCGGCCTCGGGGGAGCTGGAGTCGACACCGACCATGTCGAACGACGCGCTTGTGCTCGTCGTCTGCGCAAGCGAGGGATACCCGGCGTCGTCGCGGACCGGAGACGTGATTGATGGTATCGATGCCGCCCGGGCGATCGAGGGAGTCGAGGTCTACTGCGCGGGCGTGTCCGAGGATGATGATGGGAATCTCCGAACGGCCGGCGGGCGGGTGCTCAACGTCGTCGGCCGAGGATCAACCGTCGATGAGGCGGCGACCCGTGCGTACGCTGCGGTCGCCGAACTTTCGTGGCCGGGCATGCAGTACCGCACCGACATTGCGTGGCAGGCGAGGACGGAGTCGACGACATGATCCCCAACGTGCTCGCCGAGCGATACGCGAGCGACGCAATGACGGCGATCTGGTCGCCCGAATCCAAGATCATCGCCGAACGCCGATTGTGGATTGCCGTGCTTCGCGCCCAGGATTCACTCGGTGTCGACGTTCCAGATGGGGTGGTCGAGGCGTACGAAGCGGTGATCGAGCACGTGGACCTGGCGTCGATCGCCGAACGGGATGCCATCACCCGCCACGATGTCAAGGCGCGCATCGAGGAGTTCTGTGCGCTCGCCGGTCACGAGCACATCCACAAAGGCATGACGTCTCGCGATCTCACCGAGAACGTCGAACAGATGCAGGTGCGGATGGCGCTCGAACTCGTGCGATCCCGAATCGTCACGGTCTGTGCACGACTGGCCGAACACGCGCTCGAGACCGCCGAGCTCGCCATGGCGGGGCGAAGTCACAACGTGGCTGCGCAGGTGACGACCCTCGGCAAGCGATTCGCCAACGCGACCGAAGAGTTTCTCCAGGCGAACGGCCGGATCGAGGATCTTCTCGATCGCTACCCGCTGAGGGGAATCAAAGGTCCAATGGGGACCCAGCAGGACATGCTCGACCTGCTCGGCGACGGAGCCGCCGTCGACGAGCTCGAACGTCGCGTGGCCGAGCATCTCGGGTTCTCCACGACACTGGATTCCGTCGGACAGGTGTATCCGCGGTCGCTCGACCTCGATGTCGTCGCCGCGCTGATGCAGGCCGCCGCCGCAGCGTCGAGCTTCGCCACGACGCTGCGGTTGATGGCCGGTGCCGAGCTCGTCACCGAAGGTTTCGTCGAGGGCCAGGTCGGGTCGTCGGCCATGCCCCACAAGATGAACGCCCGCTCCTCGGAGCGAATCGTGGGACTCACGGCGATTCTGCGGGGTCATGTGACGATGGCGAGCTCGCTCGCCGGCGACCAATGGAACGAGGGCGACGTCAGTTGCTCGGTGGTGCGTCGCGTCGTGTTGCCCGACGCCTTCTTCGCCCTGGACGGGTTGTTCGAAACCCTACTGACGGTGCTCGACGAGTTCGGCGCGTTTCCGGCCGTCATCGACCGCGAGCTGACGCGATACCTGCCGTTCCTCGCGTCGACGAAGCTGCTGATGGCCGCAGTGAAAGCGGGCGCTGGACGGGAACACGCTCACGAAGCGATCAAAGAACACGCCGTCGCCGTCGCCCTTGACATGCGAGAAGGGCGGGTCGACAACGACCTGTTCGACCGCCTCGCAGCCGACCCACGCTTTGGGGTCGATCCGAGTGTCATCGACGAGACGGTTGCTTCGCCTCTCGATCTCGCCGGCCTCGCCACCAGCCAGGTTCATGCGGTGGCGGCGCGCGTCGAAGCGCTCGTCGCCAGCGATCCCGACGCCGCCGACTATCGCCCGGGTCGGATCTACTGACCGACGATCACTGGCCGCCGGAGGCTCCGAAGCCGATCCTCAGCCGATAAGTTCGGGCATCGTGGGCGTCGACCTTCCGTTGATACATCGAGGCAAGGTTCGCGATGTTCACGATGCTGGAGATGACCGACTCCTGATCGTCGCCAGCGACCGACTGTCCGCATACGACGTGGTCATGTCCGAACCGGTGCCGGACAAGGGCCGAATCCTCACCGCACTCTCGATCTTCTGGTTCGATTTGCTCGGAGACATCGCCCCGACACATCTCCTCTCGACCGAGGTCGACGACTTCCCCGACGGGGCGAGAGACCTCGCCCTCGCAGGACGATCGATGCTGGTCCGTCGAGCGGACATGTTGCCGATCGAGTGCATTGTGCGCGGGTACCTGGCGGGTTCGGGCTGGCGCGAGTACCAACAGTCCGGAACGCTTCACGGCCAACCGCTACCGGCGGGTCTTCGACAGAGCGACCAACTTGTCGAGCCCGTGTTCACGCCGTCGACCAAAGCCGCCGACGGCCTCCACGACGAGAACATCACCGTGGCGCAGGCCGCCGAGATCGTTGGCGATGAGGTCCTCGATCGCGCACGCCAGATCGCGCTCGACCTCTACACCGCTGCTGCGGCGCATGCGGCCGAGCGAGGCGTCATCATCGCGGACACCAAGTTCGAACTCGGATTCGTCGATGGCGAACTCGTCGTCGCGGACGAGGTTCTCACACCCGACTCGAGTCGATTCTGGCCAGTCGACGAGTGGGTCCCCGGCACCACACCTCCCTCGTTCGACAAACAGCCGGTGCGCGACCATCTCGACACCCTCGACTGGTCGAAAACACCGCCGCCTCCCGCCCTCGATCCGCGGGTGATCGACGCCACCCGTGCCCGTTACGTCGAGGCGTACGAACGCCTCAGCGACCGCTCCTTCGCCGACTGGCCCGGGAGCGCCAGACCACCTGCTACAGAAAGCGCGATGTCATGAAGTTCCATGCCGTCATCGACGTACAACTCCACCCCGGCATCGCCGACCCCCAGGGCTCGACGATCGAGCGAGCCCTACCGACGCTCGGCTTCGACGCGATGTCGAACGTCCGCTCCGGGAAGAGCTTCCACCTCGACATTGAGGCGGACGATGAGGTTGCCGCGCGTGCGACCCTCACCGAGGTGTGTGAGTCGTTCTTGACGAATCCGGTCATCGAGGCGGCGTCGATCGAGTTGACGCCTGCCGAAGGTGCCGGCTCGTGAGCACCGTTGGGGTCGTTCGATTTCCCGGAACCAACTGCGAGTTCGACACCGTCGAGGCCATCGAACGTCTCGGTGGCCGGGGTCGCATCATCTGGCACGAGGACACCCACCTCGACGGCATCGATGCGGTCGTGATCGCCGGTGGGTTTGCCCACGGCGACTATCTCCGTCCCGGAGCGATCGCTCGATTCTCGCCCATCATGTCCGCGGTCATCAGCGCTGCCGGAGAAGGGATGCCCGTCGTGGGCATCTGCAACGGATTCCAGGTCCTCACCGAAGCGGGATTGCTGCCCGGCGCGCTGCAGAAGAACCGCGGGCTGACGTTCATCAATGATTGGCAGAACCTGCGGGTGAGCAGCACGAACTCGGTCTTCACCTCGGCTGCCGAAGTGGATCGGAAGCTTCGGATTCCGATCAATCACTTCGAGGGCAACTTCACCTGCGACGACTCGACCCTTGATGATCTGGTGGCCAACGACCAGATCGTCTTGACCTACGTCGACAACCCGAATGGATCCGTCGGCGACATTGCCGGCATCTGCAACCGTGAGCGCAACGTCGTGGGGCTGATGCCGCACCCGGAGCGTGCCTCAGACGCGATGCTCGGCTCGAACGACGGCAACATTCTGATGGAGTCGCTTCTCGCATCGATCTGACGCATCTTCGACGCTCAACACCGGTGCGATTCGGACCGATTGGACGATGTGGCGCGGGCCACGTTCAGGAGGTCGAAGCATGCGTATGGTCGTGGGAACTGTCGCCGAGAATCATCTCGGCGATGCACAACTGGTGTTGGTTTTCGGAACTCGTTCACAACTCACCGACGAGGGTCTCGCGTCACGATTCGCCGAGCGGTTTCCGCACGCGATCGTCGCAGGCTGTTCGACCGCTGGACAGTTTGCCGGCGATGCGCTTACCGACGACGAAGTGATCGTTACCTCTCTCGCCTTCGATCATTCGTCGGTCACCGCTGCGACGGTCGAGGTTGACGAACCTGCCTCGTCGTTCGAGGCTGGCCGAAAGCTCGGAGCGGCGTTGGCAGTCGACGAACTGAGAGGCGTGCTCGTCCTGTCCGATGGCACGAGTTGCAACGGATCCGCGCTCGTCGATGGACTGACCACCGAGCTCCGTGACTCGGTGACGGTTTTCGGCGGTCTCGCAGCCGATGGTGATCGATTCGAGCAGACGGTCGTCCTCAGCGACGGCGTGGTCCGCTCGAACGTCGTGACGGCGATCGGGTTTGTCGGGGATCGCCTCGATTTCCGATCGGGAAGCGAAGGTGGTTGGGAGATCTTCGGGCCGGAGCGCATCATCACGTCGGCTACGGAGAACGTCTTGCACGAGCTCGACGGCGCACCAGCACTCGAGCTGTATTCGCGATACCTCGGAGATCGCGCCGCCGAACTGCCCGGATCTGCGTTGCTCTTTCCGCTCGCCATTCGGGCCGGCGACTCACCGCCCGAGGACGCGGTGGTTCGGACCATCCTCGGAGTCGACGAGGACCGCGGAACGATGACGTTCGCCGGAGACATGCCGGTCGGGTGGAAAGCGCAGTTGATGCGGGCGAGTTTCGATGGACTCATCGATGGTGCCGAGGACGCCGCGGCCATGATCGGCGCAACAACCGGCCCGCAGCTGTGTATCGGAATCTCGTGTGTCGGTCGGCGCCTCGTGCTTGGACAGCGGGCCGAGGAAGAACTGGATGCCGTCGTCGAACTGCTTCCGGACGCTGCCGTGACGGGCTTCTACTCCTACGGCGAACTGGCGAAGGGTCGGTCGGGTCGTTGCGAACTGCACAACCAAACGATGACCCTCACGGTGATCTGCGAGCACTGAGTCGATGACCGCCGCCTCTCCACAGTCGGATGACGGGACGACTGCGCCTGGGGCCGAGGCCGAGCGGGCCGCTCGACTGGTTCGTCGCCAGCTCCGGAAATCGGGGCTCGATGTGGAGTCGGGCGCTCCCGTCGCCCGGTTCGTCGACATGGTGCGAGACACGTACGCCGAGGCCGATGATCAACGACGGCTCAACGATCACGCCTTTCGGGTCGCGTCCGACGAGATGGCACTACTCAATCAGCAGCTCGCGGAGAAGAACGCTGCGCTGAACGATGCGCTCGAGTCGCTCCTTCGGAGTGAACAGGTCGCCGAGCTCAACGCCGAGCTCTCGGAGAAGAATGCCGAGCTGTCCCGCCTGGCAAACACCGACTGGTTGACGGGCCTCCTCAACCGGTACTCGTTCAGCCGCGACCTGCGGATGGCTCTATCTGAGATCGGTCCGCATGACATCTTTGTCGTTGCCGTCATCGACCTCGATCGATTCAAGTTGATCAACGACACCTTCGGTCACCAGACCGGGGATCGACTGCTCGTCCAAGTCGCTGATGTGCTGCGACAGATCGAGTTGCCGGGAGATCTCATCGCCCGTCTCGGGGGCGATGAGTTCGCCTTCGGCCGGAGCGTCCACACCCTCGGCGACGTCGATTACTTCGCCGACACGCTGTCGAATGCACTTCATCAGCCAGTCACGCTCGATCGGCAGTTCCTTCGGACAGGTGGGTCCGTCGGCCTCGCCGTCACCGATGACCCAGATGCCGATCCGACCGCGCTCATGCGTGACGCCGACACGGCGATGTATCGCGCGAAAGAAAGTTCGACGACACGATTCCGGGTGTTCGATCATCGCTTTCGACAAGAAGTCACGAGACGGTTCGCACTCGAGCGAGAGCTTCACTCCGCGATCGAACGACACCAGATCGAACTCGTCTATCAGCCGATCGTCGATCACGAGGGTCGAGCGGTCGCCATCGAAGCACTCTCACGTTGGTCGGCACCGACCCTCGGAAGGGTCAGCCCCGACGAGTTCATTCCGGCGATCGAACGACTCGGCCTCTCGGGTCCGTTCGGAGCACACGTCATCGAGACCGCTGCCACACAACTCGCCGACTGGCGGACCGTGCACCCCGAAGCACACGACGTCGCCATCACCGTCAACATCGCCTACACGCAGCTGATCGACGATCGATTCGTCCAGATGGTTGAGGCAACGCTCAAGCATCACGACCTCTCGGGAGCCTGCCTGATCATCGAGATCACCGAGTCCGAACTCCTGGACGACTTCGACCGAGCAGTTGCGGCCATCGAGCGACTGCGGGGAATCGGGGTCCGAATCGCCATCGACGACTTCGGGACCGGCTACTCGGCATTGTCGTATTTGGCACGTGTGCCGGCCGACTTCCTGAAGATCGACAAGAGCTTCGTGTGGAGCATCGACGACCGTGCCTCTGAAGACCGTGCCGACAACGATTTCGGCGGTGGCCTCACGTCGGTGATCGTCGATCTCGCGGCTCGCCTCGGGCTCACCGCGATCGCCGAGGGCGTTGAGACCGCGGCGCAGCTCGACGCGCTGGAGGCCTGCGGCTGCGAACTTCTCCAGGGGTACTTGTTCTGCCGTCCGGTGGCGTCTGAGGCAATCCCCGAACACGCTGGATGGACGACAGCCGAATCACATCTCTTGATCGATCGGGCGGCGTGACGTGTCCGAGACAACGAACTCGGTCGGTCGATTCATCGATCTCGTTCGCTCCTCGTACGACGACCGAGAAGATCGTCAGCGGCTCGGTGAGGCGCAGCGAAAGCTCCACGACTACGCGTTCGAGAAGGCATCCGCGGAGATGGCCGAGATGGCTGATCGACTCGCCCGCAAGAACGCCGAGCTCAACGAGGCCCTCGAGAGCCTCATGCGTCGTGAGGGGATCGAGTCGCTCAACGCCGAGCTGGCATCGAAGAACGATGCACTGCGTCGGGCACTGCAGTCGGAGATGCGTACGCAGTCGATGTTCGAGACGCTGGTCGACAGTTCGCCTCACGCCATTCTGTACACCGACGAGTTTGGTCGGGTGCAGTACGTCAATCGCCAGAGCGAACTGACGCTTCGGGCAGCATCGTCCGAGCTCGATGGATTCGGCTGGCTTCGATGGTTCGGTACGAACGAACGAAATCAGCTGCGCACCTTGCTCACCGAGCAAAACACCGACCGACTGCTACTCGAGCACCCGATCTCGTGGCCTGATGGAGCGATCCGTTGGGTGTCGACCATCGTCGCTGCTATCCGTAACGACGATCGATGTGTCGGGTGGATTGTCAATCTCGAAGACATCACCGACCGGAAGGCGAATGAGGCCGAACTCGCCCGACTCGCGCAGACCGACGAGCTCACGAAACTGCTCAATCGGCGCTCGTTCGGAAGCGCTCTGTCTCACCTGATCGACACGGCCACGGGCGACCAGCGAGTCGCCGTTGGCTTGATCGATCTCGATCGGTTCAAGCTGGTCAATGACACGTTCGGCCACCAGGCTGGCGACCAGCTTCTGGTGTTCGTCGCTGGCATTCTGCGGGGCCTCGCGACCTCAGCAGACGTGATCGCTCGGCTCGGTGGCGACGAATTCTCGTTCGCTCGGCTGGTCCGATCTGAGGACGAAGCCGAGCAATTCGTCATCGATCTCGTCGACGAACTTCACCAACCCGTTTGGGTCGACAATCACCTGGTCCATGCCGGGGGATCGGTCGGATTGGTCGTGGCCGATCCGGGCGATGTCGATGCCGACTCGCTACTCCGCGACGCCGACACGGCGATGTATCGAGCCAAAGCCGATCGAAGCCGACGGTACTGCCTCTTCGACCAACGCTTCCGCGAAGAGGTGACACGACGCTTCGTTCTCGAACGCGAGCTCCACGACGCGATCGAAGAAGATCGCATCGACCTCGTCTTTCAGCCCATCGTCGATGTCGTCGCCGGTCGGACCCATGCAATCGAAGCCCTCGCCCGCTGGCGATCGGATGCGCTCGGTCCCGTTAGTCCGGTCGAATTCGTACCTGCGGCCGAGCATCTCGGGATGTCCCGAATGTTGGGCTCCCGAATTCTCACCAAGGCGATCGCACAGCTTCGCGAGTGGCGGTCGTTGTCGCCCCAGCTCGACGATCTAGCGGTCTCGGTCAACATCACCTATTCGCAGCTCATCGCCGTCGACTTCGTCGATGAAGTGCTCGCTCTGCTGGCGGAGAACGAACTTCCATGCTCGTCGTTGATCCTCGAACTCGTCGAAAGCGACGTGCTGTCGGACTTCGACCGGGCGACAGAAGTACTCGACCGGCTTCGAGCCACGGGTATTCGGTTGGCGATCGACGATTTCGGGACGGGTTACTCGGCGCTGTCCTACCTGGCACGACTCGAGCTCGACTACCTGAAGATCGACAAGAGCTTCATCCACCAGCTCTCCAACGACGAGACGGCCGATGGTCGATTGACCGAGACGATCGTTGATCTCGCCCGTCGCTTCGGCCTGCGTCCCGTCGCCGAAGGCGTCGAGACCGCCGCGCAACGAGATCGACTCGGTCAGCTCGGATGCACGTTGCTTCAGGGATATTTCCTGGCCGAGCCGATGCGAGGAGACGATCCGAACGCTCTGGCGGTGCTGACCCTCGGATCGGACGGCGACAACCGGGAAATGCCCGCCGCAGCCTGAGAAAGTCCGGGCTACGAGCGGCCGAACGACGGATCGCAAACGGAGTCGAGCAAACGTGACCGACCACGACGAGGGCCGGTTAGGTTGACGTCCATATGGACGAGCCTCTGCATCGCGCCCTCGGACTGACCGACGACGAGGCGGAATCCATCGCCGAGATTCTCGGTCGCGAACCCAATCCGCTCGAACTCTCGATGTACTCCGTCATGTGGTCTGAGCACTGCTCCTACAAGTCGAGCCGAATTCACCTGAAGCGGCTGCCGACGGAGGCACCCTGGGTTCTTGTGGGCCCGGGCGAGAACGCCGGCGTGGTCGACGTCGGTGACGGCATCGCTGCCGCATTCCGGATCGAAAGCCATAACCACCCGTCCGCCATCGAGCCGTATCAAGGCGCGGCCACCGGTGTTGGAGGGATCTTGCGGGACATCTTCACGATGGGCGCTCGCCCGATCGCGTTGATGGATCCGTTGCGATTCGGGCCACTGGATGATCCCCGCAGTCGATGGATTGCCGAGGGTGTTGTGTCGGGGATCTCGGGCTACGGAAACTCGGTCGGTGTGCCGACAGTTGGCGGAGAGACCGTGTTTGACGAGACGTACATGGGCAATCCGCTGGTCAATGTCTTCTGCTTGGGGATCATGCCGGCCGAACGGCTCGTATTGGGTGAGGCGACCGGTGTCGGCAATGTCGCGATCTTGTTCGGCTCGTCAACGGGTCGTGATGGCATTGGTGGTGTGAGTGTGCTCGCCTCGGCCGGTTTCGACGAGGACGAGGACGACTCGAGCAAACGCCCGAGCGTTCAGGTTGGTGATCCGTTTGAGGAGAAGCGGCTGATCGAAGCGTGCCTCGAGCTTCTCGACGAGGGTCTCGTGGTCGGGATTCAGGATCTCGGCGGCGCCGGCTTGTGTTGCGCGACAAGCGAAACGGCCTCGCGTGGCGGCATGGGCATGGACGTGGACGTCACGGCCGTTCATCTCCGTCAGCCCGATCTTGAGCCGTTCGAGGTGATGACGAGCGAAAGCCAGGAGCGGATGCTGGCAATCGTCGAGCCCAACAATGTCGACCGAGTGCTCGAACTGTGCGCGAAGTGGGAAGTCACCGCGTCAGCGGTCGGCACGGTCGTCGAGGGTGGTCAGCTTCGGATCCTCGACGGCCCCGACGGCGACGTGCTCGCCGACATCCCCGCTTCGTCGCTGCACGACGCAGCACCGCTCTACGACCGGCCAATGGCTGAGCCGGATCGTTCGAGCGAGGTCGATCCGTCGACACTTGAGGCCCCCGACGATCCGTGGGCCGATCTGTGCGGGTTCTTGATGGACACCTCGTGGGTGCACCGCCAGTACGACTCGCAGCTTTTTCTCAACACGGTCGTCGGCCCGGGTGCCGACGCGTCGCTGCTCCGGTTGAAGCATCCCGTCACGGGCGAAGACACCGGACGTGGACTCGGGCTCACGACCGACGGCAATCATCATTGGTGCATCGTCAATCCCTACCGGGGGACGGCGATGACGGTCGCCGAGGCGGTGCTCAATCTGGCGTGCGTCGGAGCGAAGCCACTGGCGCTGGTCAACAACCTCAATTTTGGAAACCCCGAACATCCAGAGACGATGTGGCAGCTCAGCCAGGCGGTCGACGGCATGGCCGAGGCGTGCTCTGCCATGTCGGTTCCGGTGGTCGGCGGCAACGTCAGCCTCTATAACGAGTCGAACGGCAACAACATCGACCCGACCCCGATCGTCGGCATGCTCGGCATGACTGGTTCGCTCGATCAACCACCACCCGGCAAGGGTTTGGTCGACGGTCATCGACTCATCGTGCTCGGTCCCGACGGATCCGGCCTCGGCGGATCGTTGTGGGGTCGATCGAAGGGTGCGGTCGGCGGAGATCTCCCCGAACTCGACTACGAGCTCCACCTGCGAGTCGCGGAGGTGACGAGGGCCCTCGTGTCGGGTGGACTTGTGTCGGCCGTCCACGATGTTGGGGCAGGTGGGCTCGGCCTGGCCGTTGCGGAGATGGCGATCGCCGGTGGCGTCGGTGCCATTGCGGCGCGTGTCGCCGATCATGATGCGTTGTTCAGCGAGGCCCCGTCTCGGGTGGTGGTGTGCGTTGCCCCGGACACCATGTCGACAGTCGAGCAGATGGCCGAATCAATGGGGGTGCCGATCACTCGACTGGGTTTGGCTACCGGCGACCGAATTTCGTTCAAGGGCCTTCTCGATGGAGCGCTCGACGAAGCACAGGCCATCTTCTCCAGTCGCATTCCTGACGCGCTCGGGGTGCACTGAGCCATGTGTGGGATCTTTGGCGTCCACGCGCCCGGCCGGCTGGTCGCTCATTTGAGTTATCTCGGTTTGTACGCCCTTCAGCATCGCGGCCAGGAGTCTTCCGGTATGGCGGTGTCGGACCGAGAGGGCGTCACGGTGGTCAAGGAGATGGGTCTCGTCTCCAATGTCTTCGACGATCGCGCGCTCACCTCGCTGCCCGGCGACATGGCCATCGGGCAGACGCGATACTCGACGACGGGGTCGTCGTCGTGGCGCAACGCCCAGCCGATTTATCGGGGGGTTGGCGACCTCGAGTTCGCGCTCGGCCACAACGGGAACCTCGTCAACACCGCAGAGCTCGCAGAAGCTGCCGGGATGTTGCCCGGAACAGTTGCCAGTGACTCGGACCTGGTCGGTGAGTTGATCGCCACCGAATTGCTCGGTGACGCTGCGGAGGCTGCCGATCCGCTGCTCGCAGCCCTCCAGGTTGTGCTGCCGAAGCTCCGAGGGGCGTTTTGCTTCTCGGTAATGGACCGTGACCGGATCGTAGGGGTCCGCGATCCACACGGGTTTCGGCCACTGTGCCTCGGCCGGCTCGACGACGGTGGCTGGGTGCTCGCGTCGGAGAACCCCGCGCTCGATGTCGTCGGGGCGACCTTCGTTCGCGAGCTCGACCCGGGCGAGATGATCGTCATCGACGACGATGGCGTGCATTCGTCGAGGCCGTTCGATGCGCCGGACCCGAAATTGTGTCTTTTCGAGTTTGTCTACTTCGCCCGCCCCGACACGAACTTGTACGGGCAGAACGTCCATCAATCCCGGGTACGGATGGGTGAGGCACTCGCCGATCAGGCACCCATTGACGCCGACCTCGTGATGGGCGTGCCTGAGTCGGGCATTCCGGCGGCTGAAGGTTTTGCCCGCGCAACGGGCATTCCGTTCGGCCATGGGCTCGTCAAGAATCGCTACATCGGTCGGACCTTCATCGCTCCCAACCAGGCGCTACGAGCGTTGGGCGTCCGGATGAAGCTCAACCCGCTCAAGGAGAACATCGCCGGCAAGCGGCTCGTGGTTGTCGATGATTCGATCGTTCGGGGAACGACCACCAAGGCGATGGTCGCCATGTTGCGCGAGGCTGGGGCGACCGAAGTCCACCTTCGGATTTCGTCACCGCCCTACCGGTGGCCCTGCTTCTACGGGATGGATACGGGCACCAGGAGTGAGCTGCTGGCCGCGAACCTGACCGTCGACGAGATCCGGGCATACACGGGCGCGGATTCGCTCGCGTATCTCCAGCTCGAGAGTCTCGTTTCGTCGGTCGGCGCAACCAATGCCGGATTCTGCGATGCATGTCTCACGGGTGAGTACCCGGTCGAGATTCCCGAAACAGCCGCAAAGTTCGTCCTCGAAGACGAGTCCGCGCGAGGCCCGAGTGGCGACGACTCGAGCACCCTGGCCGCAAACGTGCTCGGCGATGACGCCGGGTCACTCACGTTTCCCGATACGGCGACGTCATGAGCGGGGCCACATACCGCGACTCCGGCGTCGACATTGATGCCGGCGAAGCAGCTGTCGAACGAATCAAGCCGCTCGTGGCATCGACTGCCGACCGCCCAGGTGTCATCGGCAGCATCGGCGGGTTCGGTGGCATGTTCGATCTCGCTGCCGCAGGTCATGGCGATTCGCTGCTCGTGTCGTCGACCGACGGCGTCGGAACAAAAGCGCTCGTCGCGACAGCAGCCGATCGGTTCGACACGATCGGTGTCGATCTCGTTGCCATGTGCGTCGACGACATCGTCTGTCAGGGTGCTGCACCCCTCTTCTTCCTCGATTACGTGTCTGTCGGGTCGCTCGACCCTGACCAGATGCAGGCATTGGTCTCGGGTGTCGCAGATGGCTGTCGCCAATCGGGTGCTGCGCTCGTCGGCGGGGAGATGGCCGAACATCCCGGCGTGATGGAGCCTGGCGAGTTCGATCTGGTCGGCTTCTGCGTCGGCGCAGTTCGGCGTGATCGAGTGATCGACGGGAGTCGCGTACGGCCGGGCGATGCGATCATTGGCATCGGCTCGCCCAATCTTCGATCGAATGGGTTCTCGCTCGCTCGGCGAGTGTTCTTCGACATGGCTGGTATGACGCTTGACGAGCCGGCATGGGATGGCGCCGATCGAACCCTCGCAGAGGTCATGCTCGAACCGTCGGTGATCTACACCCCAGCCGTTCTGGCTCTCGCCGATCAGCTCGATGTACGGGCAGTTGCCCACATCACTGGCGGCGGCTTGCCCGGCAACGTCAATCGGGTGCTCCCGCCGGGTACCGACGCGTGCATCGACACATCCATGTGGGCGGTGCCCCGGGTCTTCACGGAGTTGCAGCGACACGGCCAGGTCGCAACGGACGAGATGTTCCGGGCGTTCAACATGGGAATTGGAATGGTGGTTGTCGTCGACGCGTCGCTTAGCGAGGACACGTGTTCGCTATTGGCGGACTTCGATCACGAGGCGTTCAAGATCGGTGAGATTGTCGTCGGCGACGGCCAGGTTCAGATCGACGGCTGAGAAGCGGTGGTGCCATCGCCTTTCTTCGATTGCCGCGTGAACCGCGAAGGTCGTGGCGACAGCATTAATGCCGAAGTGAAAACAGACGCGCAGAGCAACGAGACCCTGACCCTCGACCAATCCGAACGCGGTCGATAGACCGTCCGGCGTCCCGAGGATCAGCAATGTGGTGACGAGAAGTATGTGTTCGATCACGTGCACGCGCTGTACGAGCTCGGCTCGATCGAGCGAACGGATGACTGGCCGACGGTTGAGTCGAGCATGCATCTGCCAGGCGGCGAGCGCCCCGAGAAAAATGAGGTTTCCCGTGAGGTGGAGCATTTCGACGCCAACCGAAGGACGGTCAAGAGCATCGATGAGACCGCAGAAGTAGGCGAGGGCGTCGGCGGTTCCGCCTGCCCACGAACTGAGCCAGGGCCGTTCGCCGGGCTGGGTGATCCAAAAGCCGAACTGCAGCAGGTGTTCGAGCACGTGAACGACCTGGAAGACGAGGCCTCCAGCGGCGATCGCTCGGAGGAGACCAAGGAAGCGTGTTTGTTCGCTGGTGTGTCTCCAGACGATGAGGAATGTTGCGGCTGCAGCGCCGAGCGCAAGTGACATTCCAGCAGTGGTTGCAGGGAGCGGCGGAGTGAGGGCAATCACCGGTGCCTATCGGTACGGAAGCTGGGGGGTGAAGGCGCGTGGATTGTTCGACGAGGAGCGGTAACGTACTGTTTCGCTGATCGGGCTTCGGCTCAAGGCAACAATTAGGTCCCGTGGTGAAGTCAGGAGTTCACGCCGCCCTGTCAAGGCGGAGGTCGCGAGTTCAAATCTCGTCGGGACCGCTACCTGGTCGGGTAGCTCAGTTGGCAGAGCGACCGCCTGAAAAGCGGTAGGTCCCCGGATCGACGCCGGGCCCGACCACCAGAAGAGCGAGCTACTGCAAATGCGGTGGCTCGTTCTGCTTTTGTTCGGGGATGTACCAGCGGTGGTCGTTGGTGGTGAAGAAGCTCGCTGCCGCAGAGGTCATGCGGTGTTGATGAGATGGAGCGATGCCATCTCGAAGTACTCGACCATGCGCTGTTCGATCGCTGGGTCGAGCTCGCCGGAGCGGACGGCCGCGAGCATGTGTTGGAGCCAGGCGTCCTTCTCGGCATGGGTGATCACGAAGGGGGCGTGACGCATCCGCAGACGAGGGTGGCCGCGTTCTTCGGAGTACGTCGTGGGTCCGCCCCAGTACTGGGAGAGGAACTTCACCATGTGCTCTTTCGACTCGGCGAGGTCGTCGGGGTACATCGGCCGGAGGAGAACATCGGTAGCGACGGCGTCGTAGAAGCGGTCGATCAGGCCCACGAACCAGTCGTGTCCGCCAACTGCGTCATAGATGGAGACGGGTTCGTCGTTCACAGATGACAATCGTAGGACTCAGGTTCTGGACAGCACGGCTCGGTACCCTGAATCGCATGGAACTTCGCACGAGCAATGTCGACCGTCTCGACGGTGGCTCCTTCGATGTGTGCATCGTGGGCGGCGGGATCAACGGCGCGGTGTCGGCCGCGGTCCTCGCCGGACGCGGACTAAACATCGCAATCATCGACCGCGGCGACTGGGCGGGCTTCACGAGTTCGTCCTCGTCGAATCTCGCGTGGGGCGGCTTCAAGTACCTCGAGAACTACGAGCTGAACCTCGTCCGCAAGCTTTCGATGAGCCGCAATCGACTGCTGAAGGCGTATCCGTCGAACATCACCCAGCTCGGATTTCTCGCAGCGCTCGACAAGACCTCGCCGTTCCCGCCGTGGCTCGCTGCTCTCGGCAGCTCCGCCTACTGGGCGATCGGCAACTTCCAAACGCACCGTCCGTCGTTCCTCGGCCCCGAGGAGATCAAGAGTCAGGAGCCGGTGATCGACACCACGAGCGTGTCCGGTGGCATCGAGTACTTCGACGCGTATCTCCGCGACAACGACTCCCGCTTCGTGTGGAACTTCATTCGTCAGTCGCTCGAGGCTGGAGCGGTGGCAGCCAACTACGTCGAGATGACGAGCGCGGTGCGCGGCGATGATGGCTGGTCGATCGATGCCGTCGATCTCGAGGGCGATCGTCAGGTCTCGTTCACGGCGAAGGCGATGGTCAATGCTGCCGGGCCCTTCGTGGACGGTCTCAACGAGGGGTGGGGCAACCAGACGGATCATCGGATCGTGTACTCCAAGGGCATCCATCTCGTCGTGCCGCAGCTCACCGAGAACGAACGGGTGCTCGCGTTCTTCGATGACACGCAGCGGCTCTTCTATGTGATTCCGATGGGTCGTCGTTCGGTGATCGGCACGACCGACACGCGAGTCGACACTCCCTTCACCGAGGTGACCGACGAGGATCGTGACTTCTTGCTCGACCAGATCAATGCCCGTCTCGATCTCGACAAGCCGCTGACTCGTGACGACATCATCTCCGAACGCTGTGGTGTTCGTCCCTTGGTCGTGACGAGCGATGGGGACGATCGCAAGGACATCGACTGGACGACGTTGTCTCGCAAGCACGAGATCGAAACCGATCTCGAGCGCAAGGTCGTGACGATCTTTGGCGGCAAGCTGACGGACTGTCTGAATGTGGGCGAAGAGGTCGCCGAGGAGATCGAGTCACTCGGCTTCGTGCTCGAGGCAGACAACGAGGACTGGTTCGGTGAGCCGGCAGATCAGGTCCGCGAGGACTTCATGCGGCAGGCCAAGCGCATGCGCCTCGACGATCTCCGGCACAAGAAGGGTGTCGAACCGCTCAGCGAGCGTCTGTGGCGCCGCTATGGCCGCCGCGCGTTCGCCATGCTCGACGAGATCCGCGAAGACCCGACGATGGGCGAGGACATCTTGCGGTCGGCCGATTATCTGCGGGTCGAGCTGCATCATGCGGCTCGACACGAGATGGTCACCGAGCTTGAGGACTTCATGTTGCGTCGTTCGAAGATCGATCTCGTCGTGCGTGACCACAAGCTCCGCGACGGCGACGGCCTTCGCGAAGCGGCCGAGATCCTCTTCGGCGACCAAGCCGAAGCAAAGCTTGCGACCTACCTCGGCGCCGAAGCCGTCCCGGCCTGATCGAATGGGGTCAAGTCTGACATAGCAAGAGGTTTCGGCGACCCGAGCGAGAAGAGGGTCGTCCTCTTGCTATGTCAGACTTGACCCCTTACAAGAGGCTTGATCCGCCAGCGATGGCGAGAGCGAGGGGCAGCGCGACCGCAGCGACGATGCCGAGGATCAGCGCGACGACGATGAACACGATCGAGTCGTCTCGGGGCGGGTCACCACATCGCCCGATCGTCTCGTAGAGCGCCTTGATCGGACGATCGGTCGTGAGGCGAATGCGCCGTTGCGCAGTCGCAGCACCCCGAACGACGATCCACGAGGCGACGCCTGTCAGCACCGAAACCGCAGCGGCGAAGACCACCTGCCAGTACCACGTGTCGAGCCCGGCGATCAGAACCTGCAACGACCCAAACACCCAGGACAACACGGCGCCGCCGAAGATGAACGTCGGCACGCCGAGCGCGCTCGTGTTGAACGTCGGGACGAGACGTTCGGTCTCGATGCGAGCTCGTCGCAGCTGCGATCGAAACGGGTTGTCGAGCTCGGTGTTCGCTTCGCGCCGGACGTACAGCCAGTGCAGGTGTTGGATCTGTCGCTTGAGGTGCTGTCGGACGATGAAGCGGGTGACGAGCTGTACCAAGAACCCGGCGACATGGTTGAGGGGGCCGATCGGTGCGCGGGTCTTGACGCCGCGAGCGCCGTTGCGATCAAGGACTTCGAGGGCCCGGACGACCAACCGGTGCGCCCGATCGAACCGTTCGGGGTGACCCAACGGCCACTCGCTGGAGAGTTCGAGAATGATGTCACCGTCGACATCATCGGAAGCACCAAGCTCGTGGAGAACATCGGCTTTGGCTGACGCATCGCTCTTTCGGACGAGCTGGAAGGCATGGAATCGCTCTTCGAGCTCGTCGAGAACGAGGTTTCGGTCGTCAGTCGCCATGGGTGCCCATTATGAATCTTTTCGGAACCCTTTCGGTGTGGCCGACGTATAAGAAGTGATGGCCTGGCCGAGAACACCCCGCGCTCTACCCTTGGGATCAATGGCTGGACTCGGCGCGCACCTTCGATCTCTTCGTTCGTCTGCCCGTCGCATCGGCGCGCTCGTGGCCCTCGGAGCGACGCTCACACTCGTCGTGGCGGGCAGCGCGCCCGCATCGGCGACGCTGGTCAACAACGGATCACCGGTAGTTGCCCAGAACGAGATTGCGGCGATCGACGTCGTTCAGCTTCGTTCTCCCCTCGGTCGACCCGTCATCCCGGTCCAAGTCACGGTCACGTCGAGCCGGGCGATCGAAGCGACGCTTCGTTTGTCGGTCCAGGGATCGAGTGCGGGCATTGAGGTGCCGTACGCCTTGGCCGCCAACAGCGTCGTGACGCAGGTCTTCGCCGTTCCGGTGCGGTCGATACGCCCACCGAACATCGACGCGGAGCTGATCTCGAATGGCGATGTGCTCGCCGAAGCCGAGTCGGACGGCGATCGTGATCAAGCGCCTGCAAATGCCGTTGGCTTACTTGGCGTCGAGGGTCAGGGTGAGGTCGCCCTCGTCCCGAGCATCGGACGGGGCTCGCTCATCGCACTCGACGACTTCCGTCTGCTTCCTGCGCTCGACACGGTCGTGGTTTCGTCCCCGGCACTCCAGAGTCTGAGCGATCCCGAACGCGGCCAGCTCCTGCGATGGACGGGTGTCGGCGGTCAGCTGATCGTCGTCGACGAACCCGGCGCGATCGACGCACTGTTGCCTGCGGCATGGGTCGATGACGGTTTCCTTTCGTTCGCCGATGCGGGCGTCATCAGATACGTCGGTCCCGATTGGATGGACGAGGGTATTCCTCCCGGAGCGCACGTGAGTGTCGACTCCAACAGCCTCGCGTTTGTCGATACCGAGAACTCGGCGCTGCTCAACGACGCAGGCTTTCAATTCCCTGGACTCGGCGTGATCGCCGCCGTGTTGCTCGTCTACCTGCTCGTCGCGGGTCCCGTGACGTTCGGGGTGCTGGCCAAGATCGGCCGGCCCACCCTCGCCTGGGGAGTCATCCCCGCACTCGCCGCCGTGTTCACGGTCGGCGTGTTGGTCATCGGTGCGATCGTGACATCGGGGCGCGGAGCGGGCCACGCGTCGATCGTCGAGTTCACCTCTGCGGGACCCTACGTGACCGAGACATTCGTCCTTGCCGAGAGCGGGACGCAGCGAATCGAGATCCCCGAGGGGTGGGCGCTGCTCAGCGGCAACCTCAACTTCGGCGACGGTCAGCGTGGGGCGCCGCTCACGGTTCGCCCGGATCGTCTCGGAAGCGAACTGGTCTACGAGATCGATGCCGGGAGCGCGGCGTCATCGATCCTCACCGGTCCGGGCGTTGGCGACGGATCGATGCAGATCACGATCGAAGAGGTCACCGAGGAGCGCATCGTGGCGAACGTTCGCAACGACAGCGGATCGAACCTCGTTGACGTTGTCGCGATGGTCGGCGGTCAGCTTGTTGATCTGGATGACCTCGATGATGGCGCGGAGCAGCAGTTCGAGCTGCGGCTCGGTGGCTTTGTGAATGCGCCGGTGCCGGAGCTTCGCGAGTGGGGGGTCGAGGACGACTTCTTTGAGTTCGGGGGTGGTGGTCGCGGGTTTCGGGATGGTCCGGTGAACGGGTCGAGTTGGGTCGCTCATCGATCGATTCGGTTCGGGTCCGGAGCGCCGTACGGTCTCGTGACCGTCGTTGGCTGGACTCGTGACGCCGGCGCGGCGATCGGCAATGGCGACGGCCGGACGGCGCACGTGGTGCGGACGCCGGTCGGTGCTGCGGCGGCGGGAGGACCGGGCATCCGCCACTTCGTGTCGTCTCGTCCGGAGCAGGACGTCGGATTTGGTCCGGCGATCGGTGCTCGAGATCTCGACGGCGGTCTTGTTGCACAGTATGTCCGGACGCCGGGCGCCTCTCCCGACGTCGGTATCGAAGTCCACGCCAATGTCGCGCAGGCACGATTGTGGATCGACGGGGAGTGGCGGTCACTCGATCTCGGCGAGCCCGGACGATTGGTGGTTCGGATTCCCGATGAGGCATGGACCGACAACGTGATGTGGGTTGATTTCCAGCTCGGCGGTTTCTTTGGCGAACCTGGTCAGCTCGATCATCGTCTGGTCGAAGCCGGAGTCACGGCTATCGACGCGGAGTTGTTGCCACCAGGCGAGGAGTCGATTCGGCCAACGCAGTTCGGCGGAGCGATGGAGGAGCCACCGTTCTTCGAGGATGAAGCCGTTCTGGGTGCCGTCGAACAGGTCGAACCGGTGATTGGTGAAACGGTCGAGTTCGGCGGAATTCTCGAGCAGTCCTTCGACATCTGGGAGGTTGAACTCGCAGCGGGTCAGCGTGTCGTGGCCAGCATGCTTGCGGTCGACCGATTCAACGGAAGCCTTGACCCGGAGCTGATCGTTCGGGATCCCCAGGGGTTCGAGGTCGCCCGCAACGATGATTTCCGGGCGTGCTGCGACAGCCGGGTTCAGTTCACCGCCGAAGTGGACGGGGTCTACGAGTTCGAGACTCGTCAGCTCGGTGGCATGGGCGCCTTCGGCGAATACGTCTTCGAGCTCGAAGTGGAGGAGCCGTCATGAGCGACCTTCCGCCGCCCCCACCACCGCCACCGCCTTCTTCTCTACTACCCCCCTCTCCACAGCCCGGGTCACTGGCGCCGGGATCGATGCCAGCGGCGCAAGACGCCCCGGCTGTTGCGCCTCAGTACGAGTTTTCCGGGCAGCCGTCGGCGCCAGTCGACGACGCCATCGTCCGCACCCATGAACTGACGAAGCGCTACGGAAACCTGGTTGCCGTCAATGCCGTGAACCTCGCCGTGCCGCGAGGGTCGATCTACGGCTTGATCGGCCCGAATGGTGCTGGCAAGACGACGCTGATGACGATGGTGTGTTCGCTGTTGCGTCCGACCAGTGGCTCGGTGTCCGTCGACGGGCACGATCCGATGGTTGACCCTGCGGCGGTTCGGAAGAAGACGGGCTACATGCCCGATGGCCTCGGTGTCTACGAAGGGCTCGACGTCGGCGGCTATCTCGAGTTCTTCGCGGCTGGCTATCGGATTCCGCGCAATGAGTGGCCGGCGCTGATCGATGGCCTTCTCGAACTCGTCGATCTCGAAGTGAAGCGGGATGCGCAAGTCAACTCGCTGAGCCGAGGGATGAAGCAACGTCTGTCGCTGGCGCGTGCGCTTGTCCACGACCCGGATCTGCTCATCCTCGATGAACCAGCATCGGGTCTCGACCCCCGGGCCCGGGTCGAGCTGCGCGAACTGCTCTGGCAGCTCCAGTCGATGGGCAAGACGATCATTGTGAGCTCGCACATCCTCACCGAGCTCCAGGAGATCTGTACCCACGTCGGCATCGTCGAAGCGGGCCGACTACTGGCCGAAGGCTCACCATCGGACATCTCGATGAAGGCGGGTTCGGTACGGCGAGTCGAGGTGCGCTTCCTCGACGGAACAACCGAGATGTTCGAGGTACCCGATGCGGCCGCCCAGGCCGAACTGTTGCGGCGACTCGTGCTCGATAGCACCCGTCCCGTCCTCGAATGTCGAGAGTTGTCGGCGGGACTCGAAGAGGTGTTCATGAATGTGACGCAGGGGATCGTGCAATGACCGGTATCCGTTCACGCAATGGTGTGTCCTTGCGCGACAACCCGGTGTTGCGCCGCGAGCTGATCGAGCGGATGCGCGGCGCGCGCGCGGTCGTCTTTTTGACGGTGTGGCTCGGGCTGCTCACCGGCGTGTGTGTCCTTGCGTATCTCGGAACCGTGTCGGTCAACAACCAGTTCGGGATCGACATCGGGCAGCTCGGTCGAATCGGTCGGGAGATTTACGAGTGGGTGCTGTTCGGCATGCTCGTGCTGTTGTTGTTCTTTGTGCCTGGCCTCACGGCCGGCGCGATAACGGGCGAGCGCGAACGCCAGACCCTCGTGCCGTTGCAGGTGACATTGATGCGCCCCGTCGACATCGTGATCGGCAAGCTGTCGGCCGCCCTGGCCTTCCTGGTGTTTCTCGTTGTGGCGGCGCTACCGCTCTTGGGTGTGTCGCTACTCGTCGGTGGCGTCGGCTTCTTCGATCTGTTCCGAGGGCTTGGGATGTTGTTGTTCACCGGTTTGGTTCTCGGATCGGTGTGCGTGTGGATCTCGTCGGTCGTCCGCAAGACCACGGCCGCGACGGTGATCTCGTACGCGCTCTCGTTGGTGTTCACGATCGGCAGCTTCATCGTGATGATCGTGCTCGCCATCGTGCAGCTGGCGGCGTCGGACGGTTTCGACGACCCGTGGGTGCCCCGCTCGGTGCTCGGCTTCAACCCATTTGGCGGGGTCGCGTCCGCGTTGCCATCGGCGGCGGGCAACTTCTCGTCCGATACGTCGACGCCGTTCGGTGGGATGCGCCAGTTGATCGATGAGATCGGCGGCAACCGGAACTTCAACGAAGAGGGGTTCGCGATCGTCGACGGCAGCTACGTCTGGGTCGTCTACCTCCTCGTGGGCACGGCCTTGTTCGTGCTGTCGACGTGGCGTGCCACGAAGAACGTCTCGACACCGGCGGATACCGAACGATGATGGGTGTCGACGGGTTGCTTCGCCGTGGTCGTCGGCGGCTTCGTGCCGTCTGGCTGAGCGCGACGACGCACGATGGCGGACCCTTCGTCGTTGGCGCGGCCGTGCTGGTTGCGGCCGTTGGCTGGATTCGGCCGTGGAATTGGCCGGAGCGTGCGGCCGTGCTGTTGGTGGTCGTGGCGGTCGTCGCCGTCATCGGGTGGGCGCTCTTGCAGCGGTTGTCCGACACCGCGGTCGCTCGTGCGTTGGATCGAGGTTTCGAGTCCGACGATGCCTTGATCAGCGCGTTGGAGTTTGCGCCGACGGATCCGTTCGGACCGCGAATTCATGCGCGTGCCGAACAGTTCGCGGATGGGGATGTTCGGACGGCGCTACCGATGCCGTTTGACGGTCGCCGGATCGGCGTGATCGCTGCACTACTGGTGGCGTTGCTGGTTGCGATCGTGGTTCGCAATCCGCAGGACGACGTTCGGGATCAACGGGTCATCGATGCCGAACGGGTCGAGGAGGTCGCCGACGAGTTCGATGAGCGTGCCGAGGCTCTCGAGGAAGAACAGGCGGGGGAGGAGAACGCTGCGGTCGACGAGTTGGCGGAGGAGCTGCGGGCCCTGGCGGATGCGCTCCGTGAGGCGGATGATCTCGATGCGGCCATCGATGAGTTGGACGCGGCGCAGGATGATCTGTTGCGGTCGTTGGACGCTGATGCGTTGGCCGAACGCGCGGCTGCGCAGGGTCTCGAACGCACCTTGGAATCGAATCCGTTGTCGTCGGCGAGTGACGCGTCCTCGGCGGCCGAACAACTCGCGGCGGCAGCCTCGAGCCTGGGGTCGCTCACCGAAGAGGAACGTGCGGAGCTCGCCGAACGCCTCGAACAGTTGGCGGAGACCCAATCTGCCGGCGATCCGGACACGAGCGCCGCGCTGGCCGACGCTGCGGAGGCCTTGCAAGCTGGTGATCTGGCGGCCGCGGCAGCGGCGTTGCAACAGGCGAGTGGGAGTGCGGGAGATGCGTCGCAGTCGGCGGCCGCATCGGGTGAAGTCTCCGAAGCAGCTGCGGCCGCCGGCCGAGCGGCAGCCGAACTCCGCGAGCCCGCCGAAGGCCAGGGTGAGGGCCAGGGCGAAGGACAGGGCCAGGGTCAGGGACAGGGTCAAGGGCAGGGACAGGGCCAGGGTCAGGGTCAGGGCCAGGGTCAAGGGCAGGGCCAGGGTCAAGGGCAGGGCCAGGGTCAGGGACAGGGTCAAGGGCAGGGCCAGGGACAAGGTGAGGGCCAGGGTTCGGGCGCCGGAATGCAGGCGACGGGCAACAACCCGTCGGGTCGAGCGCAGAGCAATCCGGGCGTGAACGGCAGCGGCGAGATGGGCGAGGGGATCGCCACACCGCCCCCAGACACGCCGGTACTCATTCCCCGCGACGGCGAGTCGGACACGTCGACGGCCGGAGTCGATGTGAGCGGTGACGGAACGACAGAGACCGATCAGCGCATCACCGGGCCGACCGGCTCGGGTACCGCATCGGTTCCCTTGGAGTCCATTGCCAACGATTTCGCCGATCGGGCGAGCGATGCGCTCGACGGCACGAACATCTCGGGCTCCGAAGCGGCGACCGTTTCGAGCTACTTCGATCAACTCACCACCGAGGAGTCACGGTGACCGACAGTTCTCTCAATCCCCCGGCCCCACCGATCGTGGACGGCTCGTCGGCGACGGCGTTGACCCCCGAGCGGTACGCCCAGATCGCCGCGATGATCGAGGCCCACGTCGGTCAGGTCATCGTGGGACAGCGTGAGGTGGTGCGGACGGTGCTCCTGGCGCTGCTGTGCGAGGGTCACGTGCTCCTCGAAGGTGTCCCGGGTCTGGGCAAGACTCGACTGTTGACGACGTTGGCCCACGTCGTGTCCCTCGACTTTGGTCGTATCCAGTTCACGCCCGATCTGATGCCGGCAGACGTGACGGGTACGCAGGTCCTCGACTCGGATGAGTCGGGTTCGCGGACGTTCGTGTTCCGTCCGGGACCGGTGTTCAACGGGTTGGTCCTGGCCGATGAGATCAACCGGGCGACCCCGAAGACGCAGTCGGCGTTGCTGGAGGCGATGGCGGAGCGATCCGTGACCGTGGCGGGTACGACCCGGCAGGTTCCCCGGCCGTTCCTCGTGATGGCGACGCAGAACCCGATCGAGCAAGAAGGGACCTATCCGCTGCCTGAAGCGCAGCTCGACCGGTTCATGTTCAAGGCCGAGGTTCCGTTTCCGAGTGCGGAAGACCTGTTCGACATCGTTGGACGTACCACCGCAGGCGCCGAGGCGGCCCCGTCGGTTGCTGCCGACGCGGCGACCCTCCAGACGATGATCGCCATGACGAGGACGGTGCCGGTGCCCGACGACGTGGTTCGCCATGCGGTTGATCTGGTTGTGGCGACGCATCCGGATCGTGAGGGCGCACCAGACGTCATTCAGACCTACGTTCGTGCCGGCGCGTCGCCACGGGGAGCGCAGGCGCTAATCCTCGGAGCCAAGGCGATGGCGCTGCTCGACGGCCGGCCGTCGGCGTCGGCCGATGACGTGCGGACGCTCGCTCCGGCTGCTCTCGGGCACCGACTCGTACTCGGCTACGAGGCGGCGGCAGACGGTATGGCGCGGAGTGCGCTGGTCGCGCAGCTCCTCGACGCCGTGCCGCCGGCCGGTAGTGGGGTACGCGGTGCTCCATGAGCTCCGGGCCCCGGAGGTCCTGGGCGCACTCGAGCGATTGCAGCTCGGGACGCGTCGGCGGCTCGCGGGTCAACTCGTGGGCGGTCATCGATCGACTCGGTATGGCAGTTCGCTCGACTTTGCGGATTTCCGGGAGTACCAGCCCGGCGACGACTATCGGCGCATCGATCACTTGGCCTTAGCGCGCTTCGATCAGTTGCTCATTCGGCTGTACGACGCCGAGGATGATCTGACCGTTCGGCTTGTGGTCGATACGTCGGCGTCGATGAGTACCGACGACAAGCTTCAACGAGCCGCCGAGCTCGCCGGTGCTCTCGGATTCGTCGCCCTGACTCGCCGTGATCGCGTGGAGCTCCACGTCCCGGGCTCGCCGCCGCTTCGGTGTAGTGGTCGCAACGGGATCGCCGAGTTGTTCGGTCGGCTGGAAGCGCTCACGGCAGGTGGTGTCGGCTCGTTGGCCACCACCGCATCGGAGGTGCTCGGCCGACAGCGAGGCCCGGGCATGACGGTGGTGTGCTCCGATTTGCTCGAGATCGACTGGGACACCGCGCTTGGACGATTCCCGGCGCGTGGCGCCGAACTCGTGGTCTTGCACGTGCTCGGTGGTGGGGAGCTCGATCCACCCGAGCTCGGCGATGTCGATCTTGTCGACGTCGAGACTGGCGAACGGGTCGCGCAGACGCTCACGCCTGGCCATCTCGACGACTACCGAACCCGACTCGACGAGTGGCTCGATGAGGTCGACTTTTCGTGCCGACGACTCGGGGCGGGCTATGCGCTGGTCGACACGCGGGTGCCACTGCGGACCGTGCTGCTCGGTGGACTCCGCCGGGCCGAGGTGATGTCGTGAGCTTCGCATCGCCCCTTGGGTTTCTCTTCTTGTTGGCCGCGTTGCCGATCATCGCCATCCACTTGCTCAAGCCGCGTCGAACCGAAGTAGCGGTCAGCTCGGCGATGTTGTGGGACGAACGAACCGTCGGAGCCACGGCTGCTTCGCCCTGGCAACGGATCCCGCCGACGTTGCTCTTGTTGTTGCAGCTGTTGCTCGTCGTGCTCGGGGCGCTACTCCTCGCCGACCCGGTGACTCGATCCGAAGCGGGGCTTGCGGAGCACACGGTCGTCGTGCTCGACACGTCGGCGTCGATGGGCTCGGTCGATGGGACACCCGATCGACTGGAGGATGCCAAGGTCGAGGCGCTTTCGCTTTTCGACGAGATCCCTGATGGTGGCCGGGTTTCGCTCGTCACCGCAGGTCCGACGCCGCGTGTCCGAGTGAGCGGCACCACCGACCAGGCGGCCTGGGAAGGTGCGGTTCGGGCTGTACGACTTTCGGACGGACCGTCGGACCTCTCGTCGGCGATGACACTCGCTGACGGTCTCGAAACGCCAGACGCCCAGCTCGGCATCGTCTTGATCTCCGACGGAGCGCACCGCCCGAGCGAACTCGCGGCGCTTCCGACTGGAGTGACGCATCGACTCGTGGGCACGTCCGACGTGAACCACGCCATCACCAGCCTTCGGGTCGAACGAACCGACACCGGCCTCACGGCGGTCGCCGTGACCGAGGTGACCGGGGGAGGGCGGGTCGAGGCACCGATTCGATTCGACGTCGATGACGTGACACAAGCCGTCATCGACATCGTGATCGAGCCGGGCCAACCGACGGTCACGGAGGTTGCCCTTCCGGGTGGCGAGCGGGTGGTCGCGCGTCTCGGTGGCGACGACCTTCTTGCGATCGACAACACGGCCTATGCCGTGACTCGATCTCGTACCGAGCTCGCCGTGGCCATCATTGGTGAGGTCGATCCCTTCCTGCAGACGTTGCTCGACGTTGTGCCCGGAATCACGATCGTCGACCCGACGATCGACGAGCCCGAGCTGACGATCTTCTCCGGGGTGGATGTCCCCGATGACATCACCCAGCCGTTTCTGGCGATTGCCGCGCCGAGCGGCGCTCCGGGTGTCGAGGTGGTCGGCGAAGCGGAGAATCCAGCGGTCACGCTCGTCCGGTCGTCCGACCCATTGCTCACCGGTCTGGATCTGTCGCGTCTTCGAATCGTGTCTGCGCAAGACGTCGATGCACCCGCCGCCGAGGTACTCGTTGGGGCCGAGGGTGTGCCGTTGATTCTTCGAGGTAGCCGCGGGGGTGTGCCCTACCTCTATCTGACCTTCGAAATCTCGAACTCGACGATGCCGGTCGAACTCGCCTTCCCGGTGTTGGGGCAACGCATCGTCGAGGAGCTCAGCGGTGCGGTCCGGATTCCACCAGCCCTCGAAGTTGGCGATCCGATCGTGCCTCCGGTCGGACGTGACGCCATCGTGACGGCACCGAACGGAACCGAGCGTCTCCGGCCGGCGGGTTCGGGGGCGATCCTGGCCGATCGACCCGGTTTCTGGACGGTGGCTCCGGTCGACGGTGCGGTGCGGACGATCGCCGTGTCGCTCGGCCCCGACGAAAGTGCCGTTGATCCGCTGCCGGTCGCACCGACCGACCCTCGTCCGTTGCGTCCGGGCGAAGAACCGCCACGGTCAGAGGCGTCGTGGCGGTGGCTCGTCGGCGTGATCGCCATCGCGATCGGTGTGCTCGAGTGGATCGAGTCGCGCCGTCGCCGGGGAGTGCCACGAGGACAGTGGCGCGTGGCCTCGGGGTTGCGGATCGCTGCTCTCGGGTTGCTCGTCGCGGCGTTGCTGGGCGCATCGATTCCGCTCACGTCGAATGACGTCGCCACGGTGTTCGTGCTGGATCGTTCGGATTCGGTGGGCAGAGTTGGAGCGGGCATCGGGTCGGACGCGGTTCAGCGCAGCGCCGCGTCGGCGCCTGCTGACGCGCGGCTCGGTGTCGTCGTGAGCGCTGACGGTGCCCGCATCGAACAGCTGCTGTCCGATGTTGACGATGTGACTGGCTTCGCGACTGCCGCCATCGACGGGGATCGCAGCGATTTGGCTGCTGGTCTCCGTCTGGCTGGCGCATTACTGCCCGATGACGCGAAGCGACGCGTGGTCGTCGTCTCGGATGGCCGCGCGACGTCCGGAGATGCCGACGCCGAGGCGCTTGCACTCGGCGAACGGAACATTCCGGTCGACTACATCGTCCTCGACTCGACGTCGGGGATCGACGCCGCCGTGATCGGTATCGACACACCGGGCTCGGTCGACGAGGGCGCACGCATCCCGATCGAGGTCACGATCGAGTCAACCGCGGAGCAGCCAGCATTGGTGACCTTGCGTCGCGATGGCGAGCCGGTCGACACCGCTGACGTGCTGCTCGTTCCCGGCCTCAACACGGTGACCTTCACCGATGAGCCCGGCCGAACCGGGGTTGTCGACTATTCGGCGACCGTGGATGTCGCCAACGATTCCCGCGCCCAGAACGACACCGCCCGGACGATCGTCGACGTCGACGGACCGGCGTCGGTGCTTGTTGTGGAAGGCACCGGCGATGCCGGAGATGCGTTGGCGACGGCGCTCGAATCTTCGGGGCTCCAGGTGGAGATCATTGCTCCAACGGCGCTTCCGGGTCTTGAAGATCTCGTCGCGTACGACTCGATCGTTCTTGCGGACGTGTCGATCGAGCAGCTGTCTGCGGATCAGGAACAGGCATTGGTGGCCGCGACTCGGGAGCTCGGACGCGGGTTGGTGACGATCGGCGGTCCGCAGTCGTACGGGATGGGTGGGTATCGCGACTCCGAGCTCGAGTCGGTGCTCCCAGTCATCAGCGATGTGCTCGATCCTGTCCGACAACGGCAGGTGGCGCAGGTCATGGCGCTCGACACGTCGGAGTCGATGGGCGAATGCCACTGCGCTGACGGGTTCGCTGAGCCTATGGGCAACGAAGGCGGCGTGAACAAGACGGCGATCGCCCGTGCCGGTGCCGCCCGAGCAATCGCGAATCTCAACGCGAACGATGAGATCGGGGTGCTCGCCGTCGACACGCAAGAACGCTGGTTGATCGACCTCCAGCAGCTTCCGCCAGACGACGTCATCGATGCCGGGCTGGCACAGGCCGTGCCGTCGGGGAACACCGAGCTCTCCGACACGCTTCCGACTGCAGCTGCGGCACTTCGAGAATCGAATGCCGGGCTGAAGCACATCATCGTGTTCACCGATGGTTTCACCGCGGAGGGAGATCTCGGTCTGATGCGCCGACAAGCCGAGGACCTTCGGGCAGAAGGGATCACGGTGTCGGTCGTGGCCACCGGCGAGGGCGCCGCGCAGCAACTCGCGGCGATCGCCGAAGCGGGCGGTGGACGTTTCTATCCGGGTCGGGACCTGACCCGCATTCCAGAGATCCTCGTGCAGGAGTCGATTCTTGCGTCTCGCCAGTTCATCAATGAAGGGGAGTTCTTGCCGATCATCACCGACACGTCCCCGGTGGTGGACTCGCTCACCGAGTCACCTCCGCTGCTCGGGTACGTGGCCACGACGGCCAAGCCGACCGCGCGGACAGCGCTACGCATCGGCACCGAAGAAGACCCGTTGTTGGCCTCGTGGCAGGCGGGGCTCGGCCGAACCACGTCGTGGACGAGCGACGCCAATCCCCGCTGGTCGCAGTTCTGGACCGGCTGGGACGGCTACGTCGACTTCTGGAGCACGGTCGTTCGGGACACCTTTCCCGTGCAGGGAGGCGGCGCCGTGCGCACGATCGTCGATGGCGACACGCTGACCATCCGAGCCGAAGCCGAACCCGGACAGACCCGACTCGATGCCCTCGTGACCACGCCGTCGGGAGATCAACAAGACGTCCGCCTCCGCGAGGTTTCGCCTGGCGTGTTCGAAGGCTCGATCAGCGCCGACGGCGCAGGCAACTATGCCGTCGGTGTCCGCGGTACGGATGCGGGCGGGGAGACCGTCGTTGGATCGTCGATTGCCTCCGTGTCGTATTCGGCCGAGTACCGACCGGGCGCTGCCGACGTATCGGCGCTCGCTCGCATCAGCGAGTTGTCCGGTGGTCGGGGAGCGATCGACGCCTCGATGGCCTTTGACGACGATGCGCTCGTTGCCGGACGACGCTCGATCGAGTTGGCGACCTGGTTTGTGGTCGCTGGCGCGCTCTTGTGGCTCGCCGCGGCCATCCTTTCTCGGGTGTGGCTCCGCCGACGGACCGTTGCGGTTGCGACAACCGCCGACTCCGTCGCGACCCCGAGCCTCAACGAGACCGCTCGGGCACCGCGGCCCGAACGTCCCCTGCGACGCCCTCGACGCGAGCAACCACGCGACGAGCCGCAGCGATCGACCACCGCGACGGCCACCTCCGCCACCACGTCTGCCGATGCCGGGCCACTGCCACCGCCAGAGGCGCCCGCGCCACCTGAGCCACCGGCGGAGCCGCCAGGATCGGCGGCGACCGTCAATGAGCTGTTGAAGGCCCGTCGCGAGAAGCGCGGCGAGTAATCGCACCCATCGCGGTGGCGATGGTGATCAGCACGGCACCGGTCCAGACGAGGGCCGACAACGGCTCGACGTTGAGCGTGACGACAACGGAACCGTCGTCTTCGACGGATCGAAGGATGAGTTGGAGGTCCTCGATCGGCGTCGAACGAGTCGCGAGTTCGGGTAGTCGGAGGGCACGTTCGGGGTAGACGACCAGTTCGGGATGCAGTGCTACGTCATCGACAAGCACCGTGGCGGCGAGCACGATCGGCCCGGGTTCGTCGATCGATCCCGATGCGATTCCGGCGTCCACGTTGGTGAGGTGATACCTGTTCACCACGAGCGATTCACCCGAGCTGATTCCGACGGTCGTACTCGATGATGCGGTGTCGCCGAGGATGGCCGCACACACGAGCAACACGCCGAGATGAGCGACGATCTGACGAGGCTCTACTCGCCGTCCGCTACCCATCAGCGATCGCAACAGATCGCCCAGCAGCGCGGCGAGGCCGACCCCGAGCGCGGCACTCCAACCCAGCTGCCACCACTGGGTCCAGCCAGCGGTCGCCGCCAGAAGAAGCATCCCGACACCACCGATGGCTGCATCAGCGGCGAGTCCGGCGGGTGATGATCGGGACCACCGTGGCGCGAGACCGAGCCCGATCATGGCCACGAGCGCCACCGGCCAGAGCCCACGGCTGTAGAAGGTTCCATCGGTGGCGTCGCCGGGTACCAATGGTCGGAACGTGCCGGCAGCGACGACAAGCGCGATGACCGCTGCGAGCGTCGCCGGAAGCCACCGTCGGACGCTGAGGATCCGGGTCGTCTGTGGCGATGACCGGTGTGCCGCAGTGTCGTCACGATTCGGCGACCCGTTGGAGAACACCGAGCGCAACGGCGACGTCAGTACGACGATGACCACAGAGGCTGCCGCGAGTGGCCACAGCCACCAGCCGAGTCCTTCGGCGTTGGCGAAGGCATGCACGCTGGTACGGAGCGATGTCCGGGTCATGGCTGTTCCGGCGAACACTGACGGCCAGACCAGCCACAGCAGGGTGGCCGTCGATCGGTGGTTGGCCGGGGTGTGGAGCGCACCCACGAGCAGCAGCCACGGAATCAGTGCCACGTTCTCGACGGGATCCCACGCCCACCAGCCACCCCATCCGAGTTCGACCCATGCCCAACGCCCACCAAGAGCCAGAGCGACCGTCAAGATGGCCAGCGCTCCGAGGATCCCGCGTCGACGCCGCTGATCGTCGACGATCGCTGGTACGAGGGCGAGGGCCAGACCGAGGTACAACATCGGTGGGTGCGCCAGCATCGCCCAGTGTTCGAGAATCGGGCTGAGTCCGGACCCCGCGATCGCCGGAACGTCGAGTCGTTCGAAGGGATCCTCGATCAGCGCAATCGCCCACAGCAGTGGTGCGCCGAGCGCAGTTGCCGCCCACGTTCCGCGAATGGCGCTGCGTGCACCGACGGCGACTACCGTGGTGATGACGGCGGTGAAGAGCAGCAGGGACCCGGCACTTCCACCCCACAAGCCCATGGCCCGCCGTGCAGCGGAGAGGCCGGGTCTGGTGTGGTCAGCGACGATGAGCCACGACGTGTCCTCACGAACAAGCGCCGACACGACACGTGCGACGGCGAGCCAGACCGTGCTGATCATGAGGGTCGTACCCACCGCTGCGAGCCGAGGTGAGCGCCAGCCGAAAAGCACGGTCGCTGTGGCAGCGAGCGCAGCGCCGATCAGCACTACTGACCTGCGCGACCGAAATGCCGGGGTCTGACCCTCTCATTACCGATCTGTGCGGGGGCCAACGTCATCGTTCGAGGACGATCTCGTAGCGGCCGCCACCCCACCCCGACACCTGATCGCGGCCTTCGATCACGATCGTGGTCACGTCGTCGGGAATGACGACATCGTTGAGGGATCGAGTGAAGGGTTGTTCGTTGATGTGGTCGTGCAGTAGCTCGCGGATGGCCAGAACCGATGGTTCGTCCGTGTCGTCGTCGAGGGGGCCGCCATCGAGCACACGCCAGGCGTCGGCGTACCGGTCCGGTGTCTCGTAGGGCGAGGAGACAGTCGCCGAGATCCGCCACGTGCCGTCATCGGCCAGGGCGGCGGTGGCGTCGATGATGTCGGGGAAACGTTCGGGAACGAGTTGTGGAGGGTCGCCCTCCTCGCGCGGATAGCGGCGGTATGAATCCAGGTCCGCTCGGAATTGGCCGGCTTCGGTTTGTTGGGCGTCGAGCAGGGTGTTGATCGCCACGGGATCCCCGAGCGCGGCGAACAATGCGTCAGAGCCCGTCAAGAGACCAAGCCACTCGGGACGGCTGACGACACGTCGACCCGCCGCCGACTCGACGATGACCTCGAGGAGCTGAACACCGGTTGTCACGGCATCGATTGTGTTGGGATCGGTCACCTGGAGCTCGACTGCGGGGATGGTCTCCCCTTCGAAAGCCGGAGCGACCGTCATGTCATCGAGGAGTTGTGGGGTGATCGTCGTCGTGGCGAACTCGATGCCGGGGAGGTTGAGCGCCGTCATGGCGTCGACAACGTCATCTGCAGCCAGCCACGGCGCACCGACGACCTCGAACGGACGGTCGGTGCCCCGGCCGAGGCTCATGTCCGTCGCTTCGAACAACACGGTCGCTGGATACAGCAGCGCCGCGTCAGGCGAGGTCATCGCGGGGCTCGGCGGGGTCCACGGAAGCGTGGTTTTCCCCCAGACGGGTCGCTCGTCCCAGCCATTCATCGCGACCACGGTCAGATCGAGCGTCTCGACGCCCTCCAGCCACCGCTCGCCAACGATGGCCAAAGCAAGTTCGCCGATGGTGAGACCGTGAACGTCAGGGATCGGGTACTGGCCGACGAAGGACTCGAAGCCGGAGCGAAGCAACGAGCCGGCAACCTTGTCGCCCTGCGGGTTGGGCCGGTCGAGCACGACGAAGTCGATCTCCGCCTCGGCCGCCGCCTGCATCGCGAGGCCCATCGTCGAGATGTAGGTGTAGTAGCGGGTGCCGACATCTTGGAGATCGAAGACCAACACGTCGAGACCCTCGAGCATCTCGGGCGTCGGGCTCCGCGTTGCGCCATAGAGGCTGAAGATCGGTGCACCGGTCGATTCGTCGACGGCATCGTCGACGGCTTCTCCCGCATCGGCGACCCCGCGGATCCCGTGTTCGGGTCCGAACAAGGCGGCGAGCTCGACACGCGGGTCCGCGTCGAGAAGATCGGCGAGATGGACGCCACCAACCATCGAGTTCTGATGGGCGATGAGACCGACTCGTTGGCCGTGGAGCAACGAGAAACCGGCGTTGGTCAGGACCGCGGCCCCCGTTTCGACTCGAGCAGCATCCGGATCATCGGAGACCAGCGGTGCGCTCGTCGTCGAGGACTCGGGCACTGCCGACGAGGGGAGTGGCGTCGGCTGCCCCTCGGTCGTTGTCGTCGTTGTCGTGGCGGTGAGGTCGATGGCTTGACTCCCCGGAGCGTCGGACCCGCAGGCGCTCGCGACGAGTGCAACCGCGACGACGATGCGGAGGACAACAGATGATCGTCCCATCACGACAGGGAGGTTTCGATCGGCGTCGGCACCTCAACAGCATCGACCATGGAGGTCTGCGGGTGGAGTTTCTCGTCGATCCATCGTCCGAGCGGGACCATCGCCGCGAGCAGAACCATGGCCACCATGCCGTCGAGCCAATAGTGATTGCCAGTCACCGCGACGACGATGAACGTGATGACGAAGTGCGCGGGGCCGACCCAGCGCCACCGATTGACCGACTCCACCGCCACTCCCCACCCGACGATCGCCGCCCACGCAACGTGTATCGATGGCATGGCCTGGAGCTGACCGGCCACCCCCCGGCCGAGCGCCCCGTATACGGACTGACCGTAGGCGAGGCCCGTATCGATCATTCCGGTCGCGTCGGTGAGCCGCGGCGGTGCGACGGGCAGCAACTGGATGATCAAACAGAGGCCGGTGGTCAACGCGAGCGCGTTGCGCCACGGCCGGTAGCGGTCGCGGTGGCGAGCAAACATCCAGACGAGGAAGATGCCCATGACCGGGACGTGTGCACCGGCGTAGTAGATGTTTGCCGCTTGGGTCGTGAGCGAGTGGGGGATCATCCACTCTTGGAGGACCAGCTCGTTCGGCATGTGGAGTCGACGCTCGAAGTCCCAGAGCCACTCACCGCGGGCGACCGCCTCGTCGATCGACAGCAACGAGACTTGTCCCGCGAGCTGCCACAACGAATACAAGATGGCGACGACGGCGGCCTCGCGGCCGAACGCGGCCACGGTCCCATGCTTCGCGTCCGCGACACGTCCGATCAGGACAAAGATGAGGGCGAGCCCCAGGCCGTATTCCCACGGAAGCCACATCGGACCTCTGACGGTACACGCCGTGTCCGATCGGCTCCGATCGCGACGACTCGAGGGTCACGCGGTGTCGATGTCCTGCCCGGGGGTCAGGCAGTGTCGAGAATGATCTCCTCGTTCGTGTCGACGTACGGCTCGTCGGGCTCGCGCCCGTCGACCAGCAGCTGGAGATCCGACGCTCGAGCGAAGCGGACCGTATCGACTCGGAGCCGGTAGCGATTGTCTTCGGTCAACGGGTTGGACTGCATGCCAATGACGACCGCTGCGGTGGCCGACTCGCCGATCATGATGTGGACCTTCTCCCCGAGGTGAAGGAGATGGTCGCTGTCGATGACGAACTCGAGTCCGTCGGCGATCATGTCGTGGACCGTGGCGTTGATCTCGACCTTCGACCGCCGGAAGCGGCGACGCGAAGGGCGCCGAATCCGAAGCGTCGGTGCACTGAGGAAGTCGAGATTGCCGATAATCGTGGTCACCCGTCAGGTGTCGACATCAACCGTTGGGGATCTTGATGAGTTGATCGGTTCAGCGCGTCTGGGCCGTGCGGCACCACACGCCGACAACCCGCGGGATTGCCCGTCGATTCAGCCTGACCGGAGCCAGAGATTCTCCTGGCCGACCGTTTCGCCCATCAGACGGCGCGCCTCGTTCGTGATGATGCGGACCTCGTCGAGGAACTCCTCGCTCGGTTTGATGAACTCGATGCCGTAGCGACTGCGCTTCTTGGTGTCAGTGGCTTCTTCCGAGCGAATGATCGCTGTCGTCGATTCCGAACCGATCGTGATCTCCACGACCTGGCCTCGTTTGAGTCCATCGTTCGTGCCGGCGTACACCGAGGTCCCGAACATCGACATGTCCGCAGCCGGAAACTCGGCCGATCGGGCTCGGCCAAGGATGCCCGCACGCGGGATCCAGATCTCGATTTCGGCGTCGGTGACGTAGCGGCGCGCTATTCGACGTTCCACAGGTGAAGGATCGGCACGGACTGGTCGGGCTTGAGGAGATCGGGCCAGAAGACTTACGAACCCTGCTGATCGGCGCGGAGGAGGTTCTTCTGGATCTTTCCCATCGCGTTGCGAGGGAGTGCCTCGACGATGCGAATCGTGCGGGGATGTTTGAATCGGGCGAGTGTGTTGTCGAGGTGGCTCCGGATGTCATCGAGCGACACCGGCCGATCCGGGCATACGACGACCGCTTCGACTCGCTCACCGAAATCGGGGTCCGGAATGCCAACGACGGCGGACTCGGCGATGTCGTCGTGTTGATCGAGGACGAGTTCGATCTCGCGGGGGTACACGTTGAGCCCTCCGCTGATGATCATGTCGCTGGAGCGTCCTTCAAGGGTGAGTCGACCGTGAGTGTCGAGCATGCCGATGTCGCCGGTGATCAGCCATCCGTCCTCGGTGTGGGCCTCGTCGGTTCTGTCCGGGAGTCTCCAGTAACCGATGAAGCAGTTGGGTCCGCGAACCTCGACGACACCGACCTCACCGGGTTCAGCAAGGACACCATCGTCTCGACGGACGCGGACGCTGACTTGTGGGAGAGCGAAGCCGACGGTTCCCGGCACACGCTCGCCGTCGTAGGGATTCGACGTGATCATGCCCGCTTCGCTCATTCCGTAACGTTCGAGCACCCGATGGCCAGTGCGGTCGGTGATCTCGGCATGTAGCGGTGCGGTCATCGGTGCGGATCCCGAGGTGAGCAACCGGATGTTTGCGGTGGTTTCGTGATCAAAGGCCGGGTGTTCGAGCAGCCGCGAGTAGTGGGTGGGCACGCCCATCATCACGGTGGCCTCCGGGAGGCGACCGATCACGGTGTCGGGTTCGAACCGCTGCTCGAACAGGATTGTGCTCGCGTTGAGCAGTGCGGTGTGGAGCGCCACGAAAAGTCCGTGCACGTGGAAGATCGGGAGGATGTGCAGAAGCACGTCGCCGGGACTGAACCGCCAGATCGCATGCAGGGTCAGTGCGTTCGAGGCGAGATTCGCGTGCGTCAGCATCGCTCCTTTGGAGCGCCCCGTCGTCCCAGACGTGTAGCAGATGGCGGCGAGGTCGTCTCCGGTCCGGATCTCGATTACCGGATCAGGTAACGACTTCGCGGCGGTCGTCGCGAGATCGGTGATCGAGCGCACACGAGTGTCGGGTGGTGCTCCATCGATCGGTCCGGCGTCGTTGCGCAGCACCAACGCGGGTTCGGCATCTTCGACGAACTGGGCGACCTCGGTGTCGGTGTAGGCCGTGTTGAGTGGAACCCACACACCGCCGACGCGAAGTGTCGCGAGATACGCGAGCACGTTGTCGATCGATTTGTCGACCTGACCGATCACCCGATCACCGGGCCGAACCCCGAGATCACGCAACACCGACGCCCACTGTGCCGAGGAGTGGTCGATTTGCGCGAAGGTGAGTGTGCGGTCGGCGGTGACAAGCCCATGACGGTCGGGCGCGGCAAGCATGTGGGTACGAAGCAGGTCCGCAAGGTTGCCGTTTGCGGCGAACTCGCCAGCTCTCATGGCGACTCAACGTTCATGACGAGACCGTCGGTCATGGTGACGGGACCGTGCAGCGGTTGGTCATCTCGCCGATGCCGTCGATGCTCGTCACCATCGTCGCACCGGGGGTCAACCACTCGTTCGGTGAGCGCCCGGCGCCGACGCCGCTCGGCGTACCGGTGGCGATGAGGTCGCCAGGTTCGAGGGTGATCACCGTCGATAGATCGGCGATCAACTCGGCCACGCCGAAGACGAGTTCGTCGGTGGATGAATCCTGTTTGATCACCTCGTCGACCGTGGTACGCACCGCGAGGCCGCGTGCGTCGCCGAGCACATCAGCGGTGGTCATCACCGGTCCGACCGGGGTCGTCGCCTCGAAGGTCTTTCCGGCGAGGAATTGCACCGAACGGGTCTGCCAGTCTCGGACCGACACGTCGTTGAGCACCGTGTAGCCCGCAACATGCTCGAGGGCGTTGTCAACCGATACGTGTCGCGCGGGTGCGCCGATCACGATGGCGAGCTCGACCTCCCAATCGATCGATGTCGAGATCGAGGGATTGGGAAGCACGATGTCGTCGTGGGCGCCGATCAAGGCGCCGCGGTACTTGGCGAAATACGTGGGGTGGGTCGGGAGTTCGCGTCCCATCTCGCGGACGTGTTCGGCATAGTTGAGCCCGACGCAGATGATCTTGTCAGGGTCCGGGACGAGGGGGGCGAGGTCGGCGGTGTCTCGACCGACCCGCTCGAACGCGACGCCGTCCAGATCGTTGGCTCCGGCGATGTCCCACAGATCGTTGGCGAGGAGTTCGCGCATCGTGCAGGGCAACAGGACGTAGTGGTCACCGTCGATCCTGGCTGCTCGATGTCCCTGTTCGGTGCGGAGCGTGGAAAGTTGCATCAGCTGAAGGTGTAGAGGTGATCGACGATGGCCGCGATCTCCGCCTCGCTCAGCCGAGCGCCAAACGACGGCATCCCCGAACTTCCGTCGGTCACGATCCCGATTGCCGAATCCCTTTTCTCGGTGGCCAATCCGATGAGGTTTGGTCCTCGTCCACCGGAGCCATCGCTGCTGTGGCAGCGTGCGCAGTTGGCCTCATAGAGGGCCTGGCCGTCGATTTCGCCGGCGTCGGCGGTGGTTGTGGTTTCGTCGGGTTCGGCTTCGGTCGTGGTCGTCGTTTCCTCGACCGGTTCGGCTTCGGTGGTTGTGGTTTCTTCGGATTCGGCTTCGGTCGTGGTCGGGGCGCTCTGATCCGCCGTGTCGACTTCGGTGGTCGCCGCGGCGTCATCGGACCGAAGTTGCCCATCCCATACAGACCGAGCGCCTTCGTGTCCGGTACGAACCACCCACACCAACGAGAGCACGGCGAACCCGACGATCGCGCCTCGCAGGATCTGGTCGATGGCACTGTTCGGTCGTGACCGCCCAACACCGACCGCACCCGCAATCGTGACTCCGAGGCCGAGAACGAAATAGACCAACGTCTCGCCGAGGGAGCGATGCGGATCGATGAAGTCGTCCGGCAGCTCGAGCGCATCGCTGAGGGCGTGTCCGCTCTGTGCCGCCACGAAGGTCGAAATCACCGTGATGATCGCGACCACGGCGATGGCCACGCCAAACCGGTCTCGGATGGATGGTCGGACGGCCATTGCGATCCCCGCCAATGCGAGGAGCGGAATGGCGACGACCGGGAAGTGCACCAGCAGTGGGTGCGCCGGAAGATCGAAGATTCGCTCCATGCGCTGATCGTAGTGACCGCATCGGCATCGAATTGCTCTCCGCCAGCCGCACGCACCGACTCATGGTGGGTGCGCCCGGGGAATTCGTGACCGTGCACGCACAGTTGTGAAGGCATGCGGAACGTTCCCGATGAGCCCACCGACATCCACCGATCGCGGTTCACAATCGGAGCCATGAATCGTCGGCTGCCTTCCGTGCTGTTCGTTCTCGCTCTGATCGCTGCCGGGTGTTCGTCGTCGGCGGACACGGCGAACACCGATGCGACGTCCACCGAGTCGGCCGTCGAGCCGGCGGACACGACGTCGACGACGGTCGACCGCGGGCCCGATGGACGCGAGGGTCCGGCGGCGGAGATCGATCCCGACTCGGTGCCCCGGGGCGAGCTTGTCGACTTCGGCCCGGCGCCAGCGACGACCGACGGCCCCCTCGACCCGGAGGTGATCGACGCCCTGGACCTGCTCTTCTTCGAGGCGCTCGAGGACGGCATCGTCATCGGTGAAGAGCGCGACGCGATCGATGCGGTCGGCGCGTCCGGTGACGCCCGGCTTGCCTGGTTGCTCTCGGACCTTCTGCGTATCGCACAGGAGCCGAGCCTCGCGACCTCCTTGGGGGGAGCCGCTACCGAATTGACCGGCGTGGAGCTTTCGCCCTTCTCGTCGTGGAACACGCTCACGAATCACCTGATCGCCTGGGACACACCGGCTCCTCCCGACTACCTCCGGTACAAGCGAGCGCTGTACACGCTCATCGAACCGGCGTGGGACGATCTCATGGAAGACGGCCGAGACGATCTGATCGATTGGCGATTCGTCAGCTGGGGAGGTGTACGGATCGACAACCGTCCGTTCGACACGACCGACGACCCGTGCAACTGCATTCCGGCGGCAGACAATCCCGAGGTGGAGTCGGCTGCCGAAGCGGACTGGCTCGACGACGATGACGTGATCTTCGGGGTGGTCATCAACGGTGAGGCACGGGCGTATCCCCGACGGATCATGGAAGTCCGCGAGATGGTGAACGACACGCTTGGGGGCCGGGACTTCGCCATGCCGTACTGCACGTTGTGCGGTGCCGCTCAGGTGTGGTTCACCGATGAACTTCCCGCCGGTGTCGAACGTCCCGTTCTTCGAACGTCTGGTCTCCTGAGCCGGTCGAACAAGCTCATGTACGACCTGACCACGATGTCGTTCGTCGACACGTTCCTCGGGATCGCTCAGACCGGACCGTTGGCCGATATCGGATATGTCTTCGAGCCCCACACGGTCGTCACGTCGACGTGGGGACAGTGGGTTGCCGATCACCCCGAGACGACGGTGTTGATCGAGGATCTGGCTCTCGGGCGAGACTTCGACTTCCGAAACGGACGCGACGCCGACGGACCGATTTTTCCGATCGGCGACGTCGATCCACGACTCCCGGTGCAAGCCGATGTGGTTGGAGTGACGACTCCCGCAGGGGAGCCGCTTGCGTTCCATCTCGAAACGGCTCTCTCGGCTATCGGCCGTGGAGAGGTGGTCGAGGTCGACGGCATTCGGTTGATTCGGCGTGGCGATGGCCTTGTCGCCGAGTCGCTGGACGGCGAACCAATCGCCGCCCACCAGGCGTTCTGGTTCGCCTGGTCACAGTTCCACCCGGATACGGCGCTCTGGCCAGACGTCAGCTGATCACGAGTGACGGAGCTTCAGGTCACGGCGGGCGGTGACTCTCGCCGTCCGTCGGCATGGACGGCGAACCGCTCGGCTTCGGCGTCGTGGGCGGGACCATCGGCGGGCCACGGCCAACCGCCGAACTGGGTGCGCTGGTAGTCGTCGAAGGCCTGTTGGATCTCGGCGTCCGTATTCATGACGAACGGGCCGTACTTGGCGACCGGTTCGCCGATCGGACGGCCCTGCAAGACCAGTATCTCGACGGGGTTCGGGCCGGGATTGGCGAGCTCGAGCTGCTGGTCCGGGACCAGTTGCGCTCCGGTGCGACCGGCGACGCGATGTCCGTCGACCTCGAGGTGTTCGCCGACGAACTGGTAAGCGACCCGTGTCGCGTCGGTGGATGCCTCCTCAAGAGAGGCGGATGCGCCGGCAGGCAACACCACGTGGAGGAACGCGATGTTGGATTCGTCGCGGGCCGCCCACGAGTTGGGTGGCGGTGTCAACGACGACACCTCGCCGTATTGGCCGGCGATCACGGTGACGGTGCCACCGCCAGCGGTTCTGACGAGGGGGATGTCCTCGGCCCAAAACATCGTGAAGTACGGCTCGACCATCTTGTCGGCGGCGGGCAGATTGAGCCAGACCTGGAAGAGCTCGGTGTGGTTGGCCGACTCGGTGTCGACGAGCGGGAACATCTCAGAATGGACAATGCCGCGACCGGCAGTCATCCACTGCACGTCGCCGCGCCCGAATCGCGCTGTCGCGCCCATGGAGTCGGAGTGATCGATGTTGCCTCGACGGGCGAAGGTGATCGTCTCGAATCCGCGGTGTGGGTGCTGCGGGAAGCCCGGAATGGAGCTGCCGTGATACATCGACCACCCGTCCTTGTCCGAGAAGTCGTTGCCGATCGCTCGTCCGGCGAGCGATGCAGCGGGAGCGAGCGAGCCGTTGCCGGGGGGATACGCGTCGTCGTGGTGCGCGCAGAACAAGAACGGGTCGAGGGTCTGCCATTGCGGCCCGAGTGGCACCGTGGCGAGGATTGGGGAGGACGTCTCGACGTTGGTCATGTTGACTCCAACTGCTCGGGTAGATCGGAGGGTACCGACAAGGGCTCACAGCGGGTGAGCTTCTGCCGACTGGCAACCAATGCGTAGACGACGTGATTCCCTCGCCCGGACCTTCGCGCGACGATCGGCTGCCTCAGAAGCCGAGACAGTGCCTGCTGGCGGGCCACTGTCGGTCGACGACGACCCGAACTCGGCAACGGTCGTCGTTGACTGTGGCGATCGACTGGTGCCGCGACCACAGGATCTCTATTCGGTCTCGTTGGTCCTGAATGACACCGACCGTGCCCTGGCGGCGATCGAAGAGTCGTTGTCGGCACTTCAACAGCGCCAAGCCGAGTTCGTCGTGGGTACCGAACGTGGCGAACCAGTCGTCGTCCTCGATGATGTACCCGCTGTTGGTGCGTCCGACGAATCTCGTTCGACGATCGACCACCGAAGTGCGGACGCTCGAGAATCGGAATCGGCGGACGACATCGTTCTGGAACCATCGGTCGACCTTCGTCATGTCGACGATCGAGAACACGATGAGTTCGACGATCGATTCGCCGACTTCGTCGATGGTGAAGAGGACGAGATCGCACGTCGCTGGCTCATCGGGGGCTGAGCCGCAGCGCCTGTGCTACAACCGGCAGCCATGGAAGCCGGTGACGATCACGACGGACCGGGTCTGGACTCGGCCTATTCGCTCGAGACCCCCGCGGACAGCCGCCGTCTCTACGACCGATGGGCGAGTACGTACGACAGCGACTTCATCGACGCAAACGGCTACGTGTACCACGAGCATGTAGCGGCAGCCTTTCTCGACGCCGGAGGTTCGGCGGGAGGGGCCGTGCTCGATGTCGGATGCGGGACCGGCATCGTCGGTGTTGCACTCGCCGACATGGGAGAAACCGTGATCGACGGGGTCGACATTTCGCCGGAGATGCTGTCGATCGCGCGAACCAAGCGGTCGGTGCACGACGCTGTCGCGTACCGCGACCTGATCGAAGCCGATGTGACCGACCGTCTGCCGTTCGGCGATGACATCTACGCGGGGGTCATCAGCGTTGGAACGTTCACCCATGGGCATCTCGGCCCGGAACCGATCGCCGAACTCGTGCGGGTGACGATGCCGTCCGGTGTCTTGGCGATCGGGATCAACGCCGAGCATCGGGTGTCGCACGGCTTCGATGCATTCTTTGCCGAGTTGGTGAGTGCCAAGTCGATCACGGTGCCGCATGTGATCGACGTCGCCATCTACGAGGCAATGGACGGTCCGCACGGTGGCGATCGGGCATCGGTCGCTCTGTTCCAGAAACGTGCCTGACGACTCGTCGGCCTTTTGGCACGCGGCACGATCGTTCGGATTCGCCGAGCAACCGACGAACGAGGTCCGTGGAATACGACGGGCCGCTTTGATGCTGTGTGTCTCATAGCGGCGATCAGAAAGGCATCACCCGTGAGTGACCGTGAAGCAATGAAGGAATCTTGGAAGTCGGTGGGAAGCAAGGCCGAGTCTCTCGGCCTCAAGCTCAAGCTCCATCTCGAACAGGAGCAGGACGAGGCGGAGGAACGTCAGCCCGGCGACACAAAGGCGATGATCGACGACCTTGGTCAACGTGCGCAGGACGCATTCGACTCGATGGGTAACGCAGCCAAGGACCCTGCGGTTCGGACCGACGTGAAGGAGATGGGCACGTTGTTCAAGGACGCGTTGCTCACCACGTTCGAAGCGGTAAGTGCCGAGGTCAACAGTCGCACCGCAAACGACGATCCGCCGCCGCCCACCGGACCGCAGGACGCGCTTCCGGAGTGAACGCTGCCGCGGGGCAACGTGTCACCTGTTGAGACCTGACCCCATTCAGAGGGTGGCGATGGCGTCGGTGAGCGCCGAGATCTCGTCGGCGGTCGTGATGGCGTGCACGGACATTCGAAGCAGATCGGGGAGTTCTCGGCGGGCCGAATCCCACCACGTCGATGATGGCTTGGGGACGGACACGTTGATGTCCTGTTCGCCCAGACGTCGCTTGACAATGTGTGCGTCGACGCCGGGAATGGCTGCGGTCACGATTCCGCAAGGATCGGGGCCGAGGTCACGATGGTTGATACCGATGGCTTTGAGCGACGAGCGGAGCTGGTCGGCGCGCAGACGAATCGTTGCTTCGACGCGTGCGGGGTCGAGTTCGATCAGTTGGTCGACTGCGGCGCCGAGCCCGAGCCAGGCAGCATGGTTGTACTCCCACCACTCGAATCGGCGCGCATCCGGTCGCTGCTCGACGTGGTCCGGAGTCACCCACATCGAACCGTGGTGGTCGGGATGGTCGGCGACGACCCTGTCGAACAGACTCTCGGACACCCACAGAAACCCGGAGCCTCGCGGACCGCGGAGGTACTTGCGGCCGGTCGCGCTCAGGAGATCACAGCCGATCTCGGCGACGTCGAGATCGAGGTGGCCGACCGACTGGCACGCGTCGAGCAAGAACGGGACGCCGAGTTCTCGCGTCCGACGACCGACCTCGGCTGCGGGATTGACGAGCCCGCCATTGGTCGGAACGTGGGTGATGGCGACGACGGCGACGTCGCTATCGAGTCGGTTGTCCAGCGCATTGAGATCGAGGGCGCCCGTGTCGTCCGACGGCACGACGTCGATGGTGACTCCGTGCCGTTCGGCCGCACGCATGAATGCGATGGCGTTGGCGCCGTACTCCGCTTCGGCGGTGAGAATTCGCTGACCGGAGCGCATGGGAAGCGACCAGAAGGCGGCGCTCCATGCAGCCGTGGCATGTTCCATGCGGGCGATCTCGTGGCGTTGGCCGCCGATGAGCGACGCGATCGAGTCGTAGACGGCCTCTTCGCGTTCGGCCGCGAGCGCGGCTGCTTCGTATCCGCCGCGCTCGGCTTCGAGCCGGAGGTGGTCGAGTTGGGTGTCGAGGGTCGTGGCGGTCGGCAATGACGAGCCGGCATGGTTGAAGTGGACGACATTGTCGACCCCAGGTGTCGCCGCCCGTAGCGCTGCGATCTCGTCGGACGTGAACGGTGCTGCCACCGCGTCAGCTGCGGCCGGTCGGGATGACCTCATAGCCCGGCTCTTCGGGCTCGTCGTCGAACATCTCTGGCGGGAAACCGGGCGCGAGGATGCTGAGCCCGGTGGCTTCTTCGAGCCGCTTGATGATGTTGGGTGACCACTCGCGCTCGCCGAATCGGGCAATGCCATCGTCGAAGATGTCGATCAACACGGGGCTGATCTCGAGCGGCACGTCATGCCGGTCGGCGATCTCTTGGAACAAGCCGATGTCCTTCTTCACGAGATCCATTGTGAAGTTGATGTCGCGGCTGCCGTTGAGGATGACCTGGCCTTCGGTCTCGTGGACGAACGAGTTGCCGCTGCTGATGGCGATCGCCTCATACGTCGTGTTGAGGTCCATACCTGCTGCTGCGGAGGTGACGAGCGCTTCGCAGACCGTCAGCAGGTTGGCGGTGGCCAGGTAGTTGGTCATGACTTTTAGCGTCGAAGCAGATCCGAGGTCACCGGTGTGGAGGATCCGACGGCCCATCGTCGTGAGAATCGGCAGGATCTTCTTGAACGTCTCCCGTTCGCAGCCGGCGAAGATCGCGATGTTGCCGGTCGCCGCCCGATGGCACCCACCCGACACCGGGCAGTCGACGGGTTCGGCTCCGACGGCAGTGACCTTCTCGCCGAGGCGTCGCACCTCGGCCTCGTCGGTCGTCGACATCTCCATCCACACCTTGCCGGGACCGAACCCGGCGAGCAGGCCGTCGTCGGCTTCGAGCACTGCCGCTGAGGCCGCGGGCGACGGCAAACAGGTGATGACCGCGTCGCACTCTTCGGCCATGGCCTTCGGGCTCTCGCCGAAGCGAGCGCCAGCTTCGAGTAGGGGTTCGGCGGCTGCTGGGTCGAGGTCGCGCACGATGACGTCGAGGCCATTGCGCACGAGTGATCCGGCGAGCTTGCCGCCGACGTTGCCGAGGCCGATGAATCCGATGGTGAGATCCGAGGTGCTGCTCATGGGTGCGAAGTGTGCTCTTCTGCGCGTTCACGCGACGAATCGAGCAACCGATCTGTAAGGCTGATGACGATGACCGTTCCTTCGGGGTCAGACACCCCCGCCACGCCACTTGACCTCGAGCGTGCTGCGGCGTCTCGGATCGTTGACGCGCACCGACGACAAGTGGACCGCTCACGACGCTTCGCTGAGGGACTCGCTGCCGAGGCCTCATCGTTGTCCGAAGAAGGTCCGCGCGAGACCGAGGCAGAGGCCGGAGACGAAGACATCGAGGCGGCGGCAGAGACGTCGGCTGCTCGAGCCGCCGCTGCTCGTGCGGTGTTGGCATACAAGCGGGTGCGCGAGCTCGAACGTGCCGGCGAGGCCGAAGCGTTCGGCCGAATCACTGGCGAGAAGGACGCCCCCGACGGCGGGTTGGCACCAGACGCCGACGAGACGATCCACATCGGGCGGATGTCGGTGGTCGAAGACGACGAGGTGCTTCTCGTCGATTGGCGCGCCCCAGCAGCCGAGCCCTTCTATCGGGCGACCGCACTGCAACCGCTGGGCGTGTCGCATCGACGACACCTCCACTGGGATGACGGCACGCTGGTCGACTTCAGCGACGAAGTCTTCGACACCGATGCTCTGGACGATCTCGGCGAACTCCGAGGAGAGGCGGCTTTGCTCCGGACGTTGAGTCGTCGGACGGACGATCGCATGCAAACCGTCGTCGCCACGATTCAGGCCGAGCAGGACACGGTGGTCCGAGCGTCGGCCAAGGGTCCACTACTTGTTCAGGGTGGGCCGGGCACCGGCAAAACCGTGGTGGCGCTCCACCGGGCGGCGTATCTGCTCTACGCCGACCGTGCGGCGCTCGCCGAGACCGGTGTGTTGATCGTCGGGCCGAGTCCGCAATTTCTGTTGTGGATCTCCGACGTGTTGCCGTCGCTCGGCGAGAGTGGCGTGATCTCGGTGACACCGGCTGAGCTTTACCCGGGCGTCCGTCTCGCCGAGGACCCCGACCTCGACGTGGCCACGCTCAAAGGTGATGCCCGAATGGCGGCGCTTCTCGGTCAGGCGGTGAGGGATCGGCGGCGACGACCGACCGAGCCGCTGATTGCCTGGTACGGAAGTCGGCGGTTGCGGGTGGAGACCGACGTGCTGCAGAAGATGTTCGACGCGGCCACGCGGTGGTCGACGCACAACGCGGGTGCGGGTGCTCTGCGCCGGGCGATCGTCGACACCCTGGTCGACGAGGTGTTCGAGCCGGGTTTCGGCGGTCTCGAAGACATCCGTGCCTCGATCGAGGCAAGCGAGGAGCTCGCACTGTTCTGCGAACGCCATTGGCCGGTGCTCACGCCCGAGCAAGCCCTCAACGATCTCTTGGGTTCGCCCGCCTTGCTCAGCCGCGCATGTCGACACGCCGCGTTGACCGAGGTCGAAGAAGCGATGCTCGCCGCGCCTCGGCTGCGGGAGCGTGCACTCGACTCGCGGACCTGGCATCACGCCGACGTTCCGCTGCTCGACGAACTCCTGCACCTGCTTGGCGACGTCAGCGAGGCCGTCCAGGGCGACGATGACATGGAGCACCGCATCGCCGACGAGACCGACGTGTTCGAAGCGGCCGAAGCCACCGATGTCGACGGCGACAGTGACGACGACGAAGACGAGATCGATCTCGACGATGACCCCGATGCCGACGTCGAGAGTTTCGACGCCTGGGGCGAGGACGACGTCCGATGGTGAGTGGTCTTTGCGATCCACGGTGGGAAGGTCGACGATGAGCCAGGACGACCCATTCGTCGATGACGCCGACCGCAAGAGCTGGCCGGTAATCGACGAGATGACCGGCGAACCCGTCTCCGATCCCGACGGCGAAGTCATCGCCGAGCTCGAGGCGTTCGACTATCTCGAACTCCAGAACTCGATGACCCTCGAACAGCGTGCGGCAGGCGAGCGGGCGTGGCGGTTTGGTCACGTCATCGTCGACGAGGCCCAGGACCTCACCCCGATGCAGTGGCGGATGGTGGCAAGACGGGCGCGTGGTCATTCGATGACCATCGTCGGCGACCTCGCGCAACGAAGCGCCGGACGGGTCGACACATGGGCCGAGCTGCTCCCGCCCGAGCTTGGCGACGTGAACCGCTACGACCTGCAGATCAACTACCGCTCGCCCGATGAGGTTGGCGTGGTGGCCAACCGCATCCTCGAACACATCTCGAGCGATCTTCGAGCGCCGAGCGCTATCCGTGCGAGCGGACATCCGGTCGAAGCGATGGCGGTTACTCCCGAACGGCTCCTCGAGGACGCGGTCGCTCGTGCGGTCGCCTTTGCCGAAGATGAGTCACTCGGCCGGGTCGCGATCATCGCCGTCGACGGTGTCGGCCCGATGACTCGCCTCGTCGGAGAAGGGGCCGACGCCGAGGCCGCCGCGAAGATCATGGTGTGTACCCCGACCGAATCGAAGGGGCTGGAGTTCGACGCCGTCGTCGTGGTCGAGCCTGCAAACATCGTGGCCGCCGACCCCGACCTGTCGATGCTCTACGTCGCCGTCACGCGCACCACCGACCGACTCGTCTTCATCCACGCCGACCCGCTTCCCGAAGTTCTCGCGATGCGGTGAGGATCGACGGATGTGCGTCGACGTTGCGCCCGCCGAAGGGGCGATTCGCTCAGGTGATGACGACGTACACCTTCTCGATCGGATCGAGGATCTCCCAGGTGCCGGTCCAGCCGTCGGGCACATGCAAGAGGTCGCCCGCACGCACGTCGATTGGCGCTCCATCGCTTGGGTGAAGCCGCAGGTGGCCCTTGATGACAAAGGCGATCTCGTCGCCGTCTTGGGGAGCCTCGGACCAGCTCCCCGTGGTCGATGTCCACGCACCAACGTCGAGGTCGCCAGCCTCGAACGCGGCGTAGCGGCGTTCGGGTTGTCCCGCGATCGTGTCGATCGGCTGCGGATCGGGCTCGGCGGAGCTCCCGAGGAGCTGGTTGAGGGAGACGACTGACGCAGTGGACTTCGAGGTCATTCGACATGGTGCCACGCTGCGGTCTGCCAGATCCCGAACGGACCGCCAAGGCGGAGAGGCCGCTCTCGCGCTACGTTTCATCCACTCGTGAGCCTGTTCGACCTTCTCGCCTGTCCGACGTGCAAGACCGCCGTCGCTCGCCACGCTGATCACCTGTCGTGTGAGACCTGTGAGATCGACTTTCCGATCCTCGACGGCGTGCCGGTCATGTTTCCGGACGGATCAGTGCCCGATGTCGTCCACGAAGCCGAGCTGCACGTTCGCGACAGCTACGACCCGTGGGTGCATCGCACGATCCTCCAGTCGCTTCCGGATTCGTCGCCGGTGATCGAGATTGGGTCGGGCAACATGGCGCTCGACGACCCGAACATCATCCGCCTCGACGTTGTGCGCACACCATTCGTCGACATTATCGCCGACGCGCATCACTTGCCGTTTCTGCCCGGATCGATCGACTACATCTTCTCGCTGGCCGTGTTCGAACATCTGCGGAATCCGTTCGAGGCGGCCGAGTCGATTCGCGAGACGTTGCGGCCCGGCGGGTACGTCTACCACGAGTGCAATTTCGTGTTCTCGTACCACGGATATCCGCATCACTACTTCAACGCGTCGGCGCAGGGGATGGCGGAGGTCTTCGCCGACTACGACGTCCTGGGCCAGGGCGTAGCGCCGTACCAGATGCCGTCGTTCGCGCTGAACATGATCCTGAACGGCTATCTCGAACACTCGCAGGCGGATCGATTCGTGCAGGGCCGCCCGGTCGTCGAGGCCGTTCGTCAGCTCCTCGATGTGGGACTGACCGACTACGACCTGTTCTTCACCCAAGAGGCCGCGTACAACGTGGCGGCCGGAACGTGGTTCGCCGGTCGACGGGTCGACGAGGGTGCGGAAACGATCGTCCCCGCACCGGTGATGGATCTCTGGCGAGCGGACACGGCGCTCCAGGAGCGTTTCGCTGATCCGAACGACTGCACTCGCGCCGACAACCTCCTGTGGTGGGCGCGAACGGAGGGTCGTCGCGATCATCAGTCGATCACCGAGTGGTACGACAGAACCACGGCATTCGTGAAGTGGGACGACGACCGTGCCCCCGACCGGTCCCACATCCGAGGTCTCCCGCGGATCGATCCGCAGTTCGGAGTGATCGGCCACGGCCCTCAGCCAGCGTCGATCGAGGACCGTGTGCGGAAGCTGGACAGTCCGATGCCCGGTCGTCGGGATCGTGTGCTCGACTTGGCCGACGCCGGTCTTCGATCGATCCGACGAAACGGCGTGCGGGAGAGCGTGGCCAAGGCCGCACAGCGTGCGTCCAGGTCACATCGGGGTCAGACCCCAACGTGACCGGTTCGGCTGTCTACGACCGGTTGAATGTTGGCCTGTCCTTGGCGAGGAACGCACGAATCGCCTCTGCGTGATCGGCGGAGGCGGCGAGGGTCGAAAATTCGTCGATCATCAGCTCGTCGTGTGCCCCCGCGTCTGCCTGGTCCACGGCGGCCGCCATGCGCTTGGCAGCCTCGACGGCGAGTGGCGCCTTTGAGGCCATGACGTGGGCCAACTCGAGAGCGGTCGCCATCGGATCGTCGACGAGATCGGTCACGATGCCCCAACGCTCGGCCTGCTCCGCTTCGATCCGTTGGCCGGTGAGCAGCATGCGTCGTGCCCTCGACTGACCGACGATCTCCACGAGCGAACGCACGCTCGCGACCAAGCCCATGTTCACGCCCGATGCGGCGAATGTTGCGGCGCTCGACGACACCCGAATGTCGCACGCGAGCGCAAGTTCGAGGCCACCGCCGTGAGCGGGACCGTCGATCGCGGCGATCACGGGGACTCGAATAGACCGAATCGCGCGACAGGTGTCGGCAACCGTTGTGAGCATCATGGCCGGGGGATCATCGGGTGACGGATTCGTGAGGATGCGAATGTCGGCGCCCGCGCAGAACGCGCCAGGCACACCCGCGATCACCAGCGCTCGCACGTCATGCTCATCGCCGACAGCCTGAACCAACGACGTCAGCGCGACCCAATCGCTCGGCGGAAGCGCATTGACAGGAGGTCGATCGATCCGGATGACGGCTACACCTGGGGCATCGGCAGCCGATGCCATTCGGGCGACCGCTGGTCGGCTCGTCTCGGTCATCGGGCGCAGACTACTGGTGCAACCGTGGCGGCCTGGACGCCGAGCGAGTACAACTACGCAGATGAGCAGTACAACCGATCCCTTCACCGCACCGTTCGGCACCCTCTTCGGCGACTCGATGACGGTGGCGACGGTGGTGGATGGCGAATACACCTATGGCGGCTCCGCTCAGCCGATGGAGAACTTCTCGCTCCATCCTGCGACCCACGTCTTCCACTACGGGTCGGCGTGCTTCGAGGGGCTCAAGGCGCACAAGCAGGAAGACGGCTCGATTGCGATTTTCCGTCTCGACGATCACGTCGAGCGCATGTGCATCAGCATCGGAAAGCTCCAGATGCCGATCCCCGACGCCGAACTCGTTCGGACCCTGATGGTGGATGCCGTCCGGGCGAATCTTGCGCACACGCCGGATAGCCCGGGGTCGCTCTACATCCGTCCGACGTTCATCGGGACCGCCCCGAACATCGGCGCTGCGGCATCACCGAGCAATACCGGCATGTTGTACGTGATCTGCTCGCCCGTCGGCGACTACTTCACCGGTGGCGTGCGCCCGCTGACGATCTACATCGAGACCGAGAACCCGCGCAGCACCCCCCAGTTCGGTTCCGTGAAGTCCGGTGCCAACTACGTGATGGCGCTCGGCCCGACCCTTGAGGCCAAGCGGGATCACGTCGCCGACCAGGTGCTGTTCGCCCCCGGCAACGACGTGACCGAGACCGGCGCGTCGAACTTCTTCTTGTGCGACTCCGAGCGCGTCATCACCCGCAACCTCGACGACTCGTTCCTCCACGGCGTGACCCGCCGATCGGTGATCCAGATCGCCAAGGATCTCGGTCTCGAGGTCGAGGAACGCGCCGTTGACCTCGACGAGCTGAAGGCATGGTCGGAGCACGGCGAGATGTTCCTCTCCGGCACAGCTGCAGTCATTGCGCCGGTCGGTGCGGTGATCACCCAGGGCGATCGGGTCGAGATCGGATCGGGTGAGCCGGGGGAGACGACCCTCAAGCTTCGACAGCACCTCACCGACATCCAGACTGGACGTTCGGAGGACACCCATGGCTGGCTCACCCCTATCGCACCCTGATGATCTGAATCGACCCGGCATGGCGCGCCGGTTCGTCGCGGCCTTGGCCGCGACCGCCATGTTGGCGGTCGGCTGTGGCGACGCCGAGACGCAGACGGCAACGATCGAGGATTCGGTCGCCGAGCTCGATGCAACGTCGACCGTCGACGAGCCGATCGCTGCGTCCGAAGAAGATGTCGCTGCCGAGCCGGCGGCTGATATCGCCGAACCGGCAGCTGTCCTGAACGACGACGGCGGAACAACGACGGACGAGGACGACACCGCGGAGCCGGCCGGCGAACCCACAGACGAGTCCGAAGCCGAACCCACTGAAGAGCCTGACGCTGCCGAAGATGCCCCGGATGCGGTCGCCGAGGAGACCGTCGTGGTCGAGCCGAAGTCGCAGGTGCTTGCCTTCGCCCTCACGGCTTCGAAGGACCAGAGCTTCTCGTTCACGCAGGGCATGGCGATGAACATGAACATGATGGGCTTCGAGATGAACGTCGCGCCCGAAGGAGCGATCGCCACCGGCACGGTCGATGACGGCGTGAACTACACCGTGGTCGACATCGGGTCGTACATGGTGGCGTTGTTCGGCTCACTCGACGCGATGGGCACAGGTTCGGACCCCGAGCTCGACGCCATGGTTGCGGCCCTCGACGGCGCCACGATGTCGACGTGGGCGACCGAAGATCGTGTGGTCCTCGACATGACCGACTTCATCGACGCGATCCAGGCGATGGACCCGACGGCAACCGACGACCTCGGACCGCTCGCCGACGGACCGGTCAGCTTCGACCCGGCCGCAACCGGCATCGACGCCGCAGCAGTGATGGGCCAACTGACCGAAGGCGGTCAGACCCAAGACCCGACCGCCATGCTCGACCTACTCCAGGCGATCGACACAGCCCAGATGACCGGCACCACCACGGTGGCCGGCCGTACGGTCGACGTGTGGACGGCGACAGCTTCGCTCGACGAGTACTACGACGCACTCGGTATCGACGTGAGCAGCCAGCTCGGTGCCCTCGGCATGGGCGACGACGCGATGTTCGACGACCTCGGCCTGGCCTTCGATCAGATGACGGTCGAACTCGTTGTGATGGTCGATGGCGATGATCTCGTTCGACGGATCGAAACGGTCATCGACATGGGCGCCATGATGTCGTCGATGGTCGAGGCCGATGACGCAGCCGGACTCTTCGGCGACATCGAGATGGTGACTTCGACCTGGCAGGAGTTCGACGAGTACGGCGCCGACTTCGACATCGTGATCCCTGACGCCGTCGACGTCACCAACGAGATCGATTCGCTCCTCGACCAGTAATCCGCGCGTAACGCCGGGGTCTGACCCTCTCATTACATCGACCTACGCCGTCGCCACGAGCACGCCTTCGGTGAGGTAGAAGACCGCATCTTGCTGTGTGGCGCCTTCAGGGCGAAGGTAGGCGCGAAACCCTTCGGGACCGTCGGTGAGATCGGCGAGCAGGCCAGGCCGAAGGTCTTCGGGGACGCTCATGTTGTTGAGCCACGGCTCGAACTTCATGCGTTTGGTCACTTCTTCGGTGTGGGTGACCTCAAGCCCGGAGGCCATTGCCAGATCGGACCACTCTGCGGTGGAGAGGGCGCGCACGTGGCTCGGGTCTCGACGCTTCTCCCACGCGTTGTAGAAGGCGCCGGTGGATCCATCGGGGTCGCCCTCAGAAGGAACCACGTTGTCGACCAGAACGAACCGCCCGCCTGGTCGAAGCACGCGGGAACCCTCACCGATGAAGGCGGCGGGATTCGGAAAGTGATGGGGCGCGATCCGGCACGTGACGATGTCGAAGCTGTCGTCGTCGAACGGCAGCGATTCGGCATCGGCGATCTGCGTCGTCACGTTGTCGTGGCCCAGTTCGGCCGCCCGTTCGGTGGCGAGGGCAACCATCTCGTCGGTGAGGTCCGACGCGACGACCGACGCAACATGGGGGGCAAAAGCGAAGGCGGTGTGGCCCGCAGCGGTAGCGATGTCGAGGGCTCTCTCATGTGCCTGGGGCTCTGCCAGGTCGACCATCAAGGCGAGGCTGGCGCCTTTGACGTGCGGCTCGCTCGTCGCATAGTTGGCGGCGTTTGCGCCGAACTGCTGGCGATTGAGATCCTTGGTTGCATCCGATGTCACGTATCAGCCCTCCCGGTTCCACCGTAACGTGACCGCATGGCCGGACAGATCCTGACCAACGAGGGGCTCATCGACGCACCCGAGCGCGTGCTCGTGGTGGTCGCGCACCCCGACGACATCGACTTCGGTACGGCGGGCACGGTGGCCCAGCTCACGGCGGCCGGCTCGTATGTGGCGTACTGCCTCGTCACCTCGGGCGAAGCGGGAGAGGACGACATGACGGTGTCGTCCGAGGAGCTGGCGACGATGCGCGAGGCCGAGCAGACCGCGGCTGCAGCGCAGGTTGGCGTGGACACGCTGCACTTCCTTCGTCACCCCGACGGCATGGTCGAAGCCAACAATCAGTTGCGAATCGACATCAGTCGGATCATCCGTATCGAGAAGCCCGACGTCGTGATCACGCAGAACCCGGAGCGCAACTGGGATTCGGTGTACGGCTCACACCCGGATCACATCGAAACGGCCGAAGCGACGATGCGTGCCGTGTACCCGGATTCCCGCAACCCGAGAGCGTTCACGGCTGAGCTGCTCGATCAGGGTTTCGAGCCCCACACGGTGAGCCAGGCCTGGGTGGGTCACACCGATCCGACGATCTTCATCGACATCACCGACGCCCTCGACAAGAAGCTTGCCGCGCTGCGAAGCCACCAGTCTCAGGTCGCCAAGCGTGATGCCGAGTTCGACCTCGAGAAGCTGCTGTCCGAATGGGGTGGCCGCATCGCCGAGAAGGGCGGCTTCGACGAGGGTCGCCTCTGCGAAGCGTTCAAAGCAATCGACACCCGCTAACGGGGTCAGGTCTGACATAGCAAGGTTGGTTCGACTGAGACCAACTGGTGAAACCTCTTGCTATGTCAGACTTGACCCCATCTACCGTTCGGCGAGGAATGGGTAGTTGGCGCGGACTTCTGCGACTCGCTGCGGGGTCACATCGTGCACGATCACGCCCGGAGTGTCTCCCGCGTCGGCGACAATGTCGCCGAACGGGTCGATGACCTGCGAGTCGCCGGCATATGCGGCGTTGGGGTCTGACCCCACCCGATTGGCGGCGACCACCCACGCCTGGTTCTCGATCGCGCGGGCGCGGAGCAGCGTGTTCCAGTGTTCGCGGCGGCTCGCCGGGAAGTTGGCGATCACGAGGTAGCAGTCGGTGTCGTTTGCGAGGTTCCAGAAGTCGTCGGCGAATCGCACGTCGAAGCACACGAACGGGGAGATCCGCAGATCGCCGATTGTGAGGGTGCGGAGCTCGGTGCCGGCCTCGTAGTGCTCGGTCTCGCCTGCGGAGACGAACGGGTGGGCCTTGTTGTACGTCTCGAGTTCGCCACCAGGACCGGCGAAGGTCATCCGGTTGTGCGGCCGGTCTGCGCCTTCGGGAAGTACCGGGATCGAACCGACGATCCACGTTCCGGTGCGGGCGGCCTCGGCCTGAAGGAACGCTGTCGACGGCCCGTCCGCAGGCTCGCGAGCGACCGTGGTGTTCATGGTGAACCCCCACGAGAACGTCTCGGTCAACGCGATCAGTTCGGCACCGGCCTCGGCCGCGCGGTCGATCATTGGCTGCACGGCGGTGAAGTTCGCTTCCGGGGATTCCCAGACGATTTCGTGTTGGACGACGCCAATCCTCATGGGGTCAGCATTACGCGTTGAGGGCGCAGGCGTCGACCCCGTCGATCGTGCCGACCCGCAGCGATGCGACGAGCTCGAACACAAGCCCGGGATTGGAGAGCAGGTCGTTGGACGTCGAGAACGTCTGGATTGCCTCGTCGAGATCGAACGGCGACATCGTGATGACGTCGTCGCCGACCTCCGCCCCGTTCTCGAACATGTCGCCCAGCCACGTTCCGACCAGGCATGCCCGCTGGAGCGCCGGGCCTTCGCCGTTGAGCTCTTCGCCGACCGCTTCTTGGAGCGCTTCTGCCCAGCGCAATGCCAGTTCGGTGCCCACGGCGTTGTCGCCGATCTCGTCGTAGAGATCTTGGAGGAGGTCGTCGTCGGGTTCGTCGACGAAGGCTTCGAGTGACTCGTCGGCCAACGCTTCGAAGTGGTCGGCCACTGCGGTTCCGAGCAACTCGACCGCTTCGTCGTAGGGCAGATTTCCGCCGTCGGCTTCTTCTTGGTCGTCGGCGAAGGGGATCTGGGTGACCGGAGGAGGGGTTTCGTCGTAGCTCATGCAGAAGGCCGCGCCTCGATCGAAGCCTTCTTGGGTGGCGCGCACGCGATCGAATCCGTTGCCGTGCGCATCGTCGTCTTCGGCGCTCGAGCCGATGGCGTCGCGTGTCTCGAGGGTCGAGATGATCGCCCAATCGAGCGCTTGGTCATCGTCGAAGGGTTCGATGTCTTGGGCACGCGCCCACGCCGCGTAGGCGCCCGAGAGGCAGTCGGCTTGTTGCTCAGCGATGATCGCCGTCTGATCGACCAGCCCGAGCTGGAACTGGATCACGTGGCCCCACTCGTGGGCCATCAACATCGTCACGCCGGCACCGGGGAAGCGTTTCTCGAGATCGGGGACGAGTTCGACGTCGTCCCAGACGACGGTGATGCCCTCGTCGCAGTCGGTGACGTAGGCGTTCTCGGCGACCTCGTCGGGGTCGAGGTCTTCGGCGTCTCCGTTCCACGAGCAGACGCCGCCCGAGGAGTCGAGCACCGACCGGGCGAACAGGCGGTCGTTGCCGACGGGCTCGTACTCGAGGCCGATCGAGTCGTCGGTTACTTCCCAGAACCGTTCGATGTCTGCGATCGAGTCGAAAGCGGGGTCGCCGGTCTCGACCGGGCCCCCGATGATCGGGGTGTCCGGTGCGTTCGCCTCCGGATCGGGGACCAACTCCCCGCAACCACTCAGAATCAGTATCCCGACGAAGGCGGCGACGCCCCGGAGAGAACGCATCAGCAGCTCAGGCGACGACGGAGGTGACGCGGCCTTCGACGAGGACGGGTTCGATCGGTCCGAAACTCCGGCTGTCCTGCACGCCAGCCGCCGTCGAGTTGTCGCTGACGAGACGAAGTCGGCCGTCAGCCTCGACCGCTTCGATCCGTTTCACGATCCGCAACTGATGTTGCGTTGGGTGCCGGGCGACGACGACATCGGCGACGTGCGGCCCATCTGCCCGGTAGGCACGGGGGTCGACCAAGACGATCGACCCCTCGTGCAATGTCGGTTCCATCGACGGACCGCTCACGCGCAGCCGTCGGCGCCGCCGCAACACCCAACGGGCGAGCTCGGCGGCTTTGGCACTCGGAATCACCGAAAGAATCAGGTGGTGTAGAAGGGCACGTCGTCGCGGCCCTTGGTCGCCCAGAAGATGC
>JAHDDK010000006.1:108174-115007 GCA_020629375.1 Acidimicrobiales bacterium
CGGCGGCTTGAAGTAGTCGGTCCAGAGGACGAGCAGCTCTTCCTTGGCGATGTGTGCCTGCTCTTCTTTGATGGCGATGTAACGCGACTGGGTGTTCTGCTCGTCGACGGTGGTGGCGGCGCCGGCGTCGAGGAGCTTCTTGGTCATCGAACGGGCGGCCTCGGCGGCGATGCGGGCCGATGCAGGGTCGTAGACGCCGCAGGGGCCGTCGCAGTGAGCGGAAACCGATTCGGTCGGGAGGCGACGGGCGAGAGTACGCAGCATGGCTGATCTCCTTGTGAGTTCGTGGAAGTCGCATGCTACACGCGGGGTTCTGCGACGGTTCGACCTCGTGCCCAGGAGTTGGTGCGCCTGGGCGAGATCAGTACCCTCATCGCCGGAAGGTTGCCAGAGCGGACGAATGGGGCGGCCTCCGGGTCACCGAGGGTTCGAATCCCTCACCTTCCGCTCGTTCCACTGGGGTCGCCTCCGGGCGGCCTCAGTGTCGTTTTGGAAGTGCAACCGAGGTTTGCGCTATCTCGGTTGAGCTTTCAAACCGGCCTCAAGCATGTCCTCGACGTACTCGGCTCTGTACTTCGCAACGACCGAGCCCAGCGGAACCGGAGTGCCGGGCTCGCTGCTTCTGACATATCCGTCGTCGGTCCGGTATGCCAGCAGGCCAGCGACGGCACAGCCGTAGATTAATATTTCGTTTGCAACATGGCCGTCTAGGAAAGCCTGTCCTGCTCTTGCACCGAAAGATCGAAATTGGATTCGATCTCTTCAGCCTCCTGCTGCCACGGCGACTGAGCGAAAAGGTGCTGTAGATCCTCGGAGCGAAGTATCGACTTCAGGTGCCATCGCTTCACCATGTCCAAGCTCCTATTTGTCTCGTTGACCTGATTCCGAATCGACGTAGACGTCGGACTTCTTGAGCGCAGCGATACGCGCTCGGCATCGAGGCTCGAAGCGGAACAGACTTGCTTCTCCACGAAAGTCGCCACGGACGAAGACCGTCATCTCTCGACGGTGTGGGTCGATGTGATCGGGAGCTTGGGCCACCAGCTGTTGGTCTGTCCAACGATGTCGCTGTCTCGGTCGGCCACAGCGCTGAGCAGGAGGCGGGCTTCGTTTTCGATGGCTTCCCACGTGTCGGCGTCCATCGGTTCGAGCGCGCCGATCTCGATGCCGTCGGGACTGGTCCTCCAGACACCCGCGACTTGTCCGTCGACGAGCACGGTGGGCAGCACGTCGCCGTTGCGTCGAATGACATGCGGGCGATGCTGGTCCGGGATCATTCGGCTTCGGTCGCGGTAGGCGAGCAGCGTGCTGTCCCCACATCGCCAGCAACCGCGGCGGCGCCGGGGTGTCGGGGTCGGGGAGCGTTGGGGTATCGGGAAGGTCGAACAGCTCGTCGCCGTCGATCGTCGAATAGGTGACAAGCTCGTCGCGCATCGCCTCGAACGCCGGCCGTGCCCTCGACATGGGCTGCAGGCTGAACTGGGCAAAGTCGGCGATCGTCGCCGGGCCAAACCCGGCGAGGTAGCGACGGATCAGCGAAGCGAATGGCGTCGTCGCGCGGCGGCCGATCGAGGGTCGCCGCCCGCTCGTATCTGGTGTCGCCGTCGAAGGACCACGACTCACCGGTTGGCGAATGGACGAGCGGCGCGTAGGTCTTGAGTGCCCACCACAGCCGTGGCTCGCTGCTCACATTCTCGGCAAGGTGCTCGAGGATCTCGGCTTTCGATCGTGGGGTCTCGAGAAGTTCGAGCAATGGGGCCACCGCACCGTCGGCATCGTCGACCGTGAGTCCCGTGTCACGAAAGCGCCGATCGTTGAGGCGGGCCGCTCGCAGCAGGGGAGTCGATGCGGCGTGGAATGCGGGATAGTCGGTGGTGTCGACGGCGTGCAACGTGATCCTCATCAGTGACGTCTTGATGAGCGACCGATCGGTGAAAGCCCGGTCGACGTCTGCCAGATCCAGATCGGCGATGCGATTCCACAAGGCGAGGTAAGGCGCAGGCGACGACTGTGCCTGAAGCGCAACGACTCGGCGAACGACCTCGGGCACGGTGGCCGGCTCGCGTTGGAGGAGCAGCTGACGTTGCAGCGTGGCCCGGTTCAGCTGATCGGGACCGATGATCGCTATCAGGTACCCGTGGTGCCGGTTGGATGGCCGGGAAGGGCTTTCTCCATACAGATCGCCTCGGGTCGGCCCACGTACTGTCCGTATGGCGCCCGCTCGCGGTACCCGGCGGCCATGTAGAAGCGGACGGCTCGACTGTTCGCCTGGCGAGTCTCGAGCCAGATCGAGGTGTATCCGCGCTGTGCGGCTTGCGATTCGAGTGCTCGAAGTACGGCCTGGCCCACTCCTGTGGTCCCTGGCCGGCTGTACATGCGCTTGACCTCGGCGACATCCGATCGGCCGTCGAGGGAGCGAAGGGCGCCACAGCCCACGAGCTCTCCACCCACACGTGCGATCAGGAACACCCCGTCGAGTTCGTGCTCGGGCTGATAGCCATTTCGCCCACTGCTTCCGTAGGCCTCAGCGAGTACGGCGGACAGCTCGTCGATGAGCACGCTCGCCGAAGCAGAGGTCGGCTCGACTTCCTCGACGACGATCTCGTCTGTGCTGCGGCTCACTCACTCAGTCTCGCGTGGTGGCCGACTCAGTCGTCGTGGTGAACCTTCGAGAAGGCGTCGACGATGTCGACGAAGGCGAACAGATGCTCGGCGAACTCGTCGTGGATCGGTTCGGGGCTGCCGCCGACCAGCAGCACACCGGGGATCGTGGCCAACAGTTGGGTCACGGTGGATCGCTGGTGGGCCGTGTTCTCGGGCATCGACGGATAGAGCACGACTTCGGCGGTGATCGCGGCCAGTTCGTCGGCCGTCACTCCCCGAATCGGATTGCCTTCGAGGAGCCGGTCTGCCGTCGCGCTGCCGTGCACGTCGCTGATGATGATCCGCGCGAGACCGTCGACCACGGGATCGCCCGCAGTTGCCGGCCAACACAGCAGTACTCGATGGACGAGCTCGGGCTGGTCGAGCAGGAGCCGGAGCGCGACGCTGCACCCGTTCGACCCGGCGACAAGGGCGACTCGCTCATGGCCGGCGTCGGCGATCGTGGCGGCGAGGGCGGCGGCCTCTTCGGACCATGAGGTCGGCTCTCGCGGCCGCTCGTGCACGATCACGTTCGTCGTAGAGACCGCCGTGCACGAGCACGACCGGAAGCGACTCGGGAAGATGAACCACCGATTGCGCGATCTACGGGGTGCCGGAGCTGAGGACGCAGAACTCGTTGCCCTCAGGATCGGCGAGCACTGCCCAGCTCACGTCGCCTTGGCCGATGTCGATCCGGGTTGCGCCGAGCTCGAGGAGGCGGGCGACTTCGTCGTCGTGATCGACTGGCCGGAAGTCGAAGTGCAGGCGATTCTTCGCCGCCTTCGCGTCGAGGACCCGCAAGAACAAGAGGCCGGGGACCTCGTCTTCGGACGGGCGAATCTCGAACACGTCGGGATGACTGTCATCGACGACTACCCAGCCGAGCGCGTCTTTCCACCAGGTCCCGAGCGCCGCCGGATCCGCGGCGGCCACGGTGACTTGTTCCCACTCCAGGCTCATGGGGCGAGCGTAATCAGCGGTGCTCGAGGATGTCGTTCGACGACGCGAGCAAGGCGTCCTTGGCCGGGATGTAGGTGAAGTCGAACGTCGTCTCGGCGGCCGAGCCGTCGACATCGGAGTTGCGGCCGATGTTCTTCGCCACGAGCTTCATGAGGGGCACGACCCGGCCCATGATCTTCACGAGCCAGGCCGGCGCCGAGCGAACCGGGATCTTGCGTTCGGGGTGGGCGGCGCTCAACGTCTTAGCGACCTCGAGGAACGTCATGGCGCCGGCATTGCCCGGATACCGGTTGCCGATCGACTCCGGTGTCGAGATCGCGGCGACGTGCATGTGGGCGACGTCTCGGACATCGACCACCGGGACGTTCATGTCGGGACACATCGGAAACTTCTTGTCCAAAAAGTCGGCCACGATCTGGAGCGACGTGCCGTAGTTGGGGTCCATCGCGGGGCCGAACACGACGCCTGGGTTGATCGTCGTCAGCTGCATCTCGGGATGGTCGGCGACGAAGTCCCAGGCGGCCTTCTCGGCGAGCGTCTTCGACGCCTCATACGCCCCGACGAGATCCGCGTCGGGGTCGGTCCAGTTGTCGGTGGTCGATACCGCGCCGACGGGCTTGGACGGGTCCTTGTAGATCGCCGCACAGCTCGACGTGAGCACGACCCGGGTGACCCCCGCCGATTGAGCGACCCGCATCGCCCGGAGCGTTCCGTCGACGGCGGGGCGAATGAGCTCCTGGGGGTCCTTGGGCTCGGTCGACGGGATCGGCGATGCGGTGTGCAGCATCACGTCAACTCCGGCGACAGCGTCATCCCACCCGTTGTCGGCCATGAGGTCGAGCCGCACGATCTCGAGATTGGCGTCAGGAAACAGGGCTTCGAGCTCGCCAGCTCGTTTGTCGGATCGCACCGTGCCTCGCACCGAGTAACCCTGCTCGAGCAACTCGCGCACGATGTGTTTGGCGATGAATCCGGAGGCGCCGGTGACGAGCACGGTCAGATCGGTGTTGTTCGGCATGAGACTCGTCTCTTTCTCGTTCTCGCGGTGTGGAGGACCGAATGGGCGATCGAGGCCCAGACCGTAACCGCTCGATTGGGTGAAACACCCCGGCCGTCAACTCGTCGATCAAGCTTTCTGGTCGGCGCGTCGAAGTTGATGATGTGTCCCTTTTCGATCGTGTTGGCGTACGCCAGATCCTGATTCTGCTGACGGCGATCCCGCTCGCCGCGCTGGTCGCGATCTCGGCGCTTCTCGTGTCGGATGCGAACGAACGAGCGCAAGCTGCCGAATCGTGCAGCGCCGCCATCCATGAGGCCGTTGCAATCGGGCGGCTTCGGTCGGTGTTGTTGGTCGAGGGCGTCCTCTATGACTTGTGGGGCATCGAGTCGGTGAGTGAGTTCGCCACCCAGGCTGGAACCAGCGGAACGGTTCTCGTCGACGACGTCCGTACCGCGGTCGACGATGCGCTGGCCCGGGTTGAGTTTCTCGATCTGGATGCGGCCACCCGCTCGGAGCTGAACGGCATCACCGAGCAGCTGTCGGACCTCCGAAGCAGATGGGATGCCGTCGACCGACAGATCGGAGATGAAACCGGCGAGTTCGTCGAACGAATCTCCGACTTCGAGAGTGAGCGGACGCGCATCGAGCTCATCGGAGCTGGCGGCGCAGCCCTCAGCATCGTCTTGTTCGAGGACTTCTCGACATCGCTGACGCTCGAATCCCGGTTGGCATCACGGATCCTGATCGAAGGAAACCGGTCGACTGAGCTCTCGCTCGAACATCAACGTGCCGCCACGCTGAGCGACGCACGGTATGCGTTCTTGCTCGAATCGCTGCCCGACGACTCGGCCGAACAGCTGCGGGCGTTGGTGGATGGCTCGTCCCTTCGGGAGATGCGTTCGCTCGTGAGTGCGCTGCCAGTCGACGGCGAGGCAACGCCACTCCAGCCCTTCATCGCGGCGGCACTGTTGGCACAAGGTTCGGCCGATACTGACGCCCTCTACGTATTCGGGACCACGCTCGTCGATCAGGCCGAGTCGGCCGTCGCCGCCGAGCATGATTCGGCCCGGATGTCTCGCCTGACCGTCGTCTTCATGGCGATCGGTGGCGTATTCGTTTCGCTGGTGGCGTCACGGTTCGTCGGCGGTCGACTCACCGGACGGCTCGAACGGGTCGCGTCGGTGGCGAGGTCGATCTCGGGTGGCGAGCTCGACACCACCAGGATCAATGACGCTGGAGACGACGAAGTCACCGAGCTCGCTGTAGCCGTCGACGACATGTCGACGACGCTCTCGGTCGTGCAACGCCAGCTCGGGGCACTCGCCGACGAGCAGTACGACGATCCAGTGCTCGAAACGGAACTTCCCGGAACCGTCGGACGCAATCTCCGGACGGCTGTCCGACGGGTCACCAACACCGCAGCCTCGTTGCACACGCGGGCCAACACCGACCCGCTGACCGGTCTCCTCAATCGGACCTCTCTCGAAGAGAAGTCCCTCGAGCGGACGGCCGCTCCGGTTGTCGCCATGATCGATCTCGACGGCTTCAAGAAGGTCAACGACACGCACGGCCACGCAGCTGGTGATGATGTCCTCGTGCGGGTCGCCCGGCTTCTCGAAACGTTGTCACCCGAGAGCGACCTCATCGCACGTGTCGGTGGCGACGAGTTCGTCATCACCTCCTGGGGAACCCTCGCCGACGTCGAGGAACGGACCCAAGCCCTTGTGGCTGCGGTCACGACGAGCCAGCGTTTCCTCGGCATCGGCTGTTCGGTCGGAGTTGTGCCGGGGACCGACGGCGAAGCGTTCGAATCGATCGTCCAGCGTGCAGACGCGGCGATGTACGAGGCGAAGCGTTCGGGCGGCCGGACGTTCATCGTGGCCGCCTGATCGGTCAGGCTGCGGGAATCGATTCGAGGTCGAACCACACGGGCTTGCCGAGTTCTTGCGTGGTCGAGACCATCAGATCGGCGCCGCTCGATTCGCCGCCGATCCGCAGGCAGCCGTCACTGTGTTCGAGCAGTCGTTGTCCGAGCGGATGTTGGATCTCGTCGTAGATGGCATCACCGATGCGTTGGGAGCCGGCGGCCTCGATCAGCGGGAGGCTGAGCCACTCGCCGACGATCGGCATGTGGCCGCGGCGATACAGCTCGAGCGCGGCGGTGGTCATCGCGTCGAGATTGGCGTGAATGAGGTCGGGGTCATCTCCGGTTCCGCCACGAAGGGGACCG
>JAHDDK010000053.1:0-27333 GCA_020629375.1 Acidimicrobiales bacterium
CGGCTGGACGATTCTGCGAGTCCCACTGAGCGACTGGTACACCGATCCAGCACGTGTCGTCGAGCGGATCGAAGCGGGGATCACTGCCGTCGGCGGTTAGCAGTACTGCGAGGTCGTCTCTCTGTGCTGATCCCACAGCCATCGTGATGGTGCGCCGCCGACCTAGGGTGCGGATGGTGGCTCGCCGCAACGACGACCAGACCTTCGCCGACGACATCGAGGGGTACCCGGGCTCCCTGAGCTATGAGGTGGGCGAGACCGTGTCGCTTCATGTGTCGACTCGAGCGACGCAGTGGTCCGTCCGAGTCGAACGCTGGGGTGCCGCACGGTCGACCGTGTTCGAACAATCTGGCCTCGACGGTCGATTCCACGAGGTCCCCGAGGATGCGGATTCGGCCGGATGTGGGTGGCCTGTCGCGATCAAGATCCAGACCGCTTGCGACTGGCGTCCGGGCTTCTATCTCGTCACCCTCACCGCTGAGGGAAGCGACCCCGATGTGGCCATCGCTCACGCCGGATTCGTCCTACGAGGCCACCCCGATGATCGTGCGCCGATCCTCCACATTCTTCCGACGAACACCTGGAACGCCTACAACACATGGGGAGGCCGAAGCCTGTACACCGGCGGAACGCAGGTTGCGTTCTCCCGTCCGTTTGCCCGCGGGATGCTCGCCCGGCCAATGGTTGACCGGGACGATCGAAAGGCGCGTCCCACGCGATACGGCGAGACACCGGACGCCGACGGTCGAGCGTTCCAGGAATACCGAACGGCGCGCAACTACCCGTCGGCGATCGGCTCGACGGGCTGGTTCTCGCACGGGCGACGTTTCGTCGAATGGGCCGAATCCGACGGGTTCGCCCTCGACATGGCCGTGTCGAGCGACCTCGGCAGCGTCGACGGACTGCTCGAGGGGCGCACGACGGTCGTACTCGTCGGTCACGACGAGTACTGGTCGGTAGACGAGCGAGAGGCGGTCGAGCGTTTCGTGTCCGAAGACGGACGTCTGGTCTCGTTCTCCGGCAACACGATGTTCTGGAAAGTTCGCCACGAAGCCACCCACCGCGGCACCGCCATGGTGTGTCACAAATACGACGGACATCGCAACGACCCCGGCAAGAGTGGGTTGTGGGCCGACCCGACAATCGGACGGCCCGAGTGGGAACTCCTCGGCGCAGGGTCAGCCTTCGGGCTCTACCACCGGTTCGGGCAAGCAACCCCCAAAGGCGTCGGTGGATACCTCGTTGCTCGGCCCGAACACTGGCTCTTCGCCGGCACCGGCCTCCGCTACGGCGATGTCGTCGGAGCACACCACGGGGTCGTCGGATACGAGACCGTCGGCTGCCCGCTCACGCTCGACGAGTATCACCAACCGGTCCCAACGGCCGACGCCTACCGGCGGGGCGTACCGTCCGGCACCGAGATCGTGGGATGGGTTCCGGCCAGCAATGTCGGCGTGGGGGAGTACCCGGCGTCGATCGCTGCGCTCAGCGACCAAGGAGACCTCGAATTCATCGCCGAGCGGATCTTCACCGACGACCCCGACCCAATCCGACGCGCACGCCACGGCAACTCCGTCATCGCCACCGTCGGCGACCAGGTCGTCACGGTCGGAACCACCGACTGGGTGTTCGGCCTCGGCCTCGACCCCGACGTCGACCAGATCACCCGCAATGCCCTGAACGGCCGCTAGCGCGGAGCCCAGTCAGGCTGCTTTGGCTGGCACGAAGCGTTGTTGGACCAAACCGAACTGCTCGGCGACCTGCTCGGGAGCCATCGGACGCCCCAACAGGAAGCCTTGAAGCGTGTCGCAGTCGAGGTGTCGGACCGTCTCGAACTCCTCGTCGGTCTCGATGCCCTCGAGGACGACCTGCAAGCCGAGGCCCTTGCCCAAGCCCACGATCCCGCTCAGGAGTTGCCGGTGTTCGGGGTCCTTCGTCGCGGCGGTGATGAAGCTTCGGTCGATCTTCACCTGGTCGACCGGAAGGTTGCGCAGATAGCTGAGTGAGGAATAGCCCGTGCCGAAGTCGTCAATCGATGTCGAGATACCGAGCGCAGTCAGGTCGGCCAGCACTTGGCGATACCAGCCGGTCTGGTCCGCAAGCACACTTTCGGTGAGTTCGAGACAGAGTCGACCGCGTGCTGCCGGGTGTGCAGCGAGCAACTCGGCGATCGAGGCGACGAAATTGGGCTGACGGAGCTGAAGCGTCGACACGTTGATCGAGATCATCGGCAACGACAAGCCGTCAGCAGCCCACCGCTCCGCCTGTCGGCAGGCCTCGCGGAGCGCCCAGCTACCGAGCTCGTCGATGAGCCCGGCGCTCTCGGCGATCGGAATGAACTCTCCAGGCGAGATCGGACCTTCGACCGGATGGTTCCACCGGGCCAGTCCCTCGACGCCGGTCAGGTGGCCGGCCATGTCGAAGATCGGCTGATACGCCAAGCTCAGATGGTCATTCGCCAAGGCCAGACGCAGCTCGGTCACGAGGTGAAGCTGCCGCTCGAACGACTCGGAGAGCGAGCGCTCGTAGATCCGGACCGCCCCCGCTCCGGATCGCTTCACGTCGTACAGCGCCAGATCCGCAGCGCTCATGGCGGACTCCGTGTCGCGACCATGCTCGGGGATGACTGCGACCCCAACGCTCGCAGAGACCCTGGCCTCTCCCGCCCGGGTTTCGAACGCCCCTGAGGCCTGTTTGGAGACCCGTTCTGCGAGGTCGTCGACCTCGTGGCGAATGTCGTCGCTGAACGCTGATAGGACAGCGAATTCGTCGCCGCCGAGTCGAGCGAGGAACTCGCCATCGGCGAGCACACTCTCGAGGCGCTCCGCCACTGTCTTCAGGAGTTCGTCGCCTGCTTGGTGGCCAAGGCCGTCGTTGACCTTCTTGAATCCATCGAGGTCGACAATGAGCATCGCGAACGACTCGGGACCGGGTCGGCTCGACGAGAACCGATCCTCGAGTTCTTTGACCAGGGCGGCGCGGTTGGGGACCGAAGTGAGCGAGTCGTTGTACGCTCGAAACTCGAGCTTGCGTTGGAGGTCCGCCACCTTTGCGAGTCCGTTGGCCAGGTATCCGATCTCATCGCGGCGGCTCGTGAGTTCGAAGGATTCGTCGTCGAAACCGTCGCTGCGTCCAAGTGCATGTGCGGCCTCGGTCAGCCGGTGAAGCGGTCGGAATGACCAGAACATGACCAACACGCAGACGAAAGCCAGGACCGCCAACAACCCGACCGTGAGCGCCACAGCCTGATCCGACGTTTCGCTGTTGATCCTCTCCAGGTCGTCCACCCATCCGACATCCACAGCGAGAATCCCAGCCGTTGCGCCGGCCGGCTCAACGATCGGCGTGAGGTACGCCATCCGCAATCGGCCGGCGACGGGCACCTCGCCGACGTACGGACGTCCCTCCATAATCGAAGCGAAGGCTGGGTGGTCTGAGCCGATGAGCCCCGGCTCAACCTGCGAACCCCCCACTCTCTCGCCCTCGGGTGTTCGAAAGGTCGTCGAAACGCGGTCGAACGCATTCGTCGTGGCCGAATACCGAAAGACGTTGGCGGCACCCTGGTTGATGCCGCCGATGTCGTCGAGGAGTTCGTCCCATGACGGGTCCGGAATGAGTCTCGACGATTCGAGCCGAATCGCCATGGGAGAGCCAGACCCGGATCGCTGCACATCCACATCGTCGATGCGCTCCTCGAGGAGGGCGGAGGCCGCTCGTCCAGCTCGATCGACCCGGATGGCGGTGTTGTCGGCGTTGATGTCTCGGATCTGCTGAAGCCCGAGCATTGCGAGAAGACCAAGCGAGATTGCGGCGACCACAAGGAAATAGCCGGTCGTGCGCGCCGGAAACCACCATCCCGATGGTCGTGTCTGGGTTCGGCGCTCCATGTCGGGAAGATCGGCCCAGTCGAGACTGCCCTATATGCGCCGTACGGCCCGGAGCGTCAGCTGTGCGTATTGGCCAGCGCGTGGATGTGTTCGGGGAACATCTGGCAGCACCCGCCAACGATCGTGGCGCCTCGGGCGATCCAACCCTCGGTCACGGCCCGATACTCCTCGGGCGTCAAGTCGTTGCGGCGACCGAGCGAGACCTCGTTGGCGGCGTACCCATCTGACTTCGGTTCGAAGGCGTTTGCATACGCCCCGAATCGGACGCGGTCGGTTCCCGCCAGAGCGTTAGCGACGTGCCCGATCGCGACGGTGATCGCTTCGGGTGGCGAGCAGTTGAGCAGGACGGCGTCGACCCGATCGACAACTGCAGCTACGGCATCCGGGATCGGCTCGCCCGAGCGGAGATCAACGGTGTCACCTGGCCGATCATCGGGGACGGTGAATGACATCCACACCGATTCGGCGACACGGGGGTTGAGGGCGCGGCAGCGGTCGAGCGCGTCGAGAATGGCGACAGCCTCGGCGATCGAACTGACCGTTTCGGCGATCCACAGATCCACGTAGGGGGCCTGGGCCACGATGAGGATGTCGAGCAACTCCGGCGCACGTTCGGGGTCGAATCGCTCCGGCTCGTATGAGCCAAACATCGGGGGGATCGAGCCGGCGACAAGAGCCTCGCCTCCATGCTCACCGACGGCCTCTCTGGCGAGTGATCCGGCGAGGGCCGCGAGTTCGGCGCCGCGATCGTCGAATCGGACGTCACCGAGGTGAAACGGAGCGACCGCATAGGAGTTGGCCGTGATCACGTCGGCCCCGGCGTCGAGATAGTCGATGTGTGCAGCCTTGACCGTTTCTGGCGCCTCGAGCAGGGCCAGCGCCGACCATTCCGGTTGGCGAAACGGTGCGCCGCTGCGTTCGAGGTGCTTGCCCATGCCGCCGTCGAGAACGGTGACTGGGGGAGGGGAAGCCGCCATCTGTCCCAGGGTACGTCGTGGCCCCCAAGAAGATTTGGGGGATCTCCCCCAGACCGCAAAGGTCAACCGGTCCATACGGTGCAGACATGACCGACTCGACGTCCGCCATCGCCGCCCTCGAACGTGTTCGCGACGCTGCACAACGGGAGATCGACGCGCTCGTGAGTCCTCGTTCCAACCTCGCCCTGCTTCGAGACAAAGCGGTTACGTCTTCGCCTGCTGCGCCTCCGCCCCCACCGTCAATACCCAGCCAAGTCTCGGCGCCACCACCCCCGCCACCGCTGGCGCCCGCTCATCGATCGTCCGAACAGCAAGGCAACCCTGCTGCGCCCGCTGGCTCAACCGGTCCGGGGGAGCGTCCGCCATCACGCGGGGCATGGACGGCGAGGACCCCAACGCTCGAGTGGTTGTTCCGCATCGGTGGCATCAGCCTGGTGGTCCTGGCAGCGGTCTTCTTCGTCTCGACGGCGATCAGTCGTGGCTGGATCAGTCCGGTCGGACAACTCGTCCTCGCAACGTGCGGCTCGTTCGGTCTCATCGCTCAGGCCTTCCGGTTCCTCCCGAAGCGGCGAACCTGGGCCGTGACCTTTGCAGGTGGTGGGGCCTCCGGCGTGTTCGTCTCGGGCGTGATCGGCCACCTTGGTCTCGAGCTCCTTTCGCTCAGAGTTGTTGCTGGATGGCTTGCGGGAGCGATCGTGCTCTTCGTCGTCCTTGCCAAGATCATGGATTCGGAGGTCCTCGCCGGTCTCGGCGGTGTTGCCACAGCAACCGGCGCGCTGCTCCTGGTGAGCGACGGCGCGTCCGGAGCGCCCACCTACTTCGTCGCGGGAATCACCTGGGTGGCGGCGCTGCTTGCGGTCTCCGCCAGCCGCGACTGGCACGTCGCCCGTTCGCTAGGCGGCCTCGTCGGCGGCTTCGTCCTACTTGGTGCGGTCGGGCTCGCAGCGGACGAGGGCATGACCGCCCTCACGATCGTGGCGACCCTGGCAGGAATTGGTGTCGTGTGTGCGCTGGCACGTGATCAGATCCGGTCATTTGTCGAGGGCGGCTCGAAGCCGCTTGCAAACCTCGAGGCTCGTGTTGCCGCCGGCACCGTGCCATGGATCGGTCTCATGACCGGTATCGCAGTAGTGGGCTCGACCTCGCTACCGGATGAAAGCGCCGGTGCGGTACTCGTCGCTGTCGGCATCGCATGCCTGCTCGGACTACAGGTCTTGCGGGCCTCGATCCCCTCGACCATGCACATGTTGCACAGCGTCGCCTCGGTCGGCACGGTGGCGCTCGGTGCAGCGGTCGCGATCGATGGCCCCGGCCTTCTGGCCGCTCTGCTCGCCAACGCGTGCGCCAGCGCAGCTCTCGCCTGGAGGACCCGGTCGCTCGAGTCCATTGCTCTTGCAACAATCGTGTCGAGCGTCGTACTGCTCTGGAGCGCAGGCCTCGCCGTAAGTGCCTTCGTCGATGGCCCGATGTCGAGCGCCGAGATCATCGTTACCGCCTTCGTGGTGGCCGCAGGTCTGCTCGGTTCGTGGTGGGTCCGAAACCACCGGTCTCTCGGCGATGTGTGGTTGCTCTCCTGGGTCGTCACCCTCACGTGGGTTGCTGCGGCATGGCAAGGGGTCCCACAGGCACAAATGTGGATCTCGGCGTCGTGGGCTGCCATGGGAGTCGCCGCGATGGCAAGCTCACCGGTCTGGCGCGGCGCGTTGGCAGGAATCCGCTGGCGCCAGGCGGTCTACGCCGGGATGGTCACGCTCGGCCTCACCGGAGCCAAGCTGATCCTCGTCGACCTCCAGTCCGTCGACGTGCTTTGGCGAGCAGGGCTGTTTCTCGTCGTGGGCGGTGTGTTTCTTCGTCTCGCCTTCGTGCTCCCAGAGCTCCTCGAACGGGCGCGACAGACCGAGAGCCTCACCTCGGAGAGAGTCAGCGTCGACTCGTGAAGCGGGCGTAGTTCTCGTCGTTCAGCGGTACCGGCCGAACAACGCCACCGCGGCGGCGAAGAGCCCGAAACCGACGAGAACGCTCCGGGCATCAGGAAGACCGAACGGCAAGTCGAACGTCGACGGCTCGGCGATCGATCGGGTCTCACCCTCTTCGAGCACTTCGCGGATCGAGATCACGGAGCAGTTGTCGAACTCGATACCGGCCGCCTCGCCGCCGCCGAACACGAGCCATGCTCCGTCGTCGTACAACCCAAACTCGTAGTCGCGGCCGACCTTCAGCAGATCGCCGCGGCCATTGACGACGATCGACTCTTCAGCCACCTCGGTTTCGATCACCACGTCCCACCGCGTCTCGTCTTCGTCTACGGCCTCGATCGAAACGACGTCAGCGATCACGACCCGAAACGGGTCGCCCGGCGACCCGCAGGAGTCGGAAGCTTGCGTGGGCATGGCCGGGAGGAGCCCCACGAGAAGGGCGAGCAGGACAAACATCGGGGCCCATGCTGCCAGCCCAGGCGGGCGCTGCGGTGCCACTCACGTCGAGTCTGGCCGTGTCGAGCCTTTCGACATCGTCAGGAGGAGTGGGACGAATGCCGCGCCACTGAGAGGCCAGTGGAAGATGGTGAACATTGCGAGCGCGATTACCGAATGCATCGTCCAGGTTGCTGCGGCCCAAGCGAACGCGTAGCGCCGCCCCATGAGCGCAATCGGTGCACCGAGTTCGATGGCAAGAGCGCAGACGGCGAAGAGGGTCCCGAAGCCGCCGCTCGGAATCCGCTCTGCGAGTGGCGACGCTGGCGCTCCATACGCCCGAGCCCGCGTCGCCGTGTAGGAAATGTGGTTCGCCAACGCGTCATCGCCGATCCATGCAAGCCCCGACACACGTAGCTTCGTGATTGCCGACACGACGTAGGTGACAACCGTGGCTACTGCGGCAAGGCGAATCGCCCAACCCCGCACCATCGCTGCGCTGACGCGAGATAACGCTGGCCCCACGGCCTGAGTCCGGGCGATGCACGCTGTGGCGACCGCGAGAATGAGCACATGAGCGACGGGCAGCGTGTCGAACCACAGGATCTGCCCGAGCGATGATCGATGCGTCAGCAGCGTCAACACGCTGACCGCCATCACCGGGACAGTCGAGGTCGGTCGTATCCCGATTGCGGTTCCGGCGGTCGATGCAACAGCCGTCGCCCAGATTGCGACAAGGAGTGGGTCGGGGAGCGGTGCGGATACGGGAGCGAGGATGCCGACCCCAGCGAACGAGCCGACACCGGAACTCATCAACACCGGGGCACGGACCAGCAGGTAAAGCACGAGGACGACGCTCGTCCATCGCCACCACAACCGATACGCAGACTCCGTGGCAGTAGGCGTCCACCACTCGATGATCTCTCGCCGCGCAGTTGTCAGACGAGACATGTGTGCTCGACCAGCCGCAAAGAGGGTTCGGTCGGACGAGCGCTGAGCGTCCAGGTCTCCTCGACGATGTGGATTTCGACGATGTCGGTACGGCCGGACTCGGCAATCCGTCTCGCAACGTCGGTACAGAACCGAGCCGCATCGGCCGACGCGGCCGTCGATCGTTGTACGGCAACGAGCGGATCGTCGGTCGCTGCGATGATCGGCGTCGGTAGCCGGCGGACGGCGCCGGCCGAGTCAACACCGACCGCCGTCACGAACACGGCCGTGTCGCTTCGGGTCGACGCATACATCGGCTGCGTCGAGATCGGGAATCCATCGTGGCCGGTGACGGCGGGCGAGGCGATCGCCCCGACGGCAACGAGGCTCGCCAATGCGAGGCGGGCGCGAGTCAGCCTCGTGGTGCGTTGACCCACTGCAGAAACCGATCTCGGTCCCAGGTGTTGACCACGAGATCCTTTGGCGCCCACCCACGCTGTGCCGTGCGGACCCCGTACTCCATCCGACCCAACTCGCTGACGTGATGGCTGTCCGTGTTGATGACGAGTTTCACGCCTCGGTCGACGGCTTTGCGCACGACATCTGATGCGGCATCGAGACGCTGAAGGGCCCCGTTCACCTCGAGCGCACAGTCGTACGCAAGTAGTGCATCGATCAGCACGTCGTAGTCGATTTCGATCCCGGGCCGCCGCCCGATGTATCGGCCGGTCAGGTGCCCAATCGAATGCACGGTCGGATCGGCGATTGCCGCAACCAGGCGATCGGTCTGTTTGACGACGCTTTGGTCGTAGTGCGAATGCACCGACGCAACCGTGTAATCGAAGAGCGCCCGAAAGTCGGCGTCGTAGTCGAGGCCGCCTGTGCCACCGATGTTCAATTCGCATCCCCAGAGCAGCGTCAGATCAGGGTAGCCCTTCGCCACTTCGGCGATGTGTTCCCGATGCTCGAGCATCTCGTCGGCGGTCGATCCGTTGATTGCGAGGTCGACGCCGTGGTCGGTGATCGCGAGATACTCGTAACCCTGTGCGGCGGCGACGGCCACCATGTCCTCGACCGAGCTCCTCCCATCGCCCGATCGGGCCGTGTGGTAGTGCAGGTCGCCTCGGATGTGTTCGCGTTCGATGAGTTCGGGGAGCCCGTCGCCACCAGCGGCAGCGACCTCTCCAGTGCCTTCCCGCATCGGCGGCGGAACGAACTCCATCTCGAGAGCTGCATAGATCTCTGCCTCCGTGCGACTCGCCACGACGGGACGCTCCGCAGGATCGAGGTCTTCGTCGGAAGTGTCGATGAGCCCGTACTCATTGAGCAGAAGGTTCCGATCGATCGCTCGTTGCCGGAGCTCGATGTTGTGTGCCTTCGAACCGGTGAAGTAGAGCGTCGCCGCACCGAATTGCTCGGGTGCGACGACCCGGACATCGATCTGCAATCCCGTCGTCGTGAGGAAGGACGTCTTCGTGGCCCCGGCGACAACCACATCGTCGACAGCACCCATGGCGAGGACGTGGGCCATGACGGCCGGAGGGTCCTCGGATGAGACAGTGATGTCGATGTCTCCGATCGTCTCCGACATCCGTCGCAAGCTGCCACAGAACTGGACGTCGATCACCTCCGGCAGCTCGGCGAGCTCCTCGACCAGACGCTCCGCCAGCGGCAACGCATCTGCAATCGGTGTCCGGCGGTCCTTTCCGGTGAGGCCAAGCCGGTCGATTGCCTTCGCGATTTTCGCCTCGCTCGTCGCCCCAAGCCCTGGGAGGCTACGGAGCTTCTCGTCGGCAATCGCGGCTCGAAGCTGGTCCACGTTCTCGATGCCGAGCTCCGCACGCATGATCTTCAAGGTCTTTGGCCCGACTCCCGGGATCCGGCTCAAGGCCACGATCTCGGGCGGGTACTCCGCCCGGAGCGTCTCGAGCTTTGCGACCCTGCCCGTCTCGACGAGTTCGAGGATCTTGCTCGCCGTGGCCTTACCGACACCGTCGATCTTGTTGAGCTCCGTGCCGGTCAGCTCAGCGACGTTGCGCCCATCTGCCTCGAGGCTTCTTGCAGCTTTCTCGTATGCACGAACTTTGAACGACTGGTTGGAGCCCTCGTCGAGCGACGTCAACGTGACGAGTTCGGCCAGCATTGCCAGTACATCTCGGGTCGTCGCCATCGCTGGATCGTAGGGCTCGGATGAGCGTGTCAGCGAGCCGACGCAGGTGGGTCGTACGATCCATCAGTGAGACCTCTGCGGGCGCCGAAATCACTGTGGTGAAGACACGAGCGACAATCATCGCATCCGCCACCGTTGTCTTGCTGGCTGCGGCGTGTGGCGGTGAGACTGAACCTGTCGACGCGACGCAGACCGGGTTCTACGAGCTCGAGGCGCCAACGACGGCCCCGCCGGTCGAGCGGGGCTCGAAGTTGCTAGTCGATGGCCCCGACGGGCCCCTCGCACTGGTCGACGAGCCGACCGAGGAGGAACCGGCAGAGCTCACCGAGACCCCGTCCGAGTCCTTCGAAGTCGACGAGAGCAGCGATGCCCTCACCGAAGACGACGACCCGAACACTTCCGACCTCGACGATGACCCCGATGTTGTCGCCGGACCGAGCGCCGAAGCGGTTGCATTCTGCGAGGCCTTCCTCGCGATCCCGAGCGCTCCGGGCACGGCCGCAACCGGGGAAGAGACCAAAGCCGCGTTCGAGGTCGAACTCGCGGCGATGACCGAGCTCTTGCCGCCACGCGAGTTCGCGCAGACGCACCTCCAGCACATCAGCTGGCTTCGGAACATGACCAGCGTGCTCAGCAAGCGGCTCGACACACTGAACGAGCTGGTTGGCTACGGGCCCTACGACGAACTGGTCGCCGATCCAGCGATGATCGCCGCCCGAGAGGCACACGCGACCCTGAAGGCCACGGGTTGTCCCGAAGTTGTCTCAGCAGCTGCCGAGACCGCTGAGCAGTCCGGGACCACAGATACTGCGAACGAGCCCGACGGCGACGTTGCCGAGGGTTCGGAGGGCGGTTGAGCGAACGCTGCGCTGGCGTCAGCCGCGCACGACGCCGTCGAGGCGCGCTGCCGCAGCCACAGCGTCGGCGACAGCGAACTGGACTTCGCGTTCGAACACCGACGGGATGATGTGCGTCGCGGAGCGTTCTTCGTCGCTGACAGCTGCCGCAATCGCCTCTGCTGCGGCGAGCTTCATGTTCTCCGTGATGTCGGTCGCCCGGGCATCGAGCGCACCGCGGAAGATCCCGGGAAAGGCCAGGACGTTGTTGATCTGATTGGGGTAGTCGCTGCGTCCCGTGGCCATCACGGCCACCTTTCCTTCGACAGCCTCGGGGAGGATCTCGGGGTCGGGGTTCGCCATGGCGAATACGATTGGGTCGGTCGCCATCGATTCGACATCGCCGACCGACAACACGCCCGGAGCGCTCACTCCAAGGAAGACGTCCGAACCGATAATGACCTCCGACAACGTGCCTTGGAGGCCACGCTGATTGGTGTTCTCGGCGAACCACTGTTTCGCGTCGTTGAGGTTGGCGCGGCCGTCGTAGATCGCCCCCGTTCGATCAACACCGACGACGTGGCCGACACCTGCGCCGAGGAGGATCTTGCCGATCGCCACACCGGCGGCACCGACACCCGAGATGACGACCGAGACGTCGGCCATCTCCTTGCCGACGATCAACAACGCGTTCCGGAGACCCGCAAGCGTGACCACCGCGGTGCCGTGCTGATCGTCATGAAAGACCGGAATGTCCAGGCGACGCTTGAGCTCCTCTTCCACCCAGAACGCTCCAGGTGCGGCGATGTCTTCGAGGTTCACGCCACCAAAGGTCGGCGCCAGTCGAACGACGGTCTCGACAATCTCCTCGGGCGACGCCACATCGAGACAGATCGGAAACGCGTCGACCTCGGCGAACTCTTTGAAGAGCAACGCTTTGCCCTCCATGACCGGCATGGCCGCACGTGGGCCGATATCGCCGAGGCCCAGCACCGCGGTCCCGTCCGAGACGATCGCGACGGTGTTCTTCCGGATGGTCAGCTCGTCGGCCCGGTTCGGACTGTTGGCGATCGCCGTACAGACTCGGGCGACACCCGGGGTGTACGCCATCGACAGGTCGTCACGGTCGCCGACGGGGCACAGCGGCAGCGTCTCGATCTTGCCGCCTTCGTGCATCCGGAACGTGCGATCCCACCAGTCGATGACGTCGACATCAGGGAGATCGACCACCGCGTCGACGATCTCCTGCTGATGGTCGACGTCGCGACAATTGACCACGATCTCCCGCTCGAGGATCGGGCCCTTCGCGACGAAGCCGTCGATCGCGAAGATGTTGCCGCCGTGCTCGCCGATCGTCGTGGTCAGACGCCCGAGAACCCCCGGAACGTTCTTCAGGCTGACCTGCAGCGAGATCGAGTACTGGGTCGACGTGGTCTGGCTCATGGCGCCGAACGCTAGCCACACAGCACGGAGCCGCCTCCACCGGGTCGATACGATCTGGCATGCCCGATGTCACGTCGACCGCCGAAGTCCCGAACCACGTGGATGTCTGCGTGGTCGGTGCGGGCATTTCCGGAATCGGGGCCGGCTGGCACCTCCAGAAGCAGTGTCCGGATCGAGAGTTCGTGATCCTCGAGGCGCGAGACGCGATCGGCGGCACGTGGGACCTTTTCCGATACCCCGGCGTCCGGTCCGACTCCGACATGCACACGTTGGGTTTCAGCTTCAAGCCATGGGTCCACGAGAAGCGCATCGCGGACGGCCCTTCGATCCTTTCGTACCTGAACGAAACGGTCGACGAGGCGGGTCTCCGACCCAAGATCCGATTCGGTCACCACGTTCGCCGGGCCGATTGGTCGAGTGCCGACGCAGCCTGGCACCTCACGGTCGACACACCAGACGGCGAGCGACAGATGAGCTGCGGTTTTCTGCTCATGTGCTCCGGCTATTACTCGTATCGAGGCGGATACACGCCGGAGTTCGCCGGACGAGAGGACTTTGGCGGGGTCGTGGTCCATCCGCAGGACTGGCCGGACGATCTCGATCATCGAGGCGCTCGTGTCGTCGTCATCGGATCGGGGGCGACCGCCGTCACGATCGTCCCCGCCATGGCCGAAACCGCAGCGCACGTCACGATGCTGCAACGAACACCGACATGGATCGTGTCACAGACCGACGTCGATCCGATCGGCAACCGGATCCAGAAGCTGCTCGGTCCGCTCGGCTATCGGCTAATCCGGGAGCGAAACATCTGGCGCGACCAAATGGTGTACCGCCAGACGCGCACCAACCCGGAGCGCGTCGCTAGCGAACTGCTGCGTCGGGCAAGCGCCGAGCTGGGCGACGGCTTCGACCTCGACAAGGACTTCACGCCGCCCTATGACCCGTGGGATCAACGGCTGTGCCTAGTGCCCAACGGGGACCTGTTCGGCTCGTTGCGGTCGGGGCAGAGTTCGATCGTCACCGACACGATCGATCGGTTCACTGAGACCGGCATTCAACTGGCGTCGGGGACCCATCTCGACGCCGACATCATCGTGACCGCGACCGGCCTCGAACTCGTCACGTTGGGCGAAGCAGACTTCCGTCTCGATGGTGAACCGATCGACTTCGCCAAGACCTGGACCTACAAGGGACTTGGGTACTCCGGCGTACCGAATCTGGTTTCCTCGTTCGGGTACATCAATGCGTCTTGGACCCTACGCGCAGACCTCACGTGCGGCTTTGTCTGTCGGGTTCTCAATCACCTCTCCGCCACCGGTACGAGCGTCGTCGTACCGACGCTCCGGCCCGGCGACCGAGACATGGAGCGCCGGGACTGGATCGAAGACTTCTCGGCCGGCTACATGCAACGGATGATGGCGGCATTGCCGATGCAAGGTGATCGCTCCCCCTGGCTCAACCCGCAGAACTATCGACGAGACACGCAGCTCATCGCAAAGCAACCAATCGAGGACGGCGTCTTGGTGTTTCGATGATGCAGCTCGTCACGATTGCGGTCGCCGATGAGCCATCCGCGTGGGCTGATGCGGGTTTCGTTGTGCACGATGACGTCGTATCGGTCGGTCCGGTGTCGATCGCCGTCGGGCAGAGCGAACTCGCCTGGGCGATCGACCAACATCCCGACTCGATCGACGCCATACCCACGTGCGACCCTCGGCCGGCAAACCCGAAGTCCGTCCACCCCAACGGCGTGACCGGATTCGATCATGTGGTCGTGAGCACGGGTGATCTCGAGCGGACGCGTGCGGCATTCGCCGCTGCGCGGATCGAGCTCCGGCGAACGCGGACGATCGCCCTTCCCGATGGCGAACGCGAGCAATCGTTCTACTGGCTCGGCCAGACGCTTCTCGAACTCGTCGGACCGTCGACCGCATCGGGCGAACCTGCGTCGATCTGGGGATTGGCCTTGATCGCGCGAGATCTCGAGGCCACCGTGGCATTTCTCGGCGATTGCTCGTCGCCATTGCACGATGCTGTTCAGCCGGGTCGTTCGATCGCGACCCTTCGCACCGAAGCGGTTGGCATGTCGCTCCCGATTGCGATCATGAGTCCGCACCGGTCTGCCGGGGGCGAATCGAGCAATTCGACGGCGTGAAATCGCCACTCGGTCGGACGAGCGGGTCGGGTCAGCAGTCGGTCTCCGTGATCACGCCGCCCATGCGAGACCGAATCGCCCACATCGCATCCGGTTCGGGGTCATCCGAGGTCCACGACAATGCCGCGCCGTTGTCGACGAGGAACGTCCCGTTGCGTCGCACCACATAGCTCGTCTCTCCGTCGATCGCCGTCCACGAGAGCGTAATCGTGCCGTCGGCGTTGGTCGTTCGCGTGCAGGTCTGAGTCGGTGGCGGTGGTGGCTCGACCGTGATGGTCGGCGAGCACGTGGTGTTGGTCTGAATCCCGTTGATCTGCGAACGAACGACGTAGGTGTGGACTCCGTCTCCGGGGTCGTCGTCGTGTGTGGTCTGTCCGAGAGTGGTCAGCCACGAGCCGTTCCGTCGAACGGTGTACGTGTCCTCACCGGCGATTGCGCTCCATGAGAGGCTGACGGTGTCGTCGGCGTTGCGTGTCGCAGCGCACGTCTGTGCGAGGTCGGCGACCGTGACGTCGGGGCTGCAATCGACGTCACGTTGCACTCCATCGAGGGTTGTGCGAACTCGGTAGCGGTGGGTTCCGGGTGGAGGCGTGTCGACATAGGAGGACACATCGCCGGGCGAGGCGACCCACCGGGTGTTCCGGCGAACGACGTAGTCGTTGACACCTTCGACCGCATCCCAAACGACGGTGACCGTCCCGTCGGCCTCCGACGCTGTACAGGACTGGTCATCGCGCGGGTCGGCCGGCACCCCGAAATCGAGGAATGCGGTTGTGCCCGTTCGAACATTGTTGAACCGGTCGCCGTCGAATCCGACGAGCAATCCGCGCTCAGTCACTTCGAGAAAGCGACCGCCAACCGCGCCCGAGTTGCCAGGGTTCCACGGCAACGGCGTGCCGTCGACGATGTCGAACGCGGCGATCTGCGTTCGGTGAGCGCCGTCCGGAATCAGGTTCGTCCCCGAGCAGCGGTCTGGGCCGCTGTTCGGCGCCATGATCTCGGTGGGACTCGGACCAGCCGTGACCTTGCAGAAGTGGCCGATGAGATATACCGCTTCGTTGGAGATCGCCGTTGCCCACGCCGAGTCGGCGACGTAGTTCCGCCATCCGAGCTGATCGGGGAGTTCCATCGTCGGGATGGCGTACACGTAGTCCTCCTGCCAGCCTGCAGCGAACGCCAAGCTGAGCATCGAGAAGTCGGGTGAGAACGCGCCACCACGGAGACGTCGTGCTTCGACCCAGGCACCATTGTCCGTTCGCGCTCGATGTGGGGTCAGCACCATCGTCGTGGGATCGGTGATGTCAAAGATGGCGCTGAGTCGCTGATCGGCACCATCGACGGTCAACGCTCGATGGATGATGCCGAGTCGTGACCCGTCTGGCGAAGTCGCAAGCGCCAGGATCGGTGGATTCAGGCTGTGACCCGCGAGAGCGACTCGTGTAGCCGGGTTGAGTTGGCGAGTCGTGAGCGAGACCTCCGCCAGATGCGGCTGCGACGCGCCGTCGACGGTGAGAAAGCTCCCGGAGAAAAACACGCGGTCACCGTGCACATCGATTTCCGTCACTCGGCCATCGATGCCGGGCACAACCCACGTTCGGTCCACGCTGCAGCCGGTCAGGTCGATCAGCGCCAAGCTGTTCCGTGTCCGTTGGACACCGTCGGAACCAGTGACCTTGTCGAACCGGCCGCCGATGAAGACCGTTCCGGGCCTCGGGCCAGGATGAAAGGCCAACACTTCGTCGTCTACTGCGAGGTCCCGACAAAGGAGTTCGTTCGTCGTCGTGTCGACGACTGCCAGGTAGGGGTGATCAATAACGGTTCCGTCCGGGAGTTCCACCTCCAAGAAGTTGCCGCCGGACAAGAGATATCGACCCTCGAGCAGGTGCGCGGCCTTCGTTTCGCGGTACCGGATCCGACCGTCGGGCCGGACCCAACCCGGAGTGTGCAGCGTGATCGGGTACCCACGATTCGGAACGTCGGGGACGACGCTCGGATGTTCGATGACGTCAACTCCGGCAGCTGAGGCATCGTCGGCGGTCCCAGAGACCGTAACCGCGACGGCTGCGGCGGCGATCAGCAACGACGCCATGAGCGCAACGATCCGCGGATTCACCCTCTTCGAGTCGACGCATCGAATCGGGCGACCGATGGGCCGATCGGACCCAACGAGGCTCGTGTTGGACCTACAACAGGTCGAGCGACTGCACCGAGTGAATCTGGTCGAGAGCCGAGACGGTGGCCACGACAGCGTCGGGTACCGGTTGGGCCGTGGCAATGACCATGATCGCCCGCCCGCCGCCCGGACCACGGCCGAGGTGCATGTCGTCGATGTTGACCTCGGCGTCGCCGAAGAGCTTGCCGACACGTCCGATCATTCCGGGCGTGTCGTCGTTCAGCACGACGAGAAGATGGTCGGCGACGGGAATGTCGATGGCGATGTCGTCGATGGCGATGATCCGCACGTCCCCGGCGGGCGAAACTGTGCCAGCGAGCGTGTGGCCATCGCCCTCGAGCTTGATCCCATTGAGATGTCCCGACGGGCTGCGCGACGAGGTCCGGCTGCGGACCTTGATGCCGATTCGATCGGCGACCTCTTCAGCATTCACATACGAAACGGGTTCGTCGACGCGGCCGGACACGACACCCTTCAGCACCGCCAGTTCGGCCATGCGGCAATCGAATCCACCGATCTCTCCAGCGAATACCACATCGATCGCCTCAGCACGGCCACCGACCAGACGGCTGAACCGGGCACCGAGTTGCTCGGCGAGGGGGAGGAACGGGCGAACCACGTCGGACACGCCCCGTGCTGCGACATTGACCGCGAAGGGCACGAAGTCACCAGCCAAGGCGAGGTTCACCTGTTCGGCGATGGTGACCCCGGCCCGGTCTTGTGCCTCTGCTGTCGATGCTCCGAGGTGAGGCGTGACGACGACCTGTGGCAGGTCGAAGAGCGGAGAGGTCGTCTTCGGTTCGGTCTCGAACACGTCAATTGCCGCTCCGGCGATCGTGCCGTCGGCAACGGCCGCCGCGAGATCATGCTCATTGACGATGCCGCCACGTGCCACATTGATCACGCGGAGGTTCGGTTTGGCCAATGCGAGGCGGCTCGCATCGATCAGGTTCACGGTTTCGGGGGTGCGAGCGAGGTGCAGCGTGAGGAAATCCGCTTCGGCGACCAGGTCGTTGAGTTCGACGAGTTCGACGCCGAGTTCGGCGGCGCGATCGTCGGACACGAACGGGTCGTGACCGATCACCCGCATGCCGAACGCTCTCGCCCGTTCGACGACGAGGCCGCCGATGTTGCCGAGCCCCACAACACCAAGCGTCTTGTCGTGCAGCTCAGTGCCGCTCCATTGCGAGCGTTCCCAGCGGCCGTCCACAAGTGCTCGATGTGCCTGAGGGACGTTCCGGGCGACCGCAAGAATCATCGCCATCGTGTGTTCGGCGGCCGAGATCGAGTTGGCTGTGGGGGCGTTGGCAACAATCACGCCGCGAGCGGTGGCCACGTCGACATCAACGTTGTCGAGTCCGACTCCGGCACGACCGACCACCGTGAGTTGCGATGCCGCTTTGAGCATCGCCGCATCCACGGTGGTGGCCGAGCGAACGATCAGCGCGTCGGCCGTGGCGATGGCGGCATGGATCTCCTCGGGGGTGCACCCGAGGCGGACGTCGACCTCGTGGCCGGCCTCCCGGAGAAGATCGAGACCCGCTTCAGCGAGCTTTTCGGTGACGAGGACGCGGGTCATGGTCAGGTTCTTTCGGATCGGACGAGGCCGTCTTGGTCGAGTTCTTCCCGGCGTACACCAAGGAGGAAGAGCACCGCATCGAGATGCGGAGAGCTCACGGTCGCGTCTGCGGCATCGCGGACAACACGTTTGGCACAGAACGCCACTCCGAGGCCCGCGGCAGCGAGCATGTCGAGGTCGTTTGCCCCGTCGCCGACGGCGATCACCTGCTCGGTGCTGATTCCTTCGAGCGCGGCGAGGTTGCGCAAGATGTCGGCTTTCGCCGCACGGTCGACGATCGGTCCGTCGAGCTCACCGGTGAGGACCCCGCGGCGATGAGCCAGCGTGTTTGCGTGCGCATGATCGAGCTGAAGTCGCGTGGCGAGACGTTCGGTGAACGACGTGAACCCGCCGCTGACGATGGCCACGCTGAAGCCGAGCCGCTTCAGCGTGGCGATGAAGGTTTCGGCTCCCGCTGTCAGCTCGAGCTGTTCGTAGGCACGTTCGATGATCTCGACGGGCTGACCAGCAAAGAGTGCAACCCGCTCACGCAGCGATTCTTCGAAGTCGAGTTCGCCGCGCATCGCCGCTTCGGTGATTGCGGCGCACTGTTCGCCGACGCCCGCTTGGTCGGCGAGCAGGTCGATCATCTCGTTCTGGATCAGCGTCGAGTCGACGTCGAGCACGACGAGCCGTTGGGCGCGACGAGCCAACCCCGATCGCTGGACCGAAACGTCGAATCGTGGACTCTCGGCTGCCCGGTCGATCAGCAGCGTCCGCATCTCCGCGGCATCTCCGCCGTGCACCTCGAACTCGTAACACCAGACCGGCGTCTTGGCGAGTCGTCGGATCCGTTCGATGTTCCCGTTGGCTTTGGCGATCGCTGCCGTGACGGTCTCGAGATCACCCGGCGAGAGTTCAGCGCCGATCACCGACACGATGAGGCTCGGAATCGATGGCGTCGGCGCCCGCTCCACGACTTCGAAGTCGACCTCGAGGCCACGCTGCCAACCGAGCAACAACATGTCTTTGAGCACGTTTCGGGCGGGGGGAACTTCGACGCTGATCTCGAGCGTCAAACGACCTCGGATGACCATCTGTTCGACGTCTTGGACGATGGCGTCGGCCGAGGCGAGGATGCTCATTGCGGCAGTGGTGATCCCGGTCTGGTCGGGTCCACTGATTCGGATGAGGATCGTTTCGCGAGCCGCCACGAGGAGAACCTATCCGGAGCGGATCGCCCTCCCGAGGCTCGACGCGTGACGTCGGTAACGGGTCCGGTACTCCGGCCGGGTCACACGGAGCGGACCGTTCAGGCCTCGAGCGCCCGATCCGACCGGCCAGTGCCAGCACGCGTTGTGAGGATCCGAGCGGTCGCAACACCGGCGATGAAGCCGAAGAGGTGGCCTTCCCACGAGATGCCGTCACGCGGAACAAACCCAGTGAGCATGATTCCGCCGTAGAGCAGAACGGCCGCCCCAGCGGACACGATCGAGCCGAGCCGCCGTTCGAACCAGGCGCCTGCGACGAGCCACCCGAAGAGTCCGAACACCCACCCGCTCGCGCCGATGTGATTCTCGTTCTGGCCGATCGCGAAGAGCCAGACCAGAAGACCGCCGATACCGATGATCATCGCGCTGGCAGCGAGGTGCCGCGTCAGGCCTCGAGTCAACGACAATCCCGACAAGACGGCGAACGGAACGGTGTTGGAGATGAGGTGGCTGAAGTCGCTGTGTAGGAACGGCGACCACAGGATGCCGTCGAGGCCGCTGGTCGACCGGGGCCGGATCCCGTTTCCTTGAAGGCGGTCGTCGAGGAGCGCCGTGTCGACGATCTCGATGAGCCACATCGTCACGAGGAAGCCACCGATCACGAGGGCAGCCGACGCAAGCCGCGAGGTGGCGGCTTCGACCGTGCTGTCTCCGACGTCGTCGATCATGACGGGGGGCGAGCGACGAGTTCGAACGCTTCGGCAAGCACCGCGAGCTGATCGTGGTCTTTGGTGTCGAGGACCTGGAGGTAGAGCCGGTCACAGCCCGCCTCGGCGAACGCCGCGACCCGCTCGAGCGCTTCATCGATCAACCCCGCCACCCCGTTCTGGCGGAGCTCGGCGGGCTCGCGTCCGATCGCCTCGGCTCGCCTTGCAACATCGGCCTCAGACGTGCCGACGGCGACGACCTGCGCTGCCGACCAGACGACTGTTTCGGGATCTCGTTCGCGCGCCTCGCAGGCTTCGACGACAGGCATCGTGATCTCGGCGAATTCGCCCGGGCCAGCAAACGGCACGTTGAACTCGGCGGCGAACTGCGCAGCGAGTGCGGGAGTGCGTCGCCGTCCGCGGCCTCCGATGATCACTGGTGGAGCCGGGCGCTGCCAGGGTTTGGGAAGTGCGGGGCTGCCGGAGAGCACGTAGTGAGCGCCCTCGAAATCGAACAGCTCGCCCTCGGGGGTTCGCCACATGCCGGTCATGACCGCCAGACCTTCGGCGAAACGATCGAAGCGCTCGATCGTGTCGGGAAAGTCGATGCCATGTGCCCGATGTTCGGCCTCGAACCACCCGGCGCCGAACCCGACATCGATGCGCCCACCACTCATGTGATCGACCTGCGCCGCGATGATCGCGAGCTGGGCAGGGTGGCGCAGCGTCACCGGGCTGACGAGCGTTCCGAGACGTACCGCATCGGTGTCGCGGGCGAGTCCCGCCAGTGTTGTCCACGCGTCGAGGGGTCCGGGCAGGCCGCTCACATGGTCGCCCATCCGAAGGTAGTGGTCGCTCGTGAAGAAGCCATCGAAGCCAAGGGCCTCGGCGCGCCGAGCGAGCGAGGAGATCTCCTCGTACGACACGCCTTGCTGCGGCTCCACGAAGATTCGCAGGTCCATGGCGGTCATCCTCGCAGGAGTTGGGCTTCGATGCGTTGTGCGGTGCTGGCCACTCGTTGGCCGAGCTCGTCGGTGTCGGTGTCGTCGGGGAAGCGGTACGAGGGTCCGTGAATGTGGATGGCCATCTGTGCACGGCCCGATGCGTCGATGATCGGCGCCGCGACGGAGTTGAGCTCGGTGTCGAATTCGCCGAAGACCCAGGCATACCCATTGGCGCGGATGTCCTCGAACCGCCGCCGGAATGCGGCGTGGTCGGTCATGGTCGATGACGTGATCGGCTCATAGGGCCGGCCGAAGAAGGCGTTCTGCACGCTCCGGTTCGCGTTGGCCACGATCGCCAGCCCTGCGGGCACGGCATGCACCGGCGTCGTCTCGTCGGTCCAATCCCGGACGACGACAGCGGAGTCGGGGTCGTGCACCTGGAAGATCGTGCGAACGGCGTCGCCTTCGAGACGGTCGAGGCCGACTGCCTCACCGGTGAGCTCCATCAACTCGGTCAGGTGGGGACGGGCGATCTCGGTGATGCTCTGCCCGCGACGGAGCGCCTCGCCGAGGTCGGCGACCCCTTGACCCAGTTCGTACGCGCCGTCCTCGGTTTGCGCCACGGCGTTCTCGTTCTCGAGGCTCGACAAGAGGCGACTGACGGTGCTCTTGGGCAATCCCGTCCGTTCGGAAAGGTCGGTGACCCCGGCCGCACCGAGCGACAGTGCTCGAAGGATCGTGAAGGCCCGCTCGATCGATTGCACCGCTCCCATATGGCCACCACTGTACCGCATTGCGGAACGACTTGTTCCACGATGCGGAACGCCGACGTGGGGTCTGTCGCCTAATGTCGCTCACCGATGGTCTTCAGCTCGGCCACGTTTCTCTTCGTGTTCCTTCCCCTCGTGGTGGGGCTCGTCCACGCGGTTCCCGATCGTCTCAAGAACGGCACGGTGTTGGCCGCGAGTCTCGTGTTCTACACGTGGGGGAGCGGCGGCTTCGTCCTGGTGCTCATCGTGACCTCCGCGATCGACCATCGCATCGCCGACCGAGCGCACCGGGCCTGGCGCCGCGGCGACGAAGGTGGTCGACGCCGGGCGCTCACCGCTTCTGTTCTCCTCAATCTCGGCGTGCTGGCCTACTACAAGTACGCCGGCTTTCTCGCGGTCGACCTCGTCGCCCGATTCACGCCGATCGCCGATCCACCCGCATGGCTAACCGACATCGCCCTCCCGATCGGGATCTCGTTCTTCACCTTTCAGCGCATCTCCTACGCGGTCGACGTTGCCCGGGGCCACGAGCGGCCAGCCGACTCGGTTCTCGACCATCTCCTCTACATCGCCCTCTTCCCGCAGCTGATCGCCGGCCCGATCGTCCGATACGGCGACATCGCCGAGCAGCTGCGCCGGCGATCAACCGAACTCGGCGGTGTCGCCGATGGAGCGGTTCGCTTCACGTTCGGGTTGTCGAAGAAGGTCCTGATCGCCGACACCCTGGCGCCCCTGGCTGATCAGGTGTTCGGCGCCGATCCCGGATCGCTGTCGTCGAGCGCTGTTCTGCTCGGCACGCTCGCTTACACCCTGCAGCTCTACTTCGACTTCTCCGGATACTCCGACATGGCCATCGGCCTCGGACAGATGATCGGCTTCCGTCTGCCAGAGAATTTCGATCGGCCGTACACATCGGCCTCGGTGACCGAGTTCTGGCGACGTTGGCACATCACGCTGTCGCGATGGTTCCGGGACTATCTCTACATCCCGCTCGGCGGCAATCGAACCAGACAGACCTATCGCAATCTCATCATCGTGTTTTTGCTCACCGGCCTCTGGCATGGCGCAGCCTGGACTTTCGTTGCCTGGGGTGCGTACCACGGGTCGCTTCTGTTGCTCGAGCGCCGCCTTGGCTGGGCCGAACGAGACGGCGCCGGCAACCGAGCGGTCACTCTGACCCTCGTGATGATCGGCTGGATCATCTTCCGTGCTCCTGACCTCGGCGCGGCAGGAGCGTTGATTGGTCGCCTCGCAGCGCTCGATTTCGGCCCGCCGAGCGACGACATCCTCGTTGCGCTCGACACGCGAACCTCGATGATCTTGTGCCTCGCCTCAATCGTGTTCCTCCTCCCCGGTAGGGGTCCAGCGAACGCGACCCGGGTGCTGACCCAAGCAACGAGGTCCGGTGCCTTCGTCCGCGCCGCGACCCTCATCGTCGCTCTGCCATTGTCGCTGATCGTTGCCTCCTCCCAAGCCTTCTCCCCGTTTCTCTACTTTCAGTTCTGATGTCTCGCCGCCTTGCTCTCCTCGCCGTCGTCTGGTTCTTCGGGCTGCTCGTCATCCCGGGGCTCGCAACCATCTGGTCGACGAGGAGCACCATCGGAAACCGCGCCGTTCAGCCCTTCCCGGAGACCTCGCGCTCCGGGGTCGCCGACGCGTCGACCTTCGCCGGCATCGACGACTGGTTCGAAGATCGGCTGTCGGTCCGTGAGCTCGCCATCGACACGCATGCACGGCTATCGCTCGACGTATTCGGAGATTCGACCATCGACGCCGTGCTCGTCGGTCATGATGACTGGCTCTACCTGCAAGACACGTTTACCAAGGCGTGTCGAGACACCCTTGCGATCCAGGACGTTCTCGACGGTCTCGACACGGTCGCCATAGATCTCGAAGCCGAGGGAATCGAGCTGCAGTGGACCGTCGTGCCCGAGAAAGCCTGGATCCACCCCGAGCGACTCCCGGGGTCCATCGTTGATCTGGACTGTGCCCGTGAGGTCAATGTGGCGCTGCGCTCGGCTGCCGCAACCGACCGCCACTACATCGATCTGTGGGGCGCATCCGAGCGAGCTGCCGAGGGATCCATCGAACCGCTCTACTGGCGAACCGATACGCACTGGAACCCGCACGGTCGGACCGCCGTCGTGTCCTCGCTTGTCGACGCGTTGTCGCCGGACGTCTGGGAGCCCGAAACGATCGTCGAACACGGACGGGTCGACAGTCCGAGCGACCTGTACGACCTTCTCGGCCACAGCGGCACCGAAGTTGGTGTGGACTTCGTCGTCGAACGGCGGGATGTGGAGGTCCGGAGCCGCCGGCTCGACTTCGGCATTCGCCTCCAGGCCGAGACGACATCAGCGTCGACACGTGTGGTCGAGGGCAAAACCGTGCTGATCAGTGACTCGCACCTCGTGAATTCGTCAACGATCCTGGCCCCGTGGTTCCGCGACCTGGTGATCGTCCGGGCAGCACGAATCGACGACCCCGCCGTCGCCGCGCAGCTGGGTTCCGCCGACCGCATCGTCGTGTCGTTCAGCGCCCGCGACGCCCGTGACGGCCTGGTACGTGCTGGTCAGGCGATCAGCGAGCGGCGGTGATCGCGTCGGTCACCAACGCCGCCACCGCATCGAGCGCCACGTCGGACGTCTCCATCGTCGAGCGCACGGTGTGTTCGACCATGCCGTCCTTCAGGCCGCGAGGCCCGATCGTGATGCGATGGGGGATGCCAATGAGCTCGGAATCCGCAAACTTCACCCCGGCGCGGGCGTCTCGGTCGTCGAGGATCACGTCGATCCCCGCACCACGCAGCTCGTCGTACAGCGCCGTGGCTGCGATCATCGTCGCTTCGTCGTCGACTTTCATGGCGGTGATGCACGCCTCATACGGCGCAACCGACACCGGCCAGGTCAGGCCCTTGTCGTCGTAGTGCGTTTCGGCAACCGCAGCCATGTTGCGGCCGATGCCGATGCCGTAGCTGCCCATGACGATGGTCCGCTTCTGACCCTCGGCGTCGAGGACATGAGCGCCCATCGCCTCTGCGTAGCGAGTGCCGAGCTTGAAGATGTGGCCGGCTTCGATACATCGGACGATTTCGAGTGTCGAGCCACACGAGATGCAGGGCTCACCGGCGCTGACTTCACGAAGGTCGACCCACTCGGTGACCGAGATGTCTCGAGCGATGTCAACTCCACGCCAGTGAAAGTCGTCTTCGTTGGCGCCGGTGGTCATGTTCGTCCGGCCGTCGAGCGCGTGGTCGGCGTAGATGCGAATCTCGGCATCGACGCCGACGGCTCCCAGTGAGCCGGGTGCCGCGCCCAGGTGCTTGACGGTCTCGTCGGGAGTCGCTGGACGGATGTCGACGCCACCGGTCGCATCTTGGAGCTTTTGCATGTTGAGCTGATGGTCACCTCGAACCAAGGCGAGCGTGACCGCGCCGTCGATGACCATCACCATGGTCTTGATCTGGCGATCCGCAGGCGCTCCTGCCTCTTCGAGCGCAGCGATCGTGCGAATACCGGGCGTGGCAAACTTCTCCGGAGCATCCGGAGGCGTGTCGTCGTCGATCGGTGCGACGGCAGACGCGGCGCGTTCGACGTTGGCTCGATAGTCGCAGTTGGGGCAACGGACGACGTCGTCCTCGCCGCTCGGCGATTCGACCATGAATTCGATCGACCCGGAGCCGCCCATCGCACCTGAGCTCGCCTCGACCGGCATCGCATCGAGGCCGAGACGACCAAAGATGCGAAGGTAGGCGCCGTGGTGTTTGTCGAAGCTCTCGTCGAGGCCGGCGTCGTCGATGTCGAGGCTGTACGCGTCTTTCATCACGAACTCGCGGACGCGAAGCAGGCCCGCCTTCGGCCGTGGCTCGTCACGGAACTTCCATTGCAGCTGGTACCAAATCTGGGGGAGTGCGCGCCACGAGTTGACCTCGAGGGCCATCTGGGCGAAGGCCTCTTCGTGCGTCATTGCGAGGCCGACGTCGGTGCCCGAACGATCCTGGAGACGGAACATCTCATCGCCCATGGTCGTCCAGCGTCCGGATGCCTCCCACAGCGACTTGGGGTGCATCGCTGGGAACAAGAACTCCTGTCCACCGATGGCGTTCATCTCCTCGCGGACGATGTCGGCGACCTTCTCGTGGACCTTCCAGCCAAGCGGCAACATCGTGTAATGCCCCGAGTGGAGCTGGCGGATGAATCCACCGCGGATCAGCAGTCGATGGCTCGCGGCCTCGGCGTCAGCCGGAGCATCGCGGAGCGTGGGGACGAACAGTTGGGACCAACGCATGGCCAAAGCGTATTGACCCCCAGCCACAAATAGGGGAAAGCCGCCACGTCTCGACGCTGCCCGCTCCGTCACGGTGGATCGTGTGGCTCGGAACCGAGTCGACATCAACACGGATTGGAGCTTTCTCCCATGGCATACGAACCGACCCCATCGTCAATGCACTCACCCAGCTGGGTGGCCTTCACCCAGATCAACTTCGGCATCAGCACCATTGCGATGGCCACCGCGATCTGGTCGATGTCGGCCGATACGTGGGTCCGGGCGTTCCTCGCATTGGGGATGCTCGCGGTCATCGGCTCGACCATCACGATGACCAAGACCGTGCGCGACATGCACGAGGCGGGTCGGGTCTCGTCCAAGGTCGAAACCGCCAAGGTGGAGCGGCTCCTGACCGATCTCGATCCGACGATGCCGTAAACTCAGCGACAGGGCTGAACGATCGTTCAGTTCTGGGTGCCTCGAGGCCCTCCGGCAGTCGAATCTGAGCTATGTTCTTGAAATGGAACAGTTCCACGATGTGGAACGGGCTGTCGGTCGGTGCTCGAGCCGCCGACGACAAAGACACGCAAGTAACCGCGGTGCCGAACGGGCAACGGGTTGGAACGAATCTGACGGCTGGTCATCGACCGGGGGAGAAGCAATGGCGAAGAATTGGACGAAGCCACGCACACGGCTCACGACGCCGCTTGTTCGCAAAGACGGCGAGCTTGTCGAGGCCACTTGGGACGAGGCGCTCGACGCTGTCGCCGAGGGCTTCGGCGCCGCACGGTCCAGCGGTGAGACGTCGTTCGGCATGTTCAGCTGCTCGAAGTCGACCAATGAGATGAACTACGCGGCCCAGCGGTTCGCGAGGAAGGTCATGGGGTCGAACAAC
>JAHDDK010000053.1:27401-28332 GCA_020629375.1 Acidimicrobiales bacterium
TCTCATCGTCATGTGGGGTACCAACGCGCGTGAGGCGCACCCCATCTTCTTTCATCACATTCTCAAGGGCATCCGCAACGGGGCGAAGATGTTCGCCGTTGATCCACGGCGCTCGCAGACGGCCAAGTTCGCCGATCTGTGGCTCGGCCTGAACGTCGGCAGCGACATTGCGCTCGCCAACGGCATCGGCAAGTACATCATCGACAACGACCTCCAGAACAACGAGTTCATCGCGCATTCAACGCAGGGGTTCGACACGTACGTGGACTCGGTGCAGGAGTGGACGCTCGAGCGCACCTCGGAGGTCACCGGTCTGCCGGCTGACGCGATTGCGGAGCTCGCCGAGGCCTACGCCACGGCCGAGTCCGCGCAGCTGTGTTGGACGCTCGGCATCACCGAACACCACACCGGGGCCGAGAACGTGATGGCGTTGTGCAACCTCGCGTTGCTCACCGGCCACGTCGGCAAGTACGGGTCGGGGCTTGTGCCGATCCGTGGCCAGAACAACGTGCAGGGCGGTGGTGACATGGGCGCGCTGCCCAACAAGCTGACCGGCTTCCAGGACGTCGCCAACGACGAGCTGCGCGCCAAGTTCGAGGCGGCGTGGGATTGCGAGATCCCCGCAACCCCCGGCAAGCATCTCACCCTCATGATGGAGGCGATCGCCGCCAAGGAGCTCACGCACCTGTACGTGATCGGCGAGAATCCGGCCGACGCCGACGCCGACATCAACCACGTACGGGCCGCATTGCAGGGGCTTGAGTTCTTGGTCGTGCAAGACATCTTCCTGACCCGCACGGCGGCCTACGCCGACGTCGTCCTGCCGGCTTCGGCCGGGTGGGCCGAGACCGAAGGCACCGTCACCAACTCCGAACGCCGGGTGCAGCTGGGTCGCAAAGCACTCGACCCGCCGGGCGACGCCAAGAACGAC